>NZ_VDLZ02000031.1:0-7593 GCF_006334905.2 Streptomyces sp. 3MP-14
GGGGTTGGTTGGGTCGTTGGGTGGGTGTGGTGGTGGCGGTGGTTTGGGTGGTGGTGAGGGTGGTGAGGGTGGTGTCGGGTCCGATCTCAACGAACTGGGTGGTGTGGTGCTGGTTGAGGGTCTGGATCGTCTGGTGGTAGTGGACGGTGTTGCGGATGTGCTGGGTCCAGTAGGCGGGGTCGGTGAGTTGTTCGGTGGTGGCGATCTCGCCGGTGGTGTTGGAGATGACGGGGGTGGTTGGTGGCTGGTAGGTGAGCGTCGCTGCGGTTGTCTGGAAGTCGTCGAGGACGGGGTCCATGTGGGGGGAGTGGAAGGCGTGGGAGACCTTCAACCGCCGGGTGCGGATGCCTTCTTCGGTGAGTTCCTGAACGAGTGTTTCGCAGGCTTCGGCGTCTCCGGCGATGACGACGCTGTCGGCGGTGTTGATGGCGGCGATCGCCAGCTTGTCGGGCTGCTCGGTCAGGTGACGCTGAACGATGGGGTGGTTGTGTGGTGCGTTGATGCTGATCATGTGGCCGCCGGGGGTGGCCTGTTGCATGAGGCGCGCCCGGGTGGTGACCAGGATGGCGGCGTCTTCCAGGGAGAGAACGCCGGCGAGGTGGGCGGCGGTGATCTCGCCGAGGGAGTGGCCGGTCAGATAGTCCGGGGTGATGCCGTGGTGGGTGATCAGTGCGTGGAGGGCGGTGTGGAAGGCGAAGAGGGCGGGTTGGGTGTACTGCGTGGTGTGCAGTAGTTCGGCTGCCGGGGTGTCGGGTTCGCTGAAGACGATCGGCTTCAACGGTTGCGGCAGGTGCGGGTCCAAGGCCGCGCAGGCGGCGTCGAACGCTTCGGCGAACACCGGATAGGCGGCATACAACTCTCGTCCCATGCCGGTGCGTTGGCTGCCCTGGCCGGAGTAGAGGAAGGCGATCTTGCCGGTGGGTTGTGCGGTGCCGGTGATGAGGGTCGGGTGTTCGCGGCCCTCGGCCAGGGCTGACAGCCCGGCCGTCAACTCCTCCCGGGTGCCCGCGACAACACCCGCCCGATGCTCGAAACGGGCGCGCGTGGTGACCAGCGCGGACGCGAGTTCCGCGAGCCGTACGTCCGCGTCGTCCGCCGGGATGCCCGCCACGTGCGCCAGTAGCCGCACGGCCTGCTCCCGCAGGGCCGCCTCGCTGCGCGCCGACAGCAGATACGGGAAGGAACCGGGCCGCTGCGCCTCCGCCGCCTCGCCGTTCGGGTTCTCCTCCGCGTCCGTCGTCAGCGGCGGGGCCTGCTCGACGATGACATGCGCGTTGGTGCCGCTCACGCCGAACGAGGAGACGGCGGCGCGGCGGGGCCGGTCGGCCTCCGGCCACGGCCGGGCCTCGGTCAGCAGCGCCACGCCGCCCGTGTCCCACCCCACCTGCTCCGACGGCTGGTCGACATGCAGCGTCTTCGGCAGCACGCCGTGCCGCATGGCTTCGACCATCTTGATGACGCCGGCGATGCCGGCGGCGGCCTGGGTGTGGCCGATGTTCGACTTCACCGAACCCAGGTGGAGCGGCCGTTCGGCGGGGCGGTTGTGCCCGTAGGTCGCCAGCAGCGCCTCGGCCTCGATCGGGTCGCCCAGCGCGGTGCCCGTGCCGTGCGCCTCGACCGCGTCCACGTCGAACGGGGAGAGCCGGGCGTCGGCCAGCGCGCTGCGGATGACGCGCTCCTGCGCCGGCCCGTTGGGAGCGGTCAGCCCGTTGCTGGCGCCGTCCTGGTTGACCGCGCTGCCCCGGATCAGGCCCAGCACGCGGTGCCCGTTGCGCCGCGCGTCCGACAGCTTCTCCAGCATCACCAGGCCCACGCCCTCGGCGAAGCCCGTTCCGTCGGCGGCGTCGGCGAACGCCTTGCACCGCCCGTCGGGCGACAGGCCGCGCTGCCGGCTGAACTCGGTGAAGATGCCGGGCGAGGCGATGACCGTGGCGCCGCCGGCCAGCGCCAGCGAGCACTCGCCGGAGCGCAGCGCCTGGGCCGCCAGGTGCAGGGCGACCAGCGAGGAGGAGCACGCCGTGTCGATGGTGACGGCCGGCCCTTCCAGTCCGAAGGTGTAGGCGACGCGGCCGGAGGCGACGCTGGTGGTGTTGCCCGTCAACAGGTAGCCCTCGACGGTCTCGTGGCCCTCGGGCTCACGCGGCGCGTACTCCTGCGCGATCACCCCGAGGAAGACCCCGGTCCTGCTGCCCTTGACGTCGTTGACGATCCCGGCGTCCTCGAACGTCTCCCACGCGGTCTCCAGCAGCAGCCGCTGCTGCGGGTCGGTGGCCAGCGCCTCCCGGGGGCCCATCCCGAAGAACTCGGCGTCGAACTCGCCCGCGCCGTGCAGGAACCCGCCCCGCGTGACATAGGTGGTGCCCGGCCGGCTCAGCTCCGGGTCATGCAGCCGCTCCACGTCCCACCCACGGTCCGTGGGGAACTCCGAGATGGCGTCGGTCTCCTCGGCGACGAGCCGCCAGAACGCGTCGGGGCTGTCGGCACCGCCGGGGAACCGGCAGGCCATCCCCACAATGGCGATCGGCTCCTGCCGCGTCTCGTCGATCTCGCGCAGCTTCTGCCGGGTCTGGGCGAGGTCGGTGGTGACCCGCCTGAGGTAGTCCCGCAGCTTCTGCTCGTTGGTGGTCTCGGTGGTCATGCGACGTCTCTACCTTTCGGTCGGGTCCGAGGGATCTCGGTCACGAGATTCCGAGTTCGTTGTCGATGAATTCGAAGATCTCGTCGTCCGAGGCGGCACCCAGCCGCTCGGTCACGCCCTCCTCCTGGGGCGCGGGGTGGTGGTCGGCCTGCTGCGTCTCGCGCAGCTGGCGCAGGAACGCCTCCAGGCGCTCCTCAAGTCGTGCCCGGGTGTCGGCGTCCGTCAGGTCGGGTGCTCCGGCGGACTCCAGGCGGTCCAGCTCGTCCAGCAGGGACGCGGCCGTCGCCTCCTGGGCGGGCACCAGCTGGCGCCGCAGGTGCTCGGCCAACGCGGCCGGCGTCGGATGGTCGAAGACCAGGCCGACGGGGAGGCGCAGCCCGGTGGTGTTGCCCAGCCGGTTCCGCAGCTCGACGGCGGTCAGCGAGTCGAACCCGAGGTCCTTGAACGCCAGGTCCGTGCCGACCGCGTCGGACGTCGGGTGGCCCAGCACGGCTGCGGCGTTCGTCCGCACCAGGTCCACCAGCAGCGCCAGCTGCTCGGCGGCCGGCACCCGCAGCAGCCGGTCAGCGAGCGAGGGGCCGTCACCGGCCGTCGCCCGCACCACCCGCCGCACCGGCGCCCGCACCAACCCGCGCAGCAGCGGCGGGAGTTCGCCGCGCGTCGCGGCGGCGGCCAAGGCCCCGCCGTCCAGCGGAGCCGCCACCAGCTGCGCCCGGTGCGAGCCGGCCGCCGCGTCGAACAGCTCCAGACCCTCCTCGGAGGACAGCGGCAGCAACCCGCCGCGTGCCAGCCGCGCCAGGTCCTCCTCCCGCAGCTCGCCCGTCATCGCGCTCGCCTCGGACCACAGGCCCCAGGCGATCGACGTGGCCGGCAGGCCCCGGGCCCGCCGGTGCTGGGCCAGGCCGTCCAGGAAGCCGTTGGCCGCCGCGTAGTTGGCCTGGCCCGCCGTGCCGAGCGTCCCGGCCAGCGAGGAGAACAGCACGAACGCGGACAGGTCCAGATCGCGCGTCAGCTCGTGCAGGTTCCAGGCCGCGTCCACCTTGGGCCGCAGGACCGTGGCCAGCCGCTCCGGCGTCATCGCCGCCAGCAACCCGTCGTCCAGCACGCCCGCCGCGTGCACCACGCCCGTCAGCGGATGCGCGTCCGGAACGGTCGCCAGCAGCTCGGCCAGCGCCTCCCGGTCGGCGGCGTCGCAGGCGGCCACCGTGGCCTCGGCGCCCCACTCCGCCAGCTCGGCGACCAGCTTCTCCGCACCGGGGCTGGCCGTTCCGCGCCGACTGGTCAACAGCAGGCGCCGCACGCCGTGTTCCGCGACCAGATGCCGGGCCACCAGCGAGCCCAGCACCCCGGTGCCGCCGGTGACCAGCACCGTGCCCGCCGGGTCCAGCGGCCGGGGCACCGTCAGGATCACCTTGCCCACGTGCCGCGCCTGGCTGAGGTGCCGGATCGCCTCCGGCGCCCGCCGCACGTCCCACGCCGACACCGGTGCCGGCCGCAGCACGCCCCGCGCGAACAGCTCGCCCAGCTCGTCGAACATCTCGGCGATCCGCTCGGGGCCCGCGTCCAGCACGTCGTACGCCTGGTAGGCGACGCCGGGGAAGTCCGCCGCCACCTGCTCCGGGTCGCGGATGTCGGTCTTGCCCATCTCCAGGAACCGCCCGCCGCGCGGCAGCAGCCGCAGCGACGCCTCAACCCGGTCCTCGGCAAGGGAGTTGAGCACCACATCCACGCCCCGGCCCTCGGTCGCCGCGAGCAGCCGCTCGGAGAACTCCACGGTCCGCGAGTTGGCGATGTGGCTCTCCGGCAGGCCCATGGCCCGCAGCGTCGGCCACTTCGCCGGGCTGGCGGTGCCGAACACCTCGACGCCCCAGTGCCGGGCCAGCTGCACCGCCGCCATGCCGACGCCGCCCGTCGCGGCGTGCACCAGCAGGGACTCGCCTGACCGTATCCCGGCCAGGTCCCGCAGCCCGTAGTACGCCGTCAGATAGACCACCGGAACGCCCGCCGCCTCGGCGAACGACATCCCCGGCGGCATCGCCGTGACCAGCCGTCGGTCGGCCACCGTCACCGGGCCCAGGCCGCCGGCCAGCAGCCCCATCACCCGCTGTCCCGGCTTCAGGCCGGTCACGCCCGGGCCGACCTCCAGCACGACGCCCGCGCCCTCGCCGATCGGTGGCCGCTCGTCGTCCGGCACCATGCCCAGCGCCAGCAGAACGTCGCGGAAGTTGACGCCGCCGGCGCGGACCGCGATCCGCACCTGCCCCTCGGCCAGCGGCCGTTGCGGAGCGGCCTCCAACGACAGGCTGTCCAACTCGCCGGAGATCGTCAGCCCCAGCCGCCAGTTCTCCTCGCCCGCCGGCGGCTCCAACACGCCGTCCGACGCCACCCGGGCCAGCCGGGGCGCCAACGGGGCGCCGAACCGCACCGCGAGCTGCGGCTCGTCGAGCGTCAGCGCGTTGGCCAGCACGCCCCAGGAGGCGTCCCGCCCGTCCAGGTCCAGCAGCGTCAGCCGGCCCGGCTGCTCGGACTGCGCCGACCTGACGAGGCCCCACACGGCCGCGCCCGCCAGGTCCCGCACCTCCTCGCCGACGCCCGTGCCCACCGCGCCCCGGGTCACCACGACCAGCGCCGCCTCGGCGAGGGCATCCGTCGCCAGCGACTCCCGCAGCGCGCCGAGCAGCTCGGTCGTCGCCCGGTAGGTGCGCGGCACGGCGTCGGCGTCCTCCGTGGCATAGGCGTCGGGAGCCGGGTCGGCGGCCGGCACCGCGAACAACACCCCGTCGGGCGCCGCCCCACCGGCAAGCGCCGTCACCTCCGGGTGCTCCGCCACCGTCACGCCCGCCTCGCGGAGCGCCGCCGCCAGCGGCGCCGTCGCCTCGGGGGCCCCGACGACGGCCCAGCCGCCGCCGGGGACCGCGGACTCGTCCGCGACCTGCGCGGGCAGCCACTCCACGGCCAGCAGGTTGCGCCGCCGGTCGCGAGCGGCGTCGCCGAGCCCGCCGCCGGGCAGCGGACGCACGGTCAACGCCTCGACCCGCGCCACCGGTTGACCCTCGGTGTCCGCCAGGCTCAGCGTCAGCGTCTCCTCGTCCACGGACCGCAGCCGGGCCCGCAGGGCGGTCGCCCCGACGGCCTCCAGCGCGACCCCCGACCAGGAGAAGGGCAGCCGGGGCGCGTCCCCCGACTCCTGGAGCGCCAACACGTGCAGCACCGCGTCGAGCAGCGCCGGGTGCACGGCGTGCCCCTCCGGGTCCACGTCCTCGGGCAGCGCGACCTCGACATACAGGTCGTCCCCGTCCCGCCAGGCGGCGTTCAGACCCTGGAACATCGGCCCGTACACATAGCCGCCGGCCGCCAACCGTTCGTAGGCGCCGTCCAGTTCCAGCGGCTCGGCACCAGGCGGCGGCCAGGCCGCCAGCTCCGCGGCCTCGCCCGCCGGGGCCGTCGCCGTCAACGCGCCGGTGGCGTGCCGGGTCCACGGCACGTCGGGCTCGGCGTCGTCGGCGCGCGAGTAGACGTCAACGGAACGGCCGCCCCGCTCGTCCTCGCCGCCGACGACCACCTGGAGGTGGAGGCCACCCGACTCGGCCAGCACCAGCGGCGCCTCCAGCGTCAGCTCCTCGACATGCGGCGCGCCCGCCCGTTCCCCGGCGTGCAACGCCAGGTCCAGCAGCCCGGTCCCCGGCAGGATCACCGTTCCCGAGACGGCGTGGTCCGCCAGCCACGGGTGCGTCGCCAACGACACCCGCCCGGTCAGCAGCAGTCCCCGGTCCTCGCCCAGCGAGGTCATCGCCGGCAGCAGCGGATGACCGGTGGTCGCGAGGCCCAACTGCGCGGCGTCCGTGACGCCCTGGTCGGCCGTCAGCCAGTAGTGGTGGTGTTGGAAGGGGTAGGTGGGTGGGGTGGTGGTGGGTTGGGTGGTGGGTGGGGTGTGCCAGGTGGGGTTGTGGGTGTGGGTGTGGGTGTGGGTGAGGGCGGTGTGGATGCGGGTGGGGGTGTCGTTGTTGCGTTGGAGGGTGTGGTGGGTGGTGGCGTGGTGGGGGGTGGTGTCGATGGTTTCTTGGATGAGGGTGGTGAGTCCGGGGTGGGGGCTGGGTTCGAGGTAGTGGGTGTGTCCGGTGTTGAGGAGGTTGAGGATGGTGGGGTGGAGTTGTACGGGTTGGCGGAGGTTGGTGTACCAGTAGGTGGCGGTGAGGGTGGTGGTGTCGGTGGGGTGGTTGGTGGGGGTGGCGGTGGAGTGGAAGGGGGTGGTGGCGGGTTGGGGTTGGATGTTTTTGAGGAGGTTGGTGAGGGGTTGTTGGAGGGGTTCGACGTGGGGGGTGTGGGAGGCGTAGTTGACGGGGATGCGTCGGTGTCGGATGTCGTGGGTGGTGAGGTGTTGTTGGAGGGTGTCGAGTTGGGTGGGGTTGCCGGCGATGACGGTGCTGGTGGGGGAGTTGAGTGCGGCGATGTGTAGGTCGGGGTGGTGGGTGAGGAGTGGGGTGATGTGGGTGGCGGGGAGGGCGATGGAGAGCATTCCGCCGGGTTGGGTGAGGGTGGTGATGGCTTGGGAGCGGAGGGCGATGATTTTGGCTGAGTCTTCGAGGGTGAGGGCGCCGGCGATGTGGGCTGCGGCGATTTCGCCTTGGGAGTGGCCGACGACGGCGTCGGGGTGGATGTCGTGGTGCTGCCAGAGGCGGGTGAGGGCGATCATCATGGCCCAGAGGGCGGGTTGTACGACGTCGACGCGGTCGAGGGTGGCTGCGCCGGGCTGTTGGTTGAGGGTGTCGATGAGGTTCCAGTTGGTGTGGGGTTGGAGGGCGTCGGTGCAGTCGTGGAGGGCTTGGGCGAAGGTGGGGTGTGTTTGGGCGAGTTGGGCGCCCATGCCGGGCCATTGGGAGCCTTGGCCGGGGTAGATGAAGACGGTTTTGCCGGGGGTGGGGGTGCCGGTGATGAGGGTGGTGTGTTCTTGTCCG
>NZ_VDLZ02000032.1:0-4845 GCF_006334905.2 Streptomyces sp. 3MP-14
AGCCGTACTCTCCGGAGGAGGTGCGGGAGGCGTTGCAGATCGGTCCTGACGCGCCGATCATCACGACCGACGCGCGGCATCGCGCGGAGGCGAAGAGCGCGTTGATCACCCTCGTCGAACACGCCCTGTTGGCCCGGTTGCACTGACCGCCACCGCTGGCTCGCCCTGTGTTCTCGCCCACGTCCCACGGGAGTTCGTAACGATTCGGTCGATGGTCCCCCCGCGCGATGTCTACGCGTGGCAAGCGTTCCGTTTCGCTCCGCGTGCGAGTTCGCCACCGTATGTCGCCTCTGAGGTGCGATGCCCGAATTGGGGTGCCTCGTCTCGGCTGAAAACGGACGACCGGGGGGATTGGAAACTCTTCCCCAAGCGTGCTGGAATCCACACGACTCCACAGTCATGGCGGCCGGCCCCTGTCGGCCGTCACTGTCGAGAGGTGAGATAGCCAGTGAGCCGCAGCAGCGCGACTCCCCCGAACCCGGGGGCCGACCACCCGGGCGACGCGGGGGAGGCGAAGGACGCCCACAACGCCCGCCCGGGCGACGCCGATCCGTCCGGCGTGCCCTCGGGGATGGCGACCGGGTCCCGGTTCGCCCCGCGCAACTGGCGGGTGGCGACCAAGCTCTACGCGATCCTGATGATCCCCGTGGTCATCGCGCTGGTGCTGGCGGGGCTGCGGGTCAGCGCCTCCCAGTCCACCTGGCGTGAGGCGCAGGACGCCGAACGCATAGCCGAACTGGTCCGCGCCTCCACGGCGTACGCCCACGCGCTGATCGACGAGCGGGACGTCACCGCCGAGCCGCTGCTGGAGGGCAACCGCGACGCGTCGATCGTGGGCGAGGCGCATCGGGTCACCAACGCGGCGCGCGACGAGTTCTACGCGCGCTGGGAGGACGCCCCGCACACCGAGAGCCTCCGCCACCGCATGGAGGGCGTCACCGAGGCCGAGCCGCAGCTGGAGGCGCTGCGCCAGCGCGCCTACACCGAGCAACTCCCGGCGGTGGAGACCGAGGAGGGCTATGTCGCGGTCCAGCACCCGCTGATGTCGTTCGCCAACGAACTGGGCCTCGGCACCGACAACCTCACCTCCTACGGCCGCACCGTCTACGCCGTCTCGCTCTCCAAGGCGGCCAGCTCGCTGCAACGCGCCATCGGCACCCACCTGTTGGTCGCCCCCGGACCCGGCGACTCCGCCCGCCAGCTCCAGCTCACCGCGTTCAGCTCCTACGCCTACCTGGAGGAGATCGCCAAGGCCGAGTACGGCTCGGCCGGCACCCCTGAGGACGTCGAGCGGCTGGAGGAACGGCTCTCCGAAGCCGGCCAGCAGGCCGCCGTCGAGGCGCCCAACGCCTACAGCCTGCCGGTGATGGTCCAGCTGATCGGCTCGGGCGCGAGCCCGGAGGAGCTGGCGGCGCAGGGCCTGACCCCCGAGGCGTGGTTCGCCTCCGCCACCGCCGAGTTCGACGCCTACCGCGACATCGAGCAGGACCTCGTGGACGCGGCGGTGGCCGAGGCCGGCGACGTCGCCTCGACGGCCCGCACCGAGATGTTCGTCAACTCGGCCGCCGTGCTGGCCGCCCTGCTGCTCGCCTTCGTCGTCGCCGGCCTGATGGCCCGCTCGATGAGCCGGGACATGCGCCGGCTGCGCGCCGCCGCCTTCGAGGTCGCCGGCCGCCGCCTGCCCGCCGTCGTCGACCAGCTCTCCCAGGTCAACCCGGGCCGGGTGGACACCGCCGTCACGCCCATCCCCATCACCAGCAGGGACGAGATCGGCGAGGTCGCCCGCGCCTTCGACCAGGTCCACCGCGAGGCCGTGCGGCTCGCCGCCGAACAGGCGCTGCTGCGCGGCAACGTCAACGCCATCTTCACCAACCTCTCCAGCCGCAACCAGGGCCTCATCGAACGCCAGTTGGGCCTCATCTCCGAGCTGGAGTCCCGCGAGGCCGACCCCGAGCAGCTGGAGAACCTCTTCAAGCTCGACCACCTGGCCACCAGGATGCGGCGCAACGGCGAGAACCTGCTGGTCCTGGCCGGCGAGGAGCTGGAGCACCGGTGGAACCAGCCGGTGCCGCTCGTGGACGTGCTGCGCGCGGCCGCCTCCGAGGTGGAGGACTACAGCCGCATCGAGACCACCGGCGTTCCCCCGTGCGAGATCCACGGCGCGGTCGTCAACGACCTGGTGCACCTGCTGGCCGAGCTGCTGGAGAACGCCACCAGCTTCTCCTCGCCGCACGCCAAGGTCAGGGTCACCGCCACCCGGCTGCCCGACGCCCGGGTCATGATCGAGATCCACGACAAGGGCATCGGGCTGAGCCAGGAGGACTTCGCCGAGATCAACCGCAGGCTCGCCGCCCCGCCGGCCGTCGACGCGGCGATCTCGCAGCGCATGGGCCTGTTCGTGGTCGGCCGGCTGGCCTCCCGGCACGGGATCAGGGTCCAACTTCGGCCATCCGGCGAGCAGTCCGGCACCACCTCGCTGGTGATGCTGCCCGAGTCGATCACCCACGGCGGCGGGGGCCAGATCCCCGAGCAGGAGGAGCGGTTCACCGTCTCCCGGATCATGCGCCAGGACGGCATCTCGGCCGCCGAGCGCGAGGCCGGGCTGCGTACCGCCGCCGAACTCGGCTTCGACGACTCGCGCTACGCCGACGCCCGCCCCGACGCCCGCCCGGTCGAGGCGCAGCCGGCGCCGCAGCAGCTGCCCGCCGGCGCGGCCGGAGGGGGCCAACTCCCGAGCGACCCAGGCGACACCATGCGCCTGGACCTGCGCGCCGAACCGCGACCCGACGCCGGCCCAGCGCCGGCGAACGGCGACTGGAGCCAGGCCCAGCAGGGCGGTTGGCCGGCCGCCGCGCCCAACGGCGAGTGGGCCGCGCTGGCGCAGCCGGCGCACCGGGCCCCGGCGCCCCAGGGTCAACTGCCGCCCGCCGACGGGTACCCCGCAGGTGGGAACCCCGAAGGGACGTGGCAGGGCGGCTACGGAACCGCCGCGTCCCACTCCCAACAAGCCTCGTTCGACGCCTTCTCGCGGGCCGCCGATTCGGGCCAGGATGGTCCCGGGAACGGCGCGCAGCGCGTAGGCTTCCCTGCGGCGGGCCCGGTTGGGGCTGATCGGGACCCGGCGACCGACCAGGGGCTTCCCCGTCGTGTACCACGTCACCAGCAGCGGCCCGAGGAGGAAACGGCACAGGGCCAGGGGTTGGAACCCCAGCCCGAGGCACCGCGTTGGGAGCGCGGGCCGCGCCGCGAGGAGCGCACCGGCGGCACCACGTCGTCCGGGTTGCCCAAGCGGGTGCCCAAGGCCAATCTGACGGAACACTCTTCCTCCGAGTCCGCCCCCGGTGGACCGCAGGTTTCCCGCGACCCCAAGGATGTCCGTGGTCGGCTGAGCAGCCTGCGTCGCGGGGTACAGCAAGGTCGCGGCGCGGGCCGCGACGCGCAGAACGACGAACGGGGCCAAGGTCCCGGTCACACCTACGAGCAGGAGCGTTAGTGTGAGCCCGATGAGCCAGGCGGCGCAGAACCTCAACTGGTTGATCACCAGCTTTGTGGAGAACACCCCGGGGGTGTCGCACACGGTGGTGGTGTCCGCTGATGGTCTTCTTCTGGCGTTGTCCGAGGGGTTTCCGCGGGATCGTGCGGATCAGTTGGCGGCGGTGGCCTCGGGGCTGACGTCGTTGACGGCTGGTGCGTCGCGGATCTTTGAGGGTGGTGCGGTGAACCAGACGGTGGTGGAGATGGAGCGGGGGTTCCTGTTCATCATGTCGATCTCGGATGGTTCGTCGTTGGCGGTGTTGGCACATCCGGAGGCCGACATCGGTCTGGTGGGTTATGAGATGGCGTTGTTGGTGGATCGTGCCGGTACGGTCCTGACGCCCGATCTGCGTGCGGAACTCCAGGGAAGTCTGCTCAACTAGCGGGCTCCGTGTGCGGATTGGGGCCGCGCACCATAGGGTGCGGGGACGAGGTTTGGCGGTGAACGCGGTATCCGTGGACAGCGAAGGCAGTCGGAGGAGGAATTGTGGCAACGCCCCTAGGCGGACCATACGGTGACGAGTACCCAGGGCAGCCGCACGACGGCGGGCGCCCGGGGCGCTTCAACTTCCCCTCCGCGCCCAGCGGCGGACAGCAGCGGCCGGCGCCCGAGCGCCGTCCGGCGCCGGAGCCACCCGCGCATCCGAGGGCACCGCACCCCGAGGCGCGCCCCACGCCCCCGTCCGGGAGCGCCCATTCGGCGGACGCCGGCGCCCGAAGGCGCCCCGAGCCCACCGTCTCGGCCCCGGCCGACGACTGGTCGGTGCCCCGGGCCGGCAACCGCCGCCGTCCGCAGGAGGGTGAGGCACCACAGCCGCTGGTGCGTCCGTACGCGATGACCGGCGGCCGGACCAGGCCGCGTTACCAGTTGGCGATCGAGGCGCTGGTGTCGACCACCGCCGATCCGATGCGGCTGCAAGGGCAGCTGCCCGAGCACCAACGGATCTGCCAGCTGTGCTACGAGGTCAAGTCGGTCGCCGAGGTGTCCGCGCTGCTCGCCATCCCGCTCGGAGTCGCCCGGATTCTGGTGGCCGACTTGGCCGAGGCCGGGCTTGTCGCCATCCATCAGCCGGGCCATGACGGGGAGCCCGGCGGTCAGCCAGATGTGACACTGCTCGAAAGGGTGCTCAGTGGACTTCGCAAGCTCTAACGAGGCGGGTCTCTCCGCGCCGTCCCGTTCGACCACGTCCGCGAAGATCGTGATCGCGGGTGGGTTCGGCGTGGGTAAGACCACGTTTGTGGGGTCGGTGTCGGAGATCAATCCGCTGCGGACCGAGGCGGTGATGACGTCCGCGTCGGCGGGGATCGACG
>NZ_VDLZ02000033.1:0-4498 GCF_006334905.2 Streptomyces sp. 3MP-14
GAAGGTGGGGTGTGTTTGGGCGAGTTGGGCGCCCATGCCGGGCCATTGGGAGCCTTGGCCGGGGTAGATGAAGACGGTTTTGCCGGGGGTGGGGGTGCCGGTGATGAGGGTGGTGTGTTCTTGTCCGTTGGCTAGTGCGGTGAGGCCGGTGAGGAGTTCGTCGCGGGTGTGGGCGATGATGCCGGCGCGGTGGTCGAAGTGGGTGCGGTGGATGAGGGCGGGTGCGAGGGTGGCCGGGGTCAGCTCGGGTTCACGTTCCAGGTGGGTCAGCAGTCGCGTGGCCTGATCGGCCAACGCCTCCCGCGACTTGGCCGACAACAACACCGGCAGCCCCGGCTCAGGCGCGACAGCCGACTCGGCAACGGGCTCCGGCTCCGGCGCCTGCTCCAGGATCAGATGCGCGTTGGTGCCGCTGATCCCGAACGACGACACCGCCGCACGCCGGGGCCGCCCGGCCTCCGGCCACGGCCGGGCCTCGGTCAACAGCGCGACCGTGCCCGAGGACCAGTCCACATGCTCCGAAGGCCGGTCCACATGCAGCGTCTTGGGCAGCACGCCGTGCCGCATCGCCTGCACCATCTTGATGACGCCCGCGACGCCCGCCGCCGCCAGCGTGTGACCGATGTTCGACTTCAACGAGCCCAGCCACAGCGGCCGTTCGGCGTCGCGGCCCTGGCCGTAGGTGGCCAGCAGCGCCTGCGCCTCGATCGGGTCACCCAGCGTCGTTCCCGTGCCATGTGCCTCCACCGCGTCCACATCCGCCGGCTCAAGCCGCGCGTTGGCCAACGCCTGCCGGATCACCCGCTGTTGGGAAGGACCGTTCGGCGCCGACAGCTGGCTGCTGGCGCCGTCCTGGTTGACCGCACTGCCCCGGATCACGGCGAGCACCCGGTGCCCGTTGGCTTCCGCGTCGGACAGCTTCTCCAACAGCACCATCCCGACGCCCTCGCCCCAGCCCGTGCCGTCCGCGCCCGACGCGAACGCCTTGCAGCGCCCGTCGGGCGCCAGGCCCCGCTGGCGGCTGAACTCGATGAAGCTGTTGGGCGTCGCCATCACCGTCACGCCACCCGCCAGCGCCAGCGAGCACTCGCCCGAGCGCAGCGCCTGCGCCGCCAGGTGCAGCGCCACCAGCGACGACGAGCACGCCGTGTCCACCGTGATCGCCGGCCCCTCAAGGCCGAACGTGTAGGAGATACGGCCGGTCGCCACGCTGCCCGTCGTTCCCGTCGAGAGATAGCCCGCCAGGTCGTCCGGTATGTGGCCGAGCTGCGAGGCGTAGTCGCCCGCGATCACGCCGGCGAAGACCCCGGTGCGGCTGCCCCGCAACGACGTCGGGTCGATCCCGGCGCGCTCGACGGCCTCCCAGGAGGTCTCCAACAGCAGCCGCTGCTGCGGGTCCATCGCGATGGCCTCACGCGGGCTGATCCCGAAGAACTCCGCGTCGAACTCGCCCGCGTCGTACAGGAATCCGCCGTGCCGCGTGTACGAGGTGCCCGGGTGGTCCGGGTCCGGGTCGTAGAGGTTCTCCAGGTCCCAGCCACGGTCGGTGGGGAAGTCGGCGATGGTGTCCACGCCGTCGAGCACGACCCGCCACAACTCCTCGGGCGTGCTCGCGTCGCCGGGGAAGCGGCAGGCCATCGAGACGATCGCGATCGGCTCGTCGCTCGCCGCCGTCTCCGCCCGGGCCGCCGGCGCTGCCGTAACGGTGGCGCTCTCGATCAGCTCCCCGAGCACAAACGCGCCCATCGCGTCGGCCGTCGGATAGTCGAAGACCACGGTGACCGGCAGCTGGAGCCCGGTCGCGGCCGTCATCCGGTTGCGCAGCTCGACCGAGGCCAGCGAGTCGAAGCCCAGGTCGCCGAACGACTTGGCCGGGTCGATCGCCTCCAGGGACGTGTGCCCCAACACGGCGGCCGCCTGCTCCCGCACCAGATCCCGCACCTGCTCCCGCTGTTCGGCCGGCGCGAGCGCGCCGAGCCGGGCGACCAGGGCGGCCTCGCCGCCCTTCGCCCCGCCCGCCCCGCCCGCCGCGCCGGCCCCGCCGGCCGAGGTGGCGGCCCGGCGCGGCGGCGTGCCGGCCAGTGCCCGCAGCATCGGCGCCACCGTCCCGGCCTCGGCGCCGGCGCGCAGCGCCGCCCGGTCCAGTCGCACCAGCACCGGCACCGCCCGGGCCTGGGCCCGCGCCGCGTCGAACAGCGCAAGCCCCAACGCGGAGTCCAGCGGCAGCAGCCCGCCGCGCCGCATCCGGGCCAGGTCCACCTCGCCGAGGCCGCCCGTCATGCCGTCGGGGTTGTCCCACAGCCCCCACACCAGCGAGGCCGCCGGCAGCCCGGCACGGCGCCGCAGCTGCGCCAGCGCGTCCAGATAGGCGTTGGCGGCCGCGTAGTTGGCCTGGCCCGGGCCGCCCAGCGTGCCCGCCAGCGAGGAGAACAGCACAAACTCCGCCAGGTCGGCGTCCCGCGTCAGCTCGTGGAGATGCCACGCCGCGTCGGCCTTCGCCCGCAACACCCCGTTGAGCTGCGCCGGCGTCATCGCCGCCACCGTCCCGTCGTCGAGCACGCCGGCGGTGTGCACGACTGCCGTCAGCGGGTGCGCGTCGGGAACGCCCGCCAGCAGCGCCGCCAACGCGTCGCGGTCGGCCGCGTCGCAGGCGGCCACCGTCACCTCGGCGCCCAACTCGGTCAGTTCGGCGACCAGTTCACCCGCGCCCGGCGCCTCGGAGCCACGCCGGCTGGTCAACAGCAGGTGCCGCACGCCGTGTTCGGCCACCAGGTGCCGGGCCACCAGCGAGCCCAACGAGCCCGTGCCGCCCGTCACCAGCACCGTGCCCGCCCGGTCCAGCGGCCGGGGCACCGTCAGCACGACCTTCCCCACATGCCGGGCCTGGCTCAGATACCGGAACGCGTCGGCCGCCTGCCGCACATCCCACGCCGTGACGGGCAGCGGCCGGAGCACGCCCCGCTCGAACAGCTCCACCAGCGCGACCAGCATCTCCTGGATGCGCTCGGCGCCCGCCTCCATCAGGTCGAACGCCTGGTACGCGACGCCGGGGAAGTCGGCGGCGACCCGCTCCGGGTCCCGGATGTCGGTCTTGCCCATCTCCAGGAACCGCCCGCCGCGCGGCAGCAGCCGGAACGACGCGTCCACGAACTCCCGCGCCAGCGAGTCCAGCACCACATCGACGCCGCGCCCCTCGGTCGCGGCCAGGAACTCGTCGGCGAAGTCCAGCGTCCGCGAGTTGGCGATCCGCTCCTGCGGCAGCCCCAGCTCCCGCAGCGTGCCCCACTTGCCCGTGCTCGCGGTGCCGAACACCTCGGCCCCCAGATGACGAGCCAGCTGCACCGCCGCCATGCCGACGCCGCCGGCCGCCGCGTGCACCAGCAGCGACTCGCCCGCGCGCAGCTTCGCCAGGTCCACCAGCCCGTAGTAGGCGGTGAGGAAGACGATCGGCGTCGCCGCCGCCTGCGCGAAGCTCCAGCCCGCCGGGATCGGCGTCACCAGCCGGTGGTCCGTCACCGACTCCCGGCCGGCGCCGTCCGAGAACAGCCCCATGACCCGGTCACCGGGTCGCAGCCCCGCGACCCCGGAGCCCGTCTCCACCACGATGCCCGCGCCCTCGCTGCCGAGCAGCGCCTCGCCCGGGTACATGCCCAGCGAGATCAGCACATCGCGGAAGTTGACGCCCGCCGCGCGGACCTCGATCCGCACCTCGTGCGGCAGCAACTCCCGGTCGCCCTCCGGCCGTGGCAGCAGCGCCACGCTGTCCAGGGTGCCCGGCTCGGTCACGTCGAGCCGCCAGTCCACGCCTTCCGGCACGGCCAGTTCGCCCCGCCCCGCGACCCGGCCCAGCCGGGGAACGTGCGCGGTGCCGGCGCGGAGCGCGAACTGCTCCCCGTCCCCGGCCAGCAGCCCGGGCAGCGCGGCCCACGACGCGTCCTGGTCGTCGAGGTCCACCAGGACGAGACGGCCAGGGTGTTCGGCCTGGGCCGAGCGGACCAGGCCCCACACCGCGGCGCGGGCCGGTACCACCTCGTCCTGCGGGCCGACCCGCACGGCGTGCCGGGTCGCCACGACCAGCCGCGTCGTGGCGAACCGTTCGTCGGCCAGCCACGTGCGCACGACCTCCAACACGGCGGCCACGCCGGCGTGGCGGGCCTCGGCGCCGTGCTCGTCGGCCGGGTCGTCGTTCCCGTGCGCCGCGAGGAGCAGCACGTCCGGCGCGGCGCCGGTCAGCTCGGCGAACTCCGCGACGTCAGTGACCTCTTCGACGCCGGCCAGCCGCCCGCCCAGCCCCGACCGCCGACCGTCGAGCACGGCCCAGGAGGCACGCGGCGGCTCCGGAACGGAGGGCAGCGCGTCCCAGTCCACCGTCAGCAGGGTGTTGTGGTGGGGGGTGGTGGGTTGGGGGGTGGTGAGGGTGCGGAGGGTGAGGTTTTCGATGGTGGCGATGGGGGTGCCGGTGGGGTCGGTGAGGTGGAGTGTGGTGGTGGTGTTGGTG
>NZ_VDLZ02000034.1:0-3472 GCF_006334905.2 Streptomyces sp. 3MP-14
GAAGGTGGGGTGTGTTTGGGCGAGTTGGGCGCCCATGCCGGGCCATTGGGAGCCTTGGCCGGGGTAGATGAAGACGGTTTTGCCGGGGGTGGGGGTGCCGGTGATGAGGGTGGTGTGTTCTTGTCCGGTGGCTAGTGCGGTGAGGCCGGTGAGGAGTTCGTCGCGGGTGTGGGCGATGATGCCGGCGCGGTGGTCGAAGTGGGTGCGGTGGATGAGTGCGGGTGCGAGGGTGGCCGGGGTCAGCTCGGGTTCACGTTCCAGGTGGGTCAGCAGTCGCGTGGCCTGATCGGCCAACGCCTCCCGCGACTTGGCCGACAGCAGGACGGGCAGGCCGGGTTGGGCCTCGGGCGTGTGGGTCTCCTCGGTTGGCGGGGCCTGTTCGAGGATGATGTGGGCGTTGGTGCCGCTGATGCCGAAGGAGGAGACGGCGGCGCGGCGGGGGCGTTCGGCCTCCGGCCAGGGCTGTGGCTCGGTGAGCAACGCGACCGCGCCGGCCTCCCAGTCGACATGGTCGGATGGTCGGTCGACATGCAGGGTCTTGGGCAGCACGCCGTGCCGCATGGCTTCGACCATCTTGATGACGCCGGCGATGCCGGCGGCGGCCTGGGTGTGGCCGATGTTCGACTTCAACGAGCCCAGCCACAGCGGCCGTTCGGCGTCGCGGTCCTGGCCGTAGGTGGCCAGCAGCGCCTGGGCCTCGATCGGGTCGCCCAGCGTCGTTCCCGTGCCGTGCGCCTCCACCGCGTCCACGTCACCCGGTTCGAGCCGCGCGTTGGCCAACGCCTGCCGAATCACGCGCTGTTGGGAGGGGCCGTTGGGCGCGGTGAGGCCGTTGCTGGCGCCGTCCTGGTTGACCGCGCTGCCCCGGATCAGACCCAACACGCGGTGCCCGTTCCGTTCCGCGTCGGACAGCTTCTCCAGCACGACCAGCCCGACGCCCTCGCCCCAGGCGACGCCGTCGGCGCCGGCGGCGAAGGACTTGGAGCGGCCGTCGGGGGCCAGGCCCCGCTGGCGGCTGAACTCGATGAAGCTGTTGGGCGTCGCCATCACCGTGGCCCCGCCGGCCAGCGCCAGCGAGCACTCGCCGGAGCGCAGCGCCTGGGCCGCCAGGTGCAGGGCGACCAGCGAGGAGGAGCAGGCGGTGTCGACGGTGACGGAGGGGCCTTCGAGGCCGAAGGTGTAGGAGATGCGTCCCGTTGCCACGCTCCCTGTGGTTCCCGTGGAGAGATAGCCCTCGATGTCCTCGGGGACATGGGGCTGGCGCGGGGCGTAGTCGTGGTACATCAGGCCCGCGAAGACCCCGGTACGGCTGCCCCGCAACGACGTCGGGTCGATCCCGGTCCGCTCAACGGCCTCCCACGCGGTCTCCAGCAGCAGCCGCTGCTGCGGGTCGGTGGCCAGCGCCTCCCGGGGGCTCATGCCGAAGAACGCGGGGTCGAACTCGCCGGCGTCGTGCAGGAATCCGCCGTGCCGGGTGTAGGACGTGCCGGGGTGGTCGGGGTCCGGGTCGTAGAGGTTGGCCAGGTCCCAACCACGGTTCTCCGGGAACTCGGTGACGGCATCGATCCCGTCCGCCACCAGCGCCCACAGCTCCTCGGGCGTGGTCGCGCCGCCGGGGAAGCGGCACGCCATGCCGACGATCGCCACCGGCTCGTCCACCGCGCCGGGCGCGGCGACCACGGTGGCGACCGCGTTCGCCTTCTCCCCGACCAGCTCGGTCAGCAGCTGCCCCGCCAGCACGGCCGGCGTCGGATAGTCGAAGACGAGCGTCGAGGGCAGGCGCAGCCCGGTGGCCGCGTTGAGGCCGTTGCGCAGCTCGACGGCGGTGAGCGAGTCAAAGCCCAGCTCCTCGAACGGCGCATCGGCGTCGATGCCCGCCGGCGAGGCGTGCCCGAGCACGCGCGCCACCTGGGCGCGCACCAGGTCCAACAGGAACGCCTCCTGGCCCGCGCGATCCAGCCCCGCCAACTGCCCGGCCAGCCCGCCGTCGCCCCGGACCGCCGGCGCGTTCGCGGCGGCGGCCTGCGCGCGTGGGACGCGCACCAGCGCGCGGAACGCGCTCGGCAGCGTGCCGGCGGCGGCCATCGCCCGCAGCGAGGGCAGGTCCAACGGCGTGGGAACGAGGGTGGGGTGGGGGGTGGTGAGTGCGGTGTCGAGGAGGGTGAGGCCGAGTTCGGGGTTGATGGGGCGGAGGCCGGTGCGTTGGATGCGGGCGCGGTCGGCGTTGGAGAGGTCGCTGGCCATGTCGCTGCCGTCGGTGTTCCACAGGCCCCAGGCGAGGGAGGTGGCGGGCAGGTTGTGGGTGTGGCGGTGGTGGGCGAGGGCGTCCAGCGAGGCGTTGGCGGCGGCGTAGTTGGCTTGTCCGGCGCTGCCGAGGGTGCCGGCGATGGAGGAGAAGAGGACGAAGGCGGTGAGGTTGAGGTCGCGGGTGAGTTCGTGGAGGTTCCAGGCGGCGTCGACCTTGGGGCGTAGGACCGCGCTGAGTCGTTCGGGGGTGAGGGAGGTGAGGATGCCGTCGTCGAGGATGCCGGCGGTGTGGATGACGGCGGTCAGCGGATGCTCGGTGGGGATGTCCGCCAGGAGTGCGGCCAGGGCGTTGCGGTCGGCGGTGTCGCAGGCGGCGATGGTGACCTCGGCGCCCGACTCGGTGAGTTCGGCGGCGAGTTCGGCCGCGCCGGGTGCGTCGGGTCCGCGTCGGCTGGTGAGCAGCAGGTGGCGGACGCCGTGTTCGGTGACCAGGTGGCGGGCCACCAGGGAGCCCAGGGCTCCGGTGCCGCCCGTCACCAACACCGTCCCGGCCAACACCGGCGCATCGACCGCCTCGCCGCCGCCCCGCACCAGCCGGAAGGCATACGGCTGCCCCGCCCGCAGCGCCAACTGCGGCTCGTCCAAAGCCAACGCGGCGGGCAGCACCCGCAGGGACGACGGCTCGCCGTCCGTGTCCACGACCGCGAACCGGCCCGTGTGCTCCGCCTGGGCCGAGCGGACCAGGCCCCACACGCCGGCCGCCTCGGGCCGGACGACCGCGTCGCCGTCCACGGCGGCGATCGCGCCCTCCGTCAGCAGCACCAGCCGCGCGTCGGGAAGGGAGTCCTCCAGCGCGATCCACTCCTGCGCCAGGGCCAGGGCGTCCGCCACGACGTTCGGCCCCTCGGCCACGGGCGCGAACACCAGCGCCGGCGCCGGGCCTTCGCCCGCGCGGACGGCCTCGGCCAACGAGGCGAGGTCCGGGTGGGCACCGGCCGTCAGCGCCTCGGCCACCGGCGACGACGCGTCACCCAGCACGACCACCGGCTCATCGGCCGCCGCACCCTCGACCACCGGCACCGCCAGCCACTCGGGTCGCAGCAGGGTGTTGTGGTGGGGGGTGGTGGGTTGGGGGGTGGTGAGGGTGCGGAGGGTGAGGTTTTCGATGGTGGCGATGGGGGTGCCGGTGGGGTCGGTGAGGTGGAGTGTGGTGGTGGTGTTGGTG
>NZ_VDLZ02000036.1:0-1482 GCF_006334905.2 Streptomyces sp. 3MP-14
CCCGGGTGGTGGTTATTCCCGGGGTAAGGGTGTGGCCCGAGTGGTAGGTAAATCCGCTGCTCATTGAGGGTGAGACCTGATGCCGAGCCGATTGTGGTGAAGTGGATGATCCTATGCTGTCGAGAAAAGCCTCTAGCGATGTTTCATGGTGGCCCGTACCCGAAACCGACTCAGGTAGTCAGGTAGAGTATACCGAGGCGTTCGGGTGAACTATGGTTAAGGAACTCGGCAAATTGCCCCCGTAACTTCGGGAGAAGGGGGGCCGCTTCTGGTGAAGGCCTTTACGGTTGGAGCTGGGGGTGGCCGCAGAGACTAGCGAGAAGCGACTGTTTACTAAAAACACAGGTCCGTGCGAAGCTGTAAGGCGATGTATACGGACTGACGCCTGCCCGGTGCTGGAACGTTAAGGGGACTGGTTAGCTGCACTTGTGTGGTGAAGCTGGGAACTTAAGCGCCAGTAAACGGCGGTGGTAACTATAACCATCCTAAGGTAGCGAAATTCCTTGTCGGGTAAGTTCCGACCTGCACGAATGGCGTAACGACTTCTCGGCTGTCTCAACCATAGGCCCGGTGAAATTGCAGTACGAGTAAAGATGCTCGTTTCGCGCAGCAGGACGGAAAGACCCCGGGACCTTTACTATAGCTTGATATTGGTGTTCGGTTCGGTTTGTGTAGGATAGGTGGGAGACTGTGAAGCTCGCACGCCAGTGTGGGTGGAGTCGTTGTTGAAATACCACTCTGATCGTGCTGGATGTCTAACCTGGGTCCGTGATCCGGATCGGGGACAGTGTCTGGTGGGTAGTTTAACTGGGGCGGTTGCCTCCTAAAGGGTAACGGAGGCGCCCAAAGGTTCCCTCAGCCTGGTTGGTTATCAGGTGGTGAGTGTAAGTGCACAAGGGAGCTTGACTGTGAGACTGGCAGGTCGAGCAGGTGCGAAAGCAGGGACTAGTGATCCGGCGGTGGCTTGTGGGAGCGCCGTCGCTCAACGGATAAAAGGTACCCCGGGGATAACAGGCTGATCTTCCCCAAGAGTCCGTATCGACGGGATGGTTTGGCACCTCGATGTCGGCTCGTCGCATCCTGGGGCTGGAGTTGGTCCCAAGGGTTGGGCTGTTCGCCCATTAAAGCGGTACGCGAGCTGGGTTTAGAACGTCGTGAGACAGTTCGGTCCCTATCCGCTGCGCGCGTTGGAGTCTTGAGAAGGGCTGTCCCTAGTACGAGAGGACCGGGACGGACGAACCTCTGGTGTGCCAGTTGTTCTGCCAAGGGCATGGCTGGTTGGCTACGTTCGGGAGGGATAACCGCTGAAAGCATCTAAGCGGGAAGCCTGCTTCGAGATGAGGACTCCCACCCACTTGATGGGGTAAGGCTCCCTGTAGACGACAGGGTTGATAGGCCGGAGATGGAAGCCTAGTGATGGGTGGAGTTGACCGGTACTAATAGGCCGAGGGCTTGTCCATAGATGCTCGCGTCCACTGTGAA
>NZ_VDLZ02000037.1:0-1482 GCF_006334905.2 Streptomyces sp. 3MP-14
CTTGGGTTCTAACGGTCCTCGCAACACCCGCGATCTGTGGGAGTTGCGAGGACCGTGGCCGTTGGACGGGATGATCTTGCGGGGTTGAGGGAGCGTTTCCTTGCGCGGCTGGATGCCGTGGGGAACGTGACCGTGGTGGCGCGTGAGCTGGGAGTGAACCAGAACACGGCCTTCGGCTGGGCCCGGAAGGCCGGACGGAGCTCGGTGCGCCTGCCGCGGCGGCACCCCGGGCGTGACGAGTACGAGCGGCTCCGGGCCGCCGGTGTCGCACGCCGGGTGGCGGCCCGGCAGGTCGGTGTGAACGAGCGCACGGCCAAGGACTGGGACTGGGGCGTCAAGAAGACCGCTACCACGCGCACTTACGCCGACGGCCGCCGTGTCGACTACACCACCGGGACCGTCACGATGGGCGGCGTGACCACAGCACCGGTGGGCCTGCAAGCCCTGGAAAAGCACCTGCATGCGCGGTTTCTGACACTGGCCGAGCGCGAGAAGATCCACGATCTGCGCGCGGCGGGCCACTCGCTGCGGGCGATCGGGCGTGCTCTGAGACGGCCGGCGAGCACGGTCAAGCGGGAGATCGACGCGAACTCCGGCAGCGAGGGCTACCAGCCCTACGCCGCCCACCGGGCAGCCGCCGCGCGCAGACCCCGGCCCAAAGAGCGCAAACTGCTGCGCGAGGGACGGCTGCGCCGCTTCGTCCAGGACGGACTGCGCCGGCGGTGGTCACCGGAACAGATCTGCCACGCTCTACTGAAGGAGCATCCCGACGACGAGAGCATGCGGGTGAGCGTGGAGACGATCTACCAGGCGCTGTATTACCAGGCCCGCGGCGGCCTGAAGCGGGAAGTGCAGGCAGCCATCCGTTCCGGCCGGACCCGGCGCAAACCACGCCGGGACCCCGAGCGGCGCACCCCACGGTTCATCGATCCGATGGTGATGATCAGGGACCGTCCCGCCGCCGCCGAGGACCGGGCCGTGCCCGGGCACTGGGAAGGCGACCTGATCATCGGCGCGGGCGGGCGCTCCGCGATCGCCACCCTGGTCGAGCGCAGTACCCGCTACACCATGCTGGTCCACCTGCCCGGCGGAGCCCACGACGCCGAGACCGTCCGCGACGGCCTCGTCCACACCATCCAGACCCTGCCCGACCACCTGCGCGGCTCCCTCACCTGGGACCAGGGCAGCGAGATGGCACGCCACAAGCAGTTCAGCATGGCCACCGGCATGCCCGTCTACTTCTGCGACCCGGCCTCGCCCTGGCAACGCGGCTCGAACGAGAACACGAACGGGCTGCTCCGACAGTACTTCCCGAAGGGCACCGACCTGAGTGTCCACAGTCCCGAAGACCTCGAACACGTCGCCCAGGAACTCAACGGCCGCCCACGCAAGACGCTCGGCTGGGATACCCCAGCCGAGCGTCTACGTGATCTACTCACCACCTGAAACCAAGTGGTGTTGCGACGACCCCTTGAACCCAAG
>NZ_VDLZ02000038.1:0-1062 GCF_006334905.2 Streptomyces sp. 3MP-14
TGTATTGGCCTGCAGGGTTGTTTACGCGGCTGATGGGTGGTTGGCCTCCGAGTGCGGTGTGGGAGCGATGGTAGTTGTAGGTGTGGAGGTAGTCGGTCAGTGCGGCGGTTCGTTCGGTGTTGGTGGTGTAGGGGCGGAGGTAGGCCCATTCGTCGAGCAGGGTGCGGTTGAGTCGTTCGACTTTGCCGTTGGTCTGTGGGCGGTAGGCGCGGGTGAGTTTGCCGGTCGCGCCGAGGTCGGTCAGGGCGTCACGCCAGGCGAGGCTCTTGCGGTAGGCCCAGGCGTTGTCGGTCATGACGCGGTCGATGCGGTCGATGCCCACGCTGGCGAACCAGGTCGCGGCCCGGCGGAGGAAGGCGGCGCAGGTGGGGGCTTTCTCGTCCGTGTGGACCTCGCTGTAAGCCAGGCGGGTGTGGTCGTCGATGGCGGAGTGGATGTAGTCGTATCCGACGCCCGTCTTGGTGGTGCGGGATGCCTGGCGGCCGTGGACGCGCCATCCGCCGCCGTCGGGGATGCGGCCGAGTTTTTTCACGTCGACGTGGAGCAGTTCGCCGGGCCGTTCGCGTTCGTATCGGCGGATCACCTGGCCGGTGGGCCGGTCCAGCCAGGCGAGTCGGTTGAGACCGTGTCGGGTCAGGATGCGGTGCACCGTGGAGGTGGGCAGGCCGAGGATGGGGCCGATGCGGGCCGGGCCGAGTTTGCGGGCGGTGCGCAATGCGATGACGCGGGTTTCCAGGGCCGCGGCGACACGGTGGGGAGTGGTGTGCGGACGGCTGGGCCTGTCGGCCAGGCCGGCTTCGCCTTCCGCCCTCCACCGGCGGACCCACTTGTGGGCGGTCGCGCGGGAGACCCCCATTTCGGCGGCCACATGGGCGACGGGACGACCGGAGCAGACCCGCTCGACCAACAGCCGCCTGCCATGAACCGTCAGCCGGGCATTACGGTGGGACACGAAGACCTCCATGCGGTGCAGTCCTAGACAGCTCCACCACATCGGAGGTCTTCGTCATGCTCAAGCCCCAACCACTGTGACCAGTGTCAACAACGCTCGTGATCAATACA
>NZ_VDLZ02000003.1:0-514729 GCF_006334905.2 Streptomyces sp. 3MP-14
GTTCGGTGATGGTGGGGGTGTTGGTGTGGTGGGCGGCGTGGAGGGCGAGGTCGACGAAGGCTGCGCCGGGGAGGAGGGTGGTGTTGTTGATGGTGTGGTCGGCGAGCCAGGGGTGGGTGGTCAGGGACAGCTGACCGGTGAAGAGCGTGCCCTGCGAGTCGGCCAGATGAATGGCCGCGCTGAGGAGCGGGTGGGCGGCGGTGGCCAGGCCCAGGCTGGCGGGATTGGCCGTGGTGGTGGGGTGGAGCCAGTAGTGGTGGTGTTGGAAGGGGTAGGTGGGGAGGGGGGTGTGGTGGTTGTGGGGTGGTGTGGGGGTGTGGCCGGTGGTGTGGAGGGTGGCGAGGGTGTGGGTGTAGGTGGTGGTTTGGGGTTGGTTGGGTCGTTGGGTGGGTGTGGTGGTGGCGGTGGTTTGGGTGGTGGTGAGGGTGGTGAGGGTGGTGTCGGGTCCGATCTCAACGAACTGGGTGGTGTGGTGCTGGTTGAGGGTCTGGATGGTTTGGTGGTAGTGGACGGTGTTGCGGATGTGCTGGGTCCAGTAGGCGGGGTCGGTGAGTTGTTCGGTGGTGGCGATCTCGCCGGTGGTGTTCGACACCACCGGGATCGAGGGTGGCTGGTAGGTGAGCGTCGCTGCGGTTGTCTGGAAGTCGTCGAGGACCGATTCCATGTGGGGGGAGTGGAAGGCGTGGGAGACCTTCAACCGCCGGGTGCGGATGCCTTCCTCGGTCAACTGCGTGACGAGTGTTTCGCAGGCTTCGGCGTCTCCGGCAACGACCACGCTGTCGGCGGTGTTGATGGCCGCGATCGCCAACCCATCGGGCCGGTCGGTCAGGTGACGCTGAACGGTCGGGTGGTCGTGTGGTGTGTCGATGCTGATCATGTGGCCGCCGGGGGTGGCCTGTTGCATGAGGCGCGCCCGGGTGGTCACGAGAGTGGCGGCGTTTTCCAACGACAACACACCGGCGAGGTGGGCGGCGGTGATCTCGCCGAGGGAGTGGCCGGTGAGGTAGTCGGGGGTGATGCCGTGGTGGGTGATCAGTGTGTGGAGGGCGGTGTGGAAGGCGAAGAGGGCGGGTTGGGTGTACTGCGTGGTGTGCAGTAGTTCGGCTGCCGGGGTGTCGGGTTCGCTGAAGACGATCGGCTTCAACGGCTGCGGCAGGTGCGGGTCCAAGGCCGCACAGGCGGCGTCGAACGCTTCGGCGAAGACCGGATAGGAGGCATACAACTCTCGTCCCATGCCGGCGCGTTGGCTGCCCTGGCCGGAGTAGAGGAACGCGATCTTGCCGGGGCGGCGGGGTGCCTCGCCGCGCACCAGGTGCGGGGAGTCGGAGCCCTCGACCAACGCCCGCAGCCCGGCGATCAGGTCCTCTCGGGACTCCGCGACAACGCCCGCCCGGTGCTCGAAGTGGGCCCGTCCCGCGAGGGCGGCGGCGACCTCGGCCGGCTCCAGTTCGGGGTGGGTTTCCAGGTGTGAGGCAAGCTGGGCGGCCTGGTCGGCGAGCGCCTGCGGCGACTTGGCCGACAGCAGCACCGGCAGACCGGGCTCCGGCTCAGACTCGGAAACCTCCTCCGGCTCCGGCGCCTGCTCCAGGATCAGATGCGCGTTGGTGCCGCTGATGCCGAAGGAGGAGACGGCGGCACGCCGGGGCCGGTCGGCCTCCGGCCACGGCCGGGCCTCGGTCAACAGCGAGACCGCGCCGGCGTCCCAGTCGACGTGCTCCGACGGCTGGTCGACGTGCAGGGTCTTGGGCAGCACGCCGTGCCGCATCGCTTCGATCATCTTGATGACGCCGGCGATGCCGGCGGCGGCCTGGGTGTGGCCGATGTTGGACTTCACCGAACCGAGCCAGAGCGGCCGTTCGGCGTCCCGGTCCTGCCCGTAGGTCGCCAGCAGCGCCTGGGCCTCGATCGGGTCGCCCAGCGTCGTTCCCGTGCCGTGCGCCTCCACCGCGTCCACATCGCCGGGCTTCAACCGCGCGTTGGCCAATGCCTGTTGGATGACGCGTTCCTGCGACGGGCCGTTGGGCGCGGTGAGTTGGCTGCTGGCGCCGTCCTGGTTGATCGCGCTGCCCCGGATGACGGCGAGGATCGGGTGCCCGTTGGCTTCCGCGTCGGACAGCTTCTCCAACACGACGAGCCCGACGCCCTCCGCCCAGCCCACCCCGTCGGCGCCGGCCGCGAACGGCTTGCAGCGCCCGTCGGGGGCCAGGCCGCGCTGCCGGCTGAACTCCACATAGCTGTTGGGCGTCGCCATCACCGTCACGCCGCCCGCGAGGGCCAGGGTGCACTCGCCGGAGCGGAGCGCCTGCGCCGCCAGGTGCAGCGCCACCAGCGAGGAGGAGCACGCCGTGTCGACGGTGACGGCCGGGCCTTCCAGTCCGAAGGTGTAGGCGACGCGGCCGGAGGCCACGCTGCCCGCGCTGCCGCTGCCGAGGTACCCCTCGAACTCCGCCGGCATCGGCTGGAGTCGGGAGGCGTAGTCGTTGTACATGACGCCGGCGAAGACGCCGGTGCGGCTGCCGCGCAGGGACGGCGGCGCGATGCCGGCGCGTTCGATGGCCTCCCAGGCTGTTTCCAGCAGCAGGCGCTGCTGTGGGTCGGTGGCCAGCGCCTCGCGGGGGCTCATGCCGAAGAACGCGGGGTCGAACTCGCCGGCGTCGTGCAGGAATCCGCCGTGCCGGGTGTACGAGGTGCCGGGGTGGTCGGGGTCCGGGTCGTACAGGTTCTCCAGGTCCCAGCCACGGTTCTCCGGGAACTCGGTGACCGCGTCCACCTCGTCCACCACGAGGCGCCACAGGGCCTCCGGCGTGTTCACGTCGCCGGGGAAACGGCAGGCCAGCGAGACGATCGCGATCGGCTCGCGCTCTCGCGCCTCGGCGGCGCGAAGCTGCTGGCGGGTGTGCCTCAGGTCGATCGTGGCCCGCTTCAGATAGTCGCGCAGCTTGTCATCCTGTGCCGCCATCAGAGGTCACTCCCCGTGCTGTGGTCGTCGAGTTCGCTGTCAAGTACGTCGAAGAGTTCCTCGTCGGTCGCCCCGTCGAGGTCCGCGCCCAGTGGGTCGCTCGGGTCGCCGCCGGTCAGGCCCTGCCACTTCCGCAGCAGCGCCGTGACGCGTTCGGAGATCTCGGCCGGTGGCGCGGCCCCGGCCGTCGCGTCGGCGCCGGCCAGGTCGTTGATCGCGGCCTCCAGTCGGTCCAGCTCGGCCAGGATCGGCGGGGCTGCTGGCTTCCGCTGCGCCAGCAGCCGGTCCCTCACCTCCTGGGCGAGGGCCAACGCGCTCGGGTAGTCGAAGACGAGCGTCGTCGGCAGGCGCAGCCCGGTGGCCGCGTTGAGCCGGCCGCGCAGCTCGACGGCGGTGAGCGAGTCGAAGCCCATGTCCATCAAGCCGCGTTCGTCCTCCACCAGGTCCGGCGAGGCGTACCCCAGGACCGCCGCGATCTGCTCGCGCACGAACTCCAGGGTGGTCTTGCCGTAGGCCGCCTCGTCCGCGTTCTCCAGCAGGGCGAGCAGCGCGGGCGCCGAGGAGGCGCCGGTCGTCGACGCCCCCGTGGACCGGGAGCGGCGGGTCGGCAGCAGCCCGTGGAACGGACCCGGCAGGGTGCCGTCCGCCTGCTGCTTCCTGAGCGTCGGCAGGTCCAACCGCGCGGCGACCAGGGTGGGGTGGGGGGTGGTGAGTGCGGTGTCGAGGAGGGTGAGGCCGAGTTCGGGGTTGATGGGGCGGAGGCCGGTGCGTTGGATGCGGGCGCGGTCGGCGTCGGAGAGGTCGCTGGCCATGTCGCTGCCGTCGGTGTTCCACAGGCCCCAGGCGAGGGAGGTGGCGGGCAGGTTGTGGGTGTGGCGGTGGTGGGCGAGGGCGTCCAGCGAGGCGTTGGCTGCGGCGTAGTTGGCTTGTCCGGCGCTGCCGAGGGTGCCGGCGATGGAGGAGAAGAGGACGAAGGCGGTGAGGTTGAGGTCGCGGGTGAGTTCGTGGAGGTTCCAGGCGGCGTCGACCTTGGGCCGTAGGACGGTGGTGAGTCGTTCGGGGGTGAGGGAGGTGAGGATGCCGTCGTCGAGGATGCCGGCGGTGTGGATGACGGCGGTCAGCGGATGCTCGTCGGGAACGTCGGCCAGCAGTGTGGCCAGTGCATCGCGGTCGGCGGCGTCGCAGGCGGCCACGGTGACTTCGGCGCCCAACTCGGTGAGTTCGGCGACGAGTTCGGCCGCGCCGGGCGCGTCGGGTCCGCGTCGGCTGGTGAGTAGCAGGTGGCGGACGCCGTGTTCGGTGACGAGGTGGCGGGCCACCAGGGAGCCCAGGGCTCCGGTGCCGCCCGTCACCAACACCGTCCCGGCCAACACCGGCGCATCGGCGGTGCCCGTGCGGGCGCGGGTCAGGCGCGGCAGGCGCACCGTGCCCTCGCGCAGGGCGAGTTGGGGCTCGCCGGTGGCGAGTGCGGCGGGCAGCGCCTCGACCGAGGCGGGCGCGTCGTCCAGGTCCACCAGGACGAAACGCCCCGGATACTCGGACTGTGCCGACCTGACCAGACCCCAGACGCCGGCGCCGGCGGCGTCGGAGACCCGTTCCACCGCGCCGCGCGTCACCACGACGAGCCGGGCGTCCGCGAACGCCTCCTCCGCCAGCCACTCCTGAAGCTCGGCGAGTAGCCGCGCGGTGCGTTCCCGCACCTCCTCGGGGCCCTCCGCCCCGCCGTCGGTCGCCGCCCAGGTGGGCAACAGCACCACGTCGGGCGCCGGCCCGTCCGCCGGCAGCGAGGCACGCAGCGCGGCCAGGTCCTGGTGCACGGGCACGCCGTCCCACGCCAACTCCCCGGCGTGAGCGCCGACGACGGCCCAGCCGGCTTCCGGCGCGGCACCGACGGGCGCCTGACCCGGCAGCGTCTCCCACTCCAGGGTGTACAGCGGCTCGCTGCGCAACTCCGCAAGCTGCTCCGGCTGCACCGGTCGGACCGCCAGGGCGGCCACGCGTGCCAGCGGGTTGCCCGCCTCGTCGGACAGGTCCAGCCGCACCGTCGCCTCGTCCACCCGCCGCAGCCGCACGCGCGCGGTCGTCGCGCCGGTGGCGTACACCGTCACGCCGCTCCAGGAGAACGGCAGCCTGGGCTCGTCGCTCTCCTCACGCGCCAGCGGGTGCAGCGCGGCGTCCAGCAGCGCCGGATGGATCACGAACGCGTCGCCGCCGACGCCCTGTTCGGGGGCGAGGGCGACCTCGGCGTAGAGGTCGTTCCCGTCGCGCCAGGCGGCGGTCAGGCCCTGGAACGCCGGCCCGTACTCGTAACCCGCGTCGGCCAGCGCCTCGTAGGCGCCCGCCAGCTCGACGGCAGTGGCGCCCGCAGGGGGCCAGGCGGCGGAGGCAACCGACGGCTCGGTGGCCTCCGTTGGCTCCTGGTCGGTGAGCGCGCCGGTGGCGTGCCGGGTCCAGGGCGTCTCAGGCTCGGCGCTCTCGGAACGGGAGTAGACATCCACCGGGCGCCGCCCCTGCTCGTCCGAGGGGCCCACGACGACCTGGAGCGCCACGCCGTCCCTGGCGGGCAACGGCAGCGGGCTCTCGATCGTCAGGTCCTCCACATGGGGATGGCCGGTGCCGCGCCCAGCGTGCAGCGCCAGGTCGAGGAACGCCGTGCCCGGCAGGATGACCGTCCCGGCGATGGCGTGGTCCGCCAACCAGGCGGCAGAGCCCGGCGCCACCCTCCCGGTGAACACCGTCGCCCGCTCGTCGCCCACGTCCACCCTGGCCGTCAGCAGCGAGTGCGCGCTGCTCGCGAGCCCGAGACCGGCGGCGTTGGTCGGCGCGGCCTGGGTCGGGTGGAGCCAGTAGTGGTGGTGTTGGAAGGGGTAGGTGGGGAGGGGGGTGTGGTGCTTGTGGGGTGGTGTGGGGGTGTGGCCGGTGGTGTGGAGGGTGGCGAGGGTGTGGGTGTAGGTGGTGGTTTGGGGTTGGTTGGGTCGTTGGGTGGGGGTGGTGGTGGCGGTGGTTTGGGTGGTGGTGAGGGTGGTGAGGGTGGTGTCGGGTCCGATCTCGATGTACTGGGTGGTGTGGTGCTGGTTGAGGGTTTGGATGGTTTGGTGGTAGTGGACGGTGTTGCGGATGTGCTGGGTCCAGTAGGCGGGGTCGGTGAGCTGCTCGGCGGTGGCGATCTCACCGGTGGTGTTCGACACCACCGGGATCGAGGGCGGCTGGTAGGTGAGCGAGGCTGCGGTCGCCTGGAAGTCCTCCAGGACCGATTCCATGTGGGGGGAGTGGAAGGCGTGGGAGACCTTCAACCGCCGGGTGCGGATGCCTTCCTCGGTCAACTGCGTGACGAGTGTTTCGCAGGCTTCGGCGTCTCCGGCGATGACGACGCTGTCGGCGGTGTTGATGGCCGCGATCGCCAGCTTGTTGGCGTGCTCGGTCAGGTGACGCTGAACGGTCGGGTGGTCGTGTGGTGCGTTGATGCTGATCATGTGGCCGCCGGGGGTGGCCTGTTGCATGAGGCGCGCCCGGGTGGTGACCAGGATCGCGGCGTCTTCCAACGACAACACACCGGCGAGGTGGGCGGCGGTGATTTCGCCGAGGGAGTGGCCGGTGAGGTAGTCGGGGGTGATGCCGTGGTGGGTGATCAGTGTGTGGAGGGCGGTGTGGAAGGCGAAGAGGGCGGGTTGGGTGTACTGCGTGGTGTGCAGTAGTTCGGCTGCCGGGGTGTCGGGTTCGCTGAAGACGATCGGCTTCAACGGTTGCGGCAGGTGCGGGTCCAAGGCCGCACAGGCGGCGTCGAACGCTTCGGCGAAGACCGGATAGGCGGCATACAACTCTCGTCCCATGCCGGCGCGTTGGCTGCCCTGGCCGGAGTAGAGGAAGGCGATCTTGCCGGTGGGTTGTGCGGTGCCGGTGACGAGGGTCGGGTGTTCGCGGCCCTCGGCCAGGGCTGACAGCCCGGCCGTCAACTCCTCCCGGGTGCCCGCGACAACGCCCGCCCGATGCTCGAAGTGCGCTCGGTGCAGCAGGCCGGCGGCCAGGGTGGCCGGGGTCAGCTCGGAGTGAACCTCCAGATGGGTCAGCAGTCGCGCGGCCTGGTCGGCGAGCGCCTGCGGCGACTTCGCCGACAGCAGCACCGGCAGACCGGGCTCCGGCTCAGACTCGGAAACCTCCTCCGGCTCCGGCGCCTGCTCCAGGATGATGTGCGCGTTGGTGCCGCTGATGCCGAAGGAGGAGACGGCGGCGCGGCGGGGGCGTTCGGCCTCCGGCCAGGGCCGGGCCTCGGTGAGCAGCGAGACCGCGCCGGCCTCCCAGTCGACGTGCTCCGACGGCTGGTCGACATGCAGGGTCTTGGGCAGCACGCCGTGGCGCATGGCTTCGATCATCTTGATGACGCCGGCGATGCCGGCGGCGGCCTGGGTGTGGCCGATGTTGGACTTCACCGAACCCAGCCAGAGCGGCCGCTCGGCGTCGCGGTCCTGGCCGTAGGTGGCCAGCAGCGCCTGGGCCTCGATCGGGTCGCCCAGCGTCGTTCCCGTGCCGTGCGCCTCCACGGCGTCCACGTCGCCCGGTTCCAGGCGGGCGTTGGCCAATGCCTGGCGGATGACGCGCTGTTGGGAGGGGCCGTTGGGCGCGGTCAGCCCGTTGCTGGCGCCGTCCTGGTTGACGGCGCTGCCCCGGATGACGGCGAGGATCGGGTGCCCGTTGCGCTGGGCGTCCGACAGCTTCTCCAGGACGACGAGGCCGACGCCCTCGCCCCAGCCGGTGCCGTCGGCGGCGTCGGCGAACGGCTTGCAGCGGCCGTCGGCGGACAGGCCGCGCTGCCGGCTGAACTCGATGAAGACATGCGGGGTCGCCATCACGGTGACGCCGCCCGCGAGGGCCAGCGAGCACTCGCCGGAGCGCAGCGCCTGGCTGGCCAGGTGGAGCGCCACCAGCGACGAGGAGCAGGCCGTGTCCACGGTGACGGCCGGGCCTTCGAGGCCGAAGGTGTAGGCGACGCGGCCGGAGGCCACGCTGCCCGCGCTGCCGCTGCCGACGTATCCCTCGAAGCCGTCGGGCACCTGGTGCAGTCGGGAGGCGTAGTCCCCGTACATGACGCCGGCGAAGACGCCGGTGTCGCTGCCGCGCAGCGTGGTCGGGTCGATGCCGGTCCGCTCGACGGCCTCCCACGCGGTCTCCAGCAGCAGGCGCTGCTGCGGGTCGGTGGCCAGCGCCTCCCGGGGGCTCATGCCGAAGAACGCCGGGTCGAACTCGCCCGCGTCATAGAGGAACGCGCCGTGCCGGGTGTAGGCGGTGCCGGCGTGGTCGGGGTCCGGGTCGTAGAGGTTGGCCAGGTCCCAGCCACGGTCCTCGGGGAAGTCGGCGACGGTGTCGAGCCCTTCGGCCACGATCCGCCACAGCCCTTCCGGGGTGGTGGCGCCGCCAGGGAAGCGGCAGGCCATGCCGACGATGGCGATGGGTTCCTCGACGGCGGCCGTGGTCGCGGTGACGGCGGCCATCTGCTCGCTGGTGCCGAGCAGTTGGTCGCGCAGGAACGCGGCGAGCACGGTGGGCGTCGGGTAGTCGAAGACCAGCGTCGCCGGCAGGCGCAGCCCGGTGGCCGCGTTGAGCCGGTTGCGCAGCTCGACGGCGGTGAGCGAGTCGAAGCCGAGCGATCCGAACGCGCCCGACGGGTCGATGGTGCTGGTGTCGGCGTGGCCGAGCACCGTCATGACCTGGGTGCGCACGAGGTCGAGCAGCACGCTCTCCTGTTCCGCGCGGTCGCGTCCGAGCAGCTTGGCGGTCAACGAGGAACGGTCCGCTTCGGCCGCGCCCGTGGCGCGCCGCAGCGGCGCGCGGATCACGCCGCGCAGCACCGGCGGCAGCGTCCCGGCGGTCGCCTGGGCGCGCAGCGCCGCGTTGTCCAGGCGGGCGGTGATCGCCAGGGCCTCGCCCGTGGTCAGGGCCGCGTCGAACTGGGCGAGTCCGGCCTCGGTCGAGAGCGGCGCCACGCCGCCCCGGCTCATCCTCGCGAGGTCGGCCTCGGCGAGGTGGCTGGTCATCGAGCTGGCCTGCTCCCAGAACCCCCAGGCGAGGGAGGTGGCGGGCAGCTGCTGGGTGTGGCGGTGGTGGGCGAGGGCGTCCAACCAGGTGTTGGCGGCGGCGTAGTTGGCCTGTCCTGCCGTGCCGAGGGTGCCGGCGATGGAGGAGAAGAGGACGAAGGCGGTGAGGTTGAGGTCGCGGGTGAGTTCGTGGAGGTTCCAGGCGGCGTCGACCTTGGGGCGTAGGACCGCGCTGAGTCGTTCGGGGGTGAGGGAGGTGAGGATGCCGTCGTCGAGGATGCCGGCGGTGTGGATGACGGCGGTGAGCGGGTGCTCGGTGGGAACGTCGGCCAGGAGTGCGGCCAGGGCGTCGCGGTCGGCGGTGTCGCAGGCGGCCACGGTGACCTCGGCGCCCGACTCGGTGAGTTCGGCGACGAGTTCGGCCGCGCCGGGCGCCTGGGGTCCGCGTCGGCTGGTGAGCAGCAGGTGGCGGACGCCGTGTTCGGTGACGAGGTGGCGGGCGAGCAGCGCGCCCAGCGTGCCGGTGCCTCCGGTGATCAGCACCGTGCCCTCGGCGTCCCAGACCGGGCCCTCGGCGGACGCGGGGGGCTCGGCCGGGCGGGTGACGCGCGGCACGAGGATTTCCTCGCCCCGCACCGCGAGTTGCGGCTCGGTCGGCAGCAGGTCGATTGCGGCGCGCAGGGTCGCGCCGCCGTCGGTCGTCGTGTCCAGGTCGATCAGGGCGATCCGCTGCGGGTTCTCGGACTGCGCGGACCGCAGCAGGCCCCAGACGGCGGCGTCGGTCAACCCCCGCACGCCGTCGCCCTCGTGCACGGCGACGGCCTCGCGGGTGACCACGGTCAGCGGCAGTTCCGCGCTGCGGTCGTCCGTCAGCCAGCGGCTCACCTCGGCGAGTGCGCGCTGGGCCTGGGCGTGGGTGGCCGCCACCGGGTCGCCGTCGCGTTCCTCGTCGACGAGGGGCAGGAGCACGCCGGTCGGCGCCGGGCCGTCCGCCGCGACGGCGGTCAGCAGGCCGTCCAGGTCGGGGTAGCGGTCCACCGTGTCGCCCAGGGCCCGGGCCAACTCCTCGGCGGGGCCGTCGTTTCCGACCACGGCCCAGCGGGCGTCGTCGGCCGGGTGCGAGCCGTCGGGTGCGGCCGGGGCCGGCAGCCAGCGCAGCCATGCCGGCTGGGCGTCCGCCGGGCGCGCGGCGCCCGACAGCTGCTCGGGCCGCACCGGAAGCACCGTCAGCGCGTCAACGAAGGCCACCAGGCTGCCCGTCGCGTCGGCCAGGGTGATGGCCCAGCTGTCGCCGCCCTCGCGCCGCCGCAGCTGGACGCGGAGCGAGGTCGCGCCGACGGCGTGGACCTCCACGCCGGACCAGGAGAACGGCAGCCGGGTGTTCTCCGGCTCGTCCAACGCCAGGATGTGCAGCGCCGCGTCGGCGAGCGCCGGGTGGAGCACGAACCGGTCGGCCTCGTCCCGCTCCTGTTCGCCGAGCGTGACCTCGGCGTAGAGGTCGTCGCCGTCGCGCCAGGCGGCGGTCAGGCCCTGGAACGCGGGCCCGTACTCGTAGCCGGCGTCGGCCAGCCGCTCGTAGGCGTCGTCCAGGCCGATGCTCTCGGCGCCCGGCGGCGGCCAGGCGGTGAGGTCGCTCGGCTGCCCGGTCCGCGCGGGCTGGGCGAGCAGCGTGCCGGTGGCGTGCCGCGTCCAGGCCGCGCCCGCCTCGGCGTTGGTGGGCCGCGAGTAGATCTCCACCCGCCGGCGGTCCGAGTCGTCGGCCTCGCTGACCATCACCTGGACATGGGTGGGGGTGGTGAGGGTGAGGGGGGTTTGGATGGTGAGGTCGTCGATGTGGGGGTGGGTGGTGGTGTGGTGGGCGGCGTTGAGGGTGAGGTCGAGGTAGGCGGTGCCGGGGAGGAGGGGGGTGTTGTTGAGGGCGTGGTGGGTGAGCCAGGGGTGGGTGGTGGTGTTGAGGGTTCCGGTGTGGGTGGTGGTGTGGTCGTGGGGGAGTGTGGTGGTGGCGGGGGTGAGGGGGTGGTGGGTGGTGGTGCCGGTGGTGGTGTGGTGGGTGGTGGTGGGTGTCAGCCAGTAGTGCTGGTGCTGGAACGCGTAGGTGGGCAGCGCGGTCGGGGGCGCGGCGGTGTGCGTGGCCGGGGGCGTGGCCTGGTGGCGCGCCCAGCTGTTGGTGAGGGTGGTGAGGAACTGGCCGAGGGTGCCGTGGTCGCGGGTGAGGGTGCCGGTGGTGTGCGGCTGGGGAACGGCGTCGTGGTGCTGGTCGAGGGTTTCCTGGAGCGGGGTGGTGAGGATGGGGTGCGGGCTGACCTCGACGTAGTGGGTGAAGCCCTCGGCGGCGAGGGTGTGGGTCGCCTGCTCGAAGAGGACCGGCTGGCGGAGGTTGGTGTACCAGTAGCCGGTGGTCAGCTCGGTGGTGTCGGTCCACTCGCCGGTGACGGTGGAGAGGAACGGGATGCTGGCGGGCTGTGGCACGACGCCGCTCAGCAACTCGTGCAGGGTGTCGCGCAGCGGCTCGACGTGCGGGGAGTGCGAGGCGTAGTCCACGTTGATGAGCCGGGCGCGGGTGCCCTGGCTCTGGTAGGCGTGGACGAGTGGGGTGAGCGTGTCGAGCGGGCCCGCGATGACGGTGTTCCGGGGGCTGTTGTGGACGGCGACCGTGACGTCGCGGTGGTTCTGGATGTGCTGGATCACGTCCTCGGCGGGCAGCGGGATGGCCGCCATGGTGCCGTGCCCGGCGATGGTGGTGATGGCCCGCGACCTGAGGGCGACGATCCTGGCCGAGTCCTCCAGGGTGAGGGCGCCGGCGATGTGGGCTGCGGCGATCTCGCCCTGGGAGTGGCCGACGACGGCGTCGGGCTGGATGCCGTGGTGCTGCCAGAGCCGGGTGAGGGCGATCATCATGGCCCACAGCGCCGGCTGCACGACGTCGACCCGGTCCAGGCTGGCCGCGCCGGGCCGCTGGTTGAGGGTGTCGATGAGGTCCCAGTCGGTGTGGGGCGCGAGGGCGTCGGCGCAGTCGCGGAGGGCCTGGGCGAACACCGGTGAGGTCGCGAGGAGTTCCCGGGCCATCTCGGGCCACTGGGAGCCCTGCCCGGGGTAGACGAAGACGGTCCGGCCCGGGGTGGTCGGGGACCCGGTGACCAGCGCCGGGTGGCTCTGGCCCTCGGCCAACGCGCCCAGCGCGGCGACCAGTTCGTCCCGAACGTCGGTGATGACACCGGCGCGGTGGTCGAAGTGGGTGCGGTGCGCGAGGGCGGCGGCAGCCTCGGCCGGGGTCAGCTCGGGATCATGCTCCAGGTGGGTCAGCAGTCGCGCGGCCTGGTCGGCCAGCGCCTGCGGCGACTTGGCCGACAGCAGGACGGGCAGGCCGGGTTGGGCCTCGGGCGTGTGGGTCACCTCGGTTGGCGGGGCCTGCTCCAGGATGATGTGCGCGTTGGTGCCGCTGATGCCGAAGGAGGAGACGGCGGCGCGGCGGGGGCGTTCGGTCTCCGGCCACGGCTGTGGCTCGGTGAGCAGCGAGACGGCTCCCGCTTCCCAGTCGACATGGTCGGATGGCCGGTCGACGTGCAGGGTCTTGGGCAGTACGCCGTGCCGCATGGCTTCGACCATCTTGATGACGCCGGCGATGCCGGCGGCGGCCTGGGTGTGGCCGATGTTGGACTTCAACGAGCCCAGCCACAGGGGCTGTTCGGGGTCGCGGTCCCGGCCGTAGGTGGCGAGGACCGCCTGCGCCTCGATGGGGTCGCCCAGCGTGGTGCCCGTGCCGTGCGCCTCCACGATGTCCACGTCGCCCGATTCCAGGCGGGCGTTGGCCAACGCCTGTCGGATCACGCGCTGTTGGGAGGGGCCGTTGGGGGCGGTGAGGCCGTTGCTGGCGCCGTCCTGGTTGACGGCGCTGCCCCGGATGACGGCGAGGATCGGGTGCCCGTTGCGCTTGGCGTCGGACAGCTTCTCCAGCACGGCCAGGCCGACGCCCTCGCCCCAGGCGACGCCGTCGGCGCCGGCGGCGAAGGACTTGGAGCGGCCGTCGGGGGCCAGGCCCCGCTGGCGGCTGAACTCGATGAAGCTGCTCGGGGTGGCCATCACGGTCGCTCCGCCCGCGAGGGCCAGCGAGCACTCGCCGGAGCGGAGCGCCTGCGTCGCCAGGTGCAGGGCGACCAGCGAGGAGGAGCAGGCGGTGTCGACGGTGACGGAGGGGCCTTCGAGGCCGAAGGTGTAGGAGATGCGTCCCGTTGCGACGCTGCCGGTCGTCCCGGTGGAGAGGTAGCCCTCGATGTCCTCGGGGACATGGGGCTGGCGCGGGGCGTAGTCGTGGTACATCAGGCCCGCGAAGACCCCGGTGCGGCTGCCGCGCAGCGTGGTCGGGTCGATGCCGGCGTGTTCGACGGCCTCCCACGCGGTCTCCAGCAGCAGGCGCTGCTGCGGGTCCATCGCGGTGGCCTCGCGCGGGCTGATCCCGAAGAACGCCGGGTCGAACTCGCCCGCGTCGTGCAGGAATCCGCCGTGCCGGGTGTAGGACGTGCCGGCGTGGTCGGGGTCCGGGTCGTAGAGATTCTCCAGGTCCCAGCCACGGTTCTCGGGGAACTCCGAGACCACGTCCAACTCCTCGGCGACGATCCGCCACAGCTCCTCGGGCGTGGTCGCGCCGCCGGGGTAGCGGCAGGCCAGGCCGACGATCGCCACCGGCTCGTCCACCGCGCCGGGCGCGGCGACCACGGTGGCGGCCGCGTCGGCCGTGCGCTGCCCCACCAGCTCCGTGAGCAGCTGCTCCGCCAGCACGGCCGGCGTCGGATAGTCGAACACCAGGCTGGACGGCAGGCGCAGCCCGGTCGTCGCGTTGAGGCTGTTGCGCAGCTCGACGGCGCTGAGCGAGTCAAAGCCCAACTCCTCGAAGGCGCGGTCAGCGCCGATGCTCTGCGGCGAGGCGTGCCCGAGCACCGTGGCGATCGCGCCGCGCACCACGTCGAGGACGAAGGCGCGCGCCTCCTCCTCGGCGAGCCCGGCGAGCTTCCCCGCCAGGCCGCCCTGGGCGGCCCGTGCCGGCGAGGCCGATGCCGCCCGACGGACGCCGCCCGCCCGCACCAGGCCCCGGTAGATCCCGGGCAGCGTGCCCTCGCCCGCCATCGTCCGCAGGACCGACAGATCCAACCGGGCCGGGACCAGCGCGGGACGCGCGGCGGTGACGGCCGCGTCGAACAGCTCCAGCCCCAGCGCCGGGGAGAGCGGCGCCAGGCCGCTGCGCCCCAACCGGGCGCGGTCGGCGTCGGAGAGGCTGCTGGCCATGTCGCTGTCGCCGGTGTTCCACAGGCCCCAGGCGAGGGAGGTGGCGGGCAGGTTGTGGGCGTGGCGGTGGTGGGCGAGGGCGTCCAACCAGGCGTTGGCTGCCGCGTAGTTGGCCTGCCCCGCCGTGCCGAGAAGGCCGGAGATCGAGGAGAAGACGACAAACGCCGCCAGGTCCAGGTCGCGGGTGAGTTCGTGGAGGTTCCAGGCGGCGTCGACCTTGGGGCGTAGGACGGTGGTGAGTCGTTCGGGGGTGAGGGAGGTGAGGATGCCGTCGTCGAGGATGCCGGCGGTGTGGATGACGGCGGTGAGTGGCTGCTCGGTGGGAACGTCGGCCAGGAGTGCGGCCAGGGCGTCGCGGTCGGCGGTGTCGCAGGCGGCCACCGTCACCTCGGCGCCCGACTCGATGAGTTCGGCGGCGAGTTCGGCCGCGCCGGGTGCGTTGGGTCCGCGTCGGCTGGTGAGCAGCAGGTGGCGGACGCCGTGTTCGGTGACCAGGTGGCGGGCCACCAGGGAGCCCAGGGCTCCGGTGCCGCCCGTCACCAACACCGTGCCGGAGGCCAGGGAGCTCTCCCGCTCGGTGTCCGTGATGCGGGCGCGGGTCAGGCGCGGCAGGCGCACCGTGCCCTCGCGCAGGGCGAGTTGGGGCTCGCCGGTGGCGAGTGCGGCGGGCAGCGCCTCGACCGAGGCGGGCGCGTCGTCCAGGTCCACCAGGACGAAACGCCCCGGGTACTCGGTCTGCGCCGACCTGACCAGACCCCACACCGTCGCTTCGCCCAGCCCCGGCACCTCGGCGCCGACCTCGGCAGCGACCGCGCCCCGGGTGAGGAACACCAGCCGCGAGTCAGCGAACCGCTCGTCGTCCAGCCACTCCCGCACCCGAGCCAGCGCCTCGCGCGCCGCGCGATGAGCCGCCTCCGGGCCGCCGGCGACGTCCGGCGTCACCGACGACACCAACACCACCTCGGGCGGTGAGCCCGCACCGGCACCCAACTCCGCCAGGTCAGCCAGCTCAGCGTGCGCGGCGAACCGGGCCTCCCGACCCAACACCGCGCCGGCGCCCGCCGCGTCGCCCCACACCGGCCAGCCGCCGTCCGGCACGGCCGTGTCCTCGGTGGCGGCCGTCGTCCACTCGGTCGCGAACAGCGACTCGTGGCCCCGGGCCAGCGTGCTCGCCACCTGCTCGCTCGTCAGCCGGCGCAGCATCAGCGCACCCACCGTCGCCACGGGCTCGCCCGCGCCGTCGGCGAGGTGCACCTCCACGGTCTCGTCGCCCGTGGGCCGCAGCCGCACTCGGAGCGTGGAGCTGCCGGCCGCGAACAGACGCACGTCACCCCAGGAGAACGGAACCCGCGTCTCGCCCGCGACCGCATCCAGCACCAGCGGGTGCAGCGCCGCGTCCAGCAGGGCCGGGTGCACCGCGAACTGCGCGGCGGTTCCGGCCAGTTCCCCGGGAAGCACGACCTCGGCATAGAGGTCGTCCCCGTCGCGCCACGCGGCGGTCAGGCCCTGGAACGCCGGCCCGTACGCGTAGCCGGCCGCCACCAGCCGCTCGTAGGCCCCGTCCAGATCGATCGGCAGCGCGCCGCTCGGCGGCCACTGCGCGTCCCGCGCGTCAAAGACCGCCGTCGGCCGGGCCGACCCGGCCGGCGCGAGATGCCCGGTCGCATGGCGCGTCCACGAGAGCGCGTCGGCCGCGTCCTCCCCGGTCAGCGGGCGCGAGTACACGGCGACCGGACGCTGCCCGGACGCGTCGGGCGCCCCGACCACCACATGCAGCTGAAGGCTCTCCCGCTCCGGAAGCACCAGCGGCGCCTCCAACGTCAACTCGCCCAGCCGAAGGTCACCCAACGCCTGCGCCGCGTGCAGCGCGATCTCCACCTGCGCCGTGCCCGGGAGCAGCGTGGTCCCGACGATGGTGTGGTCGGCGAGCCAGGGGTGGGTGGCCAACGACAGCCGCCCGGTGAGCAGCATCCCCTGGTCGTCGGGCAGCGGCGACGCGATGGCGAGCAGGCCGTGGTCGGTCGTGTTCAGCCCGAGGCCACGAGCGTTCGCGGGCGTGCTGGGTGTGAGCCAGTAGTGGTGGTGTTGGAAGGGGTAGGTGGGGAGGGGGGTGTGGTGGTTGTGGGGTGGTGTGGGGGTGTGGCCGGTGGTGTGGAGGGTGGCGAGGGTGTGGGTGTAGGTGGTGGTTTGGGGTTGGTTGGGTCGTTGGGTGGGGGTGGTGGTGGCGGTGGTTTGGGTGGTGGTGAGGGTGGTGAGGGTGGTGTCGGGTCCGATCTCGATGTACTGGGTGGTGTGGTGCTCGTTGAGGGTCTGGATGGTTTGGTGGTAGTGGACGGTGTTGCGGATGTGCTGGGTCCAGTAGGCGGGGTTGGTGAGTTGTTCGGCGGTGGCGATCTCACCGGTGGTGTTCGACACCACGGGGATGGTTGGCGGCTGGTAGGTGAGCGTCGCTGCGGTCGCCTGGAAGTCCTCCAGGACGGGGTCCATGTGGGGGGAGTGGAAGGCGTGGGAGACCTTCAACCGCCGGGTGCGGATGCCTTCCTCGGTCAACTGCGTGACGAGTGTTTCGCAGGCTTCGGCGTCTCCGGCGATGACGACGCTGTCGGCGGTGTTGATGGCGGCGATCGCCAACTTGTCGGCGTGCTCGGTCAGGTGACGCTGAACGGTCGGGTGGTTGTGTGGTGTGTCGATGCTGATCATGTGGCCGCCGGGGGTGGCCTGTTGCATGAGGCGGGCCCGGGTGGTCACGAGAGTGGCGGCGTCTTCCAACGACAACACACCGGCGAGGTGGGCGGCGGTGATTTCGCCGAGGGAGTGGCCGGTGAGGTAGTCGGGGGTGATGCCGTGGTGGGTGATCAGTGTGTGGAGGGCGGTGTGGAAGGCGAAGAGGGCGGGTTGGGTGTACTGCGTGGTGTGCAGTAGTTCGGCTGCCGGGGTGTCGGGTTCGCTGAAGACGATGGGCTTCAACGGTTGCGGCAGGTGCGGGTCCAAGGCCGCGCAGGCGGTGTCGAACGCTTCGGCGAAGACCGGATAGGCGGCATACAACTCTCGTCCCATGCCGGCGCGTTGGCTGCCCTGACCGGAGTAGAGGAACGCGATCTTGCCGGGGCGGCGGGGTGCCTCGCCGCGCACCAGGTGTGGGGAGTCGGAGCCCTCGACCAACGCCCGCAGCCCGGCCGTCAACTCCTCCCGGGTGCCCGCGACAACGCCCGCCCGATGCTCGAAGTGAGCGCGGTGCAGCAGCGCCGGGGCAAGGGCGGCCGGGGTCAGCTCGGAATGGTTTCCCAGGTGGGAGAGAAGCCGCGCGGCCTGGTCGGCCAGCGCCTCGGGGGAGGCGGCGGACAGCAGTACGGGCAGGCCGGGCTCAAGCTCCGGCTCAGGCCCGGAAACGGGCTCCGGCTCGGGTGCCTGCTCCAGGATGATGTGCGCGTTGGTGCCGCTGATGCCGAAGGAGGAGACGGCGGCGCGGCGGGGGCGTTCGGCCTCCGGCCAGGGCTGTGCCTCGGTGAGCAACGCGACCGCGCCCGAGGACCAGTCGACATGGTCGGAGGGCCGGTCGACGTGGAGGGTCCTGGGGAGCACGCCGTGCCGCATGGCTTCGACCATCTTGATGACGCCGGCGATGCCGGCGGCGGCCTGGGTGTGGCCGATGTTGGACTTCAACGAGCCCAGCCACAGGGGCCGTTCGGCGTCGTGGTCCTGGCCGTAGGTGGCCAGCAGCGCCTGCGCCTCGATCGGGTCACCCAGCGTGGTGCCGGTGCCGTGCGCCTCCACGGCGTCCACATCGGCCGCACGGAGGCGGGCGTTGGCCAACGCCTGCCGGATGACGCGTTGTTGGGAGGGGCCGTTGGGGGCGGTCAGTCCGTTGCTGGCGCCGTCCTGGTTGACGGCGCTGCCCCGGATGACGGCGAGGATCGGGTGCCCGTTGCGCTGGGCGTCTGACAGCTTCTCCAGGACGACGAGGCCGACGCCCTCGCCCCAGCCGGTGCCGTCGGCGGCGTCGGCGAACGGCTTGCAGCGGCCGTCGGCGGACAGGCCACGCTGCCGGCTGAACTCGACGAAGACATGCGGCGTCGCCATCACGGTCACGCCACCGGCCAGGGCCAGCGAGCACTCGCCGGTGCGGAGCGCCTGGCTGGCCAGGTGCAGGGCGACCAGCGAGGACGAGCAGGCGGTGTCGACGGTGACGGCCGGGCCTTCGAGGCCGAAGGTGTAGGCGACGCGGCCGCTGATGACGCTGTTCGAGGTGCCGGTCAGCAGATAGCCGTCGTGCCCGTGGGAGTCCTCGTGGATGCGGGGGCCGTACTCGCTGTTGGAGGCGCCCGCGTACAGGCCGACGCTCCGGCCCTGGAGGCTGGTCGGGTCGATCCCGGTCCGCTCGATGGCCTCCCACGCGGTCTCCAGCAGCAGGCGCTGCTGCGGGTCCATCGCGGTGGCCTCGCGCGGGCTGATCCCGAAGAACTCCGGGTCGAACTCGCCGGCGTCGTGCAGGAATCCGCCGTAGCGGGTGTACGAGGTGCCCGGGTGGTCGGGGTCCGGGTCGTACAGGTTCTCCAGGTCCCAGCCGCGGTTCTCCGGGAAGCCGGAGATCGCGTCCAGCTCCTCGGCGACGATCCGCCACAGCTCCTCGGGGCTGGTGACGCCGCCGGGGTAGCGGCAGGCCATGCCGACGATCGCCACCGGCTCGTCCAGGGCCAACGCCACGGCCGTCGTTCGGGGCTCGGCCTCGACCTCGGCGCCCAGCAGCTCGTCCCTGAGGTAGCGGACGACCGCCAGCGGCGTCGGGTAGTCGAAGGTGAGGGTGGTCGGCAGGGTCAACTCGGTCGCCGCGTTCAGCCGGTTGCGCAGCTCGACCGCCGTCAGCGAGTCGAACCCGAGCGACTTGAACGGGCGTTCCACGTCGATGCTCTGCGAGGTGGCGTGGCCAAGGACCGTGACGACCTGGGTCTGCACCAGGTCCACCAGAGCGGCCTCCTGCTCCGCTGCGCCCAGCGTCGCCAGCCGCGCGGCCAGCGAGGAGGAGTCCACTGCCGAGGCGCCGGCCGCCCGCCGCAGCGGGGCGCGGACCAGGCCGCGCAGGATGTGCGGCACCAGGTCGGCGGACGGCTGCTCGCGCAGCACGGCGCGGTCGATCGGCACGGCCACCAGATGCGCGTCGGGCATCCCCAGCGCCCGGTCGAACAGCGCCAGTCCGACCTCGGCCGAGAGCGTGCCGATGCCGATCCGGGCGAGGCGCGCGACGTCGGCCTGCGTGAGGCTGGTCGTCATGTGGCTGGCCTGCTCCCACAGGCTCCAGGCCAGGGAGGTCGCGGGCAGGCCCTCGGCGCGCCGGTGGTGGGCCAGGGCGTCCAACCAGGCGTTGGCGGCGGCGTAGTTGGCCTGCCCCGGGCTGTCCACGGTGCCGGTCACGGAGGAGAAGAGGACGAACGCCGCGAGGTTCAGGTCGCGGGTCAGTTCGTGGAGGTTCCACGCGGCGTCCACCTTGGGGCGCAGCACGCTCGTCAGTCGCTCGGGGGTGAGGTCCCGCAGGATGCCGTTGTCCATCAGGCCCGCCGTGTGGACGACGGCGGTCAGCGGGTGTGCGTCGGGCACGACGGTGAGCAGTGCCGCGAGAGCCTCGCGGTCGGCGGCGTCGCAGGCGGCCACGGTGACCTCGGCGCCCAACTCCTCCAGCTCGGCACGGAGTTCGCTGGCGCCGGGCGCCGCCGGGCCGCGCCGGCTGGTCAACAGCAGGCGGCGGACGCCGTGTTCGGTGACCAGGTGGCGGGCGAAGAGCGCCCCGAGGGCGCCGGTGCCGCCGGTGACCAGCACCGTGCCGTCCGGGTCCAGCACGCGCGGGGGCGCCTGGTCCCGGTCGGGCGCCGGGGCGACGCGGGCCAGCCGGGGCGCCAGCAGCGCGCCCTCGCGCACCGCGAGGCCCGGCTCGTGCGCCGTGCGCGGCAGCGCGGCCGGCAGCGCGGCGGCGCTGGCCTCGCTGCTGTCCAGGTCAAGGATGGCGACGCGGCCCGGGTGTTCGGCCTGGGTGGAGCGGACCAGGCCCCACAGCGGGGCGTGCGGCAGGTCGGCGACCGAGGCGGACTCCGGGCCGGTCGCGACGGCGCCGGAGGTGGCGAACACCAGCCGGGAGGCCGCGAACGCCTCGTCCGCCAGCCACTCCTGAAGCAGCGTCAGGGCGGCCAGGGCCGCGTCGTGGGCGGCGGCCGGCTGGGCGCCGCCCACGGGCACGGGGCCGTGCGTCGCCACCGGGACGAGGACCACGGGCGGCGGGGCGGAGCCGTTCTCGGCGACCAGGGCGCGCAGCGCGGCCAGGTCGGGCAGCACGGGCACCGGCAGCGGCAGCGGGTGCGGGCTCAGCACCACCCACTCCTCGGACGCGGCCGGCGCGTTCTCCTCGCCAACGGCCGTCCACGCGACGCGGTGCAGTGCGTTCCGGTGTGGAACGGCGGCCGTCGCGGCGGGCGTTGCCGTGGCGGCGACCACCAGGCGGTCCACCTGGGCGACTGGCTCCCCGAGCGCGTCGGCCAGGGTGACGGCGAAGGCGTCCTCGCCCAGCGCGCGGAGCGACAACCGCAGCGCGGTCGCGCCGGCGGCGCGCAGCCGAACGCCGTGCCAGCCGACCGGAAGCCGCACGGCCGCCGCGTCCCGCACCGCCGCCAGCTGGCTCACGGCGGCCAGCAGCGCCGGGTGCAGGGCGAACGCGTCCGCCTCGGCGTCCTCGGCGAGGGCGACCTCGGCGTGCAGGTCGTTCCCGTCGCGCCAGGCGGCGGTCAGCGCCTGGAAGGCGGGGCCGTAACGGTAGCCGGCGTCGGCGAGTTGCTCGTACAGGTCCTCCGGGGCGACGGGCCGCGCGCCGGCCGGCGGCCAGGCCGTGAGGTCGGCCGCCTCGCCCCGCGCCGCCAGGCGGCGGGCGAGCGTGGCGGAGACATAGCGGGTCCACGGCGCGTCGTCCTCGTCCTCCCCGCTCTCGGGGCGGGCGTGCACGACGAGGGACGCCAGGTCGGGGTCGTCGGTGGCGCCGACCGCGACCTGGAGGGCGAGGCCACCCCGCGCGGGAAGCGCCAACGGCCGCTCGACGGCCAGCTCCCGGAGGTCCGGGTGGCCGGTCCGCTCACCGATGTGCAGCGCGAGATCGACGAGCGCCGCCTCCGGCAGCACGGAGGCGTCACCGACCAGCAGCGCCGTGGACCACGGCAGCCCGCTGGCGGACAACCGCCCGGTGAAGAGGGTGCCTTGTGAGTCGGCGAGGTGTACGGAGGTGGCGAGCAGCGGGTGGGAGCTGGTCGTCAGTCCGAGGCTGCGGGCGTTCGTTGTGGTGCTGGGTGTGAGCCAGTAGTGGTGGTGTTGGAAGGGGTAGGTGGGGAGGGGGGTGTGGTGGTTGTGGGGTGGTGTGGGGGTGTGGCCGGTGGTGTGGAGGGTGGCGAGGGTGTGGGTGTAGGTGGTGGTTTGGGGTTGGTTGGGTCGTTGGGTGGGGGTGGTGGTGGCGGTGGTTTGGGTGGTGGTGAGGGTGGTGAGGGTGGTGTCGGGTCCGATCTCGATGTACTGGCTGGTGTGGTGCTGGTTGAGGGTTTGGATGGTTTGGTGGTAGTGGACGGTGTTGCGGATGTGCTGGGTCCAGTAGGCGGGGTCGGTGAGTTGCTCGGTGGTGGCGATCTCGCCGGTGGTGTTCGACACCACGGGGATGGTTGGCGGCTGGTAGGTGAGTGTCGCTGCGGTTGTCTGGAAGTCGTCGAGGACCGATTCCATGTGGGGGGAGTGGAAGGCGTGGGAGACCTTCAACCGCCGGGTGCGGATGCCTTCCTCGGTCAACTGCGCGACGAGTGCTTCGCAGGCTTCGGCGTCTCCGGCGATGACGACGCTGTCAGCGGTGTTGATGGCGGCGATCGCCAGCTTGTCGGGCTGCTCGGTCAGGTGACGCTGGACGGTCGGGTGGTCGTGTGGTGCGTTGATGCTGATCATGTGGCCGCCGGGGGTGGCCTGTTGCATGAGGCGGGCCCGGGTGGTCACGAGAGTGGCGGCGTCTTCCAGGGAGAGAACGCCGGCGAGGTGGGCGGCGGTGATTTCGCCGAGGGAGTGGCCGGTGAGGTAGTCGGGGGTGATGCCGTGGTGGGTGATCAGTGCGTGCAGGGCGGTGTGGAAGGCGAAGAGGGCGGGTTGGGTGTACTGCGTGGTGTGCAGTAGTTCGGCTGCCGGGGTGTCGGGTTCGCTGAAGACGATGGGCTTCAACGGTTGCGGCAGGTGCGGGTCCAAGGCCGCGCAGGCGGCGTCGAACGCTTCGGCGAAGACCGGATAGGCGGCATACAACTCTCGTCCCATGCCGGCGCGTTGGCTGCCCTGGCCGGAGTAGAGGAAGGCGATCTTGCCGGTGGGTTGTGCGGTGCCGGTGACGAGGGTCGGGTGTTCGCGGCCCTCGGCCAGGGCTGACAGCCCGGCCGTCAACTCCTCCCGGCTGCCCGCGACAACACCCGCCCGATGCTCGAAGTGGGCCCGTCCCGCGAGGGCGGCGGCGACCTCGGCCGGCTCCAGTTCGGGGTGCGTTTCCAGGTGTGAGACGAGTCGGGCGGCCTGGTCGGCGAGCGCCTGTGGTGCTTTGGCCGACAGCAGCACCGGCAGACCGGGCTCGGGTGCGCTGACCGGCTCTGCGTCTGGTGCCTGCTCCAGGATGATGTGCGCGTTGGTGCCGCTGATGCCGAAGGAGGAGACGGCGGCGCGGCGGGGCCGGTCGGCCTCCGGCCACGGCCGGGCCTCGGTCAGCAGCGAGACCGCGCCGGCCTCCCAGTCGACGTGCTCCGACGGCTGGTCGACGTGCAGCGTCTTGGGCAGTACGCCGTGGCGCATGGCTTCGATCATCTTGATGACGCCGGCGATGCCGGCGGCGGCCTGGGTGTGGCCGATGTTGGACTTCACCGAACCCAGCCAGAGCGGCCGCTCGGCGTCCCGGTCCTGGCCGTAGGTGGCCAGCAGCGCCTGGGCCTCGATGGGGTCGCCCAGCGTCGTTCCCGTGCCATGCGCCTCCACGGCGTCCACATCCGCCGGTTCCAGGCGGGCGTTGGCCAACGCCTGGCGGATGACGCGCTGTTGGGAGGGGCCGTTGGGCGCGGTCAGCCCGTTGCTGGCGCCGTCCTGGTTGACCGCGCTGCCCCGGATCAGACCCAACACGCGGTGCCCGTTGCGCCGCGCGTCGGACAGCTTCTCCAGGACGACGAGCCCGACGCCCTCCGCCCAGCCGGTGCCGTCGGCGGCGTCGGCGAACGGCTTGCAGCGGCCGTCGGCGGACAGGCCGCGCTGCCGGCTGAACTCCAGGAACATGCCCGGCGTGGCCATCACGGTCACGCCGCCGGCGATGGCCAGCGGGGTCTCGCCGGAGCGCAGCGCCTGGCTGGCCAGATGCAGCGCCACCAGCGACGAGGAGCACGCCGTGTCCACGGTGACCGCCGGGCCCTCGAGGCCGAAGGTGTAGGCGACGCGGCCGCTGATGACGCTGTTCGAGGTGCCGGTCAGCAGATAGCCGTCGTGCCCGGGCGCGCCCTCGTGGAGGCGGGGGCCGTACTCGCTGTTGGACGCGCCGGCGTACAGGCCGACGTTCTGTCCGTGGAGCGTCGTCGGGTCGATGCCGGCGTGTTCGACGGCCTCCCACGCGGTCTCCAGCAGCAGCCGCTGCTGCGGGTCCATCGCGGTGGCCTCGCGCGGACTGATGCCGAAGAACGCCGGGTCGAACTCGCCCGCGTCGTGCAGGAATCCGCCGTGCCGGGTGTAGGTGGTGCCGGGGTGGTCCGGGTCGGGGTCGTAGAGGTTGGCCAGGTCCCAGCCACGGTTCTCCGGGAAGTCGGAGATGGCGTCGATCCCGTCGGCGACCAGCGCCCACAGCGCCTCGGGCGTGCTCGCGTCGCCGGGGTAGCGGCAGGCCATGCCGACGATCGCCACCGGCTCGTCGGAGACGGTGGAGCGGGTCAGCGGGCGCTCGACGTCCTCGCCGAGGACACCGGCGCGCAGGAACCGGGCCAGGGCACGGGGCGTCGGGTGGTCGAACGTCACCACCGAGGGCAGCGGCAGCCCGGTGGCCTTCGCCAGCTGGTCGCGGAACTCGACGGCGCTGAGCGAGTCGAAGCCCAGGTCCCTGAAGGTCAGTTCGGGGTCGATGTCGGCCGCGTCGTCGTGGCCGAGGACGGCGCCGGCGTGCGCCCTGACCAGCTCCAGCAGCTCGGACTCCTGCGCCTGGGCCTCGGAGCGGGCGAGCCGCGCGGCGAGTTCGGCGCCGGGCGCCGTCGCCTCCGGCTCCTCGCCGGCGGACGGTGCCTCCTCGCCGGCGGGCGGCGCGGCGGGGGCGGCGACGGCCCCCGGGGCAGCCTGCGCCTCGTCGTCCAGCCAGTAGCGGCGGCGCTGGAACGCGTAGGTGGGCAGGGCGACGGTGCGCGGGCGATATGGGGCGAAGAGGGCGTTCCAGTCGGTGGGCAGGCCGTGCAGGTGGGCGTCCGCCACGGCGGAGACGAAGGAGCGGTGCTCGGGCCGGTCGCGGCGCAGCAGGGGGATGAACGCGGCGTCCGTGTCGGTGTCGTCGGCGAGGCAGTCGCGGGCCAGGCCGGTCAGCACGCCGCCGGGGCCGATCTCCAGGTAGGCGCGGATGCCGAGGTCGTCGGCGAGGTGGCGGACGCCGTCGAGGAAGCGGACCTCGTGGCGGATGTGCTCGGCCCAGTAGTCGGGCGAGGCGAGCTGTTCGGGCGTGGCGGCGATGCCGGTGATGTTGGAGATCACCGGCACGTTCGGGGCGTGGTAGGTGAGTCCTGCCGCGACTTCGCGGAACCGCTCGGCGGCCTCCGCCATGTGCGCGGAGTGGAAGGCGTGGCTGACGCGCAGCCGGTTGGTCCTGCGGCCCTGCTCGGCGAACCGGGCGGCGAGCGCCTCGACGGCGTCGGCGTCGCCGGAGACGACGACGGCGCGCGGGCCGTTGACGGCCGCGACCGACACCGGGCCTGACGGGTCGAGTTGGGCGCGTACCTCGTCCTCGGTGGCCTCGACGGCGAGCATGGCGCCGTCGGAGCGGGCCTGTTGGAGGAGGCGGCCGCGCGCGGTGATCAGGGTGGCGGCGTCGGCCAGGGACAGCACGCCGGCGACATGGGCGGCCGCGATCTCGCCGACCGAGTGGCCCAGCAGGGCGTCGGGAACCAGGCCGTGGTGCTCGGCGAGCCGGTAGAGGGCCACCTCGATGGCGAAGAGCGCGGGCTGGGTGTGGTCGGTGCGGTCCAGCAGGGCGGCCTGTTCGGTGCCGTCCTCGGCGAACAGCACGGGCAGCAGGGGCTGTTCGAGGTGCCGGTCCAGTTCGGCGCAGACGGCGTCCAGGGCGGCGGCGAACACCGGGTTCTCGGCGTGGAGTTCGCGGCCCATGCCGGGGCGCTGGCTGCCCTGGCCGGGGAAGAGGAACGCGGTGCCGCCGGCCGCGCCGGCGCGCGGCGCGCGGCCCCGCAGCACGGTGGCGGCGGCGGTGCCGCGCGCGAGGGCGTCGAGCCCGCGCAGGAACTCGTCGTGGTCGGTGCCGATCACCGCGGCGCGGTGTTCCAGGGCGCTCCTGGTGGTGGCCAGGGAGAGGCCGATGTCGGCGACGTCGCCGTCCCGCTCGTCGGTCTCGCGCAGCCGGGCGGCGAGCCGCCGGGCCTGGGCGCGCAGCGCGGTCTCGGTGCGGCCGGAGAGCACCCACGGCAGCGGGCCGGCGTCGGCGGCGGGCTCGGCGGGTTCGGGGGCGGCGACCGGCGCGGGCGGGGCCTCGGTGAGCACCAGGTGGCAGTTGGTGCCGCCCATGCCGAACGAGCTGACGCCGGCGACGAGTTGGCGGTCGGCGTGCGGCCAGGCGGTGGTCTCGACGGCGACGCACAGCCGCAGCTCGTCGAGCGGGATGCGGGGGTTGGGTGTGGCGTGGTTGAGGCTGGGCGGCAGCTCCCTGTGATGGATCGACAGGGCGGCCTTCAGCAGGCCGACGATGCCGGCGGCGCCCTCCAGGTGGCCCACGTTGGTCTTGGCCGAGCCGACCAACAGCGGGTCGTCGGCCGGCCGTTCGGCGCCCAGGGTGCTGCCGAGCGCGGCGGCCTCCAGCGGGTCGCCGACGCGGGTGCCGGTGCCGTGGAGTTCGACGTACTGCACGTCGGCGGGCGCCACGCCCGCGTTGGCATAGGCCAGGCGGATCACCTCGGCCTGGGCCTCCGGGTTGGGCACGGTGAGGCCGTCGGTGCCGCCGTCGTTGTTGACGGCGCCGCCCCTGATGACGCAGTAGACCGGGTCGCCGTCGGCGAGGGCGGCCGCCAGGGGCTTGAGGAGGACGGCGCCGCCGCCCTCGCCCCGCACATAGCCGTTGGCCCGCTCGTCGAACGTGAAGCAGCGCCCGTCGGGGGAGAGCCCGCCGAAGCGGGAGGCGCCGAGCGCGCTCTCCACCGCGAGGTTGAGCTGCACGCCGCCGGCGATGGCCAGCTCCGACTCGCCCCTGACGATGCTCTCGTAGGCCAGCTGCACCGCGACCAGCGACGAGGACTGGGCGGAGTCCACGGTCAGGCTGGGCCCGTGCAGGTCGAAGGCGTAGGAGACGCGGTTGGCGATGATGCCCCGGTGTTGGCCGGTGAGGGAGTGCGGGGTGACGGCGGTGGCGCCGTGGCGCTGGAGGGTCGCGTAGTCGTCCCGGATGGCGCCGACGAAGACGCCGGTCCTGCTGCCCCGCAGCCGGTCGGGCGCGACCCTGGCGTCCTCCAGGACCTCCCAGGCCAGTTCCAGCATCAGCCGCTGCTGGGGGTCCATGGCGGCGGCCTCGCGCGGGCTGATGCCGAAGAACGCGGCGTCGAAGGTGTCCACCCGGTCGAGGAACGCGCCGTGCCGCACCCCGGGGTCGCCGTCCGTGTCCGTGCCGGCCGGCCAGCGGTCGCCCGGCACCTCCGTCACGGCGTCGCGGCCCTCCCGCAGCAGGGACCAGAAGGCGGCGGGGTGGGGCGCGGCCGGGAGCCGGCAGGACAGGCCGACGACTGCGACCGCGCCGTCGGACACCGGGGCCGTAGCGGGGGTCACGGAGGTGGGCTGGTGAGTCATGCGCGGTGCACTGCCTTTCCTTAAGGAGGGCGCGGCCCTGAGGGCGGGGGCTCCTCAACGAGGCGTGGGCGTGGGCGAACAGCCGGGTAGCGGAGCCTTCCCCAAGGTGCGTGACGGGCCTTTGTCTCTCCCTAGCCCGTCTCTAAAGCAGTCCTAAGCAGCCCTTCCGTGGCGCCGTCCGCCGGCGCGCTTAAGCAGCCGGTAAGGGGGTTTTCAGGGCCGGGGGCGAACCTGTGAACCGGTCTTCGGCCGCTCCACAGGAACAGCCATGGAAGGTGTTGTGATGGCAGACTCCGCTGACTCATTTCCGTTTTCGGACGGTCCGTTGGCCAGCCAGCCGCCCGAGTTCGTCAGGCGCAGGCAGCAGTGCCCCGTCAGCCATGTGACGTTGCCGACGGGCGACCCCGCGCTCCTGGTGCTCAAACACCAGGACATCGAGGCGATCATGGGGGACGACCGGCGCTTCACGCGTGACCTGTCCGACCCGTCGGCGCCCCGCCTGTTCCCCAACATCCTGGTCCTGGAGGACCCGGAGTTGATGATGAACATGCACGGCGACGACCATCTGCGGCTGCGCCGCATCATCGCCTCCGCGTTCACGCCGCGCCGCGCCGAGAAGTGGCGCGACGAGGTCAGGGCGATCGTCGACGAACTCCTCGACGACGTGGAGCGGATGGGCCCGCCGGTCGACCTGATGGCCAACTTCGCCTACCGGCTGCCCACCCGGATGGTGTGCCGGCTGCTGGGCATCTCCGACGACGAGGGCGACCGGACGCTCGGCTGGGTCGCGGCCTGGCTGTCCGTCGACGCCATCCCGGTGGAGGAACGCGACAAGGCCGCCGCCGAGTTCACCGCGTGGGCCGTCGCGCTCATCGAGGAGCGGCGCGCCAACCCGCAGGACGCGCTGCTGGACCACCTGATCAGCGCACGGGACGTGGACGACCGGCTCACCGAGGGCGAACTGGTCTCGATGCTCCGGGGATTGATCATCGGTGGCAACGAGACGATCGCCAACGCGATCAGCCGGTCGGTGCTGAGCCTCATGCGGTTCCCGGAGCGCTGGGAGGAGCTGCTGGCCAACCGCGACCTGATCCCGAAGGCCGTGGAGGAGCTGCTGCGCTTCAGCCCGCCCGGCGGCGGCGCCAGTGGCCTGCTGCGGCTGGCCACCGAGGACGTCGAACTGCCCTCGGGCGCGGGCACGGTGCGCAAGGGGCAGGCGGTGCTCACCCCGCTGGTCGCCGCCGGGCACGACCCGGAGGCGTTCCCCGACCCGGAGGAGCTGCGCTTCGACCGCGAGGGAAAGACCTCGACCATGCAGTTCGGCGCCGGCCGGCACTTCTGCCCCGGCGTGCACCTGGCCCGGGTGGAGTTGCAGACGGTGCTCGCCGCGTTGCTCGACCGTTTCCCCAAGCTGCACCTGCCCGTCGAGCCGGAGGAGCTGCCCTGGTCGGAGGGCAGCTACGGCACCAGCCTGCTGGGACTTCCCGTGGCCTGGTGACCTCGTTCTCATCACGACGACCGGCCGGGCGCCGAAGTCCTGTCTCGCGACGGGGAGTTCGGCGCCCGGCCGTCGCGGTCCGTCCCCTCCTGTCCACCGTGGCCAGGTCGTTCGCCCGTGGCGCGCGACCTGGCCGACATGTGCCGGCGTGGGACGGACCTGACCTAGGCTTGGGGCCGCGCCCGTTCGAGCCTGCCCGCATCCGAATTTCCCAGGGAATGCCATGACTCATGAAGGACGCCCCGACGTCGGCCGACTCGGTGTGTGGACCGACCAGTTCGACGGTCAGCCGCTGTCGGCGGTCAAGGACGCCGCCGCCGAGATCGAGGAACTCGGCTACTCGACCCTCTGGCTCTCGGAGGTCACCGGCCGGGAGGCACTGACCCAGGCCACCCTGCTGCTGGGGGCGACCAGCCGGCTGGTGGTGGCCACGGGCGTCGCGACCATCTACGGCCGGGACGCCGTGACGATGGCGCAGGCCGAGCGGACCCTCGCCGAGGCGTTCCCCGGGCGGTTCGTCCTGGGTCTCGGCAACAGCCACCCGTATCTGGTGGAGCAGATCAGGGGGCACTCCTTCGGTCCCCGGGTGGCCACCATGCGCGGCTATCTGGATGCGATGGACGCGGCGCCGTTCGGGCCCACCGTGCCGGGCGCCTCGGCCAACCGGGTCCTGGGCGTCGTCGGCCGGCAGATGCTGGGGCTGGCCGCCCAACGGGCCTGGGGCGCGCTGCCGTTCGGGATGCCCGTGGCGCACACCGCGCGGGCCCGCGAGATCCTGGGCCCCGAGCCGCTGCTGGCGGTCGGTCAGCCCGTGGTGCTGGAGTCCGACCCCGATCTGGCGCGGCAGACCGCGCACGCCCATGTCGCCGCGTCGCTGCCCAACCGGGACCGGGCGCTGGCGGAGTTGGGGTACGGGGAGGACGTCTCGGCCGGCGGGAGCGACCGGCTGGCGGACGCGATGATCGCCTCGGGCGGCCTGGAGGCCGTGACGCGGCGCGTCGCCGAGCAGTTCAAGGCGGGCGCCGACCATGTGTGTCTGTATGTGCTGGTGCCGGAGGGGCGCCCGAGGATTCCGCTGGAGGGCTGGCGGGAGTTGGCGGCGGCACTGCGCTGACCAGGAGCCCCGCCCCGACCCGACACGATGACGGTGCGGTGCCACCCGCCGGAGGCACCGCACCGTCAGCCTGCGTGGACCCCGCGTGGACTCAGCGGGGCGTCCCGAACCAGGTGGTCAACGCGGCCCGCAGCGCCTCGTCGTCGGCATCCCCGGCGAAGGCGACCTGCCCGTCGGGGCGCACCAGCACGGCGGCGGCCGGCAGGTCGTCCGTGGCGTCGGCCGTCACCCCGTCGACCCGGTCCTCCCAGCCGTCGAGCGCCGTGGCCGGCCCGGCGCCGTCGCCGAGCGACAGCAGCAGGCCCCGGCCGGTGCCCAGCAACTCCGCGGTGTTCCGCTCGCCTTCCGCGGTGCGCAGCGTGACATGCGGCAGGTGCTGCCCGGTCAGCGGGTTCTTCCCGTCGCCCGCCGGGTAGCCGGTCTGCGCCGTCATGGTGAGCAGGTGCCGGTTGACGTCCTGGAAGCGGAACAGCTCCTCGACCAGTTCCCGCAGCGGGGTGACCGTCTCCAGCGGGTGCATCAGCGCCATCTGGGCCCTGGCGTGGGCGACGGCCCGCGCGGCGGCGGACCGGCGCTCCTCCTGGTAGCTGTCGAGCAGCCCCTCGGGGGCCCAGCCCCGGATCTCGGCGGCCAGCTTCCAGCCCAGGTTGACGGCGTCCTGCACCCCGGCGTTGAGGCCCTGGGTGCCGGAGACGAAGAGGCTGTGCGCCGCGTCGCCCGCGAGCAGCACCCGGCCCTCGCGGTACCGTTCGGCCACCGTGCTGGGCCCGCCGAACCGGGCCAGGAACTGGGCCTGCTCCACGTCGGGCTCCTTGCCGACGATCCGCGCCACGCTGGCCCGCAGCTCCGCGACCGTGACCTCGGACGCGCGGTCCGCGTCCGGCGGCTCGGCGAACTCGATGGTCATCAGCCGCAGCACGTTCGGCCCGAGCGGGATCACCCCGAACACGCCGTCGGCGTGCAGGCCGGCGTCGAAGTCGACCGGCTCGCCCTCGGCGATCTCGATGTCGCCCAACACGCCGTAGTAGTGCGACGGTTGATGGTCCTCCAGGCTGATGCCCACGGCCTTTCTGACGAGGCTGTCCACCCCGTCGCAGCCGACGAGGTAGGCCGCGCGCAGCTCGTACGGCTCTCCGCCGGCGCCGTCCCGCACCCGGGCCGTGACGCCGGTCGCGTCCTGCGTCAGGCCCAGCAGCTCGTGCCCGCGCCGGATGTCGACGCCCAGCGTCTCGGCGTGCGCCTCCAGGGCCACCTCGGTGCGCCACTGGGGGAAGCCGTAGGTGAACTCCTCGGGCCCGACGGCGTCCAGGTCGAGCCAGAGGAACCCGAACGGCGTGCGCGGCCAGGGGAAGAGGCCCTGCTCCCGCAGCGTGGCCGCCAGGCCGCGCTCCTCCAACACCTGGAGGGTGCGGCCGTGCATCGCCATGCCCCGCGAGTGCTCGACGCGTTCGGTGCGGCGCTCCAGCACCACGGCGTCGATGCCGGCCCGGCGCAGCTCGGCGGCGAGCAGCAGCCCCGTGGGGCCACCGCCGGCGATCAGGACCGTGCGCGCGCTGTTGTCCTCGGTCATGCGGGAACCCCCGCGGCGTTCGGCTCGCCCAGCCACAGCCGCAGGCAGGCGTCCAGCGTCTCGCCGTCCACCCCGTCGGTGCCGACGTAGGCGGCGTAGCCGTCGGGGCGGATCAGCAGGGCGTCGGCGGCCAGCCGCTCGTTCGGCTCGGCGGTCACGACGCTGAGCCGGTCACCCCACGACTCGGTCACGCCCGCCGGGAGTCGGGTGTCACCGAAGCCGATCAGCACACCCTGGCCCTTGTGCAGGGTCGTGGCCACGTCGATGTCGCCGCCCGGGGTGCGCAGCGGCACGTTCGGCACCCGCTTGCCGAGCAGCGGGTGCGGCTTCGCGCCCTCGGCGGGCTCGGCCGGCCCGACCGGGTAGCGGATGCCGAGGCCGGTGAGCATGTCCATCAGGTAGGTGTTGACCTCGTCGATCTTGACCAGCTCGCCGAACAGCTCCCGCAGCGGCTGGACCACGTTCAACGGGTAGAGCAGCGCGTCCTGCGCCTTGGTGTTCCAGCAGACCCGCTGGCCGACCGGGCGGCGCTCCTCGTTGTAGGTGTCGAGCAGGCCGTCGGGCGCCCAGCCGTTGATGGTTGCGGCCAGCTTCCAGCCGAGGTTGAACGCGTCCTGGATACCGGTGTTCAGGCCCTGGCCGCTGACCGGCAGGTGGATGTGGCAGGCGTCGCCGGCCAGGAAGACCCGGCCGACCCGGTAGGTGTCGGCAAGCCGGGCGGCGTTGCCCACCCGGGAGAGCCACTTGAGTTCGCTGGTCCGCAGCAGCTCCAGGTCGATGCCGGAGCAGCGCTTGAACGCCGCCTGGAACTCCTCGACCGTGGGCGGGATGGAGTCGCTGGTCTTGGGCACCCCGAACTCGAAGGCCGTCACGCGGTACTGGCCCGGCTTGACCGGGATCGCCGCGTAGAAGCCCTCCTGGGTGAGGGTGGGGTGCAGGAACAGCGTCTCGTCGGGCGAGGTGTGGACGTCGGCGGTCAGCCCGTTGGCCGTGGACTCGGTGCCGGGGAACCCGATGCCGGCGGCCTTGCGGACGGTGCTGCGGCCACCGTCACAGCCCACCAGATAGCCGCCGCGCTGCTGGTACTCCGTGCCGTCGGCCTTGCGGATGGCGACGGTCACGCCGTCCTCGTCCTGCTCGAAGCCGGTGACCTCCTCGCCGCGCCTGATGTCGACCCCCAGCTCCAGACAGTGCTCCTCCAGCAGGTCCTCGACAGCCTTCTGGGGCACGAAGAGCGGCAGCAGGCTGGTGTCGACCGACTCCTGCATCTCGACCAGGCCGAAGTTGTAGGACGCCACCGGCGGGTACTCGGAGAACCGGTTCAGGCCGCGCTGCTCGAAGACCTCCTGGGACCTGGCCTGGAGGGTCAGCGAGCGCGAGTAGCCGCTCGGCTCGGGCAGGCGTTCGATGACCACGGCCTGAACGCCGGCGAGGGCCAGTTCGCTGGCGAGCATCAGACCTGAGGGCCCGCCGCCCGCGATCACCACTGTGTTCGACAAGATGCCTGCTTTCCGGCACGGCGCTGGTGCCTGAGAGGAGTGGGTGGGCTCCCTTCAGGATTGGCCGTGCGACTGAAGGGCCGACATCGCGGACCTAAAGGCGTTCTCAACCGCAAAGGCCGCGCGGCGCCTGGCGCGGGAAGGACGACGCCGGCCCGGAGGCGAATGCTCCGGGCCGGCGTCGGGGAACACGGGCGACGATGCGGGGGGCCGTCCGTGGGGGGAGTTCCCGTGGGGGAGGGTCCGTCAGGACCGGGGCGCGGCCTCGGCGGGCGGCTCGGCGCCCTCGGCGTCCTGGCCTTCGGGGTCCTGGCCCTCGGCCGTCGCCGACTCGGCGGCGGGCGGCTCCGGCTTGGCGGTCCGCAGGATGAACGCGGCGATCAGCGCGAGCACCGCGAAGATGAGGGACGCCACGAACGCGGCACTCATGCCCTCGACCATCAGGTAGTCCGCGACGCGGTCGCCCGCCAGGTCCGCCGGCAGGTCCTCGGCAGCGCTGCTGCTGCTCCGTCCGAACACGGTGATCAGGATGCCGACGCCCAGCGAGAAGCCCACCCACTGCATGACCTCCAGCACACTGGAGACGGCACCGGCGTGCTTCTCCGAGGGGCTGGACAGGATGATCGAGGTCAACGCGGTGAACGCCGTGCCGGCGCCGAAGCCGAAGAGCATGATCGGCCCGAGGACGCCGTTGGCGTAGGTGGTGTCGAGGGAGACCTGCGACATCCACAGCATTCCGCTGAAGATCAGCACGCAGCCGGCCATCACCACGTACTGGCTGCGGACCTGCTGGAGCAGCTTGCTGGCGATGCCACCCGCCGTCAGGATGCCGGCGGCCATCGGGAGGAACGCGAGGCCCGCCCTGATGGCGCTGAAGTCGAAGACGTCCTGAAGGAGTTGGGTGACGAAGAAGTTGGTGCCCGCCATGACGGCCGTCAGCGCCATCAGGTCGAAGAAGGAGGCGGACACGTTGCGGTTGGCGAAGATGCTCAGCGGCATGATCGGCTGCTCGGCCCGGAACTCCACCGCGATGAACGCGAGCAGCAGGACACCCGAGGCGACCAGCGGAATCACGGTCTCGTTGTGGCTCCAGCCCTCCTCGGCCGAGTTGATCAGGCCGTACACCAGGGCGGTCATGAAGCCGACGGAGAGGGCGGCGCCTGCGATGTCGAACTTGCCGGGAACCCGCTCGGGCTCCGTCAGGTACTTGGGCGCCAGCACGAGGACCACCAGCGCCATCGGCACGGCGATGAACATGACCCAGCGCCAGGAGCCCCACTCGGTGAGCATCCCGCCGGCGATCAGGCCGAGCGCCAGGCTCGCCGCGTAGGAGGCGGCGACGCCGGCGTACGCCTTGGGGCGGTGCTCCTCCTCGACGTTGGTGGCGATCAGGGCAAGGGAGTTGGGGGCGGCGAGCGCGGCGCCGACGCCCTGGAGCGTGCGCATGGCGAGCAGCATCTCGGCGTTGCCGGCGAGTCCGCCGACCAGCGAGGCGCCGCCGAAGAGGACCAGGCCGAGCACGAACATGCGGCGCCGGCCGAGGATGTCGCCGGCGCGGCCGCCGAGCAGCAGCAGGCCGCCGAACGCCAGGGTGTAGGCGCTGGTGACCCAGGCGAGGCTGGTGCGGCTGAACTCCAGCGCGTGGTGGATCTCCGGCAGCGCGATGTTCACCACGGTCGCGTCCAGGCCCACCATGAACTGGCAGATGACAATGATGGCGATAACGATGCCTGAGTTGCCCTGCTTGGGGGCGCCGGAGGCTGGGGGGGATGTGGTCGAGGACGACACTGTGGACACGCGCTCCTCCAAGAGCGGCCGGGGTACTCTGGTTATTTAGTAGACGTGCCTGTTCACTATATCCGTGGCTAGAGTGGCGTGCAACGAGCCCTACTGACCTGCGGCACAAGGGGAAAGCGACTGATGACTGCCTCCGCCTCCGAGTCCAACTCCCCGTCCCCCGGCGGCACTCGACGCCGGGGCGAGGTGCTGCGGAAGGCGATCCTGGACGCCGCTCTCGAAGAGCTGCGCACCGTCGGCTACGCGCGGCTGAGCATGGACAGCGTCGCGGCGGCGGCCGGCACCGGGAAGGCGGCCCTCTACCGCCGCTGGGCCAACCGCGACGAACTCGTCGCCGACGCCCTGCGCAGCGCGCTGCCCGACCCGGCGGAGATCGAGTTGACCGGCGACCCGCGCACCGACCTGCTGGCCCTGGTGACCTGCGTGCGGGACGCCATCCGGCTCAGCTACGGCGAGGTCTTCCGCGCGGTGCGGGGCGAGGCGACCGCCGCCCAGGGCATGGTGCACAGCCTGTTCGGCGACCGCGTCATGACGCCGTGTCACGAACTCACCCTCCAGGTGCTGCGGGAGGGCGTCGCCGCCGGCCAGCTGCGCGCGGAGGCCGTCAACGACCGGGTGGCCACCGTCGGCCCCGCCATGGTCATCCACGCCGTCATCACCGGCCGACCGCGCCTCAGCGACCGCTACCTCGCCGCCGTCGTGGACGACGTGATCCTGCCGCTGGTCTCCCGCTGAGCCGCGCCCGGGCGGCACGCCGCCGACCCGCTCACGAGGGCGGCGCCATCATCCCGAAGACCGTCTCCACCGTCCACGCCCTGGTCTCGTCCACATGCTCGGGAGAGCCGTGCACGTCGTCGTGCTCGTTCAGCCGCAGGTCGGGCACCAGCCGGCGCAGCGTCGCGACGTCCGACGCCGGGATGATCTCGTCCCGCAGGCTCACCGTGTAGCCCACCGGAATCCGCAGGCCGGCCAGCTCCTCGTCGCGCAGCGCGAACGCGCCGAGGCCGTCCAGGAGTTCGGCCGGGCCCAGCCCCGTCAGATGGGCCAGCGTGTCCTTGGTGACCCGGGGTACGCTGCGGTCGTACCAGTCGCGGTCCGTGAAGAAGCCGCTCACCGGCGCGCCCACCGTCACCACACCCCGGATGCGGGGCTCGTGGAGCGCGGCGCGCAGCGCGAGATGCCCGCTGAAGCTCATCGCCGCCGCGTACACCTGCCCCACCCGGCCGTGTTCGGCCAGCGCGTCCAGCAGCGCGGGCAGCATCCGCCAGCTGTCGGGCGTGTAGGTCAGGGTGTTCTCCCCGACCCCGGGCAACTCGGCGGCGACCATGGCCATCCCGGTCGCCTCCGCCTGCGCCAGCGCCGGCGCCCACTGCTCCTTGACGCTGACGATGCCGCCCATCAGCAGCAGCAGCGGCCGTTCCTCGGTCGGGGACAGCCCGCCCGCCCAGCAGAAGAAGCGGCCCTTCGGCCCCGCCGAACCGTCGTCCAACTGGACCTCGATCCGCCGGATGTTCGCCTGCTCGGCGCTCCACCGCCCGTAGGCGTCCACGCAGCGCGTCAACGCCTCGGCGCGCGCCGGACCGTTGACGAAGGGAAACCGCGCGGTGTTCCAACACTGGCAGGCCGCCAGCAGGTTGCCCTCCTCCGCCAGCCGCTCGGCGGCGGCCGACCACTCGGCGGTCCAGGACCCGGGCCCCTCGCCGTCGTGCTCGATCCGCGTCAACACCCCCTCGTACAGTTCCCCGGGCAGCCCCTGGGCGCGCGAGTGGACCACCACGAACTGCTTCAGCTCCTCGACGCTGTTCACGCCCGCACCTCCTCGGTGGCGAAGTTCTCCAGGGACTCCCGGATCTCGGCGAGGATGTCGCCGGCCTCGGCACCGTCGATCACCCGGTGGTCGAACGCCAGGTTGAGCCGCATCACGGGCGCGACCACGATCTGCCCGTCGCGGACCACCGGCCGCTCGACCACCCGGCCGAGCCCCAGCGTGACGGTCGTGCCTCCCACCGAGTGGAAGCCGTCCACCGGCAGATGTCCCAACGAGGTGACGGCCAGGGTGCCCAGCAGCCGCGCCCTCGCGGCCAGCGGCCGCACGGTGCGGCGGAACCCGGCCGCGCCCACCAGCCGGGGCAGCCGGTGCAGGGTGCGCACCCCCTCGAACTCCGGCATGGAGTCGGGGTCTCCGGCGCGGTAGTGCTCCACCTGCTTCTGGATCTCGCCCAGCGTCGCCGTCTCCACCGAGGGAAGCACCGTGGAGAGCACCACCCGCCGGCCCCCGACGCGCTTGTCCAGGGTGATCTTGACGTTCACCGCGTCGTAACGGGCCACCCGGGGCCGCAACCGGCCGCCGATGGCGGCGTTCGCCTCCGGGTGCCGGGCCAGGACCCGCGCGGCGGAGTGCAGCACGCAGGTGAACGTCGAGTAGTGCTGCCCGGAAGCCCGCTCGGCCTCCTGGTGGGCCCGCACCCGCGTCATGTCCACCTCGGTGTCCAGGAAGACCGGGGAGAACGCCCGGATCTCCCGGAGGAAGTACAGCGTGTGGCGGCGCTGCCGGGGGAACGGCTCCGTGGCCGCGGCCCCGTCGTCCCTCTCGCCTGATGAGCTGTCCACTGCCTTTCCCTTCGCGACGGAAGTGGGACCCGGCCCAGCATGGGGGAGCCGGCTTAAGCGAGCCTTGGCCAGCCCTGACCCGCGCCCGACCCCGACCCGCCCCGCCCTGCCCGGCGCCTTTGGCGGGGCTTGAGGGCGCCCGGCGAGGCTTGGCGGAAACGGCCTGAGGAAGGGGCGCGATGACCGACACCGCCGAACGGGGCACGCCGCCCGGTATCCGGCGCGACCGCGCCGATCGGCGGCGCAACCGCGAGGCGCTGTTGGCCGCGGCCCGTGACGCGTTCGTCGAACTCGGCCCCGAAGCGCCGCTGGACGACATCGCCCGCCGCGCCGGAGTCGGCAACGCGACCCTCTACCGGCACTTCGCCAACCGGGCGACGCTGGAGCGCGCCGTGCTGGTCGCCGTCTCCGAGCGCCTGGTGCGGGAGGCCGAACGGGCGGGGCGGGAGGAGCAGGACGGGCTCGCCGCGCTGCGCCGGTTCGCGCGCGCGGCGGCCAGGGAGCGCGTCGCCGTGCTCGGCGGGCTGCTGCTGTACGAGGGCGGCCGGGACCCCGAGCTGGCGGAGTGGCGGGCGCGCCTGCTGGCCGCCGTGCGCGCGCTGGTCGAACGGGCCCACCGCGCACGGCGGTTGCGGGCCGAGGTGGCGCCGGAGGACCTGCTGGTCGCGCTGGTGCAGCTCAGCCGCCCGCTGCCGGGGCCCAGGACGCCGGACCGCGACCGCCTCACCGACCGGGCGTTGGCACTGTTCGTCGACGGACTGGCCTGCCCGCCCCTCGAAAAGCTCAGCCCATCGCCCGGTCCAGGTTGGCCGCCGCGCTGATCAGCGCCAGATGCGTGAACGCCTGCGGGAAGTTGCCCAGATGCTCGCCGGTGAGGCTGATCTGCTCGGCGTACTGCCCGACGTGGTTGGCGTAGGTGAACATCTTCTCCAGCGCCAACCTGGCCTGCTCGATCCGGCCGGCCCTAGTCAGCGCCTCCACCCACCAGAACGAGCAGAGCGAGAACGTCCCCTCGGTGCCGCCCAGGCCGTCCGGCGCGAGCGCCGGGTCGTAGCGGAAGACCAGGGTGTCGGCGACCAGGCTGTCGGTGATGGCCTCCAGCGTGGAGAGGAAACGCGGGTCGGTCGGCGAGATCAGCTTCACCATCGGCATCAGCAGCAGCGAGGCGTCCAACACCGGCCGCTCGGACGGCCGTTGACGCGCCGGGTCGGTGGTGTCGCGCAGCCGCTGGACGAACGTGCCGGCCTCCGGGTCCCAGCCGCGCTCCATGATCTGCGCGTAGATCCGGTCCCGCGCCGCCATCCAGCGCGGCAGGTCCCCGGGCAGCCCGCGCTGCCGCGCCATCCGCACCATGCGTTCGACGGCGACCCAGCACATCACCCGCGAGTAGGTGTGGTTCTGCCGGCCGGCGCGGGTCTCCCAGATGCTCTCGTCGGGCTGGTCCCAGTGCTCCAGCATCCACTCCAGCTTGCCGCACAGCCGGGTCCAGCTGTCGTGCGAGATGCCGGTGCCGTACTTGTTGAACAGGTAGATGGAGTCGACGAGTTCGCCGTAGATGTCGAGCTGGAACTGGTCGGACGCGCTGTTCCCGGTGCGCACCGGGCGGGAGCCGCAGTAGCCGGCGAGATGGTCCAGCCGCTCCTCGGGCAGGCGCGGGTCCCCGTCGATGCTGTACATCACCCGCAGCGGCCCGGCCGGCCCGGGCTCGCCCTCGGTCGCGGTGTGCAGATGCCTGGTCAGCCAGTTGATGAACGCCTCCGCCTCGTTGGTGAAGCCCAGCCGCAGCAGCGCGTAGAGGGAGAACGCGGCGTCCCTGATCCACACGTGCCGGTAGTCCCAGTTCCGCTCCCCGCCCAGCCGCTCCGGCAGGCCCAGCGTGGGCGCGGCGATCAGCGCGCCGGACGGCTCGTGGGTGAGCAGCTTCAGGGTGAGCGCGGAGCGGTGCACCGCCTCGCGCCACCGCCCGGCGTAGACGGACTGGCCGACCCAGCGCCGCCAGAACGCGACCGTCGCGTCGAACAGCCGCTCCGCCTCCGCCGCGTCCAGCCCGCCGGGCGCGGTGCCGCCCGCCGTGTCCAGGACGAACAGCGCCGACTCGCCCTCCGCCAGCCGGAACCCGCCCCCGGCGTCCCGGCCCGCCACGTCCAGCGGCGTGCTGGACAGCAGCGAGAGCGTCAGCCCCTCGCCCGTGCCCTCACCGACGAACCGGACGCCGCCGGGCGTCGGTTCGGCCCGGTGGTCGCCGCGCCCGTAGTCGAATCGGGGCGCCACCTCGGTCCACATCCGCATCGCGCCCCGGACGGCCACCACCCGCCGCACCAGCCGCTGCCGGTGGTCCGGGTCGCGCTCCCGCAGCACCGGCATGAAGTCCTGGACCTCGACCATGCCGTCCTCGGTGAGCATCCTGGTGATCAGGATGTTGGTGTCGGGGAAGTAGAACTGCTGCCGCCGCGCCACCCGGCAGCCCGGCGCGATCAGCCAGTGGCCGCCCTTCTCCGGGTCGAGCAGCGCGCCGAAGACGCTCGGCGAGTCGAATCGCGGCGCGCAGAACCAGTCGATCCGGCCGTCGGTGCCGACCAGCGCCGCCGTGCGCAGGTCGCCGATCAGGCCGTGTTCGGCGATCGGCAGATAGGGCGGGTCGAGTGGCCTCATGCCTCCGGCACCGCCCAGCCGTGCGGGTCGGCCAGCCGCAGCGCCGCCTCCGGCCCCCACGAGCCCCGGGCGTAGGGCAACGGGTCCGGCGGCTCGCGCAGCACCGGCTCGCACACCTCCCACAGCCGCTCCACCTCGGCGGCGCCCGTGAACAGCGTCTGGTCGCAGCGCAGCGCGTCCAGCAGCAGCCGGGTATACGCCTCCAGCGGCTCGTCGTCGGCGAAGAACTCCGCCGGCCGGAAGGCGAAGTCCCCGCGCCCCAGGCGCGGTTGGGCCCCCGGGCGGCTGGCCGCCAGCCGCAGCCGCACCAGCGGGTGGTCGCTCAGCTCCAGCGTCAGCGCGTCGGGCGGGCGCGCCCCGTTCCCCTCGTCGAGGTCCCCCGCGCCGAAGAGGTCGAGCGGCGGCTCGCGGAAGGTCACCGTGAGCAGCCGCTGCGAGCTGCCCATCGCCTTGCCGGTGCGGAGCAGGAACGGGACGCCGCGCCAGCGCCAGTTGTCCACCCGGGCGCGCAGCGCGACGAAGGTCTCCACCGTCGAGTCCTCGGCGACGCCCTCCTCCGCCCGATAGCCGTCGAACTGGCCGAAGACCGTCTCGGCCGGGTCGAACGGGCGCAGCGCCCGGAACACCCGCAGCTTCTCGGCGCGCAGCGCGTCGGCGGTCAGCCGGGCCGGCGGTTCGAGGGCGACGACGCCGAGGATCTGGCAGAGGTGGGTGGTGACCATGTCGCGGAACGTCCCGGTGGACTCCATGAACCCGGCGCGGCCCTCAAGCCCCAGGTCCTCCGGCACGTCGATCACCACCGAGGCGATGTGCTCGCGGTTCCAGAAGGACTCGAACAGCCCGTTGCCGAAGCGGAGGGCGAGCAGCGTGCGCACGGCCTCCAGGCCCAGGAAGTGGTCGATGCGGAAGACCCGTTCCTCCGGGACGATGCCGGCGATGGTGGCGTCCAGCGCGCGGGCGCTGGCCAGGTCGGTGCCGAACGGCTTCTCCATCACCAGGGTGGCGTCGTCGGCCAGGCCGGTCGCGCCGAGCATCTCCACCATGGCGCCGGCGATGGCCGGCGGAACGGAGAGGTAGAGCAGCAGCCGGGCCCGTTGTCCTTTCCCTTCCGCGGTGGTGCGCCGCGCGCGGTCGACGGCGGCGGCCAGCTCCGCGCCGTCGTCGGCCGAGGAGGCGACGAAGCCGAGCCGGGCGGCGAACGTGTCCCAGCGCCGTTCGTCGAAGACGTCCCCGGCGAACTTCCGGACCGCCGCGCCCAGTCGGTCCCGGAACTCCTCGTCGCTGCCCGGCGCGTGCCGCCCGGAGCCGATGACGTGGAACTCCTCCGGCAGCAGCCCGGCCGCGTACAGGCGGAACAGCCCGGGGAAGAGGTTGCGCCGGGCCAGGTCGCCGGTGGCGCCGAAGACGACGATGACCTGGGGATCGGCCAGGGCCCTGGCGGGCGCGGGGTGATCGGCGGCGTTCACGTGGCGGTCGTCTCCCTGGGGCGCGCCGGACAGTTCCTCTCACTCTGCGTGCCAATGCGGTCACGGCCAACGGAACCCGCCGGGGCGCGGAGAAAAGAGAAAGGGTGCGGAGAAAACGGGCGCGGAGAAAGAGGGCTGGGAGAAAGGGGGCAAACAGAAGGGGCCCGGCGCGAGCCGGGCCCCTCGTGGTGTGTGCGGCGCCTCAGGGCACCAGGTCGATCGCCAGGCACGCGGTGTGCGTCCACTGCCACGGGGTGAAGTCGGTGCCCCGGGTGCTGCCGGAGGGCGAGCCCTCCCGCTCCTCGACCAGGTCGTCATGGGAGACGCGGTCGGGCAGCCGGCCGTACCGCGCCTGCCGGGCGGCGGTCGCGCCGTCGCCGACCGCTGTGACGATGGTCCTTGTCTCGGTGTTCACGCGGAACCTCCGATCCTCGCCGGCGGATGGTTCACCCGCCTGGTCCCCCCAGGGTGCCCCGTCCGTCGTCACCTGTCAAACAGGTGATGCCTTCGTGGCCTGGGGCGACCCCGCCGCCCAGGCCGGCGCCGACCCCGTGCAGCACCCGGCGCAGCAGGTCCGGGTAGGAACGGTCCTCGGACGCGTCCAGCCAGTGGCGCAGCGCCGCGCGGATCGCGCCGACCGCGACCGAGGCGGCCAGCCCGGGATAGAGGTCCGTGCGCGGGTCGGTGCCGGTGCGCGCGGCGATCACCCCGGCCAGCGAACTCTCGATCCCCGCATAGGCCCGGAGCTGCTCGGCCTCCAGCGCCGGGGTGTCCCTGATCAGCAGGGCGCCCTGCCGCCACTGCTCGGACTCCTCGGGCCGCACATGCCCCACCGCCGCCTCGGCGATCGCCTCCCACAGCGGCACCTCGGGCGGCTGGGCGGCCACCGCGTCACACAGCCCGGCCGCCCGGGCGAGCACCAGGCTGACGATCGCCTCCTGCTTGCTGGAGAAGTAGTTGTTGAACGTCCGGGGCGAGACGCCCACGGCGTCGGCGATGTCCTCGACGAGGACGTTCTCCAGCCCGCGCTCGGCGGCAAGGCGCAGCGCGGCCTCGCTCAACGCCCGCCGGGTGGCCAGCTTCTTCCGTCCGCGCAGGCCCAGTCCCGCGCCCGGTTGATCGCCCATGGCCGCACGGTAGCGAGCTTTCCGCGCGCCGCGCGAGTTCTCCGAACCGGCGGAGGACAGCGGAACGGCCGCCGGAACGAACGCCCGAGGCCGCCCCGAAGGCGTTGGTGGGGTGCCCCGCATGGGCGGGCGGGGCACCCCACCAACGCGGAACGGGGCGGGGAGGGGACGTCAGCGGGTGCGGGGGCCGATCACCCAGTTCTGGCGGAAGAGCAGCGCGTGGCGGTAGCGCGGGTTGACGAAGTTGTCGAAGTCCGCGAGCACCTGCGCCTGTTGGGCGCTCTCCTCCGCCGCGTCCACCGCGCTCGGGTCGTCGAACCACAGGTGGTAGGCCGCGTCGAACGGCGGCTCGCTGATGGCGTACCAGGAGTCCAGCGTGTACGACTGGTCATAGCGCCGGATGCCGGGGAGCGCCGTGACGAGCGGGGCGTGCAGGTCGCGGCTGTACCTGCGGAACTCCTCCACCGTCATGCCCTCGCGGCGCTTGGCCAGCACCACCAGCTTGACGCCCGGCTGGACCTGGTCGTCGGGCACCCCGGGAAGGACCGTCTCGGTCTCGGTGTCGAGCACCACCGTGCGCCAGAACGCCGCCCAGCGGGGCTCGTCCAGGCGCGCGCCCTCCAGGAACTCCGGGGTCTGGAGCGAGGCGACCTGCTCCTCCGCGTTGGCCAGCCAGATCTCGGCCAGGCCGCTCCACAGCGGTTCGGCCGTCTCCCCCCTGCGGGGCACCCGGGTGTCCACCGAGTACCGGCGGATCTGCGGGATCTTGCTGGCGTAGCGGACGGCGTGCTCCTCCAGCCAGTACTGCTGGAACGCCTCCTCGCTCATGCCCGGGCGGGGGAAGGCGAAGATGAGCTGATGGATCATGGGGTCTCCTTGGCGTGGTGGGGCAGCCGGCGGGACGGGGGCTGACGTGCTCGCGCCCGGCGCCGGCTCCCCGGCTCTTCAAACGCGGTAGCGGGCCTTGACGTCCTCGGCGAACCCCAGGTAGTCCCGGAGCGGCCAGACCTCCTCGAACTCCAGGTACTCCCGCATCGGCAGGCGCCCCAGCGCGGTGCGGTCCAACTCCTCGGCGTCCGGGGAGTCGATGATGGCGATGACGCGCTTCTGCGCGGCCACCTTCCAGATGCCGACGCAGAACCCCGAGTCCAGGGTCTCCTGGGCGTGTTCGGCCTCCTCGCGCTCGATCTCCCACAGCTCGTCGAGCGAGATGCGCCCCTCGTGCTTCCACTTCATCTGGACGTAGAACAACATGGTCGTGCTCCGTTTCCGGGTGTGCGCTGCTTGTGGTCTCTGCCGTCTGGGTCTCGGCCGTGTGGGCCGGGTCCCCGGCCTGTGCCTCAGGCCCTGCTGTCGGTGATCGCCCGCACCAGCGGGTGCTGGTCGCCGAAGGTCTCGCCGGCCACGTCGAGCGCCGTCTTGTCGTCGTGTCCGCGCAGGTCGGTGCGGGCGCCCGCGCTCAGCAGGACGCGGGCGCAGTCCTCGTAGCCGTGCCAGAGCGCGTCGTGCAGCGGGGTGTAGCCGTTGGTCGCGCCCTGGTAGTCGAGGTCGATGCCGGGCGCGTCCACGAGGAGCCGGGTGATGTCGGCGTGGCCGTTGTAGACGGCCTTGTGCAGCGGCGAAGCCCCGAACGTCGGCTCGGTCGCGTTGACGTCGGCGCCGGCCGCCACCAGGGCCTGGACGATCTGGGTGTGGCCGTCCCTGCTGGCGACCAGCAGCGGGGTGTGGCGGTCGTTGAACCCGTTGACCACCGGGAAGCGGGCCTCCAGGTCGGCGCCCGAGGCGATCAGGCTCCGCACCCGGGCGGTGTCGCCGCTGACGACGGCGGCCATCAGGCGCTGCTCGGCGATCAGCCGCTCGTCCCGGCGCCGGCGTTCCTTCAGCAGCTCCTCGGCCTCAAGCAGCCGGTCCTTGCCGTGCACGTTGACGTTCAGCTCGTACTCGAAGTGCTCCTGGAGCGAGAACCCGTAGTGGGTGTGGAGGCCGAGGCCGGCGCCCTGGTCCAGCAGGTAGCGCACGATCTCGGGCCACTTGAACCACAGGGCGTCCATCAGCGGGGTGTGTCCCGTGGTGGGCGCCACGGCGTCCACGAAGGCGCCGGCCTCCACCAGCACCCGCACGGTCTCCAGGTCGCCGCGCTGAATCGCCTTGTGCAGCGCGGTGGTTCCGGCGCGGCTGTCGGCGCCGTACACGTCGCCGCCCGCCTCGATCAGCTGGCGCACCAGCGCCGCGTCGCCCCGGCCCGCCGCCGTCTGGACCGCGGTCAGGCCGGTCGCGGCGTCGCGGTGGTTGGGGTCGGCGCCCTCCCGCAGCAGGGCGGTGACCCCCCGCCGGTCGCCGCCGGCCACGGCAGCCAGCAGCCGGTCGTTCACGTCGGAGCGGAACATGGCGACCTCGCCCGAGGCGTCGAAGAACGCCTTCCAGTGGTGGACGAGTTCGTCGTCGCCGACGGTGAGGATCATCGCGAACTCGAAGTCCACCTCGAATCCGGTGACCCGGTGGTGGATCTTCTGGTAGTTGATGACAAAGGCGCGGTTGCCCTCGACCACCATGTCGCGCTGCTCGAACTCGGTGACCTCGCTGCGTTCACCGCGCAGCCGGAAGGCCTCGATGACGCCCTCCTTGCCGAGCCAGCGGCCGGTGTTGGGAACGGCCATGTTGTGGTCGGTGCGCGGAAGGTCGAAAACGATGTTGTTGGCGAGGGCGGCGAGAACTCCCTCGACGTTTCCCGAGGCGACGTCGGCGAACAACTTGCCGACGATCTCCCGGGTGCGTGCCGCGTCCACCATGCGTGACTCCTGGAATGTGGAAAGGCGAATCTTCTGGAAAGGCGAATCTGTGTGGAAAGGGTGGTGAGTTTCGGAAGGGAGGTCCGGCCGGGCGGCGGCCCGGCCGGAGGGGGCGCCGTTCAGTCGCGCGGCACCGGGTGGAACGCGTCGTCGGCGACCCCGCGCCGCACGGTGGTGCGGCGGTCGTCGATGTCCCGCCACTGGGGCCCGTACATGTCGTGCAGGGTGATCGGGTCCCGCATCAGGTCGTGCGGGTAGCCCAAGGTGATGGCCGAGAGCGCCTCCAGACGCTCCAACTGGGCGGCCGTCAGCCGGACCTCGGTCGCGCCGAGGGTCTCCTGGAGCTGGTACTCCTTGGTGGCGCCCAGCAGCGGGATCACGGTGCCGGGGCGGGACATCAGCCAGGCGAGGGCCACCTGGGCGGCCGTCCAGCCGCCCTCGGCCGCGATGGCCACGACCTCCCGCACCAGGGCGTCGCTGCCCTGCGCGCTGTGGTCACGCGGCTGCACGGTCAGCCGCCCCGTGCCACCCTCCAGGTACTTGCCGGTGAGCCGGCCCTCGGCCAGCGCGCCCCAGCAGAACACCGGCAGGTCGAACTGCCGCGCCATGGGCAGCAGATCGCGCTCGGGCCCCCGTTCCAGCAGGTTGTAGCGGATCTGCATTCCGACGAACGGGGACCAGCCCCGCAGCTCCGCCAGGGTGTTGGCCTGCGCGACCTCCCACGCCGGCCAGTTGGAGACGCCGACGTAGCGCACCTTCCCGGCGCGCACCTGGTCGTCCAGGGCCCGCATCAGCTCCGGCACCGGGGTCAGCGTGTCGTGGGCGTGCACCCACAGCAGGTCCAGATAGTCGGTGCGCAGCCGGCGCAGGCTCGCCTCGACGGAGGAGACGAGGTTCTTGCGGTGGTTGCCGGCGGAGTTCACGTCCGCCAGGTCGGTCTGGAGGGTGAACTTGGTGGACAGGACGAACCGGTCCCGCCGGCTGCCCAGCAGCTCGCCGAGCATGGTCTCGGAGGTGCCGCCGGTGTAGTGGTCTGCGGTGTCGATGAAGTTGCCGCCGGCGTCGGCGTAGGCGTCGAGGATGCGGGCGCTGGTCTCCCGGGGCGCCCCCCATCCCCAGTCCTCGCCGAACGTGACGGTGCCCAGGGCCAGTTCGGAGACCCGGACGCCGGTCCTGCCGAGCACGGTGTAGCGCATGATTCTCCCGAGGGGGTTCGTTTCGTGTGGTCGGGTGTGGGGTGGCGGCTCTTCCGCCGGCGGTGGTTCAGCGCGCGACGATCGGGGAGTGCTGCTCGTACAGCTCGACGAGTTCGCCGGCCGGGCCCCGGACGAAGGCCACCCGCACGTCCACCTCGGGCGAGCCGTTGAGGGTCAGGGACATCGGCTCGCCGGTCCAGTCGCCCAGGCCGTGCGGTTGCCCGCCGGCCCGCAGGCTGGAGCGGTACGCCTCGTCAACGTCGGGCACGATCAGCGCGATGTGCGCCAGCGGCCCGTCCTCGGAGGTGACGCCGGGGCGCCCGCCGGGGAACAGCTCGACATAGGCGTGGCCGGCCAACTCGACGTAGATGCCGCGCCCCTGGTAGACGGTCCGGCCCTCGCGGGTGGCGCTCTCGGTGAACTCGTAGCGGCGGGTGAAGCCGAGGCCCTCCTGGTAGAAGCGGAGGGACGCCTCGATGTCGGGGCACATGACGGCGACGTGCATCAGCGTGGTGGCGCCCGGCGGGCGGGTGTAGGTCAGGGCCATGGGAACTCCCGGTGATCGGATGTGGACACGCCGACGTGGGCCGTGGCGGCAGGGGGCGTGCCCGGAGCGTGGCGGAACGACGGGCTTGGGGGACGCGGTGGCGTCGGTCAGGCGTGCGCCGGCCAGGGCCGGTTGAGCCAGGCGCGCAGCGCCTCGGGCAGCGTGGCCGCCTCGGGCCCGGGCGCGGTCAGCGCGATATGGCCGTCGGGCCGCACCAGCACGGCGTGCGGCAGGTCGGCGACCTCCGCCACGGTGAGCCGGGTCGGGCTGGCGGCGGCGGCCTCCTCGACGGCGCGCGCCGTCGAGGCGTCGAGCCCGGGCGGCAGCAGCAGCGACCAGCCGATGCCCTCGGCCATGCCGGGGCGCGGCGGCATCCGCTCGCCGACGCGCGGGTGCGGCGTGCCGGGCTCGGCGCCCGGGTAGGCCGTGGCGATCTGCGCGAGGCGGCGGGCCAACCAGGTCTGGAACTCCGGGATGTGGCTGGCGGCGGCGAGCACCTCGTTCCGCAGGTGGATGCTCTCCGCGTCGCTCAGCGTCGAGGCGTCGTGCAGCTGGGCGGTGAAGCCGAGCACGCCCTGGGCGATCGCGCGGCGCTCGGCGTCGTAGGTGTGGAGCAGCTCGGGCGAGGCGGTGCCGTCGAGCACGGCGCCCAGCTTCCAGGCGAGGTTGAACGCGTCCTGGATGCCGGTGTTCATGCCCTGCGCGCCGACCGGGCTGTGCACATGGGCCGCGTCGCCGACGAGGAACACCGGGCCCTTCGAGAACGCGTCGGCCAGCCGGTGGGTGACCCGCCAGGTGGAGGCCATCTCCAGCCGCTTGACCCGCGCCCCGGCGGCGGTGGGGCCCCGGGTGTCGAGCATGTGCTGGATGTCCTCCAGGGTCGGCGTGCCGGCGTCGTCGTCGACCAGCGCGACGATCCGGTAGAGGTCGCCCGGCAGATGGGAGACGGCCAGCAGGCCGGCCGGCGAGAAGAAGAAGGTGATCTCGCCCTCCGGGCCCGACCACTCCATCTCGAACTCGATCAGCGCGAAGTTGTGCGGCCGGTCGTGGCCCACGAACGGGATGCCGACGCGCTGCCTGACGGTGCTGTGGATGCCGTCGCAGCCCACCACGTAGCGGGCCCGCACCGATGTGAGGTCGCCCGTCTCGTCGTTGACGACCAGCGCGTTCATCCCCGGGTACAACTCGGTGAGGTCCAGCAGCGTGTGCCGGCGGTGCACGGTGCCGCCCAGCTCCTCCAGCCGCGCCTGGAGCACCTCCTCGGTGGTCTGCTGCGGCACGGCGAGCACGAACGGGTAGGGGGTGTCCAGCTCGTCGAACGGCGTGGAGACGACCTGGCGTTCCCCGTCGCGCGCGACGAAGGCCCGGCCCGGGCGGCCACGGGCCACCAGCGGCTCGGCGGCGCCGATCGTCGCGAGGGACTCCAGGGTGCGGGCGTGCGCGGCGGCGGCGCGGGAGTGCACGGCGGGCGCGGCGGCCCGGTCGATCAGCACGTGGTCCACGCCCATGGTGCGCAGCGCGGAGGCCAGCGCGAGGCCGGTCGGGCCGGCGCCGACGATCAGCACGTCGGTGGAGTGCGGCAGCGCCCGGCCGGCGCGGTCGCCGGCGGGCGGGGCGGCTGAGGGGGTCGGCGACACGGGGCTCACCTCTCGTCGGCCGGGTCGGAACGGCCGGTCAGGCCGAGGGGGTTGAAGAACTCGGTGAAGCGACGGATGCGCCCGTCGGCGTCGAACTCGAAGATGCCGATGTTCTCGTTCCGGTAGCGCGTGCCGTCGGTCAGCTCGCCGCGCGGGTACCAGTGGACGACGACGCGGTCCGGGTCGTCCGTCGCGATGATGTCGGTGTCGGGGAAGCTGAGCCGCGCGTAGCCGTCGGCCTCGTCCCGGTAGAACGCGTAGACGTCGGCCCGGCCGGTGAGGAGACCGGGCACGCGGCCGTCGGCATAGGGCGCGACCACGGCGCACTCGTCGGCCCAGAGTTCGATCCAGGATTCGATGTCCCGGTCTTCGAGAAGCCGGAAATAGGTGCGTATCGCGGCGATGTTGCGCGCCCGGCGGGCGGACCCGGAATTCCCTTCTCCCGCCGCGTCGGGAAAGGGTGAGGGGAGGTCTTCTGTCACGGTGTCGCTCCGTTCGCTGGAATGCCTCCATTGAACGGTTCGGCAGCGACGGGCCTCAACGATTCCGGGTCAGCCCGCGCGCATTGTCGGGACTTCACGCAGTAGGCCGCCGCCGGAAACCGGCGGCGGCCTGTCGTACGGGAAACGCGAAATGTCACGGCGGCCCACCCTCCGGGGGAAAGGGTGAGCCGCCGTGGTCCTCAGCGAGCCGCTACCTCCGCAGGGCCGGAGCCCTCGGAACCGAGTGGGGGCTCGTTCACGTCCGCCGAGGGACCTTCGCCCGGCGGGGTGACCGGACGGCGTAGAAACAGGACTGTGATGAGCACGCCGCCGAGGCACACAAGACCTGCGGCGAGCATCCCGGCGTGCAGGCCGCCGAGTTGGGCGTCGAGCGCGGAGCGGGTGGACTCCAGCGCGCTGGTGCGGCTGCTGGCGATGGCGGCGAGCGCGGCGGTGCCGATGGCGCCGACGAACTGCGGCATCTGCGCGAGGCCGCCGACCACGCCCTGCTCGTCGTCGCCGAGCCCCGAGGTCATCGCGGTGATGAACGCGACCACGGCCAGCACGTGCCCGAAGCCCATCGCGCCCGAGGTGACCAGCAGCAGCGTGAGGTTGCCATCGTTGGGCAGCACCACCATCGCGCCGGTGCCGACGGCCTGGACGCCGAGGCCGACGACCAGCGTTCCGGTGCCGCCCCAGGCGGTGATCAGCCGGGAGACGACGAGGCCGGCGACCAGGGCGGCCAGGCCCTCGGCGAGGAACCCGAAGCCGGTCTCCAGGGCGCTCCAGCCCAGGACCTCCTGCATATAGAGGCTGAGCAGCACGGTGGTGCCGCCGCACATCCCGAAGGTGATCAGGCCGACGACCCAACCCCACTTGATCGAGGGCCGGTTGAGCAGCGACAGCGGCACCAGCGGCGACGGGTGTCGGCTTTCCACGAGGAGGAACGCGCCGAGCAGCAGCACCGCGAGCAGCAGGGCGGCCACCGTCGGGCCGCTGCCCCAGCCGTTGTCGGCGCCGGTGCTCACCCAGTAGACCAGGGCGAACAGGCCGCCGCTGACCAGGATCGCGCCGGGCACGTCCAGGGCCCTCCGGGTGCGCTCCCGGTCGGCGGGCAGCACGCTCAGGCCGCTGACCAGCACGGCCCCACCCACGATGGCCATGATCAGCATCGTCCAGCGCCAGTTGAAGGCGCTGGTGATCACGCCGCCGCCGATGGTGCCCACGACGAAGCCGAGCGACAGCAGGGCGCCGTTGATGCCCAACGCCTTGGCGCGCTTGGGGCCTTCGGGGAAGACCGTGGTCAGCAGGGCCAGCGCCGTCGGGCTGATCATCGCCCCGGCGATGCCCTGGCCGGCGCGGGCGGCGACCAGTGTGCCCGGGTTGTTGGCCAGGCCGGCGACCAGCGAGGTCACGACCAGCAGGAACAGGCCCAGCAGGAACAGGTTGCGCCGTCCCGCCCGGTCCGACAGCCGGCCGAAGAGAAGGAGGAGGCTCGCCGTGGGGAGCAGGCACGCGGTGACCACCCACTGGAGGTCGCCGGTGGTGGCGAAGCCCAGGGCGGTGCCGATCTCGGGCAGGGCCACGGCGACGATGGAGAAGTCCAGGCCGACCACGAACGTCGCGCTGCACAGGGTGACCAGGACCATCCAGTCCCTGGCACCCAGACTCGTCTCGTCGTCAACCGGTGCGCTCTGCGGAGGGGACGGGCTGTTCGTCACGGCGCTGCCTTTCGGAGAGTCATTGCCGGTCGAGAAACAGCCTGCGCCCCTGTGTCGTGCCTACCCAGCCCTCTCCTCAGCCTACGCAGTCGTTGCCTACCACTCCCAGGGGTAGGCTCGCTGACGGGCCGTCAGAGAGAATCGTTCCCATGCATCCACAGCGATCCGAGTTGGGCGAGTTCCTCCGCTCGCGGCGGTCCCGACTGCTGCCGGAGGATGTCGGGTTGACGCACTACGGCGGCCGACGCCGGGTGCCGGGGCTGCGCCGCGAGGAGCTGTCGCAGCTGGCCGGGGTGAGCGTCGCCTACTACACGCGGCTGGAGCAGGGCCAGAGCGGCAAGGCGTCGGACGCCGTGCTCGACGCGCTGGCCCGGGTGCTGCGCCTCGACGAGCACGAGCGGGACCACCTCTTCAGCCTCGCCGGCCAGTCGGGCCGGAAGACCGGCGCCCGCCGGCCGCGCCCCGAGCGGCTGCGCGACGGGGTGCGGTTGCTGGTGCGGACCGCCACCATGCCGGCGCTGGCCATCGGGCGCGGCACCGACATCCTGGCGTGGAACCGGCCGGCCCACGCGCTGCTGGCCGGCCACCTGGACTACTCCGCCCCCGACCGGCCGACCAACCGCCCCAACCTGGCCCGGATGGTCTTCCTCGACCCGCACTGCCGGGAGCTGTATGTCGACTGGAAGGCCAAGGCGCGGGACGCCGTCGCCGATCTGCGGATCGTCGCCGGCCGGTACCCCGACGACCAGGCGCTGACCGCGCTGATCGGCGAACTGAGCGTCAAGAGCCAGGAGTTCGCCACGCTCTGGAGCGCGCACCCGATCCGCAGCTGCTCGCACTTCGTGCGCCACTTCCAGCATCCGGTCGTCGGCTCGATGTCTCTGGTCAACGAGGTGGTGCAGCTGCCGGACGACGAGGGGCAGCGGCTCGCGATGTTCATGGCCGAGCCCGGCTCACCCTCGGAGGCCGCGCTGCGCCTGCTGACCGACCTGAGCGCGGAGGGCAAGGCGACGATGGCTCCGCAGCGCAGCGCGTGACGGCTGCCGCCGTTGGCGGGAGCGCCAGGCCCCGGTGGGGGGCGCCGTGCCGTGCGCGGCTGCGGGGTGTCTCCTGGCCGGGGCGGCCCTTGCCTGGGGTGCCACCGCCGACTGCCGTCGGGGCGTTCGTGGCGGCCGGCGGGCTGGATGGGCCGGGCCGGTTGGGCCTGGTGGCCGGTGGCGTGGTGGTTGGTGGGATGGGCTGTTGTCGTTGACGGGCGGAGCGGGCCGGGGCGCCGTGCGCGCACGCGGCGCGCTGATGGCGGCCTGCTGGCCGCCGACCGATGGGATGTCCAAGGCGCCGTCCACATAGGGGAGTTGCCGCCGAGCTGACACGCGAGCGCCGCGCCCCGCAGGGCCCGACTCCGCGCAGCGGGCCGGGCTCCCCACAGGGGCGTCGCGTGAACGCCGCGCCGGGCCGGTTCCCCGCAGGGGACCCCGCCTACGCCAGGGTGTCCAGTTCGCGCAGCTGGGCCTCCTCGAAGCGAACGTGCAACGCGCCCATGTTCTCCACCAGATGCTCCTCCGACGAGGTGCCGGGGATCGGCAGCACCGTGGGGGAGCGGTGCAGCAGCCAGGCCAGTGCGGCCTGTGCGGGGGTGGCGCCGACGCGTTCCGCGATGCGGCCGAGGAGGCCGGCCGTGCGGGCGTGTTCGCCCAGCGCCATGGGGAAGAACGGCAGGAACGCGATGCCGTGCCGCGCGCAGTGGTCCACCACGGCGTCGTGGCGGCGGTCGGCGACGTTGTACTGGTTCTGCACCGCCGCGACGGGCGCGATGGCCGACGCCTCCTCGATCTGCCGCACGGAGACCTCGGAGAGGCCGATGTGCTCGACCTTCCCCTCGTCCTGGAGCTGCTTGAGCGCCCCCACCTGGTCGGCCAGCGGCACCGTCGGGTCGACGCGGTGCAGCTGGAGCAGGCCGAGGGTGTCCACGCGCAGCCTGCGCAGGCTGAGTTCGGCCTGTTGGCGCAGGTACTCGGGCCGGCCGAGCGGCACCCACTCGTCGCGCGAGGGGCGCGCCACGCCGCACTTGGTGGCGATCAACAGCCGCTCGGGATAGGGGTGGAGGGCCTCGGCCACGAGTTCCTCGTTGCCGCCGAGCGCGTAGGCGTCGGCCGTGTCCACGAGGTCGACGCCCAGCTCCACGGCCCGCCGCAGCACGCGCAGCGCGTTCTCCCGCCGCGCCGGGGGCCGCCACACCGGGGAGGGGTGCGGCACCGGGACGGGACCGTCGGCCAGCCGCATGGCGCCGAATCCGAGCCGCCGCACGGGCGTTCGCCCGCCCAGTGAGAAGTCCGGTGCGAAGGTCGGCGCGGGCGCCCGGGTGCTTCGCAGGTCGGGGGCCGGGGTGTGGGGTGCGGTCATGACGGGTCGTTCGCCCCTTTGAAGTGGGTCGGGTCAGCAGGCGGCCGGGGAGGTCAACCCCCCGGCCGCACAGTATGGATGCTCTGTCCCGACGTAGCCCGACCCCGCGAGTGGTAGGAACCGTCAGCGTGCGTTGTTCACAGCAGGGCAGGAGTGGGCGCGTCCATGGCAGGATCGGCACTCAGCAGCTCTTGACTGAACGCCCAGGCAACCGACACCATCGTCATATGGTGGTGCCACCCTCGAAAGGAGCGCCCCTCGAAGTCATTCAGTCCAAAGCCGGACCTGAGCTGGTGTAACGTTCCCTTGCCACGCTGGGTGAGTCCGGCCAGCCGCATCACCTCGTCCAGGGGGCGCTGGGCCAGGCTGGTGATCCAGGTGCCGCCGGAGTACCGGTCGGTGGTGCGCTGGAGTACCAGGCGGACGACGGTTCCCGAGCGCTCCCCGGTGGGCGTGGGTAGGTGTACCTGGGCGGAGACGAACGAGACCGCCTGGGCGCGTGGTTCGCCCGGAGCGCCGCGCTCGTTGGCGGCGAGCCTTCGGCGACGGTCGCCCAGCCGCGGGCGGCCCTTCCTGGGCAGGGGGTCTGCCTCGGCGAGCAGCGGGTCGGGTGCCAGGGTGCGCAGGGAGTTGTCGGTCTTCAGCACGAAGTCGATGCCTCGTTCGGTTAACGCGCTCGCCAGGGCCACGGCTTCCCTGGGGTCGGCGATGTCCGCGACGAGCGGTGCCGCCGGGATGCCCCAGCGCGTTGTCTCGTCCACCATGGACAGGATCTCGGCCCACTCGGGGCGGCCGGTGACATCGTCCGGCAGATAGACCTTCTCCCTGGCGTTCTCGTCGTGCGCCCACTTCCCGCTCAGCAGCAGGCGCCAGTTCACCGGCACGTCGGTGCTGTCGTCGGCGAGTGAAAGGGCCACGCCCAGCTGGCAGTTGAGGCGCCGCCCGGCCTCGGGCACGAACTGCTGCACCACGCCGACGGAGTGACTGCCGCGCTTGGGTATCGTCGCGCGGCTGACCAGCCAGGCGCGGGAGGGGGAGGACATCGCGCGGCGCCGGGCCACCGTGGCCCTGATCGGCACCCAGTCCCAGGGGCTCTGGTTGATGAACTGCTGGAGAGACTGGTTGACGGGCAGACAGAGGACGTTCTCCGCCATCTTTCTGACCGTCTTCCTGCCTTCGAGGAAGAGCAGTCCCCGCAGATACACCTCGGCCCACCGGCGCTGGTCCACACGCGGTATGGAGTCGAAGACGCGCTGGCAGAACACGCTGACCAGAGCATCGATCTCGTCCCCGTACATGACCGGATATGTAGGAGCGGAATTCACGTTTCCCCCTAGATTTCAAACATCCTGATACATGGGTGTTCGGTTCCCCCGGCGGCGCCGAAGGGCTGGCTAGTCCCCTTCGGCGACACGGCTGTCCACCAGGGTCAACGCCTCCTCGATGCCCGCCTGTGCCAGCGTTCGGCGCACCGGCTCGCGCGCCCCCCGGACCACGATGTGGCCCGGCTCGGGGAGGCGCTGTTGCGCGAAGGCCAGGCAGCGGGCACCGCCAGCGACGATGGAGCGCAACGCGTCGGCTTCCAGGACGAGTTGCCGCGCGCCCCGGCCGAGGGCCTGGTCGATCAGCGACCGCAGCACGGGCACGTCGACCTCCGTGAGGTCGCCCGAGAGGTGCACGGCGGCCGAGTCACCGGTGAAACCCAGATACGCTTCGAAGGACATGCTCTCTCCTGAGTGTGGGGTCGGCGGTGACGGCGTCACCGCCGGTGAACTGCCGTCAGCTCCCGAGGGGCGTCGGGGCACGGTTTGGCGCGATGGGCACGGCGGTCAGCACCAGGGTTGAGTGCGCCGCGACTCTCAGCGCGGGAAGGTCGTTCCCGCCGTCGGTTTCGGGCCACCGGGGCTCGTGCCCGGGGCGGTGGGCGCGCGGCCCCCTCGCGTGCCCCGTGTCGACGAAGAGGTGCCAGTGCGTCCCGGGCGGTGCGGGGGGCGGCGTGACCGGGCGCGGTCGGGTGTCCGCGTTGACGGCGACCAGGACGGTGTCGCGCTCGCCCTCGGGCGGCTCCTGGTGGAACACCCCGACGACCAGCCGGGACGACGGCGACCAGTCGGGTTCGTGGGGGCGTTCGCCGTGCCAGCTGACCGGCGCGTACGCCCAGCCCTCGGGGCGTTCCTCGGACGGGGCCAGGGCGCGCCGGACGGCGGGGTGGCGGCGCCGGAAGTCCCACAGGCGCCGGACGAACTCCAGCTGCTGGACGTGCCGTTCGGCGAGCGTCCAGTCGACCCAGCTGATCTCGTTGTCCTGACCATACGCATTGTTGTTGCCCCGCTGGGTGCGTCCGAACTCGTCTCCAGCGGTCATCATCGGAACGCCTGTGCTGACCGCGAGCAGCGTGAGCGCACCGTGTGTCAGACGGTCGCGGCGGCACCGTACGTCGGGGCGTTCCGTGGGGCCCTCCCAGCCGCAGTTCCAGCTGTGGTTGACCGCGATGCCGTCCGTGCCGCCCTCCCCGTTGGCCTCGTTGTGTGGCCGGTCGTAGGAGGCCCAGTCGGTGAGCGTGAAGCCGTCGTGGCTGGTCACGTAGTTGATGGAGGCACCGGCGCCGCGCTCGCCGTAGAGGTCGGGCGATCCGGCCAGCCGCAGCGCCAGTTCGCGGGCGGTGCCGTCGTGGCCGGTGAGGAAGCGCCGCACGGCGTCCCGGTAGCGGTCGTTCCACTCGGACCAGCGCCGCCGCGCGGGTGCGGTGGCGGAGGGGAACGCCCCGACCAGGTCGAGCCCGGTCGCGTCGTTGGCCTCGGCGATCAGCCGCCGGCCGGCCAGCTCGGGGTCCTCGGCGATCTCGCGCGGCAGCGGCGGGTCGGCCAGCGGCGTTCCGTCGGCGCCCCGGGTCAGGATGCCGGCCATGTCGAAGCGGAAGCCGTCCACGTCGTACTCCCGCACCCAGTGCCGCAGGCAGTCCAGGATGAGGGCCCGGGTGACGGGGTGGTTGGCGTGGACGGTGTTTCCGGTGGCCGTCAGGTTGCGGTGGCGGCCCTCGGGGTCGAGCAGGTAGTAGCTCTCCTCGTCCAGGCCGCGCAGCGAGAGGGTGGGTCCCCGGTGGTCGCCCTCCGCCGTGTGGTTGAGCACCACGTCGAGGATCACCTCGATGCCGGCGGCGTGCAACGCGTCGACGAGCGCCCGCAGTTCGCGCACCGCGCCGGCGCGTTCCGGGCGCGCGGCGTAGGCGCTCTTCGGGGCCGCCCACGCCACCGGGTGGTAGCCCCAGAAGTTGGCGAGCGGCCGGTCGGTGCCCGGCTCCCGGTAGGTGTTGTCGGTCTCGTCGAACTCGGTGACGGGCAGCAGTTCCACGCAGGTGACGCCCAGCCCGACCAGGTAATCCACCTTCTCCCGCAGGCCGGCGAACGTCCCCGGGTGCGCGACGCCCGAGGAGGGGTGGCGGGTGAAGCCGCGCACATGCAGCTCGTAGACCACCAGCTCCTCGACGGGGCGCGCCGGTCGCGGCGGGCGCCGGCGCCGCGCGCCCCGGGGCGTGACCACGCATCGCCAGCGCGGCCGGCTGCCCCACTCCTCGCCGCCGGCCAGGGCCCTGGCGTGCGGGTCGAGCAGCGGCTCGCCCTCGGGCCCGACCAGCAGGTAGTCCGCCTCGCCCGCCGCGAGCCCGGGGATCGTGAGGTCCCAACGCCCGCCGGTGCGCCCCTCGTCGGGGAACGGAACCTCGGCCAGCGGGTCGCCGTACTCCGGGTCGAGCAGCAGCAGCGAAAGCCGCTCGGCGTGCGGGGCGTGCACGGCGAAGTGCACGCCCCCGGGCACCACCGTCGCGCCCAGCGGGAGGGTGGCCGGGGTGGCGGGGCGGGGCGCCGCGACGGGGCTGGTGCGGCCGGTCACCCGCGTCCCTCCGGGCCGGTCGGGCGCAGCGAGGCCCGCACGCTGAGCCGGTGTTCGCTGCGCGGCAGCCGCACCGTCATGGCCTCGGGGTCGAAGTCGTCCCAGACCGCGCCGTCGACCCGGACCTCGGCCAACTCCACGCGCCCGCGCGGCAGCACGTCGGGCGCCACCCGCAGCAGGCCGCCGGGGAACGACGCGTCGGGCCGGGGCGCGTACCAGAGGGTGAGCGGTTCCCCGTGCACCAGCAGCCGGCCGTAGACCTCGGCGAGATAGCACAGCTCGGCCTTGTGGTACATCGCCATGGCGTGGCTGCCCTTGAGGCGTTCGTTGCCCATCAGGAACGGGATGCCCTGGGCGAGGACGGTGAAGTGGACCGCGCCCTCGTCGTGGTCGGGGAAGAAGGCGTTGTAGAAGGCGAACGCCTCCCGCGCGTGCCGCAGATACGCGCCGTCAGGCCCGGCGTCTTCGGCGGGGCGGCCGCCGGACCGCTGCCCGGCCAGCACCAGATAGGCCAGGATGGCCTGCTCCTGCTGCCACCACGCCTTGCGGTCGTGCCACACGAAGTCGTGGCGGCCCTCGGGCCCCGGCATCCGCTGCACCAGGTCGTACCAGCCGCCGCGCTGCGGGTCCCGGCCCAGGTCGGGCATGGTGCGGGCGATCCGCGCCGCCAGCGCCTGGTACTCCGGCTTGGGCAGCGCGGCGGCCATCCGCGTCAGGTTCCAGGCGATCTTGAGGTTGTGGCCGACGACCGCCCGGTTCTGCTGCCAGCCCCACTCGCGGTCCGGAGTCCAGTCGGCGTGGAACCGCTCGTCAACGAACGGGCTGCCGTCCCGGGAGCGGTCCGGCAGATGGGTCACGATCATGTCGAAGACGTGCTCCAGCATCCGCAGATGGCGCTCCTCGCCGGTCGCCAGATAGAGGTTGAACAGGTAGGCGGGCGCGTGGTCGCCGATGGAGTTCCAGTTCTTCCGGGACCGGTTGATGCCCAGTTCCTGGTCGTGCGGGCTGAGGCTCACCGGGTGGATGTGCGAGTACCAGCCGCCGAGGCGGTGGTCGGCGAAGAAGCGGTCGAAGAGGCGGAGGGTGCCCTCGATGTCGGCCAGCAGCGTCGGGTCGCCGGTGACCCGGTAGGTCTGGGTGAGCCCCACCAGCGCGTAGATCTGCTCGTAGGCGGGGATCGCCCGGTAGTCGTCGCCGAACTCCGAGGCGAACAGCTTGCGTTCGGTGCCGTCCCGGCGCTCCAGGCCGTGGTACCAGTAGACGACGTCCTCGTCGGCGAAGCGCAGGTGGTCGTGGAGGTAGTGCGAGCCCCGGTCGGCGACGTCGAGGAAGTCCTCGTCCCCGGTCAGGAGGTAGGCGCTGGCCATGCCGTAGACCAGCCGGGAGATGGTGTCGGTCTCCTGCACCTCGTCCGGCTTGCCGCCGCCGGCGCCGAGCACCGTCCGGTACCGGGTGAAGTCCACCGGACCCCGGCCGAACTGCGCGGTGCGGTAGAACGTGGCCAACTCCCGCAGCTGGTGCGACCACCAGCCGGAGGTCTCGTAGCCGCGCAGGTCCTCCGCGTCGCCGACGAGGACGACGCGGTCGGCCTGGAAACGTGGCTCCGCGCCGTCCGGGTACACCGGGCCGTAGGAGAAGACCAGGACGCCGGGGCGCAGCAGCTCCCGCAGCCGGCCGGTCTCGTCCCGGTACGGCTCGCCGAGGTTGCGCAGCCACTGCGCCGTGGTGGTGTCGGTGAGCCACACGGTGCGTCGGCGCCCGCCGAACGTCCGCAGGACGAAGGTGTTTCCCCTGGCGGACTCCACATAGCCGCCGACCAGGTCGGAGAAGGTGAAGTCGATCTCAGCCGGCACGGGTCACCCCGCCGGGGAGGGCGTCGCGGGGCGAGGCGTCCGCGGCCGGGGCGATCGGCGCGATCGGCGCGGCCGGCGGGTCCAGGGCGTCGATCACGGTGCGGGCCAGCAGGTGGCAGTGGTTGACGGTGCGCCCGGTGATGAGGTCGCCGTCCACCACGATGTCCTGGTTGACATAGATCGCGCCCATGTTGCGGACATCGCCCACCAGGTTGTTGTGGCAGGTGAGAGCGCGGCCGTTGACCAGCTCCGGGGCGGCGGCCACCAGCATCAGCCCGTGGCAGGAGAACGCCTTCACCAGCTTGGGCAGTCGGAACGCGCGGCGCATCAGATCGAGGGCCGGCGCCGGGCGTTCGATGTCCTCGGTGAAGCGGAGCCGGTCGGCCACCATGCCCGACGGGGTCAACAGAACGGACAGGTGGTTGAGTTCGTCGTAGGTGAAGGACTCCAAATCGTCGGTCACCGTGATCTGGGCCCGGTACTCCTGCCCGGTGAAGGTGAGGGAGTCCTGGCCCCACAGCCTGCTGAGCAGGACGACCTCGGCGCCCTCCTCGGCGAAGCGGTGCTGGTAGTAGGAGATCTCGTGCTCGACGTAGTCGCTCTCCACGAGGATCGCGACGCGGTGCCCGGTGAGGCGGGGCGGGGTCGCGGTTGCCGCCCCCGAACCGTTGGCGCTCATGGCCACTCCTGTGCGGTGCTCTAAAGGGACGTGTGGGTGGTGGGCTTCTCGCCCGCCCCGGGCGCGGCGTCTTCGACGGCGCGGGGCTTGGTGACGGGGTGGACCGCGCAGGTCCTGATCACGGGTCGGTCGCCGTCCAGGACGAGGGACAGCTCGACCCGGGCGTGCCGTTCGGCCTCCGGCGCCCGCCCGCCGCGCGGGGTGACGGCCCATCCCACGTCGAGGAGGACGCCGGCGTGCAGCGGCGAGGTGAGCGTGATCTCCGGCGCGCCGATGGGACGGCAGCGCAGCTCCCGGGTGCGCACGAACTCGTGCGCCCAGGCGCGGACCGCGCCGGGGCCGCGCAGGTCGCGGTGCGGGAGGTGGACGACCAGCCCGCGCCGCGACAACAGCCGCAGCAGCGCGTCGGGTTCGTTCCACGGGGCGAGCGCGGCGAGGGCGCGGTCGATCAGCTCGTCGACCGCCTGCCGGGTGAGGGCGCCGGGGCGGCGGGGGTCGGTGTTCACGGTGGTTCCTTCCACGGTTCGCCCGCCGGGCGGCGGGAACCGTGCGGTGACGGCCGGGACGGGGTGCGGGTGGGGCGTGCGGGGGCGTGGGTCGGGGGCGGGGATCAGTCGATGACCAGATCGACGAGGAAGGGGCCGCGCGCCCCGAGCATCGCGGTGACCGCGTCGTCCACGTCGGCGACGTCGGTCACCCGCACCGCCGGCACGCCGAGCGAGGCGGCCAGGTCGTGGAAGCGGATGTCCGGGTGGGAGAGGTCGAACGACGAGGGGTGTGCGTGCGGGGAGACGCCCAGGCTCCGCCAGTACTGCTCGATGTTGTCGTCCAGCAGCTGGTAGCGGCGGTTGTCGCAGATGACGAAGGCGGCGCCGATGTCGTAGCGGGCGGCCGTCCACAGCGCCTGGATGGTGTACATGCTGCCGCCGTCGCCGGTGAACGCCACCACGGGCAGCTCGGGTTGGGCGATCTTGATGCCCAGCGCGCCGGGGATGCCGACGCCGAGGGAGCCGCCCCTGGTCTGGAAGAACCGCCCGGGCGTGGTCGGCGGCAGGTGCCGGTGGAGCGTCGGCGATGCGGTGAGCGCCTCGTCGAAGACCACCAGGTCGGCGGGGGCCCGCGCGGCCAGCCGCTGCGCGAAGCGCTCCAGCACGGTCCCGGCGGGGGCGGTGGGCACGGGCGGGTGGGCCGGCTCGGCCCCGCGCGGGTGGCCGCCGCCGGCGCCGTGCGGGCGCAGCCGGCGGACCTCGGCGGACAGCGCCGCCAGCGTCAGCCGGGGGTCGGCGACCAGCCCCTGGCGCACGGGGAAGTTCTTGGCGATCTCGTACGCGTCCAGATCGACGTGCACGACGCCGGCGTCCGGGCCGAACGGGTCGCTCAGCGCGGGGAACACCTCGGGGAACACATAGGTGCCGACGATGAGCACGGCGTCCGCGTCCCGCACCACGCGCGCGCTGGACTCGCCGAACATGTGGCCCAACTGGCCGCCGTAGAGCGGGTGGGTGTGGTCCAGGTTGACCTCGGAGTCGTTGACGCCCCACACCGGCGCGTTCAACAGCTCGGCCAGCTCGGCGAGTTCGCGCTGGGCTCCGCTGACGGAGATGCCGTCGCCCATCAGGATCAGCCGGCGCCGGCCGGCGAGCAGCGTCTCGGCGGCCCGGGTCACCTCCTCGGGGGCCGGCGCCACCCGGGTGGACGGCAGCGGGGTGGGCACGGCGGGTTCGGCGGTGAGCTGGTCGAGCACGTCGGCCGGCAGGACCACCACGACCGGGCCGCGCGGCGGGGTCATCGCCATCTTGATGGCCCGGCGCAGCACCCGGAGCGTGGAGGCCGGGTCCACGACGCGGGTGGCGTACTTGGTGACCGGCTCGGCCATGGCGACCAGGTCGGCCGCCATCTGGCCGTCCAGCGCGTCGTAGCGGACGCCGGCCTCGCCGACGAGCACCACCAGCGGGGAGCCGCCCCGCTTGGCCTGGTAGAGCATCCCGATGCCGTTGCCGAGCCCGACGCCGCTGTGCAGCTGGACGAGCCCGGGGCGCTGGGTGGCGCGGGCGTAGCCGTCGGCCATGCCGACCGCCACGCCCTCGTGCAGGGACAACAGATAGGAGAGATCGCTGCGTTCGGCCTCGTCGAGGAATCCCTGCTCGACGGTTCCTGGATTGCCGAACATATGGGTGATGCCGTCGGCGGCGAACTGTTCGTAGAGTGCGGACTTACCGGGGCGGGCGTGCATGAGAATCTCCTGGGGGCGTGTCCTCAAAGGGGGCGTGGCAGGGCGGACTCTTCGAAGACACGCCCTGATCCCTCGACGGGCGATGGGGGCGGCTACCAGCCGTACCGCCGCAGTCCCTCCTCCAGGACACGGACGAGGAGTTCGGCGGACAGCGTGGAGTCGGGGGTGGAGCGGGCGGTGATGAACGGGTGATCCACGATCGCGGACAACTCCCGGCCCACATTGCCTATGAACGCCCCGTCAGGTCCGGTCGCGTCCCGCAGGATGTATTCCAACGGGTACGGCGGCGGCCCCATGTTGAAGTCGACGCCGACGAAACCCGTTCCGTCCTTGTAGTCGTACTCCTTGGGGTGGCCCGTCACGTGTTTGCCCCACAGGATGGACTCCCGGCTCTCCAGGTCCCGGGCGAAGGCGAGCACCGCGACGCCGTAGCACTCGGCCAGGATCGGCTTGTCGGCCGCCGTGAAGGCCAGGACCACCTCGTGCAGCCGCTCGTTGTTGGCCAGGTCCACGATGGGGCCGCTGCCGCCGACGATGACCAGCGCGTCGAAGCTCGCCACCAGGTCGTCGGTGGCGCTCGTCAGGTTCCGGTGGTACTCCTCCAGCTCCCGCAGGTGGTTGAGCGCGCTGTAGTAGGGGCGTTCGGGGATGAGGTCCGAGAGGCTGAGCGGGTTGTCCAGGCGGCTGGACGAGTCGATGTCGGCCGCCCGGCGCGCCATGTCACGCGTGGTGACGGAGCGGCCGAGCGGCGGGTCGACGTAGTCCGGGTCGAGGCTCGGCGGCAGCGCCACCGGTCGCCCGCCGTTGGGGGTCATATAGGTGAGCCGGTAACCCCGTGCCTCAAGTACTTCGACGGGGCCTACCAGTTCCTCCCCCCAGTATCCGAACTCGGACAGCACAATAAGAACCCTGCGTGACATGAGTCTCCGTTCATTTCTCCGGCCCCGCCATGCCGGCGGTGGCGCTGTGGAACGTGAGAAAGTCCAACCCAGGTCAGGCGACGGGTACAAGCTTTCGAGTCGGCTGGGCGACAACTCCTGTGACTTGACGAGATCGGAGCTTTGGCCGCGAGAAATCGCAACCGACTTGGCGTAGTTGACGCAACAGTCAATAAAGGCGCCCACCCATTCCCCCTCGAATCCCCGGCGGGCGCATCCTGAGGCTGGCGGGGCATGTCCCACTACCTGAGGATTGAGGATGGGAAAACGACTGAAGATTGAGGCAATTTACCCCGTTCTTGACGGGGGAGAGTATCCGGCGAAATGTGTCGTCGGTGAACACCTGCCGGTTTCTGCGGTCATCTGGCGCGAGGGGCACGAAACCCTCGCCGCCCATGTCACGTTCACCGGCCCCCTCGGTCACGACGCCGAGCGCCGCGAACTGACCGTGCCGCTGCGGCTGGCCGATCCCGGCGAGGACCGGTGGGAGGCCACCGTCGTGCCCGAAGAGACGGGCCTGTGGACCTTCCGCGTCACCGCCTGGAGCGCGCCCTGGGAGACCTGGCGCCACGCGCTGCGCGCCAAGCTCGACGACGGCCAGCCGGCGGACCGACTCGGCAACGAACTGGAGTCCGGCGCACGGCTGTTGGAGCGCATGACCGACGGGATGCGGGAGGCCGAGCGCGTCGGCGTCCTGCGGCGCGCCGCCGAGCGGCTGCGGGACGCCACCCTCCCGCTGCCCGACCGGGTGGCGCTGGCACTCTCCCCGGACGTCACGCAACTGGCCCGGCTGCACCCGTTACGCGCGTTGACGACGGAGAGCGACGCCTACCCGGTCTGGGTGGACCGGCCGCGCGCCCTGGCCGGTGCCTGGTACGAGTTCTTCCCCCGCTCCACCGGCGGACGCGACGCGGCGGGCCGCCCGTTACACGGCACCTTCGCCACGGCCGCCGCCGAGCTGCCGCGCATCGCCGGAATGGGCTTCGACGTGGTGTATCTGCCGCCGATCCACCCCATCGGCGAGATCCACCGCAAGGGCGCCAACAACGCGCTCACCGCCGGGCCCGACGACGTCGGCTCGCCCTGGGCGGTCGGCTCCGCCGACGGCGGGCACGACGCCGTCCACCCCGCGCTGGGCACCTGGGACGACTTCGACGCCTTCGTCGAGGCCGCCAGCGCCCTGGACCTGGAGGTCGCGCTCGACCTCGCCCTCCAGTGCGCCCCCGACCACCCCTGGGTCAGCGAGCACCCCGAGTGGTTCACCCACCGGCCGGACGGCAGCATCGCCCACGCCGAGAACCCTCCGAAGCAGTACCAGGACATCCACCCGCTGGACTTCGACGCCGACCCGGCCGGGCTGGCCACCGAGGTGCTGCGGATCGTGCGCCTCTGGGCCGACCACGGCGTGCGGATCTTCCGCGTGGACAACCCGCACACCAAGCCGGCCGAGTTCTGGCACTGGCTGATCTGGCGGGTCAAGGCCAGCCACCCCGACGTGCTCTTCCTGGCCGAGGCGTTCACCCGGCCCGCCGTCCTCAAGGGCCTGGCCAGGCTCGGCTTCACCCAGTCCTACACCTACTTCACCTGGCGCACCGAGCGCGACGAACTCGCCGACTACGCCCGCGAACTGGCGGACTCCGCGCACTTCCTGCGCCCCAACCTCTTCGTCAACACCCCCGACATCCTGCACGCCAGCCTCCAGCACGGTGGCCCCGCCATGTTCGCCATCCGCGCAGCGCTGGCCGCCACCATGGCGCCGACCTGGGGCGTCTACTCCGGCTTCGAGCTCTACGAGCACCGCCCGCTGCGGCCGGGCTCCGAGGAGTACCTCGACTCGGAGAAGTACCAGCTGCGGCCGCGCGACTTCGCCGGGGCGCTGGCCGCCGGGCGCTCGCTCGCCCCCTGGATCACCCGGCTCAACGCGATCCGCCGCGCGCGGCCCGCGCTGCGCCAGCAACGCCACCTCACCGTGCACCCGTGCGACCACGAGGCGGTGCTCGCGTTCACCAAGACCGACCCCGCCACCGGGGAACGCACGCTGTGCGTGATCACCCTGGACCCCACCGCCCCCGCCGACGTCACGCTCACCCTCACCCCCGAGACCCTCGGCCGACCCGCCGGCACCCCGGTCGTCGCGCACGACGACATCACCGGCGAGGACCGGACGTTGAGCGCCTCGACCCGGCTGGTGATCGACCCCCGGGTCGCGGTGGCCCACCTGCTGACCTGGAGCCCCCGATGACCACCCCCGACATCGCGCGCCCCGGCGGCCCCACCCCGCCCCGCCGGGACCTGGCGCGCTCCCTCGCCCTCACCCCGGAGACGGACTGGTTCAAGCGCGCCGTGTTCTACGAGGTGCTGGTCCGCGCGTTCCACGACAGCGACGGCGACGGCTCGGGCGACCTCAGGGGCCTACGCGAGAAGCTGGACTACCTCCAGTGGCTCGGCGTGGACTGCCTGTGGCTGCCGCCGTTCTTCGACTCCCCGCTGCGGGACGGCGGTTACGACGTGCGGGACTACCGCGCCGTGCTCTCCGACTTCGGCACGATCGACGACTTCGTCGCCCTGGTGGACGCCGCGCACGCCAGGGGCATCCGCGTCATCACCGACATGGTGATGAACCACACCAGCGACGGGCACCGCTGGTTCCAGGAGTCGCGCCGCGACCCGGACGGGCCCTACGGCGACTTCTACATGTGGGCCGACGACGACCGGGGCTACGCCGACGCCCGGATCATCTTCGTGGACACGGAGACCTCCAACTGGGCCTACGACCCGGTGCGCGGCCAGTTCTACTTCCACCGCTTCTTCTCCCACCAGCCCGACCTCAACTACGAGAACCCCCGCGTCCACGACGCCATGCTGGACAACCTGCGGTTCTGGCTGGACCTCGGCATCGACGGCTTCCGGCTGGACGCCGTGCCCTACCTCTACGCCGCCGAGGGCACCAACTCCGAGAACCTGCCGGCCACCCACGCCTTCCTGAAGAAGGTCCGCCGGGTCGTGGACGCGGAGTACGCGGGTCGGGTGCTCCTCGCCGAGGCCAACCAGTGGCCCGAGGACGCCGTCGCCTACTTCGGCGACCCGCAGACCGGCGGCGACGAGTGCCACATGGCGTTCCACTTCCCGCTGATGCCCCGCATCTTCATGGCCGTGCGCCGCGAGTCCCGGTTCCCCGTCTCGGAGATCCTGGCCACCACGCCGAAGATCCCGTCCGGCGCCCAGTGGGGGATATTCCTGCGCAACCACGACGAGCTGACCCTGGAGATGGTCACCGACGAGGAACGCGACTACATGTACGCGGAGTACGCCAAGGACCCGCGGATGCGCGCCAACGTCGGCATCAGGCGCCGCCTCGCCCCGCTCCTCGACAACGACCGCGACCAGCTCGAACTCTTCACCGCGCTGCTGCTGTCGCTGCCGGGCTCGCCGATCCTCTACTACGGCGACGAGATCGGGATGGGCGACAACATCTGGCTCGGCGACCGGGACGCCGTCCGCACCCCGATGCAGTGGACGCCCGACCGCAACGCCGGCTTCTCCACCGCCGACCCGGGCAAGCTCTACCTCGCGCCGATCATGGACACCATCTACGGCTACCAGTCCACCAACATCGAGGCCCAACTCGCCACGCCCTCCTCGCTGTTGCACTGGACCCGCCGGATGCTGCACATCCGCGCCGAACACCCGGCCTTCGGCCTGGGCGAGTTCCGCGAGCTGCACGTCTCCAACCCGGCGATCCTCGCCTTCACCCGCCACCACATCGGCCCCGACGGCACCGACGACCTGGTGGTCTGCGTCAACAACCTCTCCCGCTTCCCCCAGCCCGTGGACCTCGAACTGACCCCGCACGTCGGCGCCTCGCCCGTCGAGCTGACCGGCCGCGTCCCGTTCCCGCCCGTCGGCGACGGTCCCTACGCGCTCACCCTGCCGGGACACGGCTTCTACTGGTTCTCCCTCGAACCCGCGGAGGACAGCGAGCCGGCCCCCACGTCCCGCGCCCCCGAGGCGCCCGAGGAGGAGCCCACCCCATGAGCCCGCCACGCGACGGCGCCGACCGCCACGAGCACCACGAGCACCACGACGGCGCCGACCCGGACGAGACACGACCCCGGGACGAGAAACGGACGCCCGCCACGGGCCCGGCCGTTGACCCGGCCGTTGACCCGGCCGTCGACTCCGCGGGCACCGCGCCGCTGCCCGCGCGGCTGTCCTGGGTGCTCGCCGCCTGGCTGCCCTGGCAGCGCTGGTTCGCGGCCAAGGAACGGATCATCGACGAGGTGACCGTCGAGCAGCGCATCCCGCTCGTCGACCGGCTCGCCGATGGCGGCTGCCGAGGCATCCTGCTGACCCTCCGCGTCGAGTTCACCGACGGCGGCCCGACCGAGTTCTACCAGGTGCCGATCGGGCTGCGCGCCGAGCTGCCGCCCGCCATCGAACCCGGCGTGATCGCCGCCCTGGACGGCCTGGTCTGCTACGACGCCCTGGCCGACCGCGAGATCACCACCCTGTTCCTGCACGGCATCGCCGCCAACCACGCCTGGGGCGACCTGCGCCTGACCGCCGAACCCGGCGCCGAGCCACTGCCCACCGCCGGCACCAGGACGTCGCGACCGCTGGGCGTGGACCAGAGCAACAGCTCGGTGGTGCTGGACGAGCGCTATCTGCTGAAGTTCTTCCGCCGCCTCCAGCCCGGCGTCAACCAGGACCTCGAACTTCCGCGCGCCCTGCTGGAGGTGGGCGGCGCCGGGCACGTTCCGGAGATCCTCGGCTCGGCCCAGGGCACCCTCGACGGCCGGCCCGTCACCTACGCGGTGGTCCAACGCTATGTGGCCAACGCCGCCGACGGCTGGTCCATGGCCCTCGGCAGCGTCCGCGACCTGCTCGCCGGCGGCCAGCCACCGGACCAGGCCGGCGGCGACTTCGCCTCCGAGGCCCGCCGGCTCGGCCGCACCGTCGCCGAGGTCCACGCGGGCCTGGCCCGCGCCCGGGGCACCCGGGTGCTGGGGCGGGACGGCATCGTCACCGTGGTCGGGGAGATGCGGAACCGGCTGGCGGCGGCCCGGCGGGCGATATCCACCCTCGACCGCTACGCCGCCTCCCTCGACGTGATCTTCACCGCCGTCGAGACCTCGGTCGAGGAGGTCACCATCCAGCGCGTCCACGGCGACCTCCACCTCGGGCAGGTGCTGCGCACCCCGACGGACTGGCTCCTCGTCGACTTCGAGGGCGAGCCCGCCGCCAGCCAGGACGAACGCCTCCGGATGCGGTCCCCGCTCCGCGACGTGGCAGGGATGCTCCGCTCGTTCGACTACGCCGCCCACCACCAGTTCATCGAGCCCGGCCACCCGACCGTGCCCGACCCGGCGGCGCTCCGGCTCGCCGACGAGTGGTCCCGGCGCAGCCAGGTCGCGTTCTGCGAGGGCTACGCGGAGCGCTCCGGCACCGACCCCAGGGACCAACCGCTGCTGCTGCGCGCCCTGTTGGCGGACAAGGCCGTCTACGAGGCCGTCTACGAGACGCGCTGGCGCCCCCGCTGGGCCACCCTGCCGCTGGCGGCCATCCGCCGCTACGCCCGCGAGATCGCCTCGGGCTCGCCACGGGCCCACGACCTCCTCTAGGTCGGGGCGGGCCGCGTCCCGTGCCGCCGCTACTCCGTTAACTGCCCCCAATGCGGGCCACGTTGTCCGCGCGACATTGTTCCCCGACCACGCGGAACTGTTGAATCGAAACGTCGGAAAAGAAATGTGGAAGGAAAGGGAGGTGAGTTTCGTGGCCCCCAACGAGAGACGCTCTCCGGAGCAGCTGCGCGAACGCCATGTCGCGACGCTGCGCAACTACTTCGGTCTGTTGCGGCAGAAGAACACGGACGCCTGGATCGACCTCTGGGCCGAGCGGTGCGTCGCGTTTCTGCCCTATGCGCCGGAGGGCGTGCCCCGCATGTTGACCGGCCGCGCGGACGTGCACGCGTTCCAGCGGGCCCAGGTCGCCGCGTTCCGTGAGGTGGACTTCGGCGAGCTGGCGCCGCTGCCCCTGGACGCCCCGAACCGGGTGGCGGCCCGCTGGTTCCCCCGGGGACGGCTCGTCGCCGGCGACGCGTACACGAACGAGCACTTCGGCATCTTCGAGTTCGACACCGACGGCCGGATCGCGGTGGCCACCGAGTTCTTCGACCCGGCGGCGGCGACCGCGCTCGTCCACGCCCAGCGCCCGAGCAGAGGAGCTGTCTGACATGGCGTTGCCCGAACGGGAGACGCTCCCGGCGGCCGACCGCAGGGACCGCAACATCGACTCCCTGCGCCGCTACTTCCGGCTCCTGGAGGAGGGCGCGATCGACGAGTGGTCCACCCTGTGGGCGGCCGACGGGACCCAGTTGGTGCCCTATGCCACCGGAGCCCTGCCCCGGGAGATCAACGGCCGGGACGACATACGCGTTCTCTACCGGAACATCGCGTCCGGATTCGAGCGGCTGCGCTATCTCCTGCTGGAGTTCGAGCCGATGGCCGACCCTGATCTGATGCTTGCCCGGTGGCGCCCGCTCTGCCAACTCGTGGGCGGCGGAATCTACACGAACGAGAGCTTCGGCCTCTTCCGTTTCGACGCCGAAGGGAAGATCGCGCACTTCGTCGAGTACTTCAACCCGGCCGGTTTCGTGGAGAACTACGACAGTTTCTCGGAGGAGTGACATGCGCGCGGTGGTGGCAGACGAGTACGGGGGCTCCGAGGTGCTCGGCCTCCGGGACGTTCCCCTTCCCGCCACGGGCCCGGACGACGTTCTGGTGCGGGTCGTGGCCGCCGGCACCAACCCGGCGGACTGGGAGTGCCGCAGCGGCCTGGCGGCCGACTGGTTCGGCGCCGGACCCTATGTGTGGGGCTGGGACGTGTCGGGCGTCGTCGAGGCGGTCGGTGAGCGGGTGACCGCGTTCGCGCCGGGCGACGAGGTGTACGGGATGCCGCGCTTCCCCGAACTGGCCCAAGGCTACGCGGAGTTCGTGTCGGCGCCCGCTGCCGAGCTGGCGCCCAAGCCCGTGAACCTGCCGCACCAGCTCAGCGCGGCCCTGCCGCTGAGCGGGCTGACGGCGGCCCAGACGCTGGAGCGCGCCGGGGCCTCGGCGGGGCAGCGGGTGCTCGTGCACGGCGCCGCCGGGGGCGTTGGCCACCTGGTGGTGCAGCTCGCCCGGGCGCGCGGCTGCCACGTCATCGCCGTGGCGCGCCCGACGGCCCACGCCGTCCTGCGCGAGCTGGGCGCCCACGAGGTGGTGGAACGGGCCGACCTGCCACGGGCGGAGGACGGCCCAGGGGTGGACGTGGCGGTGGACTGCGTCGGGGACGACGCGCTGCTGGCCGCCGTGCGGCCCGGCGGCGTGTTCGCCCGGGTGCCGGGCGCGGCGGCCGGCCCGGGGTCGCTCGCCGAACCGGCGGCAGCGCGCGGGGTCCGCCTGGTGCACCATGTGGTGCACCCGGACGGCCCGGGCCTGGCGCGGCTCACGGAGCTGGTCGAGGCCGGGGCCCTGGCGCCCCGGGTGTCCCTGGTGCTGCCGCTCGAACAGGCCGCCCTCGCCCACGAGGTGATGGAACGGGGGCACGGGCTGTCGAAGCTCGTCCTCAGCGTCGCCCCCGAGCCGGCGAGCGGCCCGCGCTGAGCGGCGCCCCGCCCGGGCGCGGGGCGGACCCCGGGAGACCCGGGCCGTCCCGTTCGGGTCTTCGCGGGGCGCGCCATGGAGACCGCGCGTCGTAGCTCGCCCCCGAGCCCGCGCCGGTGAAGATCCTGCGCGAGCGGAGAGATGGGCCCGGAAGAGTGAACCGGGCCGGCACGGTGCCACGCCCCGCCGGTCGGTCGGATCAGACGATCCGACCGACCGGCGGTCGCGTTCCGGCGTCCCTCGGGCCCGGGTGATGGCCTGGTGAGGTGGGCAACGATGTCCCGGCGCCGCGCGTCCGCGAGAGTGCCCGCGAGTTTTTCCAAACGGACACAACCGACCGACGAGGGAAGCGCGACGAGGCGCTCGGGCATCCTTGCGCTGGGCGCCCCCGGCAGGACTCGAACCTGCGGCCAAGTGCTTAGAAGGCACCTGCTCTATCCGCTGAGCTACGGGGGCCGGTCATGGTCATGGCGTGGGACGGTGCCCCCTCGGTGACCTCGCCGCGCACAGGATAGAGCGTCGAGGGGTTCGCCCCGGTTGCTTCACGGCAGCCCCCACGTGTGGAGATCCAGTGAAGCAGCCCCGATAATCGCAGGCGAGTGCGAAGTGCGCAGCGGTTTTGAACGCTCCGGGGAGGGGTGTTGCGCACTCGTTATGCCGCGCCGCGCGGCCCCGGGCTCGGCTTGGGGCGTCGTTCGGCGGAATATGCTTTGGAAACCGCTTGAAGTTGGGCATTCTGCGCATGTGGCGATCTTGGACGCACGGCCCGAACTGCTGGACGCTCTGACCCTCCTGCGGGAGCGTCTCGCTGCCGCGCGCTTCCCCCTCGAACTGCCCGGGGCGGAGCGCGCGCGGCGGTCGTGCGCGGAGTTGCTGTCCCAGCTCGACGGGTACCTGTTGCCCCGGCTGCGGCAGCCGGACGCCCCGCTGCTCGCGGTGGTCGGCGGCTCCACCGGGGCCGGGAAGTCCACGCTGGTGAACTCGCTGGTCGGCCGCCGGGTCACCGAGGCCGGGGTGCTGCGGCCGACCACCCGCACCCCCGTGTTGGTCTGTCACCCCGACGACCACCACTGGTTCTCGGGAAAGCGGGTGCTGCCCCAGTTCGGCCGGGTCTGGATGCCCCGGCAGGAGGCCGAACAGCCGCCGCCGGTGCGGCGCGACGGCCAGCCGGCGCTCGCGGTCGAGACGACCAGGGCACTGCCGGCCGGGCTGGCCCTGCTGGACGCCCCCGACATCGACTCCCTCGTCGCCGGCAACCGCGACCTGGCCGCCGACCTGCTGGGCGCCGCCGACATCTGGGTGCTGGTCACCACGGCGGCCCGCTACGCGGACGCCGTTCCCTGGCATCTGCTGCGCAGCGCGCGCGAGTACGACGTGACGGTGGTGACCGTTCTCGACCGGGTGCCGCACCAGTTGGCCGCCGAGGTCTCGCGGCACTACGGCGCGCTGCTGGAACGGGCCGGCCTCGGCTCGATCCCCCGGTTCACCGTTCCCGAGCTGCCGGAGTCCGCGCGGGGTGGCTCCGGCGTTCTGCCGGCGACGGCCGTAGCAGGGTTGCGGGAGTGGCTGGCGCACCGCGCGCGGGATCGGGAGGCGCGCGCGCTGGCCGCGTTGCGCACCGCGCGGGGCGCCCTGGCGTCGCTGCGCGGGCGCGTGATGGCGCTCGCCAGCGCCGCCGCGCTCCAGCACGCCACCGCCGTCCGCCTCGACCAGCGGCTCGACGAGACCTACGCCGAGGCCGACCGGCGGGTGCGGGCCACGCTCGCCGAGGGCGGCCTGCTCGCCGGCGAGGCGCGGGCGCACTGGCTGGCGTTCCCCGACGACTCCAGCGCCGACGAGCTGTTGGACGCGTTGACCGCCGCGCTGACCGGGCTGCTGGTCGAGGCGGTGGCCACCGCCGACGAGCGGACCGACGCCGCCTGGCGGGCGGTCGGCGGCGCCCCGCCGCCCGACCCGGAGGAGCCGGGCGCGGTGGCCGACCGGGTCGGCGTGGTGGTGCGCCGACTGCGGCGCTGCCTGGAGGAGTTGGTGGAGGAGGTGCGGCACGCGCCCGTCATGCTCGGCCAGCCGGCGCCGGCCCGCTCCAGCCCCAGCGAGGACGGGGAGACCGCCGCCCTGCTGGCCACCGCGCTGCTCGGCGGCCGGGCCGCCACGGTCGCCCAGCAGACGCTGGCCGGCGCGCTGGGGCCGAGGGGCGCGGCCCGGCTGCGGGAGAAGGGCAACCAGCAGCTGACCGCCTGTGTCACCCGGGCGTTGGGCGCGGAGAAGCAGCGCAGGGGGGCACCGCTGCACCGGTTGGGGATCGCGGTGGACACCCAGGTCGCGTTGGTCTCCGCCCTCTCCGCCGTGCGGGCCGAGCCCCGCCACACCACCGTCTGAGACCGCGAAGGAACCCTTGAGGAGCGTCACGTGAGCGAGCACCAGACCGCCGGCCGCCATCCCCGGCTCGGGGCGGGTCCCGAGCCACGCGAACCCGCCCCCGCACCGGCCGCACCCGCGGTGCCGGCCGCACCCAACCCCGCCGGCGGCACCGGGACGACGGGCACCGTCGAGGACGGCACGCTGCGGGTGCGGCTGGGCGCGCTGCGCGAGTTGGTGGGGCTGTCCCGCACCCGGCTCGACGAGCGGGTGCTGGCCGAGGCGGGCCGGGTGCTGGACGAGGCGGCGGCCAGGGACCGGCTGCCCCGCGCGTACACCACGGTCGCCATCGCCGGCGCGACCGGCAGCGGGAAGTCCACGCTCTTCAACGCGCTGGCCGGGGCGCAGCTTTCGGAGGCGGGCGTGCGCCGCCCGACCACCGCCTCGCCGGTCTCCTGCACCTGGGAGGCGGGCCGGGGGCAGAGTCCGGACGGGCTGTTGGAACGCCTCGGGGTGCCGGCCAGGGCGCGGCGGCGGGCGCATGTGCTGGACCCGGGGCTGCGCGGGCTGATCCTGCTGGACCTGCCGGACTACGACTCGGTCGACCCGGCCCACCGCGAGCAGGTGGACCGGCTGCTGGGCCTGGTGGACGCCGTGGTGTGGGTGGTCGACCCGGAGAAGTACGCGGACGCGCTGCTGCACGAGCGCTATCTGGGGGCGTTCGCCGGGCACGCCGACGTGTCGCTGATCGTTCTCAACCAGGCGGACCGGCTGCCGCCCGAGGCGGTGGACGCGGTCCTGGACGACCTGCGGCGGCTGCTGGACGAGCGCGGGGTGGCGCTGGGGGAGCACGGCGAGCCGGGCGCCTGGGTGCTCGCCGGCTCGGCGCTCACCGGCGACGGCGTTGGCGAACTGCGCAAGCTCATCGGCGAGTTGGTGGCGGCCAGGACGGCGGCCGCCCGGCGTCTGGCGGCCGACGTGGACAGCGTCGCGCGGCGCCTGGAGCCGGTGTATGTGGCGGACGGCGCGCAGGCGCCGGCGGGGCTGACGGACGAGGTGCGGGAGGAGTTCGACGACCGGCTGGCGGCGGCCGTGGGCGCGCCGGCGGCCGGGCTGGCCGCCGAGCGCGGCTGGCTGCGCCGCGCCGACCGGGCCTGCGGCACGCCGCTGGCCCAGGGGCTGCGGCGGCTCGGCGCGCGGCAGGCCGAACGGCGGGGCGAGCCGCCGGCGTTGGCGGCCAAGCGGCTGCGGGGCGACGCCTCGCCGGCCGTCTCGGCGCCGACGGTCGAGCACGCGGTGCGGCAGCTCGCCGACGAGGCGGCCGAGGGGCTGCCCGAGCCCTGGGCCAGGGCCGTGCGGGAGGCGGCCTGGCGCGGCGCCGAGACGCTGCCGGGCGCGCTGGAGCGGGCGTTGGGCGACCGGGAGCGGGGCCGCCCGCCGCGCCCCGGCTGGTGGTCGGCGGCGGCCGCCGGGCAGGCGGTGCTGCTGGCCACCCAACTGCTGGGCCTGTGCTGGCTGTTGACGGTGCTGATCGGCGATCCGGTGATGGGCCGGTGGCTGCCGCTGCTGCTGTTGACCGTCGGCTCGGTGGGCGGGCCGCTGCTGGCCTGGGGCTGCCGGATCGCGGCGCGCGGACCGGCGCACGCCTACGGGCGGGCCGAGGAGTGGCGACTGCGCCGGCTGGCCGCCGAGTTGGGGCACCGTCAGGTGTTGGAGCCGGTGGCGGCCGAGCTGATGCGCTATCGGGAGGTGCGGGAGCGGTTCGTGGTGGCCGCTTCACCCGTAGGGGGGACGGAGTTGTCCACATCCGGCCAGTAATCCACAGGCTCCGGCGGGATTCCGGCGTGTGCCCCACCATGGTCCTCGGTGAGGCGTTCGACGAACTCCCCAGGTAACGATTCCACTTCGGAATGTGTGAGTCACCCGTCCGGCGGGGACATCGTCGAACTGCCTCTCTACGATCCACCGTACGCACGGGGATGTTGATGAGCGTGCCGTCGGAAGATACGGCTGCGCCCTGTGATCTCGTGGAGGGGACACACACATGATGCACGCGCGCAAGCGGGTTCTATCCCGCCTTGCGGCCACGGCCGTGGCAACCGGGCTCTTCGCGGGCGGCGCTCTCGCCGCCGCCGGCCCCGCCGCCGCCGACGAGCTGAACCCGCGCAGCGGAGGAGCCACCGCGGTCCTCGACGGGTTGCGGGTCAGCGACGCGGTGGACGTCACCTACAACGGTTCGACGAACACCTACGGCGCCGGCCTGTTCTATCTGACCGCCGAGGACGGCGGCACGCTGAAGACCTACTGCATCGACTTCGCCACTGGCGCGCAGAGCGGTGCCCAGTACAAGGAGACCGGCTGGGAGTCCTCGACGCTCCACGGGAACCCGGACGCCGGCAAGATCCACTGGATCTTGCAGAACTCCTACCCCGTGGTGAACGACCTGGCCACACTGGCCGAGCAGGCCGGCGCCGAGTCGCTCGACGAGGAGCAGGCCGCCGCCGGCACCCAGGCGGCGATCTGGGAGCTGTCGGACGGCGTGGACGCCGTTCCGCAGAACGAGAACGCGGCCAAGCTCGCCGACTGGCTGCTGGCCAACGCCGGTGACGTCGCCGAGCCCGGCGCCTCCCTGGAGCTGACCCCGCCGCAGGTCTCCGGCCAGCCCGGCCAGATCATCGGCCCGGTCACGGTCAACACCAGCGCCGACTCGGTCTTCGTCGCCCCGGACGCCAGCGCCGCCGAGCAGGGCGTCACCATCGTCGACGTCAACGGCGAGTACATCACCGAGGACCAGCCGGTCAGCAACGGCACCGAGCTGTACTTCTCGGTGCCCGAGGACGCGGCCGACGGCAGCGCCTCGCTGACCGCGACCGCCACCTCCCAGGTGCCCGTCGGCCGCGCGTTCACCGGCATAGACACCCGGACCCAGACCATGATCCTGGCCGGCTCCTCGGACTCCTCGGTCACCGCGGGCGCCAGCGTCAGCTGGGCCGCCCCTGGCCAGCCCGCCGTCGCGGTCAACGCGGTCGAGAAGTGCGCCGAGGGCGGCGTCGAGATCACCGCGACCAACGAGGGCGACGTTCCGTTCACCTTCGAGCTGGACGGCGAGTCCTACGAGATCGCCGCCGGCGAGTCGCAGGCCGTGGTCGTCCCGGTCGAGAACGGCCAGGCGTACGAGATCACCATCGAGAACGCCATCGAGGGCGCCGAGCCCTGGGTCTTCAGCGGCGTGCTCGACTGCGAGACCGGCGACGACGGCGGTCAGGAGCAGATCGACGAGAACGAGCCCGCCCCGGCCAGCACCGGCGGCGAGAGCGACAGCGACACCGACCTCGCCGAGACCGGCAGCAGCGGCGGCAACCCGGCCCTGATCGGCGGGATCGCCGTGGCCCTCCTGGTCGTTGGCGCCGGCGTGGTCCTCTTCATCCGTCGCCGCTCCACCACCGCCGGGGAGTGACCGAGGGACTGAGGGTTCCATCGACACACCGGTCGTCGCGTCCCCGCTGACGTGACGAGGGCCGGACGAGCACTCGTCCGGCACCGGGGGCGGGTCCCACCCGGGGCCCGCCCCCTCGCGTTGTTCCCCACGCGTCACGCCCGCCCCCGCCCCGCCCGCGCACCCGGCACCGGTTTCGTTCGGCGCACGGCGATGCGGCAGGATGGTGGCAGGCTTCCCACCCACTGACGACTGCTGCCGGACGGTTTCTCTTGGCTGAGTACATCTACACCATGCGCAAGGCGCGCAAGGCCCACGGCGACAAGGTGATCCTGGACAACGTCACCCTGAGCTTCCTGCCCGGGGCCAAGATCGGTGTCGTGGGTCCCAACGGCGCCGGCAAGTCCACGGTGCTCAAGATCATGGCCGGTCTTGAGCAGCCGTCGAACGGGGACGCGTTCCTCGCCCCCGGCTACACGGTCGGCATCCTGCTCCAGGAGCCGCCGCTCGACGAGTCCAAGACGGTGCTGGAGAACGTCCAGGACGGCGTCGCCGAGACCAAGGCCAAGCTCGACCGCTTCAACGCCATCGCCGAGCAGATGGCCACCGAGTACACCGACGCGCTGATGGAGGAGATGGGGCAGCTCCAGGAGGAGCTGGACCACGCCGGCGCCTGGGACCTCGACGCGCAGCTTGAGCAGGCCATGGACGCTCTGGGCTGCCCGCCAGGGGACTGGCCGGTGACCAACCTCTCCGGCGGCGAGAAGCGCCGCGTCGCGCTGTGCCGGCTCCTTCTCGAACAGCCCGACCTGCTCCTCCTCGACGAGCCCACCAACCACCTGGACGCCGAGTCCGTGCTGTGGTTGGAGCAGCACCTCGCCAAGTACCCGGGCACCGTGGTGGCCATCACCCACGACCGGTACTTCCTGGACAACGTGGCCGAGTGGATTCTGGAGCTGGACCGGGGCCGCACCTACGTCTACGAGGGCAACTACTCCAAGTACCTGGAGACCAAGCAGACCCGCCTCAAGGTCGAGGGCCAGAAGGACGCCAAGCGCGCCAAGCGACTCAAGGAGGAGCTGGACTGGGTCCGCTCCAACGCCAAGGGCCGGCAGGCCAAGTCCCGTGCGCGGCTGGCGCGTTACGAGGAGATGGCCGCCGAGGCCGAGAAGACCAGGAAGCTGGACTTCGAGGAGATCCAGATCCCGCCGGGCCCCCGGCTGGGCAACGTGGTCGTCGAGGCGTCCGACCTCGGCAAGGCGTTCGGCGAGAAGATCCTGGTGGACGGGCTGTCGTTCACCCTCCCCAGGAACGGCATCGTCGGCGTGATCGGTCCCAACGGCGCCGGCAAGACGACGCTGTTCAAGATGATCCTGGGCCTGGAGCCGGTGGACTCCGGCTCGGTGCGGGTCGGCGACACGGTGCAGATCTCCTACGTCGACCAGTCCCGGGAGAACATCGACCCCAAGAAGACGCTCTGGGAGGTCGTCTCCGACGGGCTCGACTACATCAACGTGGGCCAGGTCGAGATGCCCTCGCGCGCCTATGTGAGCGCCTTCGGCTTCAAGGGGCCCGACCAGCAGAAGCCGGCCGGGGTGCTCTCCGGCGGCGAGCGGAACCGCCTCAACCTGGCGCTCACCCTCAAGCAGGGCGGCAACCTGCTGCTGCTGGACGAGCCGACCAACGACCTCGACGTGGAGACGCTCTCCTCGCTGGAGAACGCGCTGCTGGAGTTCCCCGGCTGTGCCGTGGTCGTCTCCCACGACCGCTGGTTCCTGGACCGGGTGGCGACGCACATCCTGGCCTACGAGGGCGACTCCAGGTGGTTCTGGTTCGAGGGGAACTTCGAGTCCTACGAGAAGAACAAGATCGAGCGTCTCGGCCCGGAGGCGGCCCGCCCGCACCGCGCCAGCTACAAGAAGCTGACCCGGGGCTAGCCGATGCGGCATCGTTTCGAGTGCCCGCTGCGCTGGTCGGACATGGACGCGTTCGGCCATGTCAACAACGTGGTCTTCCTGCGCTATCTGGAGGAGGCGCGGATAGATTTCATGTTCCGGCTGGCGCGGCAGGCCGACTCGGGTGCGTTCACCGGCGGTTCGGTGGTCGCCCGGCACGAGATCGACTACCGCAGGCCGCTCGTTCACCGACCGGAGCCGGTCGTGATCGAGCTGTGGGTGACCAAGTTGGGCTTCGCCTCGGTCACGGTCGGCTATGAGATCAAGGACGAACGGACCGTCTATGTCACGGCGCAGACCGTGGTCGTGCCCTACGACCTCGAAGTGGGCAAGCCGCGCCGACTGACCGACCAGGAGCGGGAGTTCCTCGCCCGTTACCACGACGACCAGGCGGGGAGCGCCACGGCGGCATGACCGACCAGCCCGAGTTGGCCTTCGCCGAGGCCGGGGAGGCGGCCGAGCTGGTCGCCTTCCTGGCCCGGCAGCTGCGCTGGGACCGCACGGCGGCCGCCCGGCTGAAGGTCGAGGGCGAGGTGCTGGCCATCTTCACCCGGCCGGCCAGGTTCGAGGTGCTGGCGGTCCGTCCCGTCCGGCTGAACGAGCCCGCCGGGCTGGATCGCACGGTCTCGGTGGGCGAGTTGGTCGAGGCCCTGGACGAGGAGCGCGGGGCGGTGCGGCTGCCCGGCGCGGTGACGGGCCCTTCGTGGGCGGGGGTGCTGCCGCCGCGCGGCGGCTGGCGCCCGCTGGCCGAGCTGCCGCACCGGACGGTGTGGGAGTCGGCCACGGCGGTGGTCGCCGAGTTCCGGGAGCGCACCGAGGCGCTCGCGCCGGACGAGCGCACCCGCGCCACCCTGGACGCGCTCGCCGAGGAGATCTGGTCCCGCACCCTGGGCGCGACCGGGCTGCCGCTGCGCGCCGTGCACGCCGCGCACGCCCTGGGCCTGCTGCGGTCGGCCGAGCCGGTGCGGGTGCTGGAACGCGGTGGCTGGCTGCGGATGCGGACCGCGCTGGGCTCAACGGCCGTGCGGGTGCGGGGAGTCGGCGGCCTCGGCGTCACGCCGGTCTGAACGTTCCGGCGGGCCAGCGGGCTACCGGCCCGTAGCGCGGCCGACCCGGGCGGCTGTCGGTGGCGTCTGCGACCATGGGACGCATGATCCAGCAGCTGACGTTCTACGAGCGGGTCGGGGGCGAGCCGACCTTTCGGGCGCTGGTCCGCAGGTTCTACCAGGGGGTGGCCGAGGACCCGATCCTGCGGCCGATGTACCCGGAGGAGGACCTGGGCCCGGCCGAGGACCGGCTGGCGCTCTTCCTCATGCAGTACTGGGGCGGGCCGCGCACCTACAGCGACACCAGGGGCCACCCCAGGCTCCGGATGCGGCACGCGCCCTTCACGGTGGACCGCGCCGCGCACGACGCCTGGCTGGCGCACATGCGCGACGCGGTCGACAGCCTGGAGCTGGAGCCGGCCCTGGAGAAGCAGCTGTGGGACTACCTGGTCTTCGCCGCCGGCTCCATGATCAACACCCCGGACTGACACCGGGGTTCGGCCGCGTGCCGTCGGACGCGGCCGGGCCGCTCAGGTGTCGTCCCAGCGGAAGAGGCGGGCGGCCACGGCGGTCACCACGGCGGCGAAGAGCAGCAGCCCACCCATCGCCGGCAGCGCCGCGCCCCAGCCCTCGCCCCGGGTGAGCACGCCCTGGACGGCCTCGTTGAGGTGCTTGAGCGGCATCGCGTTGGAGATCGCCCGCACCCAGTCCGGGCTCGCGTCCAGCGGGAAGAACGAGCCGGACAGGAAGGCCATCGGCATGATCACCAGCTGGAGCGCCGCGTTGGCCGACTCGTCGGTCTTGGCCCAGGCGCCGATCAGCAGGCCGACGGACATGAACGCGAGCGTTCCGCAGGCGACCAGCGGGATCGCCAGCCACCAGAAGCCGGTCAGCTGGAGGCCGTAGAAGGGGATGGTGGCGACGCCGAGGAAGAGCGCGGTCTGGAGGAACGCCATCCCCAGGCTCACCCCTACCCTGGCCCCGATCACCGTTCCCGGCGAGATCGGCGCCAGCCACAGCCGGCGCAGGATGCGCTTCTTGCGCCAGTTGACCAGGGTGAACGCCGACATGAACGAGGCGCCCATGGCGATCGCCCAGCCCAACAGGCCGGGCGCCAGGTACTGGATGGCCTTGATCGACTTGTCCTCGACCTGGTCGCTGGCCAGCTCGAAGGCCGGCGGCTGGCCGGTCTCCGCCAGGTTGGCGGTCTGCACCAGGGACTGCATCAGGCCCTGCACGGTGCCGGCGCGGGCGGCGTCGGCGGCCGAGTAGCGCAGCTCGATCCGGCCGTCCTCGTCCTCCCACACGACGGCGTCCGCGTCGCCGTCGCTGACCCGGGCCAACGCCTCGTCCCGGTCGGCGACCTGCTCGACGTCGAGCGCCTCCGACAGCCCTCGGCGCTGGTCGGCCGGCATCTCGTCCAGCACGGCGACCTCGCCGAACTGGAGGACGTGCGAGCGGGAGACCGAGTCGTTCTGGAAGAGCGCCCCGAAGAGCAGCAGGAACATCAGCGGGAAGATCAGGGTGAAGAAGCTCGCGGTGCGGTCCCGCAGCAGCCCCTTGAGCATGGCCAGGGACAGGCTCCTGAACGCGCTCACTCGCGGTACTCCCGTCCGGTCAGCTGGAGGAACACGTCCTCCAGGTTCTTCACGCCCAACTCGGCGATCAGCTCGGACGGCACCCCGACGCGCAGGATGCGGCCGGCGTCCATGATGGCCACCCGGTCGCAGAGGATCTCCGCCTCGTCGAGGTAGTGGGTGGTCAACACCACCGTGCGGCCCTGGGCGTTGATCGCGCGCAGCAGGTCCCACAGGTTCCGGCGGGCCTGCGGGTCGAGCCCGGTGGTGGGCTCGTCGAGGAAGACCAACTCGGGGTCGTGGACCAGGGCGCAGGCGATGGAGAGCCGCTGGGCCTGACCACCGGAGAGCTTGTCGTCCCTGGTGCCCGCCTTCTCGGTCAGCCCGACGGTCTCCAGCATCTCGTCGGCGCGCTTCGCGGGGACGCCGTAGAGCGCGGCGAAGGTGTGGATCTGCTCGCGCGCGGTCAGCTTCTCGAAGAAGGCGGACGCCTGGAGTTGGACGCCGATCCGGCGCAGCAGCTTGGGGTCGCGCGGCCAGGAGGGCTGGCCGAGTAGCCGCGCGCTGCCCTCGTCGGGTTCGCGCAGCCCCTCGACCAGCTCCAACGTGGTGGTCTTGCCCGCGCCGTTGGGGCCGAGGATGCCGTAGAACTCCCCGTGCGCGACCTCGAAGGTCACCCCGTCGACTGCCCGGACCTCGCCATAGCGCTTGCGTAGCCCCTCGACCGCTATCGCCGGTATGTTTTTGGTCACTTGGCGATGGTAACCGTGGCCGGATTTGGGCGGTTGCGGGCCCCTGGGCTCGCCGGTGCCGGCCGGTGCCCGCCGGTGCTCCCCGGCGCCCGCCGGTGCTACTGGCGGTAGATGCGCAGCGTGGTCCAGGCGCCCACGTGCACGCGGTCGCCGTCGCGCAGCGGCACCGGGACGAACGGCTGGATCGGGTCCTCCGCGCCGTTGACCGTGGTGCCGTTGGTCGAGTCCTGGTCGACGACGGCCCAGCCGCCGTCGGGCTGCTCCACCAACACCGCGTGCTGGTGGGAGACTCCGGGGTCCTCGGGCTGGCGCGACAGGTCGATGTCGGGGGCCTCGCCCGTCGAGTTCCGCCGACGCCCGATGGTCACCTGCGGCCCGGTGAGCGGCAGTTGCTGCTCGGGGGCGTAGGCGGGGAGCGTCAGCTGGGCGGCCTCGGGGCCCGAGCGGTGCATCATCGCGGTGAAGTACTCGGGGTCCGGACCGATCGAAACCAGCCAGCCGCCGCCCTGGCCGCCGGGCTGACCCGGGTAGCCGGGCGGACCCGGCTGCGGCGCGGGCTGGCCGCCGGGCGGCGGCAGCATCCAGTCGCCGGTCTGCTGGGGCGGCGGGTAGCCGCCGGGGGCCGGCGGCGCCTGCGGTGCGCCCAGGTGCGCCTGGTGTGCCTGGGGCGACGGGCCCTGGTGCGGTGGGCCCTGGTGCGGCGGGCCCTGGTGCGGCTGGGGCGGCTGGTGGCCGTGCTGCGGAGGCGGCGGGCCCGGCTGCTGCTGGAAGCCGGGCGGCGGGGGCGGCGGCCCGCCGGGCGCGCCCTGCGGGGCGCCGGGGTAGGCGGGGGCCGGCGGGGTGTAGGTGGTGGGAGAGTTGGTGAGGAAGTTGTACCGGCACTCCTCGCAGAACGGGGCCTGCGCCTCGCGCGGGGTGCGGCACTGCGGGCACAGCTCGGCGGCCGGCATCGGCGCGGTGGCGGGGCCGCCGGGGTGGCCCGGGTAGCCGGGCGGGCCGCCCTGGCCCGGGTAGCCGCCGGGACCGCCGGGCTGGCCGGGGAAGTCATGCGCCGGCGGAGGCGGCGGCATCGCGACGGCGGGTGCCATGATGCGGTGCCCACACACCTCGCACCAGTCATCGGCCATCGACTGGTGGCCGTTAGGGCAAGTCGGCATGGAACTGCCTCCCCCTCACGTCACTTCTTCACTCGGTATCGGGACTGCGTCGGTAACTGCGTCGGGACTGCTGTGCGGCGGGGCCGTCCCACCGGTCTGCGCGACGGGCGCCCTCAGCGAACAGTACCGGTCGCCCCGTCGGGCGGGTCCACTTCCTTCGGGATTTCCTTCGGGACCGGGCTCGGGTCCCGGGGGCCGGGACGGGCCGACGGGGCGGGCTGGTTGGGGCTTCGGGAGGGGATTGTCAGTGGCGTCGCGTACGGTCTGTGGTCAGTGGTTGGCGGAGAGTCAAGAGACTGTGAGGTGCGCCATGTTCCGTTCGACGGGCCGGCTGTCGGGCCGGCTGTCGCGTTGGTTGGCGGGTGTGTCGGTGGCGCTGTTGGTGGGGCTGTCGCTGGGTCCTTCGGCGGGGTGGTCGTTGGCCCGGTCGGTGTCTCGGACGGGCCGAACGCGCGGCCTGTGGCGGTCAGTTGGCGGCCGGGGGCGAGGGGAAGGGGATCACGGCCACGGTGATGTTGTCGTGGCCGCCGGATTCCAGCGCGTGGCGCACCAGGTGCCGGGCGCTGGGCAGCGGCGCCTGGCGGGACTCCCTCGGCACCAACCGGGCCATCCGCTCGGCGGTTTCGGCGTAGTTCCACAGGCCGTCGGTGCAGATGATGACGACCCCGGGCCGGTCCGGCTGGAAGGTCGCGGTGTGCGGCTCGACCTCCTGCGCGTCGGCGCCGAGCCAGGCGGTGATCGCGTGGGCCCGGTGGTCGGCCATCGCCTCGGCCTCGCTGAGCAGTCCCGCGGCCACCATCTGGGCGGCCCAGGAGTCGTCCTCGGTGAGCCGCGCCGCCGCGCCCGTCTCGTCCTGCGGGACCCAGTACGCCCGGCTGTCCCCGATCCAGCCCACGGTCAGCTGGCCGCCGGTGGTGACGGCGCTGACGATGGTGCAGGCGGGGGCGTTCCGGCCGGGCTCCTGTTCGGCGTCGGCGAGTTGGTTGACGGCCTCCGCCGCCGCGAGCACCGCGTCGTGCATCGCCTGCGGCCCGGCGACGCCGCGCGGCAGCGCGGTCAGCAGGGACTCGGCGGCCGCCTCGGACGCGGCGGCCGACGCCTCGTGCGGGCGGCTGGACGAGGAGACCCCGTCGCAGACCACGGCGACCACGGCGGGCGTGCCGTCGGAGAGCGCGGTGGCCGCCACGCTGAACGCGTCCTCGTTGCGGTGGTGGCGCAGCCCGAGGTCGCTGACGGCGGCCACCCCGCTCAACTCCCGTTCCACATGGTCGCGCGCGTCCGCGCGCTGCGCGGCGCAGTCGGCGCACCGGCCGTCCTCGGTCTCCGCCTCGGCCCGGCCGCAGCCGGTGCAACGGGCCCTGACCGGCTCGGGGTTGGGCGGCGGCGCGGCGCTGGCGCGCGGGTCGACGCCCCGGGGGGCGGTCCGCTGCGCCGCCGGGGTGCGGGGCGCGCCGGCCGGCGGCTGCTCGCCGGGGGGCGGGGATGAGGCGGGGGGTGCGGCCGGCGGGTGCGCCCTGGGGTCGGGCGCGGCGGCGGCCGGGGCCGTGGTGGCCGGGGCGGTGGTGGCGGTCGGTGGTGCGGCTGCTGCTGGCGGTGGTGCGCCTGTCGGCGAGCCGGCCGGCGGGGTGGTGGGCGGGGCTGCCGCTCGTGGTGGTGCCGGTGGTGCCGGTGCGGGGGCTTGGGCCGGCGTGGGGGCCGGGGGCGGCGGGGGCGCCGCTGCCGCCGGCGGGCCCTGGTGGGCCGGCGCGGGTGCGGTCGGTGCGGGCGGGGTTGCCGCCGGAGGCGGCGGCTGCCGCTCGGCGCCGCCCGGGTGCGGTGGCGACGGGTGCGGTGCCGGGGGATGCTGGGCCGACGGGTGCGGTGGCGACTGGAGCGGCGGCGGCAGGTGGAAGTCGTGCTCCGTCGGGGTGTAGCCCGGGGGACGCTCCTGGGCGCCGTTCGGCGGCGGGGCGCCGGGGGAGCGGGCGGCGGTGCGTAGGTCGGTGCCGCAGACCCCGCAGAAGCGGTCGTCTTCCTCCAGCGGCTCACCGCAGCCGGGGCAGGCGGAGAGTTGGTCGAGCTGCGGCATCGTCACACCCATGTCCTGGGGCGGAGACGGTTGGCCGCCTCCACCAGTTCTGTCCGTTCACTACTGGTCGGTGCCAGCCTGGCCAGTCTCCGATAGGAGCGGTCGAGTCCCTGTCTGACACCCGTCTCGTCGAGCGGGGTGTCCAGCAGTCGGAGCTGTGGACGCGCCCGTCCGGGCTGGTCCGCGTCCCCGGACAGCAGCCAGTCCAGGGCGCGTCCCAGCACTTCACAGGACAGTTGTTCGCTCAACGATGGTTCCAGTCCGGCGGCACGCAAAAGCGCGACCTGGTGGCCGGCGGCCAGCAGGTCGGGCAGCGTGTCCTCGCCGAGCGCGCCGGGGCGGAGCCTGGCGCGGACGGCGGCCACCCGGGCGGCGGTGTGGTGCGCCGAGGTCTCCGGCACGGACTCCAGGGCGGCGACGGCCCCGGCCCGGTCGCCGGCGGCCAGCCGCACCCTGGCCAGGCCGAAGGCCGCGCTCACATGGCTGGGGTCGCAGGCCCAGACCAGCGCGTAGTAGTCGGCCGCGTTGTCGAGCTGGCCCAGCCACTCGGCGCAGACCGCCAGCGCCAGCTTCGGGGCGATCTCCCCGGGGAAGGCGTCATAGACCGCGTCGAAGGCGCCGGCCGCCGTCGCCAGGTCGCCCTCCACCAGGGAGACCAGCCCGTGGTGCCAGACGATCCGCCAGTCGCCGGCGTGCCGCTCGCGCAGCTCGGCGAGCGCGGCGCGGGCCGCGACGCCCGAGGCGGGGTCGGTCAGTTCGAGGTGGGCGCGCACCTCGCGGAGGCGGCGCTCCACCGAGTCGGTCGACGCCTGGCGCAGCGCGACGAGCTGCTCGGCCGGCGCGCTGGCCATCAGGCCGGCGAGAAAGCCGGCGTTGGGGTCCTCGGGGTCGACCAGCGGCAGCGGGAGCGCCAGGGCGATGTCCCTGAGGTTGGGCGGCACCACCCGCACCACCGGCGGGGCCGGCGGGCCGGCCGGCCCCGCCGGCCAGGGGGCGGTGGTGGGCGGCCCCTCGGGGCGGGCCCCGGCGGCGGGCTTCCGGGCGCGGCGCCGGCCGGCGGCCCTGGCGCCCAGTTGGGAGACGCCGTCCCTGGGCGCCGGCAGTGGCTCGGTGTCCACCACCCGGGCCTCGGGCGCGAAGAGCTGGGAGACGGCCGGCTGGGGGCGCCCGGTGCGTTCGGCGACGATCTCCCGCAGCACGCCGGTGAGTTGCTCGGCCATCTCCTCGGCGGAGGCGAAGCGCGCCTCGGGATCGGGATCGGTACCGCGCACCAGGAAACGGTAGAACGACTCGTGCCGCTGGAACACCTCGATGTGCTCGGGGTCGGGCAGGCTGTCGGCGAAGACGGAGGTGTAGCCCTGGAAGTCGAAGGTCAACACGGCCAGGGTGCGGGCCACGGTGTAGAGGTCGGAGGCCACCGAGGCGCCGCGTTCGGCCAGTTCGGGCGCCTGGTAGCCGACGGTGCTGTAGACGGGGGACTCCAGGTCGCCCATCCTGCGGACGGCCCCGAGGTCGATGAGCTTGAGCTGGTCGTCCTGCTGGATGGCGTTGTCGACCTTGAAGTCGCAGTAGAGCAGGTTCCTGCCGTGGAGATAGCCGAGCGCCTCCAGGGCGTCGATGCCGTAGGCGCAGGCCTGTTCGACGGGCAGCGGGTCGCGGCGGTCCTCGGAGGTGCGGCGGGCGTTGGCGATCTGCTTGAGCGACTGCCCGCCCACGTACTCCATGACGATGTAGCCGTCCAGGCTCCCGGTGCGCGGGTCCAGATGCTCCACGAAGTTGTAGATCCGCACGATGCTGGAGTGCTCGATCTCGGCCAGGAAGCGACGCTCGGAGATCGCGGCGGCCATGGCGTCCTCGTCGCCGGTGTCCAGCAGGCCCTTGAGCACCACCCAGCGGTCGGAGACGGCCGTGTCCACGGCGAGATAGATCCAGCCCAGGCCGCCGTGCGCGAGGCAGCCGGTGATGCGGTACTGGTCCTTGACCAGGTCGCCTGAGCGCAGCTTGGGCACGAACGAGTACGGGTGCCCGCACTTGGTGCAGTAGCCCTCGGTGCGGCCCGGTCGGCCCTGGCGGGAGCGGCCCACCCGGGCGCCGCACTCGCTGTTCCCGCAGAACCGTTTACGCTCCGGCACCTCCGGATTCGCCAGGACGGCCTTGCGGGGGTCGGGTCGCGGCACCCTCGGCATGGTGACCAGTCCGACGCCCAGCCGGGAACGGGTGGACGCGGTGGCCCGCGTGCCGCGCACCGTGATCAACGGCCCGGTGGGCGGCCCCGTCTCGCCCAGCGTGAGCCGCCCCGAGACCGAGCGCCGTGAGGCGCGGGACCGCGACGACCGGCCGGAGCCCGAGCCGGACGAGCCCGCGCTGTCCTGTCCCTCGCCCAGGCGCGGCGAGGTGGGCCGCGTCCTGGTGTCGCCGATGATCCCGTCCGCCGACACCACGGGCGCCAACCCGCAGGCTTCGCAGTACAGTTGGCCGCGCTCGGCGAGCCGGTAGCGGCCGCCGCAGCCGGGGCGTTGGCAGGGCCGGCCGGTCTCCTCCCGCACCGCCCCGCTCATCGCTCCCCCCGCAGCCGGGTCGCGCGGCTCCCGGGCCGTTGCTCCGGCACCACGCCGCCTCCTGGCCGTTCCTCCGGCGCGACGCGGGCCCCGGGCCCCTCCTCGGGCGACGCCAACAGCTCGGCCGCCGCCTCCTGGTAGCGCAGCACCGCCGTCTCCGCCGCCCGCAGGTCGCAGGGCGCCGTCCACAGCAGCCGGCGCGCCGCGTCGTACCGCTCCGCCAGCAGCGGCTCGTCGGCCCGGCCGGCCCGGGCGAGCCGCGCCCGCCAGGCGTCCAGCCGCCCCCGCAGCTCGGCGCGCACCGCCAGCGGCGCGGTCACGGCGGACAGCGAGTCCCGCGCCCGCCGCAACTCCTCCTCCGCGCGCTGCTCCAGCGACTCCAACAGCGGCGAGAGCCGGTGCCACTGGGAGCGCCTGCGGTAGTCGGCGGCCGCTCTCAGCTGCTCGTGGAGCGCGTGCGCCGGGCCGTTGACGGCCGGCACCTCGGAGGCGGCGATCTTCGCCAGCACCTCGCCCCGCGCGGTGCGCGCCTCGGCCAGCGTGCGGTCGGCTCTGGACAGCACGTCGCGCAGCTGGATCAGCCGCTCCTCGGCGTCCTTGCGGACCCCGATCACGGCGTCCACCTCGCGCCTGATGTCGTCCAGCGCGCGGGCCGCGCGGTCGTAGCGGCTGGTGTCGGGCCGCCCGCCGCCGGGCGCGCTGCTGCCGCCGGCCGGCGTCCAGAACGCCAGCGGGTCGGCGATCACCTCGACCCGCAGCCGGGTCAACTCCTCGGTGATCTCGGCCAGTTCGTCGCCCGCCGGGTGTGCGCCAGGGCGGACGCCGACCGAGTGCGCCAGCTCCCGCAGCCGGTTCAGCTCGGTGGCCAGCAGGTCTATCCGGGCCGGCAGCGCCGACCAGACCACGTCGGCGGCGACCAGCAGGTCCAGCACCTGGGCGTAGCCCGCGTTCATCCGCCCGATCAACTCCGGCCAGCCCAGGTGCTCCACGCCGCCCTCGCCGTCCGGCACGGCGAGGTTGGCCCCGTCCAGCACCATGCTCAGCTGGAGCAGCTCCTCGCGGTGCGGGTCCCGGCGGCGGGCCCGCAGCTCCCTGGCCGTCTCCAGCGCCTCGGTGAGCCGGTCGAAGTCGCTCCACAGCCGCGTCAGCACCCGCTCGGCCAGCGCCCAGCGCTCCCGGGTGCGGCCGGTGAGGTCGGCGCCCTCCAACAGCCGGCGACCGGCGTGGTCCTGGAGCGCCAACAGCGAGGTCTCGATCGCCTCGTGCTCGGCCGCGAAGCGCGCCAGCGAGCGGTCCACCTCCTCGCGGCTCAGCACTGTCCCGCCGGAATCCGGGGCCATCGCTCTCCCCTCAGTCTTTCCCGCCGGCTATCGGTGTGTCGGCTGTGGTCGGTCGTACTCGGACAGGTCACGGTCGGGGGCCGGGCGGCCCCGGGTCGCGGTCGTGACGGCGCGGGTTCGGCGCGGCCGTCGGTCGGATGATGGATCGATCCCTTCCCCGGTTGGCCCCTCGGGTATCTCCGTCGCGTCACGTCGATCTCGGTCGGTGTCGATCTCGGATGTCGGATCTCGGTCGGTGCCGGTCGCGGTGTCGGTCGTGGTGTCGGTCGTGGTGTCGGTTCTGGTGCCGGTCGTCGTGTCAGTCGTGGTAGAGGGGCTCGGGCGGATCGTTCGCGGCTTCCGGAAGATAGCCGGAGAGCCACTCCTCGAAGGACCTGTGCCAGGGGCTGTCGGGCCCGTCGCCCCGGTAGTCGTCCAGCACCGCGTTCACCCAGCGCACCAGGTCGTCGTTGCCCAGCGCCATCGCCACCCCATAGGACTCGGACGTCAGCTGCGGCCCGACCAGCCGCATCGACGGGTCCTGCCCCATGTGGCCGGCGGCCAGCGCGCTGTCCGTCATCAGGGCCTCGGCCAGGCCGAGTTGGATCAGCACCAGGCAGTCCAGGTGGTTCGGCCGCTCCAACAGGACCGCGCCGTGGCTCTCCCGCTCCAGCCACCGGCTGGCCGTCGAGCCGCTGGCGCTGCACACCCGCTGCCCGGCCATCGACTCGTCGAAGTCGGTGATCGTCGAGTCCCCGGGCACCAGCAGCTGTTGCCCGGTCTCGAAGTAGGAGGTGGAGAACGCGACCTCGTCGAGGCGGTCGCAGGTGATCGACATGCTGCGCACCACCATGTCCACCGTCCCGGCCTCCAGCGCCTCCTCCCGCTGGTCGGTGGGGATGGCGCGGAAGACGATGTCGGGATCGGGGCCGAGCAGGTCCTCCGCGATGGCGCGCGCGAGGTCGATGTCGAAGCCGACGATCTCGCCCGACTCCGGGAGCCGGTAGCCCCAGCGGTAGCTGTTCTGGTCGATGCCGACGATCAGGGAGCCGCGCTCCCTGATCTCGTCGACCGCCGGGCCGCCCTCCCGCGAGGGCCGAAGGCTCTCGGCCGGGTCGAACCCCTCGCCGTCGCCGTTCTCGCCGCCCCCTTCCCCTTCCCCTTCCCCATCGCCTTCCCCTTCTCCTTCATCGCCGTCGCCGCAGCGCTCCCTGACCCGCGTCGGGGTCTCGTCGTGCAGGCTGGCCCGGGTCGCCTCGGCGGTCCCGGTGCCGGGCGTCGGCTCCCTCGGCGTGCCGGGACCGGCCGTCAACGAGCCCACCACCATCGACCCGGCCAGCGCGAGCCCGGCGCCGCCCAGCAGCAACGCCCGCCAGTGCGGGGCCAGTCCGCGCTCGCCGTCGGGACCGCGCCGCCTCGTTCCTCTCATGGCCCCACCCTCCGTCCGTCCACGGATGTCCCGCCGCCAGCGCACCGCCCGGCCAGCGGGCCGCCCGCCGCCGCGAGGGCCGCACGCGCCCCACCCGATCCCGGTGCGCGCGCCGCGCGCCCCCCGTCTGGTGAGACGCCGTTCGCGCCCGCCGCGTTCATCGGGGTTCATCGGTACTCCGCCAGCCGCAGGCCCACGCCGCGCACCGTGCCGGCGGCGGCCAGCAGGGCCAGGCCGACGGCGGCGGCGGGCAGTCCGCCCAGCCAGTTGAGCCCGCTCTGCGCCGCGTCCAGAAACCGCTCCTGCTGAACGGCGACGGCCGCCGACAGCTCGCTGTTCACCCGATCGAAGGACTCGCCGGTCGAGCCCTCGCCCCCGATCACGCGGACGATCGCCTCGTCGTAGTCGCCCGCCAACTCCTCCTCGCGGGCCCCGCCGTGCCGCTCGCGCCACTCGTTGGCCGCGCGGATCGCCTCACCCACCGGCTCCCGCCCCGCGTCCCCGGTCAGGGCGTAGGCCCGGGGCAGCAGCCCCTCACCCAGCCGGTCCGGGGCGGCCAACAGCCGGTCCATGGACGTCAGATAGTCGTCCTCGAAGGTGCTGTCGCCGCCGCGCGAGACCAGGGTCAGGTTCTCCGCGCCGCGCGCCAACAGCGCCTCCGTCCAGGCGTCGTTGAGCGTGGTGAGCGCCTGACCCGCCCCCGTGTCCGCCTCGTTGAGCGAGGACCTGGCCATCGCCTGCGCCCCCACCAGCCACAGCAGCAGCACGGCGGCGGCCGTGGTCGCGGCCACCAGGCCCCGGTTGAGCAGCCGGTTGGTGCGCAGGTAGTGGCGGCGCTGCGCCCAGCCCAGCGCGAGCAGGCTCGCCACGCCGAGCCCCGTCGAGAGCCAGGGCCAGGAGCGGGCGTCGGCCAGGTCGGCGCGGTAGCGGGCGGTCTCCAGCCGGTGCAGGTCGGAGGCCGAGGTCAGCAACGTGCCCTGCATCCGCTCGTCCGCGTACCGCAGATAGGCGCTGCCGAGCGGCAGCCCCTGCCGGTCGTTGGCCCGCGCCGTCTCCACCAGCCCGGTGTAGCGCGGCAGTTCGGCGTTCAGCCGGGCGATCAACGCGGCCGACTGCGGCGAGCCACGGCCACGTTCGGCCGCCGAGACCAGCAGCTCGGAGGCGCGGCTGATGTCCCTGATGTAGCGGTTGCGCACCTCGCTCGGCTCGTCGGCGCCGGCCAGGAAGCCGCTGGCCGCCGTGGTGTTGGCGTCGGCGAGGGAACGGTAGATGCTGGCCGCGTCCCGGCTCAGCGGCTGGCTGCTCTCCCGCGCGGTCCGCGCCGACTCGGCGCGCTCCGCCAGCTGACCGAACGTCATCGCGCCGAACAGCAGCAGCAACCCGGTCAACACCGCGCCGATCAGCCGCAGTCGGCCCGGCTCGGTGCGCAGCGCGGCCCGCAGCCGGCCGGCGTTCTCCCACAGCGCGGCGCGTCGCCGGGGGAGCCCGGGGGGCGTCGCCGGGGGCGCGGGGGACCCGGCCGCGCCCTCGGCGCGCGGTGCCGGGAGAACCGGCGGGCTCGCGGGCGGGGCGGTGGGCGGCTGCGTCACGTGGTGGGCCCTCCCCCTCGCGATGTCGGCATGGGCCTCGGCCGTCAGTATGCCGCTCCGGCCGGGGAGCCACACCGCACTTGCCCGGATCTTGTCGGTTTCGCGATCTTCTTTCGCGCGTTCGCTCCCGATGTGTCACGGATCGCTCGGCGGGCGGACCGAGGCGGGCGCCGGGTCGCCTGCTGCGGGCGCCGGGTCGCCCGACGCGCACGCCCGGGGGAACGGGGGCGCTGGCCCCGGGGGCTCAGAGCCTCATGCCGAGGTAGTCCACGTCCTTCTTCCCCGCCGGGCGCGGCAGTTCGGTGAAGCCGATCCGGTCGTAGAAGGCCCGCGCGTTGGTGTTGGCCGGGTTCATGCTCAGGTGCAGCGCCGGCACCCCGCGCTCCCGCAGCGCGTTGACGAACGTCTCCATCAACCGCCGCCCGAGCCCCTGGCGTTGCCCCTCGGGCAGCAGGTCGATGTGCAGATGCGCCGGGTACTCGGCGGCTATCTCGGGCACCAGCATGTCCTCCGCGTGGTGCAGCAGATACCGCAGCCCGTCGTCCTGCCCGGTCACCGGGGGCGTGGGCGCGGGGAAGCGGTCGGCGACGGTGGGCAGCCACCGGTCGCGGAAGTCCGCGTAGAAGCGGGTGCTGTCGGCGGTGCCGAGGATGTAGCCGATGGCGCGTTCGCCGTTGTCCGCCACGAAGACCAGCTCGGGCTCCAACTCGGCGTAGGGCGTGGCGAAGATCGCCGGGAAGATCTCCGGCTCCGCGTAGCGGCCGGTGGCGTCCTCGCCGGCGTGCGCGGTCCTGACGCAGATGTCGGCCAGGTCGTCGCGGTCGGACGGCCGGTAGCCACGGATGGTGATGGCGGGCTTCGTGCTGGTCATGGCCGCCATTCTGCGCCACCGCGGGTCGCGGCGGGAGGGGCGTTCGGAACCGGAACGCGCCGGGCCCGGGCCGCCACGGCGGCGCTCAGTCGGTGGACTTGACCAGCGAGACCGCCGGCGGGTCGACCTGGGTGATGCCCGCCGTGTCCAGGGCCCGCTTGATGCGCCAGCGCAACTCCCGTTCCACCGGCGGCGCCTGGGTGGGCGGGGTCCGCACCGTGACCTTCAGCACCATCGAGTCCAGCGCCACCGACTCCAGGCCCAACACCTCGACCGGCTCCCACAGCAGCTCGTCCCAGGGCGGCACGGCCGACATCTCCTCGCCGGCCGTCGCGATCAGCTTGCGGACCTGGGTGACGTCGGTGTCCGGCGCGACCGCCACCTCGACGGCCGCCACCGCCCAGCCCTGGCTGAGGTTGCCGACGCGCTTGATCTCCCCGTTCCGCACATACCAGATGGCGCCGTTCTCGCCGCGCAGCGTCGTCACCCGCAGGCCGATCTCCAGCACGGTGCCGGTCACCTCGCCGGCGTCGATGGTGTCGCCGACCCCGTACTGGTCCTCCAGCAGCATGAACATGCCGCTGAGCACGTCCGTCACCAGGTTGCGCGCGCCGAAGCCGATGGCCACGCCGATGATCCCGGCGCTGGCGACCAGCGGGCCGAGCTGGATGCCCAGTTGCGACAGGACCATCAGCCCCGCCGTCCCGAGGATCAGCACCGAGGCGGCGCTGCGCAGCACCGAGCCGATGGCCTCGGAGCGCTGCCGCCGCCGTTCGGCGTTGACCAGCCGGCCGCCGCGCGCCATCCGGCGCCTGCCGTCCTTCTCGTCCTCGCGGTTGAGGCGCGCTATCAGCCGGGTCAGCGCCCGGCGCACCACCAGCCGCACGACGAACGCGATGACCGTGATCAGCAGGATGCGCAGCCCACCGGCCAGCCACGTCTCCCAGTTGTCCATGCCGTCGCCTCCGTCACGTGCCAGCCCCCGCGCAGGCCAACGGTAGTCGGCCGGCCGACCCGCCCCCGGACCTCGAAACCCCGGTGAACGGCGGGTAGCAGGGGAAACTCGGGGGTAGCGGTGGGGCGAGTGTGGTGGATGACACTTGGGGCACATTCCCGGATCGTGGTGGCGCCGGTGGCCCCACCCGGGACACACTGAGGGAGATCGTCCCGGCGCGAGCCACGCGCCGCCGACGGAAACGGAGGGCGTTCGTGCCACACGTCTTGGTCCTCAACGCTTCGTACGAGCCACTGGGCGTCGTGCCGGTCCGGCGCGCGCTGATCCTGCTGCTGAACGACAAGGCCGTCAGTCTGGAGACCTCCGGCCCCCTGGTGCGCAGCGCCAGCCGCGCGATCCCCGCGCCGAGCGTGGTCCGGCTGAAACGCTTCGTTCGCGTGCCCTACCGCACCGCCGTGCCGCTGACCCGACGCGCGCTCTTCGCCCGGGACGGCGGCCGTTGTGCTTACTGCGGCGGCGTCGCCACCAGCGTCGACCATGTGATCCCGCGCAGCCGGGGCGGGCAGCACGCCTGGGACAACGTCGTCGCTGCCTGTCGCAGTTGCAACCACATCAAGGCCGACCGGCAGGTCGCCGAGCTGGGCTGGCGGCTGCGGCACACGCCGGGCCCGCCGTCCGGGCTGGCCTGGCGGATCATCGGCACCGGCCACCGCGACCCACGGTGGCTCCCCTATCTGCGCCCCTACGGGGCCGACGACGCGCTCGCCCGCATAGAGGCGCGCCCCACCCGCAACGGAAAGCCGGCCAAGCCGACCAAGCAGGGCAAGGCGACCAAGCCGGCCAGGCAGGGCAAACCGGCCAGGTCCGGCCTCCAGGGCGCGGCCGCCCCTGGCCAGGTGCCGCAGAGCCCGCTGCCGCAGGGCGCCGGCGCCGAGCGGGTGCAGGTGCCGGCGGAGTCGGCGGAAACCGTCTGAGTCCGTCCGAGTCCGTCCGTGCCGGTCGGGCCGGTTCGGGCCGGCCGGCCCGGGCGTTCCGCCTGGTCGGGCCACCCGATCGGGCGGCCGGCCACCGCCGTGGCGACGGCTCGACCACCGGCTCCGACGACCCGCGCGCCGCCCCTCCCCGGCCGCGAAAACCGACGTTCCCGCTCGCCGGCACCACAAGATTTTCGGCCACCGGGGCGTGAGCTGCGCCGCTTTCCCGTCGCGACCACGGATGCGATGGCGTTCACTGGGTAGAGCAGTACCCAGGACCGTCGCCCTGAGTGAACGTGTGAGTGGACCTCCGAGCGCACTCCGGAGCGACATCCGTCAGCCGTCCATCAGTGAACGGAGTACCCCGTGGCCGTCGCCACTCGGACCCACTGCGAAAGCAAAACCGAAAGCAAGAGCAAACGTCTCAACAGCCTGGCGCCCCCGCCCATGATCGGGGTGCCGGCCCAGGCGGCGGCCCGTGAGCTGCCGCTCACCAGCGAGCCCTCGCCCGGCGACCTCGCCCCCCTCACCTCCGAGCAGCCGCTCGCCGCCGAGCCGCCCCTGGTCGCCGAGCCCAGCGGCCGTGGTGGCGCGGAGGCCATCGGCGTCTGATGGACGCTCTGGCGCGGCTGGCCGCGACCCACGGCGTCGCCACCTCGTACGCCCCCGCCCCGGGCGAGTCGGTCGAGGTGCCCAGGGAGACCGTTCTGGCCGTGTTGCGCGCGCTCGGCGTGGACGCCGAAGGGCCCGACGCGATCAGCGCGGCCCTGGCCAGGGGCGCCGCCGACGCCGGTCGGCTGCTGCCGCCCACCCTGGTCGGCAGCCCCTCGCGCCCCCTCGCCCCGCCCGCCGTGCCCACTGGAACCGAGCTGCGCCTCGTCACGGAGAACGGCGAACGCGGACCGCTGGCCGCCGCCCCGCCCCCCGTCGGCCGGCACACCCTGCACGCCCGCGCGCCCGACGGGCGCACGGCGACCGCCACCGTTCTCGTGCCTCCCGACAGCGCGCCCCTCGCGCGCCGGCGCGAGGTCGGGCTGATGGTCCAGCTCTACTCGCTGCTCTCCCGGCGGTCCTGGGGCATGGGCGACCTGGGCGACCTCGCCGACCTGGCGAGTTGGGCCGGCTCCGTGGGCGGCGTCGGCTTCCTCCAGCTCAACCCGCTGCACGCGGCCGTGCCGCCCGCCGAGGGCGAGGCCGTCGACCCCTCTCCCTACCGGCCGGCCACCCGGCGCTTCGCCGACCCGGTGCATCTGCGGATCGAGGCCGTCCCCGAGTTCGGCTATCTCGACCCGGGGGCGCGCGAACGGATCGAGCCCCTGCTGGCGCGCGCCGCCACGCTCCGGCGCGCGGTGCTGGACGAGCGCCTTCCGATCGACCGGGACGCCGTCTGGGCCGTCAAGCGCGCCGCCCTGGAGATCCTGCGCGAGGTGCCGCTGAGCCCCGGGCGGGCGGCGGCGTTTCATCGCTTTGTCGACTCCTGCGGCCGTTCCCTCACCGACCACGCCACCTGGTGCGCCCTCGCCGAGCGCCACGGCCCCGACTGGCACCGCTGGCCGCCCGGGCTGCGCCGGCCCGACAGCCCCGAGACCGAGGCGGCCCGCGTCGAACACGCCGCCCTGGTCGACTTCCACCGCTGGCTGGCCTGGCTCACCGACACCCAGCTGGCCGGGGCCCAACGCGCCGCGACCGACGCCGGGATGGGCATCGGGCTGCTCCACGACCTCGCCGTCGGCGTCCACCCGGACGGCTCGGACGCCTGGGCCGGCCAGGACGTACTGGCCGGCGGGATGTCGGTCGGCGCGCCGCCGGACGCGTTCAACGAGCGCGGCCAGGACTGGGGGCTGCCGCCCTGGCGCCCCGACGCGTTGGCCGAGACCGGCTACGCGCCCTACCTGGAGCTGGCCGGCGCGCTCGCCCGGCACGCGGGCGGGCTGCGGGTCGACCATGTGATGGGCCAGTTCCGGCTCTGGTGGATTCCCGAGGGCGCCGAGCCGCGCGACGGGACCTATGTCGCCTACGACGCGGACGCCATGCTGGCCGTGCTCTCGCTGGCCGCGCACCGCGCCGGCGCCGTGCTGGTCGGCGAGGACCTGGGCACGGTCGAGCCCGGGGTCCGCGAACGGCTCGCCGAGCGCGGCGTGGCCGGCACCTCGGTGCTCTGGTTCGAACGGCACTGGGACCGCGCGGGGCACCCGCCGCTGGAGCCGGCCGAGTGGCGAACGAACTGCCTGGCCACCGTCACCACCCACGACCTGCCGGCCACCGCCGCCCGCTGGGACGGCTCCGACGTCCGGCTCCGCGAACGCCTGGGCCTGCTCGCCGACCCGGCGGGCGCGGCCGCCGAGTCCGAGGCGGAGCTGGCCGACTGGCTGGAAACCTTCGAACGGATGGGCCTGTTGGGGCCCGCCGGGAGTTCCGGCGCGGGGGCTACCGGCGAGTCCGGCGACGCCGTCGAGGAGGAGGAACGGATCGCCGCCGCCTATCGGTTCCTGGCGCTGACCCCGGCCCGGCTGGTCGGCGTCTGGCTGCCCGACGCGGTGGGGGACCGGCGGCCGCAGAACGTGCCCGGCACCTGGCGGGAGTACCCCAACTGGCGCCTGCCGGTCGCCGATGCCACCGGCCGCCCGGTGACCCTGGAGGAGCTGACCGCCTCCGGGCGGCTGGCCCGTCTGCTGGCCGCCGCCCGCGACCGGGGCCCCTGAGCCGTGCCCGGCGAGGGCGTTGGTTACTGTAAGGGCGTGGTCAACATGAACAAGAAGCGCGCCGTCGCGGTCTCCGTCACCACGGTGCTGCTGACGCTGCTCTCCTCGCCGGCCGCCCACGCGCTGAACCGGGACGACGGCGACGACCCGGGCACCGGCCTGAGCGTCGCCGAGACCCTCGGCCTGTTTGTCGCGGCCCCGCTGCTGCTGTTCGCCGCCATCGCGGCGGCGGTCATCCTGAGCGAACGCCGCTGACCCCTCGCCCCTGGCGGGGCGAGGGGCCTCAACCGGTGCGCGCCGCGCGCGGGCGCGCGCTGCGCCGGGGGCGGAGCGGGGTGTGGCGCGCCGGCACCCGCCATGGCCGCGCGCTGCGCGCCGGCCCGTCGCCTTCTCCTGGGGCACGGTGCCCCAACCGTCTCTCACCGGGCGGCACGACGCCCTGACCGGCTGCCATTGATGCCCACGCGCCGCAGCCGCCGGCCGAGCCGACAACCCGGCCCACCGCCCCCTGCCCTGCCGGGCCTGGGACCGAGGACCGCCGTCCGTGCAGGTGACCCGTTCTCGGCGAGACGCCGGCTGTCGCCGGGCGCGGCTTGGGCCGGGGCCGGGGAACTGTCCGCCCCGGCTGGCCTGTTGTCCCGGCCGTGCCGGTCCTGGGGCCAACGGCCGCCGCCGTCCGTGCAGGGTGGCTCGTTCCCGGCGAGGTGTCTACCGTCGCCGGGTACGGCCGGTGAACCGTCCGACCCCGCTGGCCCGTTACCCCGGCCGTGCTTGTTCCGGGGCCGAGGGGGGCCGCTGTCCGTGCAGGGTGACCCGTTCTCGGCGAGGTGCCGGCTGTCGCCGGGCGCGGCTTGGGCCGGGGCCGGGGAACTGTCCGCCCCCGCTGGCCCTTTGTTCCGGTCCTGCCGGTCCTGGGGCTAACGGCCGCCGCCGTCCGTGCAGGGTGACCGTTCTCAGTGAGGTGCCCTCCGTCACCGGGCACGGCCGGGGCCGGGCTGGGGAACTGTCCGCCCCTGCTGGCCCGTTGTCCCATCCGCGCCGGGCCCAGCGGCCGCAGGTCGCCGCGCCGCGACCCCGCCGTCCGCCGGAGGCAACGCACCGGCGACCCCGCCGTCCGCCGCGCCGCGACCCCGCCGGAGGCGCCCCGCCGCGCCGCGACCCCGCCGTCCGCCGCGCCGCGACCCTGCCGGAGGCGGCCCGCCGCGCCGGCGATCCCGCCACCCGCCGGTCCCGCCACCCGCCGGTCCCGCCGGAGGCGGCCCGCGCCGGCGCCACCGCCCGCCCGCCGGAGGCAACCCGCGCCGCAGGCGCCCCGCTTCGCGTCGGCGGCGGGGCCCCACGGGCCCCGCCGCCCCGGTGCCGCCGCCTCCGGTCAGGCCGCCGCCTCGTCCGCCGCCTGGGCGCGCAGCGCCCGCTCCACGCCCGCGCGCGACTCCGTCACCAGCCGGCGCAGGGCCGCCGACGGCTTCGCCGCCTCCAGCCACGCGTCCGTCGCGTCCAGCGTCTCCTGCGCGACCTGCGTCGTCGGGTAGAACCCGAGCGCGATGCCCTGGCCCGCCTCGTGGCTGCGCCGCTCCCACACGTCGGCGATCACCTCGAAGTACCGGTCCCGGTACGGCGCGAGCAGCTCACGCTGGTCGGTCTGGACGAAGCCCCCGATCGTGGCCTCCCGCACCGCGTTGGGCAGCGACTCGTCGTTAACCACCGCGTCCCAGGCGGCGGCCTTCGCCTCCGCCGTCGGCCGGGCGGCGCGGGCCGCCGCCGCGTGCTCCTCGCCGGCCGAGGTCGGGTCGCGGCGCAGCTCGGCCTCGATGGCCGGCTCGTCGGCCCGCCCGGTGGCGACCAGCCGCCGCAGCAGCGCCCAGCGCAGCTCGGTGTCGACATCCAGCCCGTCGATGGTGACCTCGCCATCCAACAGGCCGGCCAGCACGTCGAGTTCGGCGTCGCTCCTGGCGCTGGCGGCCAGCGCCCGCGCCCAGGCCAGCTGGTGGTCGCTGCCCGGCTCGGCGGCGCGCAGCCGCTCCAGCGCCGCCGCCGACCACCGCGCCAGCCCCTCCTCGCGCCACTCGGGCGCCGCGTAGAGGTCGAGCGCCAGCCGGACCTGGCGGTGCAGCGACTGGACGACGCCGATGTCGCTCTCCTTGCCGATGCCGTTCAACACCAGCGCCAGGTAGTCGCGGGTCGCCAGCTCGCCGTCCCTGGTCATGTCCCAGGCGGAGGCCCAGCACAGGGCGCGCGGCAGTGACTCCGTGAAGTCGCCGACCCGCCGGGTGACCTGGGCGGTGGACTCCGGGTCGAGGCGGACCTTGGCGTAGGAGAGGTCGTCGTCGTTGAGCAGCACGATCGCCGGGCGCGGCCGGCCGACCAGCTCGGGGACCTCGGTCTCCTCGCCGGTGACGTCCAGCTCGATCCGGTGCGTGCGCACCAGCGCCTCGTCCACCGGGTCGTAGAGGCCGACGGCGATGCGGTGTGGGCGCAGCGTGGAGGTGCCCTTGGCGCCGGCCGGCAGCGGCGGGGCCTCCTGGCGGATCACGAAGCGGGTGATCACGCCGTCGGCGTCCACGTCGATCTCCGGGCGCAGGATGTTGATGCCGGCGGTCTCCAGCCAGGCCCTGGACCAGGACGTGAGGTCGCGGCCGCTGGTCTCCTCCAGCGCGGCCAGCAGGTCGGCCAGGCGGGTGTTGCCCCAGGCGTGGCGCTTGAAGTAGGTGCGCACGCCCTGGAAGAACTCGTCCGCGCCGACGTACGCGACCAGCTGCTTGAGCACCGAGGCGCCCTTGGCGTAGGTGATGCCGTCGAAGTTGACCAGGACGTCGTCCAGGTCGGTGATGTCGGCCATGATCGGGTGGGTGGACGGCAGTTGGTCCTGCCGGTACGCCCAGGTCTTCATCTGGTTGGCGAAGCCGGTCCAGGCGTGCGGCCACCGGCTGCCCGGGGCCTGCGCCTGGCAGGCGATGGAGGTGTAGGTGGCGAACGACTCGTTGAGCCACAGGTCGTTCCACCACTCCATGGTGACCAGGTCGCCGAACCACATGTGGGCCAGCTCGTGGAGGATGGTCTCCGCCCTGGCCTCGTAGGCGGCGTCGGTCATCTTGGAGCGGAAGACGTACTGGTCCCTGATGGTGACCGCGCCGGCGTTCTCCATGGCGCCCGCGTTGAACTCGGGGACGAAGAGCTGGTCGTACTTGGCGAACGGGTACGGGTAGTCGAACTGCTCCTCGAACCAGTCGAAGCCCTGCTTGGTGACGGCGAACAGCGCCTCGGCGTCGAGGTGTTCGGCGAGCGAGGGCCGACAGTAGAGGCCGAGCGGAACGGAGCGGCCCTCGCCCTCCCAGGTGTCGTGCACCGCGTGGTAGGGGCCGGCGACCAGCGCGGTCACATAGGTGGAGAGCCGGGGCGTCGGCTCGAAGTGCCAGACGTTGTCGACCGGTTCGGGGGTGGGCGAGTTGGAGATCACGGTCCAGCCCTCGGGGGCGGTGACGGTGAACTCGAACGTCGCCTTGAGGTCTGGCTGTTCGAAGCAGGCGAAGACGCGGCGGGCGTCCGGCACCTCGAACTGGGTGTAGAGGTACGTCTGTTGGTCGACCGGATCGACGAAGCGGTGCAGCCCCTCGCCGGTGTTGGTGTAGGCGCACCGGGCGACGACCAGCAGCTCGTTGGCGCCCTCGACGACGCCGGGCAGCGCGATCCTGGAGTCGGCGAAGACCTCGGCCGGATCGAGGGCGGTGCCGTTGAGCACGACCTCCTCGACCTCGGGCGCGATCAGGTCGATGAACGTGGCCCCGGCGGTGCGCGCGGTGAAGTGGACGGTGGTGCGGGAGCCGAACCGGGGAGAGGCGCCGGCGGACCCGGCGGACCCGGCGGACCCGGTGGCCCCGGTGGACCCGTCGGACCCAGAGGAGGAGGTGCCGCCCTGGGGCGCCCCGGAGATGTCGAGCGCGATCTGGTAGCGATCGACACTGATCAGTTCGGCGCGTTCCTGGGCCTCTTGCCGGGTCAGGTTGGTACCGGGCACCTGGTACTCCTTCTCTGTGTTCTCTGTGTTCTCTGTGCGTCTGCGCGATGGATGTGCGGGTGGGGGGAGGCCGTCGTCCGCGTCATCCTCGCACGGGGCACCGACAGCGGGCCGCCGGCTTTTCACCGGCGGCGGCACGCGGTGCCCCGCGTGCCGGTGCCCGGCGCGTCCAGGTCAGTGGTCAGCGGGGGAGCACCACCACCCAGTCCGTGCCGGGCCGGGTCGCCCCGGCCTGGAGCGCGGCGCGGACGGCGGTCGCCTGCCGCCGCCAGGACGCGTGCAGCGCGCGCGGCGCCACCCGGACCACCGTGACGCCAAGACCCCTGAGCGTCGCCTCGCGCCGCGCGGCCTCCGCCTCGTCCGGCGTCGGCGCGCTGCCGCGCTGCCGGGGCAGCCGGGTGTCCAGCAGCAGTGCGACGGACGCCTCGGGCCAGTAGGCGTCCACATGGCCGAGGAACGGGCCGTCCGGCAGCCACAGCCCCACGTTCCAGCACGGGTCGGGCAGCGCGCCCTGCCGCACCATGTGGAAGAGCAGGTCCTCAGCCACCGGCCGCCCGGCCGCCAGCAGTCCCTCGACCGCCCGCGCCACGGCCGGCTCGTCCAGCCGTCCGGAGTGCTCCAACTCCGCGATCACCGCCCGGGGTTCGCACAGCCCCAGCCGCACCGCCTCGTTCAGGGCGGGGAGCAGCGGGTGCGCGACGGCCGACTCGTCGGCGCCGGGGCCCGGGTGGAGCAGCGCGTCGGCCAGCGCCCTGGCGACGGGCGCGACGGGCAACCCGCCGACCGGCCGCGCCCTGGGCAGCCGCGCGGTGCGCAGGATGCCGACCGGGCCGACCGAACGCAGCCGCCTGGTGTGCGGCACCAGCACGTCGACCCGCCGCAGCGCGGCCGGCGGGCCGACCGAGGTCAGCCCGTGCACGGCCAACGCGGCCCGCCCGGTGATCACCGCCCGCCCGTCGGCCGCGCCCTCGGCGCCCGTGTAGAGCAGCGCCGCCCGCAACAGCTCGTGCCCGTCCGGCGGTTCGGCGTGCAACAGGACCACGCCGGGCAGCGGCATCTGCCACGGGCCGCCCGGGCGGCAGCGGCGTCGGGCGGTGGCGGCCGGGACGCCCTGGGCGCGCAGCGCTTCGAGGGTGGTCAGCGGCGGTGTGGCGGGGGCGGGTTCGGGTTGCCTGCGGGGCGTGAGCGGGACGTCGTGGGTCATGCGTCGGCGATTCCCGCTGGGCGCCCGGCAGGCTACCTCTGTTACACAGCCGTGGAGAAACGGCGACATCCCGCCGCGCTTCGGGCAAATGTTCCCCCACCGGACCCCCTTGCCGCGTGGGGGCTTGCCGCCCGGGACCGGAACGGCGGCGCCGCCGGGGCTCCCGCCCGGGGGGGCCGGGCGCTGCGCGCGGCGTTCCTCGGGCCGGGACTGGAACGGTGCTCGCCGGCTCCGCCGGCCGCGAGGCGGCGCCGCCGAGGCGCGCCGCGCCCTCCCGCGCGCCGCGCCCACGACGACGGCCCCGGCGCCGCCAGGCGGCGGGGCCGTCGTCAGACGTCCGCCGCCTGGGCCCGCAGCGCGCGGGCCAGTTCGTCGCGCGCCTCCAGCACCAGCCGCCGCAGCGCAGGCGGCGCCGCCGCGTGCTCGGCCAGCCACGCGTCGGCCGCCGCCAGCGTCTCCGGCGAGTCCTGGAGCATCGGGAACAGCCCGCGCACCACGGCCATCGCGATCTCGATGGTCCGCTCCCGCCACACGCCCTCGATCGCCGCGAAGTACCGCTCGGCGTACGGCGCCAGCAGCTCCCGCTGCCCGGCCTGCACGAAGCCGTCGATGGTCGCCTCGACCAGCGCGTTGGAGAGCGTGTCGCGTTCCACCACCGCCGTCCACGCCTCCGCCTTCACCCCGGCGTCGGGGCGGGAGGCCAGGCAGCGGACCTGGTGCCGGTTGCCGGACGCGGTGTCGTCCCTGGCCCGCTCGGCGGCGATCTCCGCCTCGCCGGCCCGGCCGGCGGCGGCCAGCGCGCGCAGCAGCAGCCAGCGCAGCTCCTGGTCCACGTCGAGCCCGTCCACCCGCGCCGAGCCGGCGAGCAGCCCGGACACCAGCTGGAAGTCGGCGTCCGAGCTGGCGCAGCCGGCGAAGAACCGCGCCCAGGCCAGCTGGTGGTCGCTCGCCGGCTCGGCGCGCCGCAGCTCGCCGAGCGCCGCCTGCGCCAACTCGCCCTCGCGCGCGCCCCGTCGCCCGGCCGGCGTGTACCAGCGCAGCGCGGTCAGCGCCCAGGCGTGCACCATCTGGAGCACGCTGATCTCGTCCTCCGCGCCCGCGAAGTCCCGCACCAGCGCCAGGAAGTCGCCGGCCGGCAGCAGCGCGTCCCGCGTCATGTTCCACAGCGCCGACCAGCACAGCGCGCGGGCCAGCGGGTCCTCGATGTCGCCGAGGTGGGCGCGGAGGGTGGCCAGCGAGTCGGCGTCGAACCTGGCCTTGCAGTAGCTGAGGTCCTCGTCGTTGACCAGGACCAGCTCCGGCCGCTCGGCGCCGGTCAGCTCCGGCACGGCGGTGAGCGGCCCGGCCACGTCCACCTCGGCGCGCGCGTAGCGGACCAGCGGGCCGACGCCGCCCTCGCGCCGGTAGAGGCCGACGGCGATCCGGTGCGGGCGCAGCGTCGGGTGCTCGGCGGCGGCCTCCTGGCGCACCGCCAGCTCGGTGATCCGCCCGTCCGCCGCGTAACTCACCTCCGGCGTCAGCGCGTTGACCCCGGCGGTCTGGAGCCAGGCGGCGGCCCACTCGGCCATGTCGCGGCCGGAGGTCTCGGCCAGCACGGCCAGCAGGTCGGTCAGGCGGGTGTTGCCGAACGCGTGGCGCTCGAAGTAGCGCCGCGCGCCCTCGAAGAAGGCGTCCCGCCCCACATAGGCGACCAGCTGCTTGAGCACCGAGGCACCCTTGGCGTAGGTGATGCCGTCGAAGTTGAGCTTGGCGTCCTGGAGGTCGCGGATGTCGGCGGTGATCGGGTGGGTGGACGGCAGCTGGTCGGCCTTGTACGCCCACGCCTTGCGGTTGTTGGCGAAACTGATCCAACCCCGGGTGAACTCGGTCGCCTCGGCGAGCGCGAACGTTCCCATGTAGTCGGCGAACGACTCCTTCAGCCACAGGTCGTCCCACCACTCCATGGTGACCAGGTCGCCGAACCACATGTGCGCCATCTCGTGCAGCAGCGTGCTGGCCCGGCCCTGGTAGGCCGCCCTGGTCGTCCGGCCCCGGAAGACGTACTCCTCGCGGAAGGTCACACAGCCCGGGTTCTCCATCGCGCCGATGTTGTACTCGGGCACGAACGCCTGGTCGTACTTGCCGAACGGGTACGGGTAGCGGAAGTGCTCGTGGAAGAAGTCAAGACCCTGCTTGGTGGTGGCCAGGATGCGCTCCGCGTCGAAGTGCGGGGCCAGCGCCCGGCGGCAGAGCGCGCCCAGCGGGATCTCCAGCGTCGAGCCGTCGGGCAGCTTCCCCCGGTAGGTGTCGGCGACATAGTGGTAGGGCCCGGCGACCACGGCGGTGATGTAGGTGGAGATCGGCTGCGTGGTGACGAACGTCCAGGTGGCCGCCGCGCCGCCGGTCAGCTCCTCGCGCCGCTCCCGCGCCCCGTTGCTCAGCACCGTCCAGTGCGCCGGCGCGGTCACCCGGAAGGAGAACGGCGCCTTGAGGTCGGGCTGCTCGAAGTTGGCGAACACCCGGCGCGCGTCGGCCGGTTCGTACTGGGTGTAGAGGTAGGTCTCCCCGTCCTCCGGGTCGGTGAAGTGGTGCAGCCCCTCGCCGGTGTGGCTGTAGGCACAACTGGCGTCCACCACCAGGTGGTTCTCCGCGCGTAGCGCGGGCAGCGCGACGCGGGTTCCGTCGAAGACCTGGTCCACGGTCAGCGACTCCCCGTTGAGGGTCACGGAGTGGACGTGCGGGGCCAGCAGGTCGACGAAGCTGGCGGCGCCCTCCTCGGCGCAGGCGAACCGCACCGAGGTCGTCGAACGGAACGTGCGCGGTCCCTCCGAGGGCGCGGGGTCGGCGGCGGCGCGCAGGTCGAGCGCCACCTCGTAGCCGTGCACGGTCAGCAGCGCGGCCCGCTCGCGGGCCTCCTCGCGGGTGAGGTTCTCTCCTGGCACGCCGGTCGACTCCCTGTTGTCGCGGTTCCTCGGCGCCCGGCCTGGACAAGGCGCGTGGCCGGTCGGCCGCGCGGCACGGGCGCGTGTCAGCATGTCACGCGAGCCCGAGGCGGCGCACGGTGGAATGGGATCGGCCGACGTCGTGTTGGTCACCAGCGAACCGGCCCGCGACACGAGGAGAGACACCATGGCCGAGAACACCGCCGCCGAGCCGGTAACGGCGGACTTCTGGTTCGATCCGCTCTGCCCCTGGGCGTGGATGACGTCGCGTTGGATGCTGGAGGTCGAGAAGGTCCGCCCGGTGCGGGTGCGCTGGCATGTGATGAGCCTGGCCGTGCTCAACGAGCCGAAGATGGACGAGCTTCCCGAGGAGTACCGGGAGGGCCTGCGGAACGCCTGGGGCCCGGTGCGGGTGTGCGTCGCGGCCGAGCAGGAGCACGGCGGCGAGGTGCTCGGCTCGCTCTACACCGCGCTCGGCGTCCGCTTCCACCACCGGAAGCTGCCGCAGAACCGCGGGACCATCGCCGACGCGCTGACCTCCGTCGGGCTGCCGGCCGAGCTGGCCGACGCCGCCAACAGCGACCGCTACGACGTCCGGCTGCGCGCCTCCCACAAGGAGGGCATCGACCTGGTCGGCCAGGACGTCGGCACCCCGGTGATCGCGGTGCCGGGCGCCGACGGGCGGCAGATCGCCTTCTTCGGCCCGGTGGTGACCCCGGCCCCCAAGGGCGAGGCCGCCGCACGGCTCTGGGACGGCACCCTGATGGTGGCCAGCACCCCCGGCTTCTACGAGATCAAGCGCACCAGGGACGTCGGGCCCCAGTTCGACGATGTGGAGGACTAGGTTCTACGGAAAGGCCTCCCCGAACGAGACGGCCCCCGCGCGTTGCCTCCGCGCGGGGGCCGCTCCCTTGCCGGCCCGTCCACCCCGGTGGGGCGTGAGAAGACGATCGGACGGACCGGGGGCCTGTGCCCGTGGGCGTGCGGCGCGCCTCAGGGCGCCAGCGTCAGCGACGCCGCGTTGGTCTTGGCGGCCGTGTAACGGGCGGCCACGTCCTGCCAGTTGACCACGCGCCACATCGCCTCGACGAAGTCGACCTTCTGGTTCCGGTACTGGAGGTAGAAGGCGTGCTCCCAGGCGTCGAAGACCAGCAGCGGCACGGAGCCCTGGCCGACGTTCCCCTGGTGGTCGTAGATCTGCTCCACCACCAGCCGCTCGCTGACCGGCTCGAAGGCCAGCACGCCCCAGCCCGAGCCCTGGGTGGTGGCCGCCGCCTTGGAGAGCTGGGCCTTGAAGCGGGCGAAGGAGCCGAAGGACTCGGCGATGGCGTCGGCCAACTCGCCCGTGCCGTCCTTCTCCAGCGGCTCGCCCCCGCCGTCGCCGGTCATGTTGCGCCAGTAGATGGAGTGCAGGATGTGGCCGGAGAGGTGGAAGGCGAGGTTCTTCTCCAGCCCGTTGATCGAGTCCCAGACGTCCTTGTCGCGTGCCTCGGCGAGCCGCTCCAGGGTGTCGTTGGCGCCCTTCACGTAGGACGCGTGGTGCTTGTCGTGGTGCAGTTCGATGATCTCCCCGCTGATGACCGGCTCCAGGGAGGCGTAGTCATAGGGGAGGTCGGGGAGCGTGTAGGTGGCCATACCGTTGCCTGTCTCCACTAATTGCGAGCGATATGCAATAGCGTCAACGTATCAGCCGGAGCCCGCAAGGGGGCGGCTCGCAACGCGGGCGAGCCGGCGATCCCGCCGGCGGCTCCCGAAAGCGCGGATCTCCGTACGTCCGACGGTCAACTCCGGTACCTCCGCGAGCAACTCGCTACGCATGGCGATCAGTGTCGGCAAACTCACGCCGCCCCCACCACCGCCTTCGGCTAGCGTCGACGGGTCCCGCTCGATCGAAGCTCTGGAGTAGCCCCATGAGTTCAGCCCTCGTCGCCGGCCGGCCACGCGCCGTCCTCGCCGATCTGCTGCCCGCCGCCAGCGCGCCCGCCGCGCGGGTGCGCGACGCCGCGCTGGTCGTCGGCGGCGCCGCGCTCACCGGGATCGCGGCCCAACTCTCGCTGCCCGTCCCCGGATCGCCCGTGCCCGTCACCGGCCAGACCTTCGCCGCGCTGCTCATCGGCGCCTCCTTCGGCCCGGCCCGCGCCATGCTGTCCATGACGCTCTACGTCCTCGCCGGCATGGCCGGCACGCCCTGGTTCTCCGAGGGCACCTCCGGCTACGGGATGCCCTCCTTCGGCTATCTGATCGGCATGACGCTGGCCGCCGTCGTCGTCGGCGAGCTGGCCCGCAGGGGCGGGGACCGCACCGTGGTGCGCACCGTCGCCACCATGGCCCTGGGCAGCGCGCTGATCTACGGGGTCGGCGTTCCCTACCTGGCGCTGGCCACCGGGATGTCGGCGAGCGAGGCGGTCGCCGCCGGGCTCACCCCGTTCCTGCTCGGCGACGCGCTCAAGGTCGCGCTCGCCATGGGCGCCCTGCCGGCGGCCTGGCGGCTCGTCGGCCGCCGGCGCCCAGAGGCGGACTGACCCCGACGACGGCCGGGAGCCGGCGGCGAACCGCCGCCGGCGCCGTGCCATATTGGGGGCCATGCGCGTCTACCTGGCCTCCGACCACGCCGGCTTCGAGTTGAAGAACCACCTGGTCGACTGGCTGACCCAGCACGGACACTCACCGGTCGACTGCGGCCCCCACCACTACGACGGGGACGACGACTACCCCCCGTTCTGCCTCCGCGCCGCCGAGCGGGTCGCGGCCGACCCCGGCTCCCTGGGCGTGGTCATCGGCGGCTCGGGCAACGGCGAGGCCATCGCGGCCAACAAGGTGCGCGGCGTGCGCTGCGCCCTCGCCTGGAGCGAGGAGACCGCCCGCCTGGGCCGCGAACACAACGACGCCAACGTGCTGAGCGTCGGCGCCCGGATGCACACCGCCGACGAGGCCACCTCGTTCGTCGCCGTCTTCCTCGACACCGACTACTCCGGCGCCGCCCGGCACAGCCGCCGCATCGCCATGCTCGACGGCTACGAGGCCGACGGCACCCTGCCCCCGCTCCCCGAAGCCGAAGAGCAGGGCTGATGCCCGAGGGCCACGTGATCCACCGGCTGGCCGCCGACTACCGGGAACGGTTCGCCGGCCGGCCGGTGCGGGTGGACAGCCCGCAGGGCAAGTTCGCCGACGCCGCCGCCCTGCTGGACGGCCAGCCGCTGGACGCCGCCGAGGCCTGGGGCAAGCACCTGTTCCTGGGCTTTCCAGGGGACCCGCTGATCTGGGTCCACGTCCACCTCGGCCTCTACGGCAAGGTCGCCTTCGGCACCGGCCCCGTGCCGCCACCCGTCGGCCAGATACGGCTGCGGCTGGCCAACGACGCGCACTGGGCCGAGCTGCGCGGCCCCAACACCTGCGCGCTGCGCACCGATCAGGAACGGGCCGCCGTCGCCGCCCGCCTCGGCCCCGACCCGCTGCGCGCCGACGCCGACCCGGAACGCGCCTGGCGCCGGATCTCCGCCAGCCGCTCGGCCGTCGCCACCCTGCTGATGGACCAGGCCGTCATCGCCGGCGTCGGCAACGTCTACCGCGCCGAGGTCCTCTTCCGACACGGCATCGACCCCTACCGGCCGGGACGCGACCTCGACCGGGCCGAGTGGACGGCCTGTTGGGCCGACCTGGTCGCGTTGATGCGCGAGGGCGTCCGGCTCGGCCGCATCGACACCGTGCGCCCCGAGCACACCCCCGAGGCGATGGGCCGGCCGCCGCGCGTCGACGACCACGGCGGCGAGGTCTACGTCTACCGCAGGGCCGGCCAGCCCTGCCTGGTCTGCGCCGCCCCGGTGGCCACCGCCAGGCTCGCCGCGCGGAACCTGTTCTGGTGCCCGCGCTGCCAACCCCGTTGAGACTGCCGGATGTCGGCCCCGGCCCGTATCCTCGGGCGCACCGGGTGGGAGCGGGCGAGAGGGCGTGAAGCGATGGCGTTAGGACGCGGCCTAGAAGCCGTGCGGCAGCCAGGGCGCCACGGGATGGCCGAAGGCCGTCGACGCCGGCGTCAACGCCCCCGCGCGCGCCTCGCCGACCTGCCCGGCCGCCGCCAGCGCCGCCAGCGTCGAGCCGCCCAGATAGGCGGCGCCCAACGCCCGCACGTCCAGCTCCAGTTCCGCCGGGTCCGTGGTGCGCTCGCAGACCGCGCCGCCCGGCCCGCCGGACAGCCGCCAACGCCCCTCGTTCCACGGGCAGAACGCGTCCCGCACCGCCAGCACCACGTCGACCCCGGCCGCGTACCGGCGGGCCGCCAGCGCCGCCCCGACGTCCACCAGCCGCAGATGCAGCCGGTCCCGCAGCTGGAGGTCGCTGCGGCGCACATCGCTCAGCAGATGCACCAGCGGATCGTCCACCGGGCGCCCCACCAGCTCCACCCGGTCGGTCAGGTCGAGCCCCAACAGATAGCGCAGCAGCGCCGCGTGGGCGGCCGGGTCCACCGCGTCCAGATCCCGCACCAGCACCGCGCCGCTGGGCACCGCCCGGTCCCACTCCACCTTCAGCGCGTAGCGCGCGTAGCCCACCGGCCGGCCGTCCCGCTCCGCCACCACACACCGCCGCTCGGACGCGCCGCCCCGCTCGCCCGGCGGGTCGAGCAGCACCGAACGCTCCCAGCCCGGCCGGCGCTCCAGCATCCCCGGCCGCCGGGGCACCAGTTGGGCGTAGACCTCCTCGCACCGCGCGAGGGCCTCGGCAGGCGTCGTCACCGTCAGCCGCACCTCGTCGGTGCCCGGCGGCGGCGCGGCCACGCCGACCCGGTGCTTGGGCACCCGCGCGGAGAGCGAGTGCGCCGCGATCCCATAGCCGAACCGCCCGTAGATCGGCGCCTCGGCCGCGGTCAGCGCGGAGAGCGCCTCGCCCCGCTCGCGCGCCGCCGCCAGCCCGCGCTCCATCATCCGCCGCAGCAACCCCCGCCTGCGGTGGGTGCCGGCCACCGAGACCATGGTCACCCCGCCCGTCTCCACCACCGCCCCGCCCGGCACCGAAAGGCCCAGCGCGAACTCGCCGTAGGTGCCGACCACCCGGCCCTCGTCGAAGACGCCGAGCGAACGGTCCAGCAGGGCCAACTCCCGCCACAGCCCCCGCTCCTCGGGCGACTCCGGCACCCCGCCGAAGGCCCACTCCAGGGCGTCGTACCAGGGGTCCCACTCCTCGGCGGTGATCCGCCGCAGCTCGATGGTCATGACGCCATCCCTACCAAGGCGTACGCCGCGCGGCGAGGACTTTTCCACCGCTCGCCGCCGGCCGCCCCCGAGCGCCCCTGCCGACCCCACGCACGGATGTCCGAGCGCCCCAGAGGTTCGACGTGGCCGTGATCCGGTGGATAAGGTCCCACACCATGACACGCCGAAGCCTGGCGGCCACGCCGAAGGAGAGCCGGCGGGAGCGGCTTCGCAAGGCGTTCCACCGGGCGCGCGTCGGAGTGCGCCGCTCCGCCGTCGACTACTTCAGGGGCGGCGGCTCGGACTGGATCGCCTTCAGCGCCCTGCTGTGCTCCATCCCGCTGCTGGCCCTGTCCACCGCGAGCTGGCCCGAGTGGTGCCCGCCCGAGGCGCTGCTGCTGCCGCTGGTCGCGGCCGGGCTGCTGCTGCGCCCGGCCAGCCTGTTGGGGCTCTACGCGGCGGCGGCCTTCGCGCTGGTGCTGGAGACCGCGCTGATCGACGCCGAACGCTCGGCGCCCGACCCGGTCACCCCGGGAACGATCCTGCTGGTCGCGGCCGTCGCCCTGATCGGGCTGCTGATCGCCCAGTTCCGCAGCCGGGTCGGCGTGCCCTGGCGGCGCGGCCACACCATGCTCTTCGACCTGCGCGAGCGGATCAGGGCGCAGAGCGCGCTGCCCTCGCTGCCGGACGGCTGGCACCACGAGATGTCGCTGCGCCCGGCCGGCGGGCAGTCGTTCTCCGGCGACTTCGTCGTCGCGGCCCGAACGGGCCCCGACCGCCGCACCCTTGAGGTCGTCCTCACCGACGTCTCCGGCAAGGGCATGGACGCGGCCTCCCGTTCGCTGCTGCTGTCGGGCGCCTTCGGCGGGCTGCTCGGCTCGCTGCCGCCGCACGGCTTCCTGCCGGCGGCCAACGGCTATCTGCTGCGGCAGAACTGGCAGGAGGGCTTCGCCACCTCCATCCACCTGGTGCTCGACCTGGACACCGGCGACTTCGAGCTGCTCTCGGCCGGCCACCTCCCGGCGCTCCAGCTGAACGCGGGCACCGGCCGCTGGCAGGAGATCACCGCCGACGGGCCACTGCTGGGGGTGTACGACGGGGCCGAGTTCCACCCGGCCAAGGGCACGCTGCGGCGCGGCGACGTGCTGATGCTCTTCACCGACGGCCTGGTCGAGCGCCCCGACCAGGACCTGGCCGACGGCATCGACCGGCTCACCGGCGCCGCCGACCGCTATGTCGCCACCGGCTTCCGCAACACGGCCTGGCACCTGATCGAGGCGGTCGCCAAGGACGTCAACGACGACCGCGCGCTGGTGCTGATCGGCCGCGAGTAGCCCGGCAGGGCCGCGCCCCTGCCGGGCGGGTCGGGGTCCCCTGGAGGAGTGGCCGCCCCCAGCGGGCTGATCACTCTCCGGTGTTGATCTGCGCACGTTCCGTCGCCGCCGGCTGAGCTGCGTCAACGCGGCCCCGGCGCCGCCCGCGCTGGGCCGAACGGCCGGCGCGGCGCCCCCGGGGCGGGATGCGACGCGCCCGCCGCTGGCCTTGGCTCGGGTCCATGAGCGATCCGCGCAGAAGCCTTCGACCGCCGAGAGCCCTGAGCACGCCGAGCACGCCGCGCACGCTGAGCACCCTGCGGAGGATGGGCACCGGCCGCCACGCCTTCGTCGCCATCCTGACCAGGCGGCTCGCCCGCCCCCTGGCCGGCCTGCGGCCCTCCCGCCCCTCCGGCCGGTGGGCCGCCGGCTGCACCCTGCTGGGCGCGGTGGCGATAGCTGGCCCCTGGGCGGTGACGGCGATCGGGCAGGAGGACGAGGGGCCGGCGGCCCGCACCGGCGAGATCCGGCAGTTCCTCGGCGGCATCGGCGACGCGGCCATCGGCGCGCACCGTGGACTGGGGCCCTACTACGGCCCGTTGGCCGAGCAGGGCTGGAACGAGCCGTTCCAGCCCTGGTACTGGCACCCGACGGCCGGCCCGGAGTGGGCGCTGCCGGTCACCGGCTACCCGGTCTCGGCCCGGTACGGCATCCCGGGCGGCTGGGCCGCCGGCTACCACACGGGCGTCGACTTCGCGGCCCCGGTCGGAACGCCGGTGCACTCCGTCGGCCCCGGCCGGGTGATCGAGACGGGCTACTCGGGCGACTACGGCAACGCCGTCACCGTCGCCATGGACGACGGGCACTTCACGCTCTACGCCCACCTGGACTCCATCGCCGTCGAGCCCGGCCAGTCGGTCACCGCCGAGAGCTGGCTGGGCGACTCCGGCAACACCGGCCGCTCCACGGGCCCGCACCTGCACTTCGAGGTGCGCACCAGCAACGTCTACGGCAGCGACATCGACCCGCTGAGCTATCTGGTCGGGCACGGCGTCGAGATCGGCTGACCGGCGGGGCGGGCGCCGAAACCGCCCGCCCCGCGCGTCAACCGGCCTTGATGGGACGGCGGTTGCCGCCCGCGTCGTTCGAGGAACGCCCCGCGCGACCGGACCCGCCGTCAGCCGACCCGCCGCGCCCGGCGGCGCGGAACGCCCAGTCCATCCTCGGCTCCACCATGAACCGGAAGACCCGACGCACCGGCGCGGTGCACAGCAGGGTGACCACGGCGGCGCCGATCAGCGTCACCCCGATCCGGCCGGCCGGCGTGTGCACCCAGGCCACGTCGTACCACTCCCACCAGCGCGAGGCCTTGGCCACGAAGCCGTGGAGCAGATAGCCGTAGATGGTGCCGGCGCCCAGCGCGGTGAACCAGCGGTGCCGGGCCGGCACCCAGGACAGGAAGCAGACGGTCAGCAGCAGGCCGCAGCCGAACAGGGCCAGGCTCATCACCACGCCGGCCCACCACTCGAAGCCGAGGTCCTGCGCGGCGGCGCTGCGGTAGAACCAGGCGGAGTCCATCCTGGGCACCGACCAGTAGGCGGTGACCAGCGCGCAGAGGAACACCGGCAGCGCCAGCAGCCGCACCTCGCGCCGGCGGACCAGCTCGAAGTGCTCGGGGCGCAGCCGCATCCCCAGCACGAAGAAGGGGAGGAACTGGAGCACCCGCTGGATGTTGAGGTCGTTGCCCAGCGAGGGCGCGAAGCTGGCCAGGGCGGCGACCGTCAGCGCGATCGGCATCGGCCAGCGCACGATGTGCCACAGCGGTGCCGTGATCCGCCAGACGAACAGCGCGATCAGGAACCAGGTGAGGTAGTAGGGGTCCAGGAGCGCGAAGGGGTGGTCAGGGTCGTCGGTGCCCCAGCGCTTGAACAGCACATAGGCGACACCGAAGATCAGGTAGGGCACCAGCACGCCGCTGACCAGCCGCTTGAGCTGGTCGGGCCGGCCGGTGAAGTTCCGCGAGAAGTAGCCGGCGACGAGGATGAACGCCGGCATGTGGAACGCGTACACGAAGTTGTAGAGGGCCGCCGCCGTGCGGGAGTCGTCCCGCAGCGGGGTCCATGCGTGGCCGATCGCGACCAGCACGATCGCCAGGTACTTCGCGTTGTCGAAGAAGGGGTCGCGTGCGTTGACCCGGGCCTGACCGTCCGTGACTGTCGGTGGGGGGACAGCCTTCGTCGCCCGGACCTCGGGCAAGGGGGCTCGTTGGTTACGGACGTGCAACATTGTCCGCACGATAGCGCTTCCTCAGGTGATCCGTACATTCGCCAACCCGAATAAGGGAATCTTGAGAGGGATTCGACTGATGAAACGAAAACCCAAGAGTGGTGGAGGTCACGTTCCCTGTCCGTAATCACGCGATTTGACCGGATTAATTGGTGTGTTTCGGGCCGCTCAACGCTCTCCCGACGGTCCCTCCCGTGCCCGGCGAATGACGCCTTCCGGCCCCCGGCGGCGTGATCCCGAACACGGTCGGCGGGCCACCGGAATTGCCGAAGCGGGACGGACGCGGTGGCTAACGGACGGATAACGGGCACAACGTCGCCCAACACCCCGTGGCCGCCGCCCGATCGGGGCCCTCGGAGGGTCATCCTCCTCCGCTGGCCCGCCAGTTGATGGCACGATGGTGCCTGCGGGGGTGCGGCGGCCGTGGTCAAGCCCCTGACGGAGCAGTGGCGACCTTCCGAAGGTGTGATCAGTTGTGGTTATCTCGTTCTCTCTGGCCCTGCTGTTCGGCGTGATCATGTTCTTCATGATCCGAAGCGGGGCGGTCAAGTGGGGACCGGCCATCGTGGCGATCCTCTTCGGCTTCTCCCTCGCCTCCACCGGCGCCGCCGACCCCATAAACAGCTTCCTGGAGTCGATCACCAACGCCGTCGACGAGGTGGACGGCTCCATCAACAGCTCGCCCTGAGCCCCACCCCGGTCGGCCCCCACGCGCGGCACGGAGGAAACACGAGGGCCCGGCTCCCCGAGAGGGGCCGGGCCGGAGTGCGGAGAAGAGCGGGCGACGGGAATCGAACCCGCGTAGCTGGTTTGGAAGACCAGGGCTCTACCATTGAGCTACGCCCGCCGGCGGGAGCGTCGGCTGCCGTGTTCACCACGGACCGCTCCCGAACGCATCGCATCGTACCAGCGCCCAACGCCCGCCCCGATCGGGCGAGATCACCGCCCGGCGCGGCGCGGGGCCCCGGCAAGGCCCCGGCCTGCCGCCCTGTACCCTACGTATCGCGTCGTGAGCCACGACGGGGTGTGGCGCAGCTTGGTAGCGCGTCCGCTTTGGGAGCGGAAGGTCGTCGGTTCGAATCCGGCCACCCCGACCACGTACGATGACTAGCCTGTCCGCCTGTGGTGTGTCCGGATATGGAGCGCTTCAGCGACGTTCGTCTAACTCTCGATTGTCAGCCCCAAGGAGACCGACCGTGAAGAGCGCCGTGGAGACCCTGAACCCCACCCGGGTTCGGCTCACTGTCGAGGTGCCCTTCGATGAGCTGAAGCCCAGCCTCGACGCGGCGTACCGGAAGATCAACCAGCAGGTCCAGGTGCCGGGCTTCCGCAAGGGGAAGATCCCGGCCCGCGTCATCGACCAGCGCTTCGGGCGCGGCGCGGTGCTGGAGGAGGCGGTCAACGACGCGCTGCCGAAGTTCTACACCGAGGCGGTCAACGAGGGTGAGCTGACGCCGCTCGGCCAGCCCGACGTCGACATCACCGAGCTGAAGGACAACGAGACCCTCACGTTCACCGCCGAGGTGGACATCCGTCCCGAGCTGGAGATCCCCGACTTCTCCGGCATCGAGGTCACCGTGGACGCGGTCGAGGTCGCCGACGAGGACGTGGACAAGGCCGTCGAGCAGCTCCGCGAGCGCTTCGCCACCACCACCGTCGTCGAGCGCGAGGCCGCCGACGGCGACGTCGTCAAGATCGACCTGGAGGCCAGGGTCGACGGCGAGCTGCTGGACGACGGCGTCGCCCAGGGCGTCAACTACACCATCGGCTCGGGACAGATGCTGGACGGCCTGGACGAGGCCGTCATCGGCCTGGCCGCCGGCGGCACCGCCACCTTCACCAGCGAGCTGCGGGGCGGCTCCGGCGCCGGCAGCGAGGCCGAGGTCACCGTCACCGTCGAGTCCGTCTCCTCCCGCGAACTCCCCGAGCTGGACGACGAGTTCGCCCAGCTGGCGAGTGAGTTCGACACCCTTCAGGAGCTGCGCGAGGACAGCAGCCGCCGGCTGGCCGACGAGCGCAGGTACCAGCAGGCCACCGAGGCCCAGGAGAAGGTCCTCGACGCCCTGCTGGAGCTGGTCGAGGTCCCGCTGCCCGAGAAGCTGCTGGCCGAGGAGATCAAGACCCGCAAGCACAACCTGGAGCACCACCAGCTGCCGCAGCTCGGCATGGACCTGGACGCGTACCTCAAGCTCCAGGAGAAGACCGCCGAGGAGTTCGACGACGAGCTGAAGGAGCAGGCGGAGAAGGGCATCCGCACCCAGTTCGTGCTGGACGCCATCGCCCGCCGCGACGAGCTGAACGTGAGCCAGGAGGAGCTGACCGAGCACCTGGTGCGCCGGGCCCAGTCCTCCGGGATGAGCCCCGACCAGTTCGCCAAGGCCGTCGTCGAGGGCAACCAGGTCTCGATGCTGGTCGGTGAGGTCAGCCGGGGCAAGGCCCTCGCTTCCGTGGTCGAGGCCGCCACCGTCCGCGACAGCAACGGTGAGCTGGTCGAGCTGGACGACGACGAGAACGCCGACGAGAACGCCGCCGAGGGCTCGGCGGACGCGGTCGCCGAGGCGGTGGAGGCCAACGAGGCCGCAGCGGCCGGCGAGTCGACCGAGGCGAAGCCCAACGAGAGCTGACCGGGCGTCAGTCCAGAAGCCACCGGCTCATGGGAAGGGGGCGGACGCGGATGCGCGTCCGCCCCCTTCCCGTTCGGCCGGCGCCCGCAGCGCCGGCCCCACACTCCGTCACCCTCCCGCCGCCCCGGTCCCGCCGGGGAGGGGCGACCCTGCGCTCACAGCGAACAGTTCCCTGGTCGGGATGGGTCTGTCGGGACCGCGCGTTAGGGTCCCTAGAAACACGCCAGATGTCGAGTGACGGACGGGCTCACGTGGCCTGGACCGTCCAGGAATGAGCAGGTGGATACGTGACGCTCTTGATGCCCTCCGCCGCAGCGGAGCCGACAAGCGGCAGCCTCGGCGATCAGGTCTACAACCGGCTGCTCGACGAGCGCATCATCTTCCTGGGTCAGCCGGTGGACGATGACATCGCCAACCGGATCACGGCGCAGCTGCTGCTGCTGGCCGCCGATCCGGACAAGGACATCTATCTCTACATCAACAGCCCCGGCGGCTCGATCTCGGCCGGCATGGCGATCTACGACACCATGCAGTACGTCAAGAACGACGTGGTGACCATCGCCATGGGCCTGGCGGCGTCGATGGGGCAGTTCCTGCTGACGGCCGGCGCCCCCGGCAAGCGCTACGCGCTGCCCAACGCGGAGATCCTGATCCACCAGCCGTCGGCCGGGCTGGCCGGCTCCGCCTCGGACATCAAGATCCAGGCCGAGCAGCTGCTGCGCACCAAGCGCAAGATGGCCAAGCTCTCGGCCGAGCACTCGGGCGTCTCCGAGGAGCAGTGGGAGCGCGACGCGGACCGGGACCGCTGGTTCTCCGCCGAGGAGGCGCGGGACTACGGGCTGCTGGACCGGGTCATCACCAGTGCGGCGGACATCACGGGCGGCGGCGGCACGGGCGCCTGAGCCCACAGCTCGCCCCGAAAGCCCCGACGCTCACTGCCCGTTCGCAAGCCTAGACCCAAGGCGGTACACACACCGATGAAGAAGTTCCCAGGCTCCGGCCTCTACGACCGTCTGCCGGCCGAGTCCCGCTATGTGATTCCGCGCTTCGTCGAGCGCACCTCGCAGGGCGTGCGCGAGTACGACCCGTACGCGAAGCTCTTCGAGGAGGGCGTGATCTTCCTCGGGGTGCAGATCGACGACGCCTCGGCCAACGACGTGATGGCGCAGCTGCTGTGCCTGGAGTCCATCGACCCCGATCGCGACATCCAGATCTACATCAACAGCCCCGGCGGCTCGTTCACCGCGCTGACCGCCATCTACGACACGATGGTCTTCGTCAAGCCCGACATCCAGACGGTCTGCATGGGGCAGGCCGCCTCGGCCGCCGCCGTGCTGCTGGCCGCCGGCACCCCCGGCAAGCGGATGGCCCTGCCGAACTCGCGGGTCCTGATCCACCAGCCGTACTCGGAGACCGGCCGTGGCCAGGTGTCCGACCTGGAGATCGCCGCGCGCGAGGTCCAGCGGATGCGCAGCCAGATGGAGGAGATGCTGGCCAAGCACTCCACCAAGCCGATCGAGCAGATCCGCGACGACGTCGAGCGGGACAAGATCCTCACCGCGGCCGAGGCCGTCGACTACGGCCTGATCGACCAGATCATCACCACCCGCACCTCCACGGCCGGCTAGGCCACTGTCGGTACCTGTGCCGGATCACACATTCGGCGCGCGAAACGGCTCTGTCCCCTTTGACGGGAAGGCCCCGCCCAGGGGGATTCCCGTCAAGGGGGACCATTCCACCGGGCCAACGAGGTACCGTCGTCTTCTGTAAGCACTCGGCACCGTCGCCCCGGCGGTGCGCAGTCGAAGGGGAAGCACCTCGTGGCACGCATCGGTGATGGCGGCGATCTGCTCAAGTGCTCGTTCTGCGGCAAGAGTCAGAAACAGGTGAAGAAGCTCATCGCGGGCCCGGGGGTCTACATCTGCGATGAGTGCATCGATCTCTGCAACGAGATCATCGAGGAGGAGCTGGCCGAGTCGCCGGACTCCGACCTGGGGGAGCTGCCCAAGCCGAGGGAGATCTACGACTTCCTCGAAAGCTATGTGGTCGGCCAGGAGGACGCCAAGAAGGCGCTCTCCGTCGCCGTCTACAACCACTACAAGCGGGTGCGGGCCAGCGACGCCCACCCCTCGCGCGACGAGGAGATCGAGCTCTCCAAGTCGAACATCCTGCTGCTCGGCCCCACCGGCTCGGGCAAGACCCTGCTGGCCCAGACGCTGGCCAGGATGTTGAACGTCCCGTTCGCCATCACCGACGCGACCGCGCTGACCGAGGCCGGCTACGTGGGCGAGGACGTGGAGAACATCCTGCTCAAGCTGATCCAGGCGGCCGACTACGACATCAAGAAGGCCGAGCAGGGGATCATCTACATCGACGAGATCGACAAGGTCGCCCGAAAGAGCGAGAACCCGTCGATCACCCGGGACGTCTCCGGCGAGGGCGTGCAGCAGGCGCTGCTGAAGATCCTGGAGGGCACCACGGCGGCCGTGCCGCCGCAGGGCGGGCGCAAGCACCCGCACCAGGAGTTCCTCCAGATCGACACCTCCAACGTCCTGTTCATCGTCGGCGGCGCGTTCGCCGGCCTCGACGACATCATCAGGGCCCGCTCGGGCGCCCGTGGCATCGGCTTCGGCGCCGACATCCGCTCCAAGCGGGAGCGGGACAGCGCCGGGCTGCTGACCGAGGCGCTGCCCGAGGACCTGGTGAAGTACGGCATGATCCCCGAGTTCATCGGGCGGTTGCCGGTCATCACCTCGGTGCACAACCTGGACCGCGAGGCGCTGCTGCGCATCCTGGTCGAGCCGCGCAACGCGCTGATCAAGCAGTACCAGCGCCTGTTCGAGCTCGACGGGGTGGAGCTGGAGTTCGACCTGCCGGCCCTGGAGGCCATCGCCGACCAGGCCATCCTCCGCGGCACCGGGGCGCGCGGCCTGCGGGCGATCATGGAGGAGGTCCTGATGTCGGTGATGTACGAGGTGCCGTCCCGGCAGGACGTCGGCCAGGTCGTGATCACGGAGGACGTCGTCCGTTCCAACGTGAACCCGACGCTGGTGCCCCGTTCCCGGCTGGCCAAGCGCGACGCCTCCGTGCCGCCGCAGGAGAAGACCGCCTGAGCGGTCACCACCGCCAACGGGCGAGGGGCCCGGGACCAACGTGGTCCCGGGCCCCTCGTGTGTGTCCGGTCGGTGCCGGGTCCGTTACGGAACGGTCTCCTCGCCCGGGGCCTCGCCCTCGGTCTCGGTGCCGCCGTCGGTCCCGCCGGCGGTGTCCTCGACGAGCGAGGCGGTGCGCAGCGCGGCGCTGTGCGAGGCGGCCTCGTCCAGCGACATCTCCAGGCTGCCGGAGCCGGTCTGCTTCTGGAAGAAGGTGAAGCCGGCGGTGCTGTAGTCGGCCCAGACGCAGACCGGGACCCGCACCATCTCGCCGGTGAAGGCGTCCTCGGTCTCGGCCTCCTGGCACTTCATGGCCGCGCCGTCGAGCCCGTCCGGGTTCACGGCCTGCGGCTCGCCCAGCAGGCTCATGTCGTCACCGGCCGACGCCTGCTCGGCGCCGTAGGCCAGGAACGCGTCAACGGAGGCCTCGGGGTCCTCGATCTCGCCCCACATGCCGACCGCGAAGAGGGTGGTGACCTCGGTGGAGCCCAGCTCCGACGGGTCCATGATCCCGGCGACCTCCTCGGGCGTTATCCCGGCCACATAGACGCCCGAGGTGCCCTCGGCGTCGGCCAGCCCGACCTCGGCCAGCTCCTCCTCGGAGAGGGTGTCGGTGGAGGAGGCCGGCTCCATCAGCCGGAACTCGCCGCTGGTCTCGGGGAACTCCAACGAGTAGCTGGCGTCCGGGTCGCTGCCCGGGCCGCTGCCGCCGTCGTCGTCGCCGCCGAGGAGCAAGAACGCGCCGCCGCCGATCACGGCGAGCGCCACCACGACGGACAGCACGATGAGCAGCGTCTTGTTGCCGCCTCCGCCGCCGGCCGGCGGCTGGGGCTGGCCGTAGGGGGGCTGGCCAGGGAACTGCCCGGGGGGCGGCGGCTGTTGGCCGTAGGGTCCCGGCTGCTGCGGCTGGCCGTACGGGCCCGGCTGGCCGGGGAACCCACCGGGCTGGCCAGGGGCGCCGCCCGGCTGCCCCGGCATCCCGCCGGGCTGGCCGGGAGCGCCGCCCGGCTGCTGCGGGTATCCGTATCCGGGGCCCTGGGGGGCACCGCCCGGTGCGTACGGGTTGGGGCCGCCGGGCGGCGGGGCGCCCTGCGGCGGCGGTGCCCCGTACGGGCCGGGCTGCCCGGGCTGCTGGCCCGGCGGGGGCTGCTGCCCGTAGGGACCCGGCTGGTTGTGACTCATGGTGCTTCCCCTCAAGAGCCCGACATCGTCTGCGTCAGGCACATCCTGTCGGATGGGACGGCTTCCTGTACATCCACCCCAATCACATCCTCGGCGCCGGCGCAAGGCCCTGGGCGTCCCTCACCGCGACCGGTTCCGGCGGCCGATCTCCCGTGCGGGCGGCGGGCGTTGGACCCCGGCCCCGAACGCGTCACGGGCGCCGGGGCGGCCCGGGGAAAGGCGTGCGCGGAGTGTCAGCGGGGCGTTCTAGACTTACCGCCGTGACCGAGAACACTCAGCCGCCCGCCACCGGGCCCCACAGCGCCCCCGCAGATCTGCCGACGCAGTACACGCCGGCCGACGTAGAGGGGAAGTTGTACGAGCGCTGGGTAGAACGCGGTTACTTCGAGGCGGACGAGAAGAGCGAGAAGGAGCCGTACGCGATCGTCATTCCGCCGCCCAACGTGACCGGAAGTCTCCATCTGGGCCACGCCTTCGAGCACACGCTCATCGACGCGTTGACCCGGCGCAAGCGGATGCAGGGGTACGAGACCCTGTGGCAGCCCGGGATGGACCACGCCGGCATCGCCACCCAGAACCGCGTGGAGCGCGAGCTGGCCAAGGAGGGCGTCTCGCGGCACGACCTGGGCCGGGAGGCGTTCGTCGAGCGGGTCTGGCGGTGGAAGGCCGAGTCGGGGGGCACCATCTCCGGGCAGATGCGCCGCCTCGGCGACGGCGTCGCCTGGTCCCGTGAGCGCTTCACGATGGACGAGGGCCTGTCCCGCGCGGTCAACACGATCTTCAAGCGGCTCCACGACGACGGCCTGATCTACCGCGCCGAGCGCATCATCAACTGGTGCCCGCGCTGTCTGACGGCCATCTCGGACATCGAGGTGGAGTACCAGGACGACGACGGCGAGTTGGTCTCCATCAGGTACGGGGACGGCGAGGACTCGCTGGTCGTCGCCACCACCAGGGCCGAGACGATGCTGGGCGACACGGCGGTCGCCGTCCACCCGGACGACGAGCGGTACCGCCATCTCGTCGGCCGCCAGATCGACCTGCCGCTGACCGACCGCTCCATCCCGGTCGTCGCCGACGCCCATGTGGACCCGGAGTTCGGCACCGGCGCGGTCAAGGTCACCCCGGCCCACGACCCGAACGACTTCGAGATCGGCCGCCGGCACGGCCTCCCGCAGCTGACGGTCATGGACGAGCACGCGGTGATCACCGCGCCCGGCCCGTTCCAGGGCCTGGACCGGCTGGAGGCGCGCTCGGCCGTCGTCGGCGCGCTCCGCGAAGAGGGGCGCATCGTCGCGGAGAAGCGCCCCTACCAGCACTCCGTCGGCCACTGCTCGCGCTGCCACACCACGGTCGAGCCCCGGCTGTCCATGCAGTGGTGGGTCAGGGTCGCCCCGCTCGCCAAGGCGGCCGGGGACGCGGTCCGCGACGGCCGGGTCGCCATCCACCCCAAGGAGATGTCCTCCCGGTACTTCGAGTGGGTGGACAACCTCCACGACTGGTGCATCTCCCGCCAGCTGTGGTGGGGCCACCGCATCCCCGTCTGGTACGGGCCCGACGGCGAGGTCCGCTGCGTCGGCCCGGACGAGGAGCCGCCCACCGGCCCCGGCTGGACCCAGGACACCGACGTGCTGGACACGTGGTTCTCCTCGGGCCTGTGGCCGTTCTCCACCCTGGGCTGGCCCGAACGCACGGCGAGCGTCGCCAAGTTCTACCCGAACTCGGTCCTGGTCACCGGGTACGACATCCTCTTCTTCTGGGTCGCCCGGATGATGATGTTCGGCCTCTACGCGATGGACGGCGTTCCCCCCTTCCACACCATCGCCCTGCACGGCATGGTGCGTGACCAGTTCGGCAAGAAGATGTCCAAGTCCTTTGGGAACGCGGTCGATCCGCTGGACTGGATGGACGCCTACGGCTCGGACGCGGTCCGCTTCACCCTGGCCAGGGGCGCCAACCCGGGCGTCGACGTGCCCATCGGCGAGGACTGGGTCCAGGCCTCGCGGAACTTCGCCAACAAGATCTGGAACGCGACGCGCTTCGCGCTGCTCAACGGCGCCACCGTCGAGGGCCCGCTGCCGGCCGCCGAGGAGCTGTCAGCCACCGACCGCTGGGTGCTCTCCCGGCTGAACTCGGTGGTCGCCGAGGCCGACGCGTACTACGACGACTACCAGTTCGCCAAGCTCAGCGACGCCCTCTTCCACTTCGCGTGGGACGAGGTCTTCGACTGGTACGTCGAGCTGTCCAAGACCACCTTCGCCGCCGGCGGCCGGCCGGCCGAGGTCTCCCGGCGGGTCCTGGGCGAGGTGCTGGACGTCACGCTGCGCCTGCTGCACCCGCTGATCCCGTTCGTCACCGAGGAGTTGTGGACCACGCTCACCGGCGGCGAGTCCGTGGTCGTGGCCGACTGGCCGACCGACTCGGGCTTCCGGGACGCGGCGGCCGAGCGCGAGCTGGACGCCGTCCGGCAGCTGGTCACCGAGGTCCGCAGGTTCCGCGCCGACCAGGGCCTCCAGCCGGGGCAGCGGGTGCCCGCCACCCTCGACCTGGGGGAGACGGGCCTGGCCGCCCACGAGCCGGCGGTGCGCGCGCTGCTGCGCCTGGAGCCGGCGGGTGACGCGTTCTCCGCCACGGCGACGCTGCCGGTCGCCGGCGCCGTGGTCGCGCTCGACCTGTCGGGGGCGATCGACTTCGCCGCCGAGCGCAAGCGCCTGACCAAGGACCTGGCGGCGGCGGAGAAGGAGCTGGCCCAGACCACCGCCAAGCTGGGCAACGAGGCGTTCCTCGCCAAGGCGCCCGACCATGTGGTGGCCAAGATCCGCACCCGCCGCGAGGCGGCGGAGGCCGACATCGCCCGGATCACCGAGCAGTTGGCGAAGCTCCCGGCGTGACCGCGCCCCGGCTCCCCCGGCCCGCGCCGGGGGAGCCGACGCCCGGCCCCCGGGCGGCCCGGGCCCCTTCCGTAGACTGGCCACCGTGAGCGACGCGCAGCCCGACAACGGCCAGGAGCCGGACGACCTCCCGGCCATCCCCTCCATCGACGACGAGCAGAGCGAGGGCGGCGAGTTCGACGCGATCGTCGACGCCGAGCGCGACCGCGACCCGGACCTGGCGGTCATCGAGGCCGGCAGCCGTACCCTGCGCGCCCAGGCCGGCCCGCCCGGCGGCGACCTGCCGACCCGGCCCGAGGACCCCGAACTCGACCGCGCCCTCGCCGACGTCGAGAAGGAGCTGCTGGCCCGCTGGCCCGAGACCAAGCTCGACCCGTCGACGGCCCGGATGAGCGCGCTGATGGACGTGCTGGGCGAGCCCCAACGCACCTATCCGGCCATCCACATCACCGGCACCAACGGCAAGACCACCACGGCCCGGATGATCGAGGCCCTGCTCGCCGGCTTCGACCTGCGCCCCGGCCGCTACTCCAGCCCGCATGTGCAGTCCATCACCGAGCGGATCAGCCTGGACGGCGCCCCGATCCCCGCCGACCGCTTCGTCTCCGTCTACCGCGACATCCAGCCTCTGGTGGAGCTGGTCGACGCCCAACAGGAGCACCGGCTCTCCTTCTTCGAGGTGCTCACGGGCATGGCCTACGCCGCCTTCGCGGACGCCCCGGTGGACGTGGCCGTGGTCGAGGTCGGGATGGGCGGCAGCTGGGACGCCACCAACGTCATCGACGGCACGGTCGCCGTGCTCACCCCGATCAGCCTGGACCACACGGCGCGGCTCGGCGACACCCCCGAGCGGATCGCCGTGGAGAAGTCCGGGATCATCAAGCCAGGCGCCCGCGTGGTCCTCGCCCAGCAGCAGATCGAGGCCGCCTCGGTGGTGCTGCGCCGGGCCGTCGAGGTCGACGCCACGGTCGCCAGGGAGGGCATGGAGTTCGGGGTGCTCGCCCGCGAGGTGGCCGTCGGCGGACAGCTGTTGACGCTGCGCGGTCTGGGCGGCGAGTACCCGGAGGTCTTCCTCCCGCTGCACGGCGCGCACATGGCGCACAACGCGGCGGTCGCCCTCGCGGCCGTCGAGGCGTTCTTCGGCGTCGGCGACGGCCGGCCGGCCGAGCCGCTGGACCAGGACGTGGTGCGCGCCGCGTTCGCCTCCGTCACCTCGCCGGGCCGGCTCGAAGTGCTGCGCACCAGCCCGACGGTGCTGGTCGACGCCGCGCACAACCCGGGCGGCGCGCAGGCAACGGCCGAGGCGATCACCGAGGCGTTCGGCTTCAGCCGGCTGATCGGCGTGGTCGGCGCCACCGAGGGCAAGGACGTGCGGGGCCTGCTGGAGGCGTTCGAGCCGGTCCTCACCGAGGTGGTGGTGACCCGCAACACCTCCCAACGGGCCGTGGACGTCGACGCGTTGGCGGCCGTGGCGGTGGAGGTCTTCGGCGCCGAGCGGGTGGTCGTCGAGCCCAGGCTCGACGACGCCATCGAGGCCGCCGTGGCGCTGGCCGAGGAGGAGCACGAGTACGCGGCGGCCGGCGTGCTGGTCACCGGCTCGGTGATCACGGTCGGCGAGGCCAGGCTGCTGCTGAAGGGCGGACGGTGATGCGCACCCTGTGCGCCAGCACGCTGCTGGGCGAGTTCTTCGTCATCGGCCTCGCCGGGCTGGCCGCCAGCCGGCTGTCCACGGCCTCGACGGGCACCGTGTGGTGGGTGTGCGGCGTGGCCATGGCCGTGTCCCTGCTGCTGTGCGCGATCGCCGGCCGGCCGTCGGGCGTGTGGCTCGGCTGGGCGTTCCAGGCGGCGCTGGTCGCGGCCGGCTTCGTGCTGCCGGCGATGTTCGTGCTGGGCGCCGCGTTCGCCGGGCTGTGGTGGGCCTCGGTGTACTTCGGCGCCCGCATCGACGCGTTGAAGGCCGCCAGGGAGCAGGGCGCGCCCGCCGGTTGAGCCGCCCTGGGTGCGGCCGGCGGACGCCCGCCCGGTACTCTTACGCTCCCCGCGCGTCCGGCCCGCCGGACGGCCACGCGGGTCGCGCGACCCCGCGCGGCTGCCGCCCGCCGAGGTGCTCCCGCCGCCACACCGTGCTTCGCCGTTCTTCGTCAGGTCATTTCCCAGGATTCCCAGGAGCCGCCCCCATGAGCCAGCGCACTCTTGTCCTCCTCAAGCCGGACGCGGTCAGCCGGGGGCTGATCGGCGAGATCGTGGGCCGGGTGGAACGCAAGGCGGGCTGGCGGATCACCGCGCTCGAACTGCGCACCCTGGACCGCGCCACCCTGGAGACGCACTACGCGGAGCACGTGGGGCGTCCGTTCTACGAGCCGCTGCTGGAGTTCATGGCCTCGGGCCCCAGCGTGGCCATGGTCGTGGAGGGCGAGCGGGTCATCGAGGGCCTGCGCGCGCTGGCCGGGCCGACCGACCCGATCGCCGCCGCACCGGGCTCCATCAGGGGCGACTTCGGCACCGTGGTCCGGGAGAACCTGATCCACGCCTCGGACTCGGAGGAGTCCGCCGAGCGGGAGCTGAAGATCTTCTTCCCCGAGCTGCCCCGCTGAACTCCCTGTTGAACGGCCGTCAGCGCGGCACGTTCCCCGAGCCACGCCGGCCCGGCGGAATGCGATGTTCCGCCGTGGTCGGTAAGGTCGGTCAGGGGAACCCTTCACCCGAACGCGACGTCACCATGATGGAGGGTGGGGCTGGTTCCGCCGACAATGGCGAAAGCGGCGCTCCGGCGCTCCGTGTCAGACCGGCCGTGGATACGATGGCATTGCCGCGCCTCTTCCCCCAGCGGCGGGAGAGGTCCCGCGCACGCAGCCCATCGCACCCTCCGCCGACCTCCCCGCACAAAACGCTCCAGCTGGAAGGCCAGATGCATCCCTATGGCGAACAATATGTCGTTCATCGGTCGTGACATGGCAGTTGACCTCGGGACGGCCAACACGCTGGTGTACGTCAGGGGTCGAGGGATTGTCCTCAACGAGCCGTCCGTCGTCGCGATCAACACCAACACGGGTGGCATTCTCGCCGTTGGTGCCGAGGCGAAGAAGATGATCGGCCGGACCCCCGGCAACATCGTGGCCGTTCGCCCCCTCAAGGACGGCGTGATCGCCGACTTCGAGATCACCGAGCGAATGCTGCGCTACTTCATTCTGAAAATCCACAAAAGGCGTTATCTCGCCCGACCGCGCGTGGTCGTCTGTGTGCCCTCGGGCATCACGGGAGTGGAGCGCAGGGCGGTCATCGAGGCCTCGACGCAGGCCGGGGCGCGGCAGGTGCACATCATCGAGGAGCCGATGGCGGCCGCGATCGGCTCCGGGCTCCCGGTGCACGAGGCCACCGGCAACATGGTGGTGGACATCGGCGGCGGCACCACCGAGGTCGCGGTGATCTCGCTGGGCGGCATCGTCACGGCGCAGTCGATCCGGGTGGCCGGCGACGAGCTGGACAACGCGATCATCCAGCACATCAAGAAGGAGTACAGCCTCCTGCTGGGCGAGCGCACCGCCGAGAGCATCAAGATCACCATCGGCTCCGCCTACGAGTTGGACCAGGACGAGCACACCGAGATCCGCGGCCGCGACCTGGTCAGCGGGCTGCCCAAGACCGTGGTGATCTCCTCGGCCGAGGTTCGCAAGGCGATGGAGGAGCCGGTCAACGCGATCGTGGACGCGGTCAAGACCACGCTCGACAAGTGCCCGCCCGAGCTGTCCGGCGACGTGATGGACCGGGGCATCGTGCTCACCGGCGGCGGCGCGCTGCTGCGCGGCCTGGACGAGCGGCTCCGCCAGGAGACGGGGATGCCGATCCACATCGCCGAGGACCCGCTGGACTCCGTGGCGCTCGGCTCGGGCAAGTGCGTCGAGGAGTTCGAGGCGCTCCAGCAGGTGTTGGACGCCCAGCCCAGGCGCTAGCCCGGCCCAGGCGCCAGCCCGGTCCAGCCGGGCCGGCCCCGGGAGTCGACTGACCGATCCAGAAAGGCACGGCCGCCGCACGTGAGGGACACCCGAGAGAGCCGGCTGCTTCTCGTACTGCTGGTCTCCATCGCTTTCGCGCTGATCACGATGGACATCAGGGGCGGGGACAACTCCCCGCTCAACGGTCCACGGGAGGCCGCCGCGTCCTTCTTCGGCCCGGTGGAGGAGGGCGTCGCCGGCGCCGTCGACCCCTTCGCCAACGCCATCGCCGCCGTCCGCGAGTCCGGCGAACGGCACGACCGCATCAGCGAGTTGGAGCGGGAGAACGCCGAGCTGCGGCAGGAGCTGGGCAGCGAGGCGCACCGCGAGTCGCGGATAGCACAACTGGACGAGCTGCTGCGGACCGCCGGCGCCGGCCGGTACGGGATCGTCGGCGCCCAGGTCATCGCGGTCGGCGCCGGACAGGGCTTCTCCTGGACGGTGACCATCGACGCGGGCAGCGAGGACGGCATCGCCAAGGACATGACGGTGCTCAACGGCGACGGCCTCGTCGGCCGCGTCACCACGGTCGCCCGGGGCACCTCGACGGTGCTGCTGGCCAACGACCCGGGCTTCACCGTCGGCACCCGGCTCGAGGACAGCGAGGAACTGGGCTTCGCCACCGGGCGCGGCGACAACACCCTGGACGTGCAACTCCTCAACCAGCGCGCCGAGGTCGCGGAGGGCGACCGGATGGTCACCTTCGGCTCGGCCGACAACAAGCCGTTCGTGCCGGGCGTGCCCGTGGGCGAGGTGGTCAGCGTCGAGCGTTCCAACGGCGACCTGACCCGCACCGTCCAGGTCCGGCCCTATGTCGAGTTCACCCAGCTCGACCTCGTGGGCGTCGTCGTCGAGCCGCCCCGGGACAACCCGCGCGACTCCGTGCTGCCCGAGCGTCCCGAGGACGTCGAGCAGCGGGCTGCCCGCGAGGAGGCCGAGGGCGAGGAGGGCGGCGCCGAGGCCGGCGAGGACACCGGCCCGGTGGACGAGTTCCCCGAGCCCGACGGCCTGGCCCCGCCGCCCGACGAGGACGGCGGGGACGGCGGCGAAGGCGGCGACGCCGGTGACGGGGCTCAGGACGGCGGCGAAGGCCAGGACGGGGAGCCCGACTTCGGCGCCCTGGCGCCCGGCCGTGACCGGTTCGACCCAGCGAGCAGGAGCTGACCATGCGCCTCTACCGCACGCTGCTGGCCGCCGTGCTGATCTTTGTCGCGCTGCTGGCGCAGGTCACCATACTGGCCAGACTCGGGCTGCCCGGAGCCGTTCCCGACCTGCTGCTGCTCACCGTGCTGGCGCTGGCGCTGGTCTACGGGCACACCGGCGGCGCGCTGGTCGGCTTCGCCGCCGGCCTGCTCGCCGACCTGGCCCCGCCGGCCGACCACGCGGTCGGCCGCTACGCCCTGGTGCTGTGCGTGATCGGCTACGCCGCCGGGCTGACTCGGCCGGAGAACGGCCAACACCGGTCGGCCACCGTCCCGATGCTGGTGGTCGCCGGCGGCGCGCTCAGCTCGACGCTGCTCTACGCGGGCGTCGGCGCACTGGTCGGCGACACGCCCGCCCGCGACGTCGGGCTCACCAGCCTGCTGCTGACCGCGACCTGTTACGACCTGCTGCTCGCCCCGTTCGTGGTGCCGCTGATCATGGCGGCGGCCCGCCGGGGCGAGGGCGACCCGCTCTCCGGCGACGGCTCGGGCCCCGGCTCGGACAACCCGATCAGCTGGCTGAGCGGGGCGGGCGCTGGGCTGCGCCCGCGTTCGCCGCGCCGGAGTCGCTACGGGCGGACCGCGCGCGTCGGCGGGCGTTCCCCGCTGTTGGGCCGCTCCGCGCGGAACAGCGCGGGGCGCATCAAGGGAGTCAAGCGACTGTGACCAACATCCCCGAAACCGGCAGGACTTCGCGGATCACCATCCGGCTGGTCGTCATCCAGATATTGGTCTTCTCGCTGCTGCTGACCCTGGGCGGGCGGCTGTGGTACCTCCAGATCCGGCAGGGCGACGAGTTCGCCGCCGAGGCGGCGGGCAACCACGTGCAGCAGGTGGTGCAGCCGGCCGTGCGCGGCTCCATCGTGGACGCGCGCGGGGTGCCCATCGCGGACAACGAGACCCGGCTCGTGGTCTCCGTCGACCGCACCGAGCTGTCCAAGCTGCCCGACGACGGCGAGGAGGTCCTCGCCGACCTGGCCGAGCTGTTGGAGCTGAGCGAGGAGGAGGTCGCCCACCGCGTCCGGCTCTGTGACGCCGAGACCCCGCAGCCGTGCTGGAACGGTTCTCCCTATCAGCCGATCCCCATCACCGACGAGGCCACCACCGAGCAGACCCTCCAGATCCGCGAGCGCGCCGAGGAGTTCCCCGGCGTCAGCGCCGAGCCCACCGCCGTGCGCCGCTACCCGGCGCCCGAGGGCGCCAGGAGCGCCCAGGTGCTGGGCTATCTCTCGCCGGTCACCGACGACGAGGTCGCGGAGTCCGAGGACACCGACTCGCCGCTGCTGCGCTCCGACCAGATCGGCCGGTCCGGCCTGGAGCGCACCTACGACGGCTATCTGCGGGGCGAGTCCGGGGTGACCCGGTACGAGGTGGACAAGTTCGGGCGGGTTCTCGGCGAGGCGGAGAACGACCCGGCGATGGCCGGCGCCAACGTCGTCACCAGCCTCGACTCCCGGCTCCAGGCCGTGGTCGAGGAGGAGCTGGTCGGCGCGATGGAGCGCGCGCAGGCCGAACGCGACGACATCACCGGCCGGAACTACGAGGCGGACTCGGGTGCGGCCGTGGTCCTGGAGAACGACACGGGCCGGGTGGTGGCGATGGCCTCGGCCCCGGACTACGACCCCAACGTGTGGGTCGGCGGCATCTCCAGCGACGAGTACGCCAGGCTCACCGACGAGGACGCCAACGACCCGCTGATCAACCGGGCCATCCAGGGCCAGGGCCCGCCCGGTTCGACGTTCAAGGTGGTCAGCTCGACGGCTGCGGTCAACGCCGGCTACGACTTCGACGGCCGCTACAACTGTTCGTCCTCCTACGACATCGGCGGCCAGACGTTCCGCAACTTCGAGTCCAGCTCCTACGGTCCGATCAGCCTGGCGCAGGCCATCGAGGTCTCCTGCAACACCGTCTTCTACGGGCTGGCGCACCGCGAGTGGCAGCGGGACGGCGGCAACGACCCGGTGGACGAGCCGAACGACTACTTCTTCAACACCGCCCTCGGCTTCGGCCTCGGCACCCAGACCGGCATCGACCTGCCCAACGAGGTGCCGGGGCGCATCCCGGACCGGCAGTGGAAGCAGGACTACTGGGAGGCCAACCGGGACGAGTGGTGCGAGATCGCCGAGAGCGACCGGGACGACTACCCGGCGCGGATCGCGCGTGAGAACTGCACCGAGGGCATGAAGATGCGCGCCGGCGACATGCTCAACTTCTCCATCGGACAGGGTGACGTGCTGGTCACGCCGATCCAGCTGGCCAGCGTCTACGCGGCGATTGGCAACGGCGGCACGCTCTACCAGCCGTCCGTCGGCAAGGCCGTGGTCGCCGCCGACGGGCGGGTGATCGAGGAGTTCGAGCCGCAGGCGACGGGGGAGCTGCCGGCCGACGAGCAGACCATCGAGGACCTGCGGGACGCCACGGCCGGCGTGATCACCACGGGCAGCGCGGCGTGGAAGTTCGGCGGCTGGCCGCAGAACGAGATCCCGCTGCACGCCAAGACGGGAACGGCGGAGGGCGCCGGCGACCAGCAGACCTCGTCCTGGCTGGCGACGTTCACCGACGACTTCACCGTGGTGATGACCATCTCCCAGGCCGGCACCGGCTCGGGCGCCTCGGGTGACGCGGTGCGGCACATCTGGGAGGCGATCTACGGGGTGCAGGGCGGCGGCGTCAACGAGGACGCGGCGCTGCTGCCGGAGCCGATCACCGAGCTGCCGGAGATCGACGAGACCGGGGCCATCGTTCCGCCGCCGGACGAGGAGGCTGACGAGGACGCTGACGGGGAGCGCGACGCGGACTCCTCGGGCGAGGCGGGTCAGGAGTCCGGTCAGGATTCCGGTCAGCAGGGCGAGACCTTCGACCAGGGGGACCCGGGCGGTCAGGGCGAACAGCCGGAGGGCGCCGAGCAGTTCGTGCCCGGCGGCACGCCGGTGACGCCGGACGCCGGGGACTCGCAGGCGTCGTGGGACGCGCGCGCGTCGTGGTCAGGGCCGGCCTCGTGGTCCTGGCCGGCGCCCGTTCCGCTCGCCGAGGACCCGCCGGAGCGGGAGAACCAGACGCGGCGGGAAGACGAGTAAGGGCTAGTCGTTGAACAACCACCACCTGCGGGTCGACGGGCTGGGCCCCGACCCCGGCACCTGGCGTCGGCTGACCGCGCGCGACTCGGTGCTGCGCCGCGTCGACTGGGTGCTGCTGCTGGCGGCGCTGGCGCTGTCGGTGATCGGCATCCTGCTGGTCTGGTCGGCCACCAGGAACCGCACCGAGATCAACAGCGGTGACCCGCACTACTTCCTGGTCAGGCAGGGCATCAACCTGGCGCTCGGCCTCGGGCTGGCGGTCGGGGTGATGTGGCTGGGGCACCACCGGCTGCGGTCGGCGGTCCCGCTGTTCTTCGGGTTCTCGATGCTGTTCATGCTGCTGGTCTTCACCCCGCTGGGCACGGAGATCAACGGGCAGCGGGCCTGGCTGTCCATCGGCGGCTACACCCTCCAGCCGGGGGAGTTCGCCAAGGTCGCGATCATCCTGGGGATGGCGGTGATACTGGCCGACCAGGTGGACGCCGGCGACCGCGACTACCCGAGCCGGCGGGCGGTGCTCCAGGCGCTGGCGCTGGCCACCGCGCCGCTGTGCATAGTGGTCATAGACGACATGGGCATGGCCATGGTGCTCAGCGTGATCGTGCTGGGGATACTGCTGGCCTCGGGCGCCTCCCTGAAGTGGTCGATCGGGCTGATGCTGGCCGGGATCGTCGGCGCGGCGCTGGTGTGGACGCTGGGCGTGCTGGACGACTACCAGCTGGACCGGTTCGCCGCGTTCGCCGACCCGTCCCGGGACCCGGCGGGCGTGGGCTACAACACCAACCAGGCCAGGATCGCGATCGGCTCGGGGCAGTTGGACGGCAAGGGGCTCTTCCAGGGCACCCAGACCACCGGGCAGTTCGTGCCCGAGCAGCACACGGACTTCATCTTCACGGTGGCCGGCGAGGAGCTGGGCTTCCTCGGCGCCGGCGGGATCATCGTGCTGATCGGCGTGGTGCTGTGGCGGGCGCTGCGGATCGCGCGGGACAGCAGCGAGCTGTACGGGACGATCATCGCGGCGGGGATCGTCGCCTGGTTCGCGTTCCAGTGCTTCGAGAACATCGGGATGGCGCTGGGCATCATGCCGGTGGCCGGCGTGCCGCTGCCGTTCCTCTCCTACGGGGGGACGGCGATGTTCGCGGTGTGGATCGCCATAGGGCTGCTCCAGTCGGTGCGGATGAAGCGGCCGTTGACGGCGTGAGCGCCCGGCGCTCGCCGGTGGACGGGCGGGTGCTTAGCCGGTGGACGGGCGGGTGCTTCGCCGGTGGACGGGCGGGTGCGCGGGGGCCGGTACGCTGAATGGTCCAGCCTTCGTCAGCCTGATCGAACCCGAGCGGTGCGTTGCCGGTCTGGATCGGTCTTCGTCGCGAAAGACGCAAGCCATGCCCATCGAGTCGGTCTTCCCTCGCCTCGAGGAACTCCTCCCGCACGTTCAGAAGCCGATCCAGTACGTCGGCGGTGAGCTGAACTCCACCGTCAAGGACTGGGACGCGGTCGACGTCCGCTGGGCGCTGATGTACCCGGACGCCTACGAGGTGGGGCTGCCGAACCAGGGCGTGATGATCCTCTACGAGGTGCTCAACGAACGCCCCGACGTGCTGGCCGAGCGGACCTACAGCGTCTGGCCCGACCTCGAGGCGCTGATGCGGGAGCGGGGGGTGCCGCAGTTCACGGTGGACGCGCACCGGCCGGTCGGCGCGTTCGACCTGCTGGGGGTCTCGTTCTCCACCGAGCTGGGGTACACCAACCTGCTGACGGCGCTCGACCTGGCCGGCGTTCCGCTGGCCGCCGCCGACCGCACCGAGGACCACCCGGTGGTGGTGGCCGGCGGGCACGCGGCGTTCAACCCGGAGCCGATCGCGGAGTTCATCGACTGCGCGGTGATCGGGGACGGCGAGCAGGCCGTATTGACGATGAGCGACATCGTGCGGGACTGGAAGCGGGAGGGGCGGCCCGGCGGGCGCGAGGAGCTGCTGATGCGGCTGGCCCGCACCGGCGGGGTGTACGTTCCGGCGTTCTACGACGTGGAGTACCTGCCGGACGGGCGGATCGCCCGGGTGGTGCCCAACCGTTCGGGGGTGCCGTGGCGGGTCTCCAAGCACACCGTGATGGACCTCGACGAGTGGCCGTACCCGAAGCAGCCGTTGGTGCCGCTCGCCGAGACCGTTCATGAACGGATGTCGGTGGAGATCTTCCGGGGTTGCACGCGCGGGTGCCGGTTCTGCCAGGCGGGCATGATCACCCGGCCGGTGCGGGAGCGGTCGATCACCGGCATCGGGGAGATGGTCGACAAGGGGCTGAAGGCGACCGGCTTCGAGGAGGTCGGGCTGCTGTCGCTCTCCTCCGCCGACCACAGCGAGATCGCCGATGTCGCCAAGGGGCTCGCCGACCGCTACGAAGAGGACAAGATCGGGCTCTCCCTGCCCTCGACCCGGGTCGACGCGTTCAACATCGATCTGGCCAACGAGCTGACCCGCAACGGCCGTCGCTCCGGTTTGACCTTCGCGCCCGAGGGCGGCAGCGAACGCATCCGCCGGGTGATCAACAAGATGGTCTCCGAGGAGGACCTGATCCGCACGGTCGCGACCGCGTACGGCAACGGGTGGCGGCAGGTGAAGCTCTACTTCATGTGCGGGCTGCCGACCGAGACCGACGAGGACGTGCTGGAGATCGCCAGCATGGCCACCAAGGTCATCGCCAAGGGGCGCGAGGTCACCGGCAGCAACGACATCCGCTGCACCGTCTCCATCGGCGGGTTCGTGCCCAAGCCGCACACCCCGTTCCAGTGGGCGCCGCAGCTCGCGGCCGAGGAGACGGACGCGCGGCTGGCGAAGCTGCGCGACGCCATCCGCGAGGACAAGCGGTACGGGCGGTCCATCGGCTTCCGGTACCACGACGGGAAGCCGGGGATCGTCGAGGGCCTGCTCTCCCGGGGCGACCGCCGCGTGGGCGCGGCGATCCGCGCCGTCTGGGAGGCGGGCGGCCGCTTCGACGGCTGGCGGGAGTACTTCTCCTACGACCTGTGGATGGACTGCGCCGGCAAGGCGCTGGAGCCCTACGGCGTGGACGTCGCCTGGTACACGACGCGCGAGCGTGGCTACGAGGAGGTCCTGCCCTGGGACCACCTCGACTCCGGGCTGGACAAGGACTGGCTCTGGGAGGACTGGCAGGACGCCCTCGACGAGACCGAGGTCGACGACTGCCGCTGGACGCCGTGTTTCGATTGCGGCGTGTGCCCCCAGATGCAGACCGAGATCCAGGTCGGGCCGACGGGGAAGAAGCTGCTGCCGCTGAAGGTGTTGTGAGGGGCTGAGCTGGGGGGAGTGGGGCGCGGGGCGGGGCGTCGGTTGGCCGGGGCCGGCCTGCCGGACGTGAGTGGAGCGGCCCGTGTCAGGTGACGCGGTCATCGGGACCCGTGAACCGGTCCGGGAAGATCTGCGCGAGACCGTGGAAGACGAGCAGGAAGCTGAGCAGGGCGAAGGCGACTCGGAAGACGAGCCGCGTGGGCAGGACATCGGGGTCTCCGAAGCCGAAAGGGGAGAGGAACAACCCCGCGACGCGGTCTGGTCCGTCGGGCGTGACGAGCACCACCAGGCAGAGGACCCATGCCGTGAGGACAACGAGAATCATCGTTCGGTCACCTCGCGCATCGGCCCGGATGACCGCTCAGAGCGGATCGGCGATGCCGTGGCGGCCTCCTCCTCGGACAGGTCCACCGCAACACCCCGTGCGAGCGCGTCACGGGTCGCCAACCCTCGATCAGCGCGACGCACTTCGTCGTACGTCACCGTATACGTCAGCTTCTGGCCACGACGCCCCCCGGACCGGCGCCGCGTTTGCCGGGGGCGGCGCGGCGCCGGCCGGGGGTTGCGTGCGTGGGTCAGCGTTGGAGTCGCCAGGTCTGGGCGGGGGAGGCGTTGCAGGCCCACTGTCGGATCAGGCCGTGCAGGGCGTCGGAGCCGTTGGCCACCTCCAGGCAGTGGCCGTTGATGACGGCGCGGAGCTGGACGGTGCCGTTGCCCAGCGGTTCGATGCGCCAGTTCTGCGGCACGAACCCGTTGCAGGTCCACATCTGGATCTCGGTGCCCTCGTCCATGTCGCCGCCCGGCACGTCGAGGCAGTTGCCCATGGCCGAGAGGGTGAAGACGTTCGGGGCCTCGACCTGCCGCAGTGTCCAGCGTTGGGCGTTGGTGCCGTTGCACTCCCACTGCTGGACGGTGGCGCCGGCCTCGGTGTTGCTGCTCTGCACGTCCAGGCAGCGGTCGTCGGCGGTGGAGGCGACGAGGTAGTAGGTGCCGCCGTCCTCGAACAGGGGCTGCTCGCGCAGGGGTTCGGGGTCCGGCTCCGGCTCCTCCTCCTCTTCCGGCTCGGGCTCGGGTTCCGGCTCCGGCTCCGGTTCGGGCGGGGGAACGGGTTCCGGCTCGGGTTCGGGCTCCGGTTCGGGTTCCGGCTCCGGCTCCGGTTCGGGTTCCGGCTCCTCGGTGGCCGCGTCGCTGGGCTCCGGCTCAGGTTCCGGCTCGGGTTCGGTGGGCGCGGGGGCCGCCACCGGCGCGCTGTCACCGCTGGGGAAGACGGCGGCCACCAGCCGGACGGAGCCGGTGACCACCAGCGCCGTCACCAGCGCCCAGAGCAGGGAGGTGTAGACGCGTCTGCCGGGCAGCAACCCCCGCCGGGCGCGGGCGGGTTGGCGGGCGAAGGCGTCGGCGAACCGGCCGTCGGCGCGGCGCTGCTGTCGTCTCATCGGGGCCTCACGGATCGGGACGGGCGGTGGGTCAGGAGGTCGGGTCGGGCAGGTCGTTCTCGTCGAGGGTCATCAGGTCGGTGGGTTGGACGGCGGTCAGCTCGGCCACGCGCATCGCCTGGCGCTCCGTCATCCGTTGGAAGATCTGCCGGGCGCTGCGCCCGTTGCCGAAGCCCTCGGTCCGGGGGATGGCACCGATGTGCGCGGCCAGCGCCTTGCGGGCGCCCTCCGTCAGTTCGTAGCGGTGGCGGCGGGCGTGGTGTTCGACGATCTCCACCAGCTCGTCGGTGGAGTAGTCGCTGAAGAGCAGGCTGCGGGTGAACCGGGAGGCGAGCCCGGGGTTGGAGTCGACGAACCTGGCCATCTCGTCGGGGTAGCCGGCGGCGATGACGACGACCTCGTCGCGGTGGTCCTCCATCAGCTTCACCAGCGTGGCGACGGCCTCCAGGCCGAAGTCCTGGGTCACCCCCGAGGGGGTCAGCGCGTACGCCTCGTCGATGAACAGCACGCCGCCGCGCGCCCGTTGGAACGCCTCGGTGGTCTTGGGCCCGGTGTGGCCGATGTACTCGCCGACCAGCGCGCTGCGGTCGACCTCGACCAGATGGCCACGGGAGAGCAGGCCGAGGGCGTGCAGCAGCCGGCCGTAGAGGCGGGCGACGGTGGTCTTGCCGGTGCCTGGGTTGCCGGCGAAGACCAGGTGGCGGCTGAGCGGCGGCGCCGGCAGCCCGGCCTCCTGCCGCATCCGGACCGTCTGCATCAGCTTGACCATGCCGCCGACGTCCCGCTTGACGGTCTCCAGGCCGACCAGCTCGTCGAGTTCGGCGAGCAGGTCGGTCAGCGACTCGGCCGGCGGGTCGCCGGAGTCGCCGTCCCGGCCGGCGGGTTCGGGCGCGCCGTGGGCCGCCGCGCCGGGGCGCGGGGCCGAGGGTCCGGCCGGCGCCGGCGGGCCGGCCGGGCCGCTCGGGCCGGCGGGGCGCGGGGGCGGCGGGCCGTCGTCGCGGGTGCGGGGGGCGGCGCCCTCGCCGGCGGGGGCGCCGCGCCGGGCGGTGGGCAGCCGGGGCGAACCCACGTTGATCGCCACGCAGTTCTCGAAGACCGGGCTGGCGCCCTCGAAGACGCCCAGGTCGTGCGCCGAGTCGAAGACCCGGCAGCCCCGGAAGCGGGGGGCGGCGTCGCGGCCGACGTGCAGCGCGGGGAAGCCGCTGGCGATCACGTCGCAGTGGTCGAAGGTGCCCCGGGCGCCCTCGCCGACCATCACCCCGTGCTTGCCGCTGCGCGCGACCCGCACGCCCCGCACCCGGGCCTCGGCCCCGTTCTCCAGCTCGACGCCGTTGCCCCGCTGGCCCGTCAGGGAGGAGTGCAGCAGCGTCGACTCCTCGGGGGAGCGCAGCCGCACGCCGGTCTCGCCGCCGACCACCCGCACCCCGCGCAGCGTGACGCGGGCCTGGTCGCGCACCTCGACGCCGGTCAGCCGGGCGTCCCGCAGCGTGGTCTCCTCGATCTCGGCGCGCGCGGTGTGGTCCAGGCGGATGCCGGAGCGGGCCGCGTTCTCCACCCGGCAGTCGGTCAGCAGCGCCTCGGCGGCGTCCTGCACCAGCAGCCCGTTGCGGCCCGAGCCGTAGAGGCCGCTGGCGCGCAGCAGGACGCGGGAGGCGTCCCTGGCGCGCAGCGCCGAGCCCGAACCGCCGTGCACCCGCAGCTGGTCGGCGCGGAGCACGGCGGTGCCGGAGACGGCGACGCCGATGCCCTCGACGTCCTCGATGGCGGTGTCGTCGAGGCGGGCCAGCGCGTCGCCGGTCAGGTGCAGCGCGGTGTGCCGGGCGGCGCGCAGGGTGCTGCGGCGGGCGACCAGGACGCCGCCGGCGGTGGGGTCGGCCAGGTCGGCGGCGAGGTCGTGGTCGAGGGGGATGTCGGTGACCGGCCGGTCGGGGCGGGGGTTGGGGGTGCGGGAGCCGAGGACCTCGACGCGGCCCTGGCTGACCACGCACTGCTCCAGCGTCAGCCCGGCGGCGTCCTCGACCCGCAGCAGCGCCTCGCCGGGGTCGACGCCCCGCACCACCAGGCCGCGCACCCGGCAGTCGGGGGCGGCGACGGTCAGCGCGCCGGCGGCGGCCGGGAGGGCGATGACGACGGAGCCGGTGCCGTGCTGCGGGATCAGCGAGACCCGGCGGATCAGCCGGAAGGACTCCCGGTACTCGCCGGGCGCGATGCTGATCACCGCGCCGGCCGGGGCGGCGCCCAGCGCCTCGGTGATGGTCCGGTGGGCGCCCCGGCTGCGGGGCGCGACGCGGATCGGGTCGCCGGTCGTCATGGGCTCTCCCCCTGGGCTTCGGTCGTGGTCTCGTGGGCTTCGGTCGGGGTCTCGGGCGGTGGGACGGTGTCGGGCGCCGGCGGTGGCGGCGGTGGGGCGGGCGGCGCGATGTCCAGCCAGTCGCGGACCTCGGGCCCGATGACGAGCCCGGCCAGCGGCTTGTCCACGAGCTTGCCGATGATCGGGACCACCACGAAGTCGACGACGCCCTGCCGGTGGTACCAGCGGGCGCCGGCGGTGTTGGCCATCACGGCCTTGAGCAGGCCGGTGGTGGCGCTGCCCAGGACGGTGCCGAGGGCCGCCGCGCCGGAGAGCGCCAGCGCCTCGCCGACGGAGACGTCCTGCCACTCGCCCTCGGCGTCCTTGACGCCGAACGCCTCGATGGCGGCCAGGCTGCCGAGGAACGAGCCGAGCGGGGCGACGACGAAGCCGTCCTTGACGAAGTCGTAGGCGCCGCCGCGCCAGCGGAGCACGAACTCGTTGGACGCCCACTCCCCGGCCCAGTCGTCGTCGTCCTGCCGGAAGCGGTAGGGGAAGCCCCGGTCCTGCCAGTTGAGGCCGACGCGGAACTGCGAGTGGTGGGCGGCGAGGTTGTGCAGGCCGACGAACGTGCCCTTGACCGCGCCGGAGACCAGGGCGCGCAGCGCGGCGGCGGCCACGTCGGTGGCGCCGAACTCGCCGGGCAGCGCGGCGGCGATGGCCAGGCCGATCGCGAAGTCGAGGACGAACTCCTGGGAGAACTCCACCAGCATGTGCTGGACGTTGCGCACCGCGAAGGGCGTGTAGGTGGACTCGCCGGTGGCCGTGACGCCCGGGCCCCAGGGCGTGCGGCGCGGCTGGCGGTACATCCGCTCGAAGCCGCGGAACTCGTTGAGGTGGCCGATGTAGTAGGTCTCCCGGCCGACGAGCCCCAGGTCGCCCGCGTACCTGCCGCCGTCGGCGGCGGCGAACGAGGGCGCCGGGCGCTCCCTGACGTAGCCGGCGACCGAGCGCTCGGTGAGCACCTTCCACTCGCCGGTGGCGGCGTCGTGGCCCCAGCGCCGCCAGTGCTTGGCCATGCTCTCCAGTTCGAGGAAGGTGCCGTCGGGCAGCGCCGTCTTCCGGCGGGCGACGGCGCCGCTCTCGAACTCCCGCCAGGCCAGCCCCCGCAGGTTGTCGGGGGTGCGGGCGGCGCCGGTCAGCGAGGCCGCGTCGGGGAAGTACTCGCGCACCCGCAGCGGCCGGTCGTTGAACGCCCGGCGCACCGCGCCGCCCACCTCGGCGGGCAGCTCCTGGACGACGGTGTGGCCGGTCGGGGTGACGACCCGGTCCTCCCAGCGGCGCATGTCGTCGAACCAGACGCGGACGCGCTGGTTCTGGGTGCCGAAGGCCATGACGTTGCCGTGCCGGTCGACCTTGTTCCAGCGCCACACGTCGGGCGCGCCGCCGGTGCCGGGGACCTTCCACGCGACGACGGCGGTGTTGTCGGCCAACACCCGGTACTCGCGGACCAGTTCGCGCTGCCGCCCGGTGCCGGTGTAGTCGCGGTAGGACTCCCGGTCGAAGTACTGGTGGTGGTCGAACTGGTTGCGGGAGGCGAGGCTGCGGCTGCCGGTCAGGGTGCCGCCGTCGACGGACCAGGTGACCCGGCCGCCGCCGTAGCGGCTGACGATCCGCAGGTCGGCGCCGCCGGCGCCGGCGCCCACCCAGGTGTCCTTCCGCGCCACCAGCTTGCCCTGGTGGGTGGTCAGCACCCAGTCGGCCTCCTGGTAGCCGGGGGGCAGGGCCTGGCCGGGGGGACGGGAGCTGTCGCCGGCGTGCACGGTGCGCTGGAAGGCGAGGTCGCCGTTGCCCGCCGGGCCGCCGGTGTGCGGGCGGGGGCGGAAGTCGAGGAGCGTGCCGTCGCTGAAGCCCATCCGGGCCACGTGCCAGGTGTGGCCGCCGCCCCGGCTGTACCAGTCGCCGTTCGGCGGGATGTCGGAGCGGAACTGGTCCTGCCAGACGACGTCGGCCCTGGTCCTGCCGCTGCCGGCCGGCGGGTCGACGAAGTCGGCCGCGTGGAAGGTGCGGTGGCCGGAGAGCTTGCCCGCGCCCTCGCTCCACGGCAGGTAGCCGGCCTGGCGGGCGACGCCGGGCGGCGGGGCCACGGCGTCGCCGACGAGGAGGGTGTTGCCGTTGACCAGGGGCCGGTTCTCGCCCGTGATCCGGCCGTGGTGGGAGACGCTCACCGTGTTGTAGCCACGGGAGCTGGTGACCTGCACGCCGGTCTCGTGGACGGTGTCGCCCCGCCCTGTGCGGTAGTCGAAGGTCTGGAGCCGGGAGTCCATCACGAACGCGGCCTCGCCGCCGGCGCCCCGGTAGCGGTTCTCCCTGGGCAGGAACGGGTGCGGCAGCGCGAAGTAGCGGCCCCTGCCGGTGGTGAGGTCCATCGAGCGGAACTCGGACGACAGCAGCGCCCGGTAGAGGTTGGTGGGGCGCTGCTCGGCGATGCGGTGGGTCTCGATCCAGGAGCCGTCGGGCTGGGTGCGGCGGGTGCGGATCTCCTTGCCCTGCGGGGAGACGGTGACGAAGCCGTCCTTCGGCAGCCCGTCGGCGCCCAGCTCGTGGGCCCGGAAGCCGCGCGGGTCGTGCCGGGCCAGCGCGCTGACCTTGGCGTTGACGGGGGCGAGCGACCCGGTGCGCGGGTTGGGCATCTCGTCCTGCCAGCCGTTGCCGAGCCGGCCCCAGCGGCGGTCGCCGGTGGCCTGGAGGCCGAGGTCCCCGTCGAAGCGGTACCAGCGGCCGTCCTCGCCGGCGCGGAACGAGAGCCCGGAGGAGGACTGGCGGACGCTCAGCACATAGCCGCCCTGCGGGGTCTCCCGGTAGTGGCGGACCGGGCCGGTCAACGAGCGGGAGACATGGGTCTGTTCGCGGTAGTCGTAGAAGGTCCGGCGGCTGGTGCCCCAGATCCGCAGCCCGTCGCCCACCGGCTGGCCGGCGGCGTCCAGCTCCTGCCAGCGCTCGCGCTGGGTGGTGCCCAGCGGCACGCCGCCCTTCCGGTCGACGAGGGGGGCGACGGCGCCCGGCGCGTGCGCGTCGAGCACGCCGCCGCCCGGCTGCGGGCGGCGCTCGAAGGCGAAGCCGCGCAGCCCGTCCGCGTTCTGGGTGAGCAGGAAGACATGGCCCTGCCCGGCGCCCTTGGGGTCGACCCGGCCCCGGTCGAGCCAGGGCGCGACGGGCGGCGGCGGGGCGCCGCCGCGCCAGTGCTCCCAGGTGCCGCCGTTGACCCGGCCGGCCGCGTCGTGCTGGTAGACGACGCGGTAGAACTCGCCGTCGACGCGGCGGCCCCGGTAGACGATGTTGATCCGCTGCTCCAGCAGCCGCCCGTCGGCCCCGTACTCCCGGTACTCGCCGGCGCGCAGGCCCTGGGCGTCGCCGGTGTAGCGGTAGCCGGTGCCCTGCGGGGTGAGGTGGTGGCCGCCGATCGGGTTGAGGTCGGCGTCCAGCACCCGCCGGGCGCCGCCGACATCGGCGAACCGCCGGCCGGCGAGGTCGCCCAACTCGATGACCTGGAAGTCCCGTTGGGTGACGGCGCCGCCGGGCGCGGCGCGGTGCAGGGTGCTGACGTCCCGGACGCGGGTGGCGGGGTCGGGGGCGCCGATCCGGGCGACCAGCCGGGCCTCGCCGTCGAAGACCCAGGTCCGGTCGCCGGCCGCGTCGCGCACCCGGAAGCCGTGGCCGGGGTCGGCGTCGGTGGGGACGGCCTGGCGGCCGGTCACCACCCGGTCGGCGCGCACCACCAGGTGGGCGTCGAGCACGTCGTAGGCGCGGTGGACCCGGCCCCGGTGGGTCATCTCGTGGACGCGGACGAAGGCGCCGGCGGTCGCGGCGTCGCCGCCGGTCAACGCCCGCATCTCGTGCTGGAACGCGCCGGTGGCGCCGTCGTACCGGCCGACCACCGGGTTCCCGGCGCGGCGCAGCAGCAGGTCGCCGCCGGGCAGCCGGGTGACGGTGTCGCCGACCGCCTGGGCGCCGTCGGCGGCCCGGGGCGTGGGCAGCAGCTGGTCGTCGGCCTGCCGGACGAACGCGAAGGAGGTGGCGCCGGGCCGGGTCAGGGGGACGACCCGGTGGGTGGCGTTCCCGGTGGCCGGGTCGACGACGACGTGCGAGCGCTCGAAGCGCACCCGCACGGTGCCGTCCCGCTGGACGACGGCGGTGACGGACCGCTCGCGGGTGGCGCCGGGCGCGGTGACCCGGGCCTGGCCGAGGTCGTCGGGCAGCCGCAGCCGGTGGCCGTCGAGCGGGCCGCCGTGCACGGTCAGCCGCTCCTCGACGAACCGGCCGTCCGGGCCGTGGGTGCGGGAGACGCCGGTGGCGGTGTCGGTCACGGTGAACCGGCCGCCGGCGACGGCCAGGTCGGCGGTGTGGTCGGCGCCGTTGGCGGCGCGCAGCACCGGACCGCCGGGGCCGGCGGCCGGGCGGAGGACGAAGGCGTCGAACGGGTCGGCCGTGCCGGCGCGCGGCGTCAGCGGCAGCGCGGTGTGGGTGACCCGGCCGGTGCGGTCGACCACGGTGTGCGGGGCGGCAGGACCCTCGGCGAAGCGGTAGCCGTCGAAGCCAGCCCAGTGCTGGGGGACCACGTCCCTGGGCGGCGCGCCCGGGGTGTGCAGTCGCGGGGGCTGCCCGTCGTGCGGGATCACCAGGGTGCGGCCGGGGACGGTGCCGCCGGTCACCGGGTGGGTCTCGCGCAGCAGTTGGGCGGTGAACCCGCCGCCCGGGCCGGCCTGGGCCCGGTACTCGAAGGCGGCGCCGCCCCGGGTGAGGGTGAACCGGTCGGGCAGCGCCGGGTTGAACGCGACGCCCAGCGGTTGGAGTTGGCCGTGTGCGTCGGTGAAGAAGTGCGTGCCGCCGGGGCGTTGGGCCCAGGCGACCAGCCCGTCGGTGCCGTCGGGCAGGGTGGTCTCCACGACGCGGTGGCTGAGCCGGCCGGTGTCGTCGAGGACCACCTGGCGGCCTGGCACCCGGACCAGGTGGCCGTGGGCGCCCAGCGGGGTGACGGAGCTGCCGGCGACGGGCGCGCCGGCCCGCTCCAACCGGGGCCCGGCGCCGGGGGTGTTGGGCACCACCAGGTCGGCGCCGTCCAGGTCGCCGGCGTCCCTGACCCGGTGGGTCTCGCGCAGCAGCGCGCCGTCCGCGCCGTGCAGGGCGGCCGTCTCGCCCCTGCGGACCTCGATCGCGCCGCCCACGATCCGCACGTTCCCGCCGGTGACGACCTCGTGGGTGACCGCGTTGACGGCGCGCGGCGCCTCGCCGGGGCGGGTGGGGGTGTGCAGCGTCCAGTCGGAGGCGGTCCCGTCGCGGCGGGCGAGCGGCAGCGGGACGTCGGCCGGGGTGCCGGCGCGGGTGACGCCGGCGACGGCGTCGTCGGAGAGCAGCAGCAGCCCGTCGTCGCCCCGGTCCACGACCCGCACGTCGGTGGCGCCCCGGGCGTCGGGCCCGGCCAGCCGGGGGGCGCCGGCGCGCGGGGTGACCAGCCAGTGGCCGTCGAACGCCGTTCCGCCGCGCACCCGTTGGGCGACGTGCGCCAGGTCGCCGTCCGCGCCGTGCGCGGTGACGGTGTGCGGCTGGCCGAGCCGCCGCACCTCGAAGCCGTCGGCGACGCGCTCGACGGTGGCGCCGGCGACCCGGGAGCCGTCGGCCGCCTCCAGCCGGGCGCCCTCGCCGGGCGCCGGCCGGTCGGGCACCACGACGTGCTCGCCGGAGGGCGTGGCGCCGCGCCGCAGCGGGACGCTGACGCCCTGTCGCCCGCCGTCCAGGCCGATCACCACGGCGTCGCCGGCGTGCGGGGTGACGCGGAACCGGCCTTCGGTGAGGACGTCCACCGCCGCGTGGACGGCGGGCCGGCCGGGCGGCGGCACCAGCGTCGGGCGGGCGGTCGCGGCGCCGGCCCCGTGCGGCACCCGCACCTCGTGGCCGTTCCACTGGCCGCGCCACAGGTGGTGGACCCGCTCGCGGAGGGCGCCGGTGGCGAGGTCGTGGACGTCGCCGGTGTTGCCCCGGCGGACGGTGACCGTGTCGGCGGTGAGGGTCAGGTCGCCGGCGCGCGGCCGGCCGGCCGCATCCAGCAGCAGCGCGGGGCCCCCGCCGACCGGGGTGAACAGGTGGTCGCGCGCGGCGCCGCCGCCGGGCGGGCCCAGCGGCAGCACGGCGTGGGTGCGGGCGCCGGCGTGGTCCACCGCGAAGTGGCCGGTGGGCAGCGCCACATGGAAGCCGGAGCCGTCGGCGAGCGGGGTGGCGGCGTCGTCCACCGTCGTCATCGTGCCGGCCGGGTCGACGCGGTGCACGGTCAGCCCGCCGCCGGTCAGCCGCAGCCGCAGGTCGGCGGCGACGGGCACCCAGCGCTCGGTGTGCACGGTCTCGCCCTCGCGGACCACGCGCACCACGTCGCCTTCGGGGCCGGCCTCGTGGCGCGCCGTCAGCCGGGGGCCGCCGCTCGGCTGGCCCACCGCCGCGCTGGCGACCCGGCCGGTGGCGGGGTCGAACAGCAGCCGCAGCCGCGCCCCCTCCAGCCCGGGCAGGTCGAACGAGGCGAGCCGGGGGGCGGACGACGACCCGCCATGCCGCATGTGCCGGACCTCGACGTTCCGCAGGTGCTCCAGGCCCGGCGGCGACAACGCGGGCGGAGCCGTGGGCCGTTCGGCCAGCCGGGCGCGCACCAGGGCCTGGTCGGCGGGGCCGAGCCGGCGGTACTCGTCGACGTCGACGCGGTTCATCCCGGCGGCGCCCGGGTCGTCGGAGCGGAAGCGGCCCGTCCCGGCGTCGAAGGACACCGCCCTGCGGTCGGGGGTGTGCACGGTCAGGGACGGCGGGGCGTCCGCGCCCCCGGCGCCGGGGCGCGGCTCCACCCGGTGGTCGGGGAGCGTCCTGCCGTCCGCCGCGCGCGGGAACGGGTGGACCGTCCCGTCGGCGCGGACGACGGCGAACAGGTCGGGGCCGGCGGGCCGGCCGGTGAGCGGGACGACCCGGTGGGAGGCGCCGCCGGCCGCGACCAGGTGGTGGGCGGCGCCGGCCGCGACCAGGTGGTCGCCGGTGGCGAGCCGGGTGACGGTGGTCTCCGGCACCGGCCGGCCTTCGCCGTCGAGCAGGCGCGGGGCGCCGCCCTCGGGCGTCAGCAGGACCCGGCCGGCCAGCGGGCCCTCGGCGACCGGGGTCGACCGGCCGAGCACGGCGCCGTCCGCGCCGAGGAACTCGGCCGAGCCGTCCGGGTGTTCGCGGCGCAGCGCGGCGCCGTCCGGCCAGGCGGCGTCGTGCGCGCCCGTCCGCCCGGACCCTGCGGGCAGCGCGACGAGCCGGTCGCCAGCGCCGGGCACGGGGACGACGTCGTGGGTGGCCCGGCCGGAGCCGTCCAGCAGGACGCGCCCGGCGCCCGGCACCTCGACCACGGCCAGCTCGTCCCCGAACCGGGTGACGCGGGCGCCGGCGACCGTCCGCCCGGCCGGGTCGAGGACCAGGTGGCCGCCCGCCCCGGGGGCGAGGGTGACCCGGTGGCCGGCGAGCGCGCCGTCGGCGACGACGTGCCGGACCCCGGTGAACCGGCCGGCCAGGTCGTAGACGGCGACGGTGCCGGCGCCCTCGCGGCCGACGAGCAGCGCGCCGTCCCGGTGGGTGAGGGCGACGCCGCGCGCGGGGGTGCCGTCCGGCCGCAGCGCTGCGGGGGCGACGCCGTCGCGCAGCGGCATGGTGGCCAGGCCGTGCGGCGCGCCGTCGGCGCCGCGCAGCGGGATGACGTCGTGGGTGTGGGCGCCCGTCGCGTCGACCACGCCGGGCCGCTGTCCCGGCACGCGCACCAGCAGGCCGCCGTCGCCCAGCGCCGTGACGGTGGCGCCGGGCACCGGGGCGCCGTCCGCGCCGACCACCCGCGCGGGGCCGCCGTCGGCCGGGAACTCCAGCCGGTTGCCGGCGCCCAGCGGCCCGCCGGGGCGGGCGGCGCCCGAGCCGAGCAGCGCGCCGTCCGGCCCGTGCACGGTCTGGGTGGCGCCGGTGCGGACCACGATCCGGTGGCCGTCGAAGCCGCTGAGCACGTCGTCGGTCAACAGCCGCCCGTCGCCCCGGTAGACGGCGCCGGCGTGGCCGGTGCCGGGGTGCCCGGTGCCGGTCGGCGGGACGTAGACCAGCTCGGTGGGCCGGCCGTTGCGGTCGTGCAGGCGCACCGCGTCCGTCACCCGGCCGGTGTCGTCGACGAGCCGGGGCGGTCCCTCGCCGAGCTGGACCAGGACGCCGCGCCCGCCCAGCCGCGTCGCGGACCCGCCGCCGACGGCGGCCACCGAGCCGGCGCCCTCGTCGCGGAGCAGCAGCGGCGCGCCGCCCCGGCCGCCGGTCGGCACGGCCAACGTCCAGGCGCCGTCGCCCCGTTCGGTCAGCGGGAACGCGTCGTGGGTGTGGCCGCCGTCCCGGTCGAGGACCACCGCGCGGTGGCCCGGGCGTTCGACCAGCCATCCTTCGTCGCCGAACCGGCTGACCCGCGCCTCGGGAAGCGGCCGGCCGTCGGGGCCCGCGACATGGGCGGCGCGGCCGGCGCCGGCGGGCGTCATCAGCTCGTGGCCCTCGGGCCCCGGCAGGCGGTGGGCGGAGCCGAGGGGGCGTCCTTCGAGGGTGTGGAAGTCGACCGTGCCGGGGGCCCGGCGCACCGCCAGGGAGTCGCCGACCACCCGGGCCTGGTCCGGCAGGAGTTCGCCGCCCCGGCCGAGGAGCAGCGCCTCGCCCCCGCCGTCGCGGGGGACCGCGACCAGGCCGCCGGTCGGCGCGCCGTCGGCGCCGCGCAGCGTGACCACGTCGTGGGTGCGCGCGCCGGAGGCGTCCACCAGCGCGCCGCGCGCGGCGCCGGCCGGGGTGACGGCCCAGCCGAGGTCGCCGACGCGGGTGACGGAGGCGCCGGCGGCCGGCTGCCCGTCGAGGCCGAGCAGGCGGGGCGGCTGGCCGCCCTGGCTGAGCACGGCGTGGCCGGCCAGCGGCCCGGTGCGGTGCACGCTCAGCTCGGCCTCGCCCGCGCCCCGGGCGGCGGGCGCCGCTGGGGGCGCGGCGGGGGCGGTGAACGCGCCCTGGGCGGGCGGGACATGGGCCGGCGGGTTGACGGAGGTCACGGCGGCCGGCGGTGGCATGGCGGTGACGGGTGCGGGCGGGGGTGGGGACGCCGGGGCGCCGACCCGCTGGGTGACGGCGATGCTCTCGACCGGCACCACGCCGTTGGCCGGGCCGTGGGCGGCACCGGACCCGTTGGCCCCGCCCGCGCCGTTGGCCGAGCCGTTCGCCGAGCCGGGCCCGTTCGGCGCGCCGCCGACCGGCCCCTCGCCCGCCGGCCGGGCGCCGGGCGCGCCCTCGCCGCCGCCCCGGGGGACGGGCGGCGGAACGGCCGCCGCGATCCCGTCGGCCGGGGCGCCTGAGCGGCCGGCGATCGCTTCGAGCCGCACCGGCGCCACCCCGCCGACCAGCGCCCCGCCACCCTCCGGCGCGCCGGCGCGCACGCCCGGCTGCCGCACCGGCGCGACGCCGCCCTCCGCCGTGGGGGCGGCGGGGGCCGGCGGCGGCGCCAGGGAGCGGGCGGGCGCCGGGGCCTCGCCGCCGGCGTGCGGGAGGCCGCCCAGGGGCCGGGCGAGCGGAACGTCCCGGGTGGTCCCGGCGGCCGTCTCGCCGAGGTCGACCACGGCCCGGCCGTTCCCGCCCAGGTCCGCGCCCGCCTGCGGGGGCGGGGCCGCGCCGAGGGTCGCCTCCTGCGGGGCCGCGCCGCCCAGCGGCGGCCGGTCGGCGCCCCGGAGCGGCGCGCCCTCGACGGCGCCGGGGTGGAGATCCGTCAACTGCCGTGCGCCGGCGCTGATCTGGGAGGCGTCGGGGGCCGCCAGGCCCATGCCCTGGTCGGCGAGGCCGACGCGCAGCGGCGGCACCGAGCCCGGGGTCAGCCCCGTGGCGGCCTCGCCGCCCGCCGGCCGGCCGACGCCGGCCCCCGGCATCGCCGTCGTGTTGACGGAGGTCACGGGGGCGACGGGGGTGCCGGTGGCGTGGGTGCCGGCGAGCGAGCCGGTCTCGCCGCGCGGCGCGGTCACCCCGGCCGAGGGGACCGTCATCACCTCGCCCAGCTGGGGCATCCCGGTGGTGTTGACGACCGGCATCCGCCCGGCGCCGGCGTCGGTCGTGACCGTCCGGGCGGCGTCCAGGCCGCCGACCTCGGAGCGGATCGGGGTGAACGAGCCGCGCGAGACGTCGATGACGGCCTCGCCGCCTGAGGCCGCCGACCCGGTCGGCGCCCCGGTGACCGGCGCCGTGGTGGCGGGCGCCGGCGGCGCGACGGTCGGGGCCTGGGAGAGCAGCGGCATCTGCACGCCCACGGTCTGCCCGCCGGGCGCCGGCATATGGGCGACGACGGACGGCGGGGGCGCCACATAGAGGTCGCCCGGCAGGTGGGCGACGCCGCCTTCGACGGAGCCGAGCCCGCCCGCCGGCGCGAGGTCGGGGACGCCCATGCGCGTGCCCTGGTCGGCCATGTGCACGGAGATGGGGCTCACCGGCCGCATGTCGCCCAGCGAGAGGTCGATGGCGCCGGCGCCGGTGGGCGTGTTGATCGTGGTCGAGCCGGGCGGCGCGAAGCCCGAGCCCGGCGCCGGGTTGGTGAGGGAGAGGTCGGTCAGCGAGGCGTTGGGGGTGGGGATCGGGGACCGGGCGCCGGGGCCGATCAGGGAGACCGTCGAGCCGGTGCCGGGCGCGGGGTTGGTCAGCGAGAGGTCGACCATGGACGCGTTGGGGGTGCCGGGCGGGGTGAAGCCGGAGCCCAGGGTGATCACCGGCGCGGTGCTGATGTCGTCCAGGGCGTGGGACATGCCGCCGAGGAAGCGCCCGGTGGCCGCCGCGCCCGGCTGGTAGCGGGCCCAGGCGGCGGTGTTGATCATCGGCCGGCCGAGGCTGTCGAAGCCGTGGATGGCGCGGATGTCGATGGCCTGGGTGCCGTGCAGGATGGCGCCGGTCCGGTACTGGTTGAGGACGCCCCGGTTGTAGAGGGAGATCTTGAAGGCGCCCCCGAGGCCCGAGAGCGACCAGGTCTTGGCGCCCATCTCGCCGACGTTGACGGGGAGCAGGATCGCCGCCGGGCCCATTCCCCTGAAGTGGGCGGCGACATAGCCGGCGAAGCCGTCGGGCCCGCCGAGGCCGCGGAAGATCGCGTTGTCGGCCCAGGAGCCGCCGCGCATCAGCTGGCCGACGCCCCGGACGGTGGTGACGATGATCCCGCCGATGACGCTGGCGGTCGCGACGGTGAACCGGACGGGCAGCCGGGTCATGCCGACCATGATCTGGCGGAACGTCAGCTGCGTGAGCTTGGTCCAGCTGCGGGTGGTCCAGGAGCTGGCCGCCTTGAAGATGGCGCTGACGTTCAGGCCGCGGGTGGTCGGCACCAACATGCCGAGGACGGAGAGGACGAGTTCGGTGACGCTGGCCCGGCCGCCGGCGAAGTCGATGGCGGTCTTGACCATCAGCACGGCGCTGAGGGTGAGGAAGAGCAGCGCGGTCGGGCCGCCGAGGATGATCGCCGGGAGGATCAGCGCGAGGACGAAGTAGGTGAGGAACTTCCAGAACTCCTCGCAGGGGTCGATCATCGAGCTGATGTCGGAGCCGGCTGCCGAGACGGCGTTGGCGGCGGTGGTGGCGGCCTCCTTGAGCGCCTCACCGGCGTTCCGCGCGGTGGTGCGGTGCTCCTCCCACTCGGAGTCCTCCTTGTCCAGGCCGTCGGCGGCCGTCAACGCGGAGGCGGCGATGCCCTGTTGGGTGACCATCACGCCGTGGTAGGTGGTCAGGGCGTCGTGCACCGACTGATGGGCGTCGCGGAAGCTCTGCACGAACTTGCGGACCCGGTTGTCCATCTCCTCGCGCAGCGCGTCCGCCGTGTCGCCGATGAAGTAGGAGCTGTTCTCCTTCATCAGCTCGTCGAGGCCGTCGTCGATGTCGGCGGCGAGTTCGATGATCTGCTGCTGGGCCTCCAGCAGCTGCTCCAGCCGGTCGGGGTCGCCCGGGGTCGGGTCGTCGTCCAGGTCGAGGGCGCTCCAGTCGGTGGGCCGGGCCACGACGTTCCTCCCTTCCCTCGGCGGGGTCGCGACGTCCGGGGCCGCCGCCTGATCGGCCCCTCGCACCCTCTACGCACGAGGCGGCCGGAAGGTTCAGCGCCGAACGGGAGTGATCCTTCCGTTGTCGTTCCGGCCTCGTGAACCTTCCGCGGTGAAACCTTCCGCGGTGAACCTTCCGCGGCGCCGGTGCGTAAAGGGGGTGAGGGCGCGCCCGGCGCGGGCCGCCGAGGTGAACGACGCGGAGGGAGAGGCACGTTGGCGGACTTCGCGATGGACTACGACAAGCTCTACGCCATGCAGCGCGGCCTGCACGCCCTGGTGGAGCGGGCCGACTCGGCGGGCGGCCTCGGGGTGTGGGAGGAGGTGGGCGGCGGCACGGCCAGCTCCAACGAGTCGCTCTTCGGGGACTACAACCTGTCGTACGAGTTCCAGATCTTCTACGGCCTGTCGCGGACCCGGATCGACGAGGGCAAGGACAAGTTGGAGCGCTTCGGCGACATGTTCGGAGGCGTCGCCGACGCGCTGCTCACCCAGGACTCGATGATCGCGGGCAACGCGGCCGTGATGGCGGGCCAGACCATCTTCGACCGCTGGCTGGCGGAGAAGGAGGCCGTCGAGGACTGGGAGCGGCGCGACGAGGCGTGGAACGCCTACCTGGAGGAGATCGGCGCCGCCGACTACTTCGCGGAGCACCCGGACGCCAACATCTGGGAGGTCTGCTCGGCCACCGACGCCCCCGACTGGTGCCAGACCTGGCGGGACGACTACGGCGAGGACCGCCCCTCGCCGCCGGGCGAGCGCCCGGAGGACCCGCCGGAGCACCCGCCCAGCCGGATCAGGATCGGGGACGAGGAGGGCGGCACGGTCGAGGTGGAGCTGACCTACGACGACGACCACAACATCGTCGGCGAGAAGACCACCGTGGACACCGGCGACGGCAAGTCGGTGACCACCACCGTCGAGTACGAGGGCCCGCCCGACCCGAGCGACCCCGACAACCCGGACGAGTCCTTCGACCGCCGCGACTACACGATCACCACCGTCAACCCGGACGGCAGCGAGACCGTCGCGGACGTGGTGATCAACGACGACGGCTCGGGGACCCAGACCGTCACCACCACCTCGACCAACGACGACGGCGAGGAGGAGGTCGAGGTCACCGAGTACACCCGGGCCGGGCCGAGGGGCGACGACGCCGAGTGGGTGGAGGTGGACGGGGACGACGACTGACGGCCGGCCGGCGGCCGGTCACCGAGCAGGGACCCCAGTCACGACAGGAAGCGAGTGGTCATGCCCAACATCAGCATCACCTACGAGGACGTGGACTCCGCCGCGTCCGCGATGAAGACCGCCAACGACGACACCATCAGGCCGGCCAAGGACGCGGCGAAGGCGGCGATCGACGACGCCCTGGGCACCTCGCTGGTGCTGCCGGAGACCAACGCCGCGATCACCGACCAGTACAACATCCTCCACGAGCAGCTCAGCCAGCTGTGCGACGCGATCGACAGCTTCGCCGACCAGTTCGTCGCCATCAAGGAGGGCATGATCGACTTCGACCAGCAGTACGCGGAGAACATCCGCAACCCGAAGTGAGGTCGGGACCATGGCAGACATCTCCGCCGACTACGCCGGGATCGCGGAAACCGCGGGCAAGCTCAGCACCCAGTGCAACATCATCGTGCCCGAGATCTACAGCCTGCTGAGCCGGGTGGGCACCCTGCTGGACGACGGCCTGTATCTGGAGCAGGCGTCCCCCGCGCTGAAGACCGCCTACGAGGAGTTCAGCAAGTCCATGCACATGGCGGCCAGCAACATCCAGAACTGGGCGAACCTGTTCACCGGGCTCAACGACGCCTTCCAGAACAATGACGCCGAGTTGTTCGCGGCGACCCTCTCCAGCATCGACGGGGAGGGCGGCCTGGAGCTGACCGCCGAGGAGGTCACCACCGACACCGAGGACCCGCCGGAGTGGGGCCCGCCGAACGGTGACCTCGGCGGCACGCCGGTGACCTGGAACGAGGACCGCTCCGCCATCACCCAGGGCTGACGTTCCGCGAGCGCTGGCGTTCCGGGAGCGTCGAACGGCCGGGCCCGCACGCCGGGTTGAGCGTGCGGGCCCGGCCGTTCGCGCGGCGCCGCCGGTCAGCGCCGCCGGTCAGCGCCGCGGGGTCAGCGGAGCACGGTCAGCGGAGCACCGTCAGCGGCACCTGGACCGCCGTCAGGCGCCCGTCCCGCTCGGCCGTCCAGGCCCGTCCGGGGACGGGCGCCGGGCGCAGCTGTTCCGCCGTCAGCCGGGCGCCGATCAGCTCGCCCTCGTTGAGGTTCTTGGGCCCCAACAGCAGCCCGCGCCGCCCCCGGCGGGCCACCCCGATCCAGCCCATGGTGGTCATCCCCTCGGCCGGGCCGGCCAGCAGCAGCCCCAGGCCCCGGTCGCGGCCGGAGGAGCCGACCGCGCGCAGCGGCCGGTCGACCCGGCTGTTGACGAGGAGTTCGGCGTCGTCGACCACCACCACGGCCGGCCGGTCGCCCAGCTCGGCCAGCGCCTCCTCCAGCGTCTCGGGATCGGGGTCGACCTCGGCGATCACCCGCGCCAGCCCGTGCCGGGACAGCTGGCGCAGCGGCGACTCGCGCGGGGTGAGCACGACCAGCGCGGTGCCGCCCATCACCAGCGAGACGCACATGGCGGCCAGCGCCGTGGAGCGCCCGCTGTGCGGGGGCCCGGCGACCAGGAACGATCCTGAGCCCTCGGCGAAGTCGTAGCCCAGCGGGCCGCCCTCGTCGCCGCCGACGCCGAGCAGCGCCCACAGCGGCCGGCGCCGCTCGTCGTCGATCCGGTCGGCGACCTCCTGGAAGCCGACCATGTCGGGGAGCGCCGCCACCGTGAACGGCCGCGACTCGTCGGCCACCCCGCCGTCCCGCAGCGTCGCCTGCCGGCCGATGGCACGCAACGCGTCCGCCTGGTCGCCGTTCTTGGCGAGCGCCGACAGCGGCAGGGTGAGGATCTGCCCCTCGACACCGCCGGGCGAGGACCAGCCGCGCCCGGGCGGCACGTGCTCGGGCACCATCCGGCGGTTGACGCCGACCACGCCGTAGTCCATGCGGTCGGGCTGGCGCAGCAGCAGCCGCCGGTCGTTGTGCTGGCCGGCCCGCCCGCCGAGCAGCATCCGCTCCGAGGTGGCGATCACGTGCAGCCCGGCGGTGGCGCCCTCCCGCAGCAGCCGCAGGAGTTCGTCGGTGGTCCGGCCGCCGTCCTGCTTCTCCAGCATGGTCACCAGGGCGTCCCAGCCGTCGATCAGCAGCAGCAGATGGGCGGGCCGCTCGGGCGCGGGCAGCCGGGGGCGCAGCTCGCTGAGGGAGGTCACGTCGTGCCGGGCGAGCAGCGCCTGGCGGCGGGTCAGCTCGTCGACCAGCCGCCGGACCAGCCGGTCCAGCCGCTCCCCGTCGTGCCGGGCCACCACGGCCCCGCAGTGCGGCAGGGCCTCCAGCGCGGCCAGGCCGCCGCCGCCCGCGTCGATGCCGTAGACGTGCAGCTGGTCGGTGGTCAGGTGCAGGGCGGCCGAGCCGGCGATGGTGCGCAGCGTCTGGGTGCGCCCCGAGCGCGGCGCGCCGACCACGTACAGGTGGCCGAAGGAGTCGAACTCGATGTGCCCCAGCCGCTGGTCCTGGTGGGCCGGCAGGTCGAAGAGGACGTACGGCACGGGCGGCAGCGCGGTCGCGCCCGGCCTCGGGTCCTGCTCCGGGGCGGTGAGCGGCACCTCCTTCGGCAGCGGCGGCAGCCAGGGGCGGCGCTGCTCGGCGAAGTCGTCCAGCGCTTCGGCGGCGGCGCGCACGGCGGCGACCAGCACGGTCAGTTCGGTGGGCGGGTCGCCCGCCGTCCCGTCGCCGGCCGGTTGTGGTCCGCCGGCCGCGTCGGTCGCGCCGGCCGCGTCGGCCACGTCCGCCGTGTCGGCCCCTTCGGCCGCCTCGGGCTCGCCCAGGGCGGGCGGCTCGTGGACGACCTGGGGCGGCGGCAGCGGCTGGCCCAGCTGCTCCAGGCTCAGCTCGGCGCCGCGCGCGGTGCGGGGCCGCGCCCGCTCCGCCGCGCCCTCGGCGTCCTCGGGCGGACGTTCCGCGCCGGCCCAGGCGGTCTGGAACGGCAGCGGCGGGCCGTCGCCCCGGCGGACCAGGGCGCGGCCGGGGGTGGCGGGCGAGATGGCGGCGGCGGAGGGCGCGTTGATGATGTCGGTGGACTCGGTGCGGTCGGTGACCCGCAGCGCGATCCGCAGGTTGGTGTTGGCGCGGATCTCGTGCGAGACGGCGCCGGCCGGGCGCTGGGTGGCCAGCAGCAGGTGCAGGCCCAGGGAACGGCCGCGCTGCGCCAGGCCCACCAGCCCTGGCACGAACTCCACCAGCTCCCGCACCAGGGTCGCGAACTCGTCGATGACCAGCAACAGCCTGGGCAGCGGGGGGAGTTCGGGCTCCCGCGCGCGCCTGGCCTGGTACTCGCGGTGGTCCTTGACGCCGACGTCGGCCAACACCTGTTCCCGGCGGCGGAGTTCGGCGTCGAGCGAGGCCAGGGCCCGCTGCACCAGGTGGCCGTCGAGGTCGGTGATCATCCCGAGGGTGTGCGGGAGTTCGGCGCACTCGCGGAACGCGCTGCCGCCCTTGTAGTCGATCAGCACGAAGGTCAGCTCGTCGGGCCGGTTCACGGCGGCCAGCGAGGCGATCACCGTCTGGAGCAACTCGGACTTGCCGGAGCCGGTGGTGCCGCCGATCAGCCCGTGCGGCCCGTCGGTGGCCAGGTCCAGGAACGTGGTCCCGTCATAGCCGGCGCCGACGGGGAAGCGGGTGCTGGCCGGGGTGCGGCGCCAGGCGCGCACCAGGGCGGCCGGGTCCGGGGGCTCCTGGCCGAGCAACGGCAGCAGCCGCACCTCGGACGGCATCCCGGCGTCGGCCTCCACGGTGACGTCGCGCAGCGGGGCCAGCGCGCGGGCGGTCTGCTCGCACCACTCGGGGGTGACCTGGTCGGCGCGGATGTCGGGCACGCTGGGTGTGCCGGAGACCCGCATCGTCAGCCGGTTCCCGGCGGCGGTGACGACGGCGGAGCACTCCTCGGGCAGCAGGTGTTCGCGCTCGTCGAGGCAGAGGCTGTAGATCCGCACCTGGGGGCCCTGGCGGAGGATGCCGACCACGCCGGGGACGTCGCGCAGTCGGTATGCGCCGTCCATCACGACCAGCACGTCGGGTTCGCCCGGCACCGCCTGGCGCCCGGTCGCCTGGCCGGCGGCGGCGAGCCGGGACTGGACGTCCGCGTACAGCTCGCTGACCCGGCGGGCGGTGGACTCCGGGTCGCGGCCGAAGGCGACCAACGGGGCGCGCGCGCCGGCGCGCACCGGGCGCAGGTGTTCCAGCCAGCGCGCCCAGGCCCAGTCGGCGGTGTGCGCCTCGTCGGTGAGCACGACGATCCGCAGGTCGCGGGGGCTGTGCAGGACGGCGGACTGGGCGACGGCCCAGCGCGCGACGGCGCGCACGGTGCGGTCGGTGCCGGTCATCCCGAGCACGCCGAGCAGCGGTAGTTCGGCGCCGACGGGCACGTCGGCCAGCCGCCAGTGCACCTGGCGGTGGTTGCTCTCCCTGGCCTGGTCGGTGATGCGCTTGAGCGAGGCGCGGGTCACGGTGCCCAGCCGGAGGGTGAGGTAGTCGGCGTGGTGGCGGCGGCGTTCCCACAGTTGGCTTCCCGGTCCCGAGGCGGTCAGCAGCACGGAGGCCGGGTCGGGCGAGGTGTTGTTGCGCTGCTGGCGCTCCTCCACCGTGGCGCGGCGCATCTCCCGTTCCAGCGCGGCCCGCCGCAGCCGGTAGCGGCGCAGCTGGTCCTCGTGCCGCTTGCGGTTGGTGCGGCGGCCGATCATCCAGTTGCCCAGCGCCATCAGCGGGGTGAACAGGATCAGGATGAGGAAGTAGAAGGAGCGGAAGATCGCCACCATGGCCATGCCCATGATCATCGGGGAGATCATCAGCATGAAGGGGAACGGCCGGGGCCCCTGCGGCGCCGGCGGCCCGGGGAGGCTGAGGTTCTCGGCGTCCAGGTGCGGCAGGATGCGCGGCGGCCGGCTGTACTCGACGGCCAGCCCGTCCTCGGCCGGCCGGACGGCCGCGTCGGCCTCGAACGGCGGCGCCAGCCGCAGCAGATGGTCGCCGAGGGTCAGGTCGGCGAAGAGCGGCCAGCGCACCGCGCCGTCGTCGGGCGGCGGCCGGTGTCCCGGCGGCGGCAGCGGCGGAGGAACGGGGAGGCCGTCCTCGCCGGCGGGCGGGGGCTCCTCGCTGTGGCCGCCGGGGCCGCCGTCGCGGGCGCCGGCGGGCTCCTCGTCGGTGAGTGGGGTGCCGGTCTCGGGGTCGACCGGCGGGGGCGGGGTGAGGCTGCGCAGCCCGCACCGCTCGGGGTCGGCGTCCTCGGGCAGCCGGAAGGTCACCGTGCCGTCGGTGTGCACCGTGATCCAGGTGCCGGACCCGGGGGTCCCCGACTCCTCGGCCGGCACCCCCGAGGCCCCCGGTCCCGCGGGCTCCGGGTCGGGGTCGGCGAGGCGGACGGCGCAGCGGCGGTCGGTGCCGACCTCGTAACTGCCGGGCCCCAGCCGCCACACCTGGCCGGCGCCAGGACCCGAGACATGGCGCAGCTCCAGCAGCACCGGGTCGGTGGCGGGCGGGCGCCAGGCGTGCGCGGCGTCCTCGTCGGCGGGCACGGGGGCGCCCAGGCCGAGCAGCGCGCCGTCGCGCACGCCGCCCGCGCCCAGCGGGGTGCCGGAGTCCAGCGGCCGGTCGCCGAGGTAGAGGCGGGGGGTGGCCAGCACGGCGGCGAGTTCGCCGACGGTGGCGTCGCTCGGCAGGTCGAGCAGGTGGTCCCTACGCCGCCCCTGGGGGTCGGCGGTGGTCAACGTGAGCTTCAAGGGCCTTCCAACGGACGTCGAGAACGAGTCGGAACGGTGCGGGAACGAGCGGGAACGGTGCGGGGGCGGGACGTGGGCCGGACGTGGGCGGGGGACGTGGGCTGAACGTGGGCGGGGGACGTGGGCTGAACGTGGGCGAAACGGAACGGTGCGGGTACGGAACGGTTCGGGCGCGTCAGGGCCGGGTGGAACGGGCCGAAGGGACGGGGGCGTTGGGGCTCTCCGGCGCCTCGGCCGGCTCGACCTCGTCCCCGTGCTCGCCCTCGCCCTCGGCCTCGTCCTCCCGCTCGGCGACCGGCGGCGCGGTGCCGGCGGTCGCGGTGGGGGCCGTGGGCAGCGGGTCGCCCTCCTCGGCCTCCTCGTCGGCCTCCTCGTCCAGCTCAGCGAAGGTGCGCGCGCTGCCCTCGGCCCCGCCGCCGGGTGGCTCGGGGGGCAGCACGGGCGGAATGAGGGAGAGCACCCGCGCCACGGCGCGGCCCAGCGCGTTGCCCTCGGCCACCAGGGGCGTGCCGACGACGGTCAGCTGGCCGGCGCCGTCGGTGAGCAGCGTCCGCAGATAGGCCCGGCCGCCGCCGCGCAGCAGCAGCCGCAGCTCGGGGAACTCGCCGGGCGGACCGGTCAGTTCGGGCGGCAGCGGGGCGGGCGGCTCGACGGCCGAGAGCACCGGCGCCAGGCCGGCCCGGGGACGCAGCCGCGTCGCGGTGCGGTAGGCGGCGCGGACCGGCAGGCCGTCGAACCCGCGGTGCACCCCCTCGGCCACCACCACCATGCCCTCGGGCAGCCGCACGTCCAACTGCGCGGTGAGCGCCTGGTGCAGGGCGACGGCGGCCCGCGCCTCGCCCTCGACGCAGACCACGGGCGGCCCGGACGCCAGGTCCAGCAGGACGCACGCGCCGCCGGTCTCGCCGACGGCCACCAGCACCGGGGGCGCGAGGCCGGGCACGGGGACCACGGGGGGCAGTTCGGCGCGCTCGGCGCTCCAGTGGTCGGCGGGGTCGCCCTCGGCGACCCACCAGGGCCCGTCGTCCGGCGGGTCGGCGCCGGGGCCGGTGAGCAGCACGGTCACCAGCCGGTCGGTGACCAACACGGCGTAGGGAACGGCCCCTTGGGGCCCGGCCGCCTGGCGGGCGGCGGCCAGGGCCAGTTCGGCGTCGCGCCAGGTCTCGGGGGCGCGCAGGCCGTGCACCAGCGCGCGCAGCGAGCGCCGGTGGCGCAGCCAGGCGCGCACGGGTGCGGCGAAGGCGTGTGCGGTGATGGCGCACTCCCGGCGCAGCCGGGCCCAGGCGGCGCGCCAGCCGCCCAGCCGCATGGCCACCGCGCGAACCACCAGGAAGAGCACCAGCAGCACGGCGAGCAGGCCGAGCACGCGGAAGATGGTCTCCCGGTGACGGTTCAGGAAGTCGATGGGGTCGGTGGTCCTCATCCGGCCGGGAACTCCCGTCGCAGGGTGGACAGGGCGTAGTGCAGCCGGGACTTGACGGTCCCCTTGGGTATGCCGAGTAAGCGCGCCGTCTCGTCCCGGGTGCGGTCGCAGAGGTGGACATGCGCCAGCACGGCGCGGTGCCCGGGGCTGAGCCGGGCCAACGCCCCGACCAGGGCGGCGCGGTCGGCGACGGACTCGGCCACGTCGGGGCCGGCGGCGGCCTGTCGCAGCAGCCCGGTGGGGGTGATGCCGACGGGCACGCTGCGCTCGCGGCGGCGGGCGTCCACCGCGAGGTTGCGCGCGACGACGTGCAGCCAGGCGGCGAGGCGGTCGTCGTCCTGCCGCGACCGGCCCTCCTCGCCGGCGCCGGCGAACTCGTCGGCGGCGAGCCAGGCGCGGAGCATCGTCTCCTGGACGATGTCCTCGGCGCGGTGCGGGTCGCCGTCGGTGAGCCGGTTGACATAGCGCAACAGACGGACCCGGTGCCGCTCCGCCGCCGGCGGGCGCGGGGCCGGACGGGCCACCGGCTGCGGGACCGGCATCCGGGGGAGGGCGACGGCCTGGTGGGGCTCGCCGCGCGGGGCGGGCACGGCGGCCCGTCGGGCGAGGGGGCGTGATGACTGAGGGTGAGACATCGCTTTGGGCTCCAACAGCGCGCTGCGGAAGGGCGCCTCCGAGGCTAGGCCGGGAGGGACCGACGAGGGTTTCGGCTGCGTTGCGTCCCTTGCTTTTATAGGGGCGAAAGACACCAGATGTAGCTCAAGGAAAGCTCTGAACTTGATCTGTCTCATTCGAAACGCTGTCAACTCCCGTCAAAAACCGCGCTGGTGAGGTGCCATCGGGTGCTGCCCCGAGCGTCGCGGCGGCCGGGCGCCCCGCCCGGCCCGCCCGTTCCGCCCCCGCCCGGCCCGCCGGCGCCCGGCCGTGGCCCGCACCGGCTCAGCCGAACTGGACCGACCGCTTGGCCAGCCCCATCCAGAAGCCGTCGATGACGCTGCGCTGCGCCGTGAGGTCGCCGGTCGCTTCGGCCGCCCCCAGCGCCACGAACAGCGGCGCGAAGTGCTCGGTGCGCGGGTGCGCCAGCGCCCCGGCCGGCGAGGCGTGCGCGAAGTCCAGCAGGGCGTCCGCGTCCCCGCCCTCCAGCGCCCGCCGCCCCCAGTCGTCGAACTCGGCCGACCACCCGGGCACGCCGTCCTCCCGGAGCGCGGCGAGGTTGTGGGTGAAGAAGCCGGAGCCCACGATCAGGACGCCCTCGTCGCGCAGCGGCGCCAGCCTGCGGCCCACCGCCATCAGCCGCTCCGGGTCGAGGGTGGGCAGCGAGACCTGGAGCACCGGGACGTCGGCCTCCGGGTACATCTCCACCAGCGGCACATAGGCGCCGTGGTCCAGGCCCCGGTCCGGCACGTCCCGCACCGGCAGGTCGTCAGAACGGAGCAACGCCCGTACGGACGCGGCCAGTTCGGGTGCGCCGGGCGGGGCGTAGCGCACCCGGTAGTAGCGCTCGGGGAAGCCCCGGAAGTCGTAGACGAGCGGGACGGGCGTGGTGGCGCCGAGGGCCAGCGGGGCCTCCTCCCAGTGCGCGGAGACCATCAGGATCGCGCTGGGCCTGGGCAGCGCGGCGGACCAGGCGGCGAGCTGGCCGGGCCAGAGCGCGTCGTCGGCCAGCGGCGGCGCGCCGTGCGAGAGATAGAGCGCGGGCATACGCCCCGACGCGGGTGCGACGGACACGACAGCTCTCCTTGAAGGTTCAACTTCTCTCGGCCAGCGTACTCCCCGTCGCCCACTCCACCGGCGCCGCCCGGCCTGGAGACGGCCCGTCATCACCGGGAAGCGGGCTACGACTTCCGGCCATCACCGCCTCACCGCCTACACGGCCGACGACGCACACCCGCAAGCGCAGGACCCGCCCGCCTGCGCGGCCTGGGTCGAGGTGCGCGCACACGCGCTGGAACCGGAGCTGTTGCTCACGGCCCTCAAAGCCGGGCACTTCAACTCCAGCACCGGCCCGCAGCTGTTCGACGTCCACTTGACCGAGGAGACCGTCGAGGTGCGCTGCTCGCCGGCACGCGAGGTCTTCCTCTCCGGCGGCGCACCGGGCGCCCGGGTCGTGGCGGGGACGGCGGTGACGGAGTGCTCGTGCCCCGAGCTGTCACATTCCGGGGCGCCTCGGCGTCTCAGTGGGGAGACGAACACTGCGTCCACCGAGCGGAAGGCCCGGTGGGTGTTCCTCTGGTTTCTCGGGAGATCCGCCATGACACGCACGAAGAAGTTCATCGCCGCGCTCTGCCTCGCCCTTGGCCTCGTGGGCGCCGTCGCCACGCCGTCCCTGGCCGACAAGCAGAAGCCGGTCTCCGGCGCCGATGTCGCAACGTTCGGCAACAGCAGGCCCTGAGCCAAGGGACCGCGACCGGTTCGGGCCGGCCACCCCGGCGGTACACCTTCTGACGCGGAGACGCGTCGGAGCACTGGCGTGTGGTCACCTTCGCGATCAGCGAGGTGACCGCACGCCCGAGGCCGGCCCGGCCGGGACGTCGTCGGGCGGGGGACTACGGGCAGGCGGGGCCCGCCTCGGGAGGGGGCTACGCCCCCGGTTCCGGCCTCTTCGTCGGCATCGCCGTCCCGGCGGCCCGGGCGCCCGGTTGCCCGCTGTCACCTCCGCCGCCCGCGCGCCAGGGCCCTGGCCGCCGTCACCTCCGTCGGGGGCCGGGCGTTCAGACCTCGATCGCCAGGCGGCTGATGCGGCCGGCGTGGAGGGTGAACTGGTAGCGGAGGGTCACGGTGCCGCCGGGGAAGCTGCCGTCGAGCCTGATCCGGACGACCGGATGGGTGGGGTCGGTGACGCGCTGGCCGACGCGGGTGCTGGTGTAGGTGTACGCGGTCGATGACCTTTCGAGCCAGGCGCGGATCGCCTCGGTGCCCTCGTGGGTGCCGCCGTCGTCGAGGACGGTCGCGTCCGGGGCGAAGGCGGCGAGGGCGTCGGCGTGCCGGTCGGCGTCGTGGGCGTCGAGGAACGCGACCACCGGCGTGGGCAGGGTCGCGGGGTCGTAGTCGGTGAAGGTGTCGGCCACGGGGTGCTCCGTTTCAGGTGGTGCGGACGGTTCCGCCGTCGACGACGATGTCGGCACCGAGGATGCTGGCGGCGGTGTCGGAGGCGAGGAACGCGATGACGTCGGCGATCTCCTCCGGGGTGGCGAAGCGGCCCAGCGGCACGCCGCCCAGCGCGGCGACGAGCGAGTCCCAGGCGGCGTCGCCGTCGCCGTCGAACCGTTCGGTGAGGCGCTCGACGAGGCGGTCGGCGGCCTCGGTCTGGATGCCGCCGGGGGAGACCGAGTTGACGCGGATGCCGTGGGCGGCGAGTTGGCCCGCCAGGCCCTTGCTGTAGGTGCGCAGCGCCGCCTTGGCCGCCGCGTAGGCGAGGGTCCCGTCCCACAGCGGCATCCGCGCCTGGATCGATGCGACATGGATGATCGTTCCCCGGCCCGCTTCGATCATCGCCGGAACGAGTGCGCGGTCCAGACGAACGGCCGACAGCAGGTTCAGGTCCAACTCCCGTGCCCACTCGGCCTCGCCCAGGGCGGCGAAGCCGCCGGCCGGCGACCCGGAACCGCCCGCGACATGCACCAGCACGTCCGGGGCGCCCAGGGCGAGAACGCGCCGGGCGGCCTCGGCCGCCGCGTCGGGGTCGGTCAGGTCGGCGGGAACGAAGCGAACGGCCCCGTTCTCCGCGTCCCCGTCTCCGGGGGTGCGGGCGATGACCGTGACGTCCATCCCCGAGGCGCGCAGCCGGCGCGCCACCGCCGCGCCCGTCCCCCGGGTCCCGCCCGTCACGATCGCTCGCGGGGTTGTCACTTCTATTTTCGCAGTCATGGTGACTGCTAGATTAGCAGTGAGCGGTGGACGCGTCGAATGGTGGACGCGTCGAATGGGGGCCGGCGGGCCGGAGGGCCGGCTGGCCGGCGAGGACTGGAGGAGGGGCGGAATGTCGCCACGTGTGCGAGGCGAGGACCGCGAGTGCCCGCTGTCGACGGCGGTCTCGTACGTCGGTGAGTGGTGGACGATCCTGATCCTCCACGACTGCTTCGACGGCTATACGCGCTTCGATCAGTTCGAGGCGAACATCGGGCTGTCGTCGAGTATGCTCACCAGCCGGCTCAGGACCCTCGTCGACAACGGCATTCTGACCAGGCGCGTTTACCAGGAGCGGCCGAAGCGCTACGAGTATGTGCTGACGGAGTTCGGGCGGTCCCTGCGGCCCGTCCTGGTGGCCCTGGCCGCGTGGCGGAACGCCCAACTGGCCCCGTCCGAACGGGCGATGGTGCTCGTGGACACGGAGACCGGCCGCGAGGTGGAGCCGGTGACGATCGATCCGGCCACCGGACTGCCGGTGTCGGACCCGCGCTTCGCGTTCCGCGCCGGCCCGGCGGCGGGCGAACGGATGCGGGCACGCTACGCCTCCCCGCCGCCCGGCGCCGGGCGCGGCGCTGCGGAGGGCGGCTGAACGGGGGGATGGGGGAGGGGGCGTGGCGCCACTCGACGGCGCTTCCTTCTGCCCGCCCTCCGCTGGTCGCTCCAGCGCGCGCTTTCTGGGCGGTATGCCGGAGGCGGCGGCTGTGTGGCGCGGACGCGCCGGGCCGTTTCGCCCTGCCGTATGTCGTTTCTTGGCGCGGGACGAGCGGTCTTGAGCAGCAGAGTGTCATCAAATGCACACCCCCTGTCGAAGTTGATCGGGGCGTAGGGCATACTGCTCGGTGTCTCTCTGGCACGAGAGCTTCACGGTGCGTAGTCCATCTGATGGTCTGCGCCCGCTCGTTCCGTGGGACGTTGCCTTGGCGGCTGGACGGCTGGACGGGAGCCGGTGGGAGCCACGGTCCGAGCCACCGCCGATGAAACGAGGGGGGGGAACCACATGACGCGTGTCGTGATGACCGGGAACTGCGGGCAGGGGGGCGCCGGATGACCTTCTGGCCGTCGACGCCGGTGGAGCCGGACGCGGAACAGGCAGGCCAGTACCCAGCGTTGGGGTTCGTGCCCTGTCCTGGTAGGCAGAGCGCCATTGACCATGTGGCCGAGCAGGTCAGGAGCACCACCACTGCGCTCGGCGACATCGTCGCGCTGCTGCGCGGGGCCGGGCAGGGCCAGTGGCGCGGGCAGTCGGCCGAAGCCTTTCGTGAGCGCTTCGACGACGACTTCAAACCCAAGGTGGAACAGGTCCACGAGTCTTTCCTGCTCGCTGCACAAGCACTGGAGGAATGGGCTGAGTTCGTGCCGGGGCAGCAGCGTGTCGCTCGCTCCCTGGAGGGGCAGGCCCAGGAGATCCAGACCTCCTTAGACGCGTTACCTCCCGCACCTGGCTGGGACGAGCTTCTCGGTCGCGAGGATGACCAGCGCGATGGGGGCGATGCGGAGAACCAGGAGGAGGCCGAGCGAGCGGCCCGGGAGCGGATGCGACTGCTGGAGCAGCATCAGCAGTTACAGGAACAGCTGGCCGAAGTGCGCCAGCAGGCCGAATGGTTACGCGACTACTTCATCGAGCAGGGCGACGCCATCGCCGACCGTATCGCTCGGGCGATGGCGATGGCGCCCAACGAGCCGGGCTTCTTCTCGCGACTCGGTAGTGCTTTGGTCGATGCCGCCACCGATATCGTCGAGGCGGTTGGCGAGATCGCGACCGCCGTCGGTGAGTGGATCGTCGAGCACGCGGCGATGATCGCAGCCATAGGTGACGTGCTGTCGTTCGTCAGCACGGTGGTCGGGCTGGCGGCCCTGGTAGCAGGCCCAGCAGCTCCTGTACTCATCGGCGTTTCGGCAGGTCTCGCGGCCGGAGCGTTGGTCGCTCACGGTACGGCGCGGCTCGCCGGTCATGACGTTCCACTGCGCAGTTTCGGGCAGGACCTGCTCGGCGCCATCCCAGTGATCGGAGCCTTCGGCCGTACCGGCGCCGCTATCGCCCGTACGCAAGGGGCCAACACGCTGAACAACGTTGGCACGCTGGACAGTGTCATTGGGCTCGTTGAGGACCCTTCGGTATTTGAGAGCTTCGTTCCCACGAACCCACGCCAGTGGCTCCAGGCCTTCTCGGGAGGCCATCTGCTCGTCGGCTTCGAGAACGCCTGGCAATCCGGTGCTCAGGAAGGCTGAGTCATGCAACGACCGGGAGTGATCCATGCCCGTTGAGGACTACGTTCCCGCGTTTGACGGTGCCGCGGCCGTCGAGGTGAAGATTTTTCGGGATGTGCACGAAGTCATCGCAGTTGCCCATGAGTTCGGCTACGTCCTGTCCGAGCATCGAGTGCAGTCGACGGGGGGACCTATCCGGCTGCGGTTCATTCGCGATGACGGTGAGGTTGCCCAGAGACGGGCGGCGTGGGCGCGTTACCACTACCGCGTGAATGGTTCATGGTGGGCGACGGCGCTGCCTCCGGGCGTGCCCCCGGGGGCGATCTCGCCGCAGGAGGCAGGCAAACACCGGCTGAAACTGTTTCTCCTTACGCGCCATTCGCTGCCAGCCGTCAGGCTCCGAGCCGTACTGTTGATGATGGGGTTGGTGGTCATCTCGGTGTGGCTGTTCTTTGTCAGCTGGGTGCTGATTCCGCTCTGCCTTGGAGTGGGAGTGCTTTATCTGGTGAACAACCCGGTGGGGCCGGGGCGAAGGGCCGAACTGGAGGCTCGCTACCGAGGCGCGTTGGCGAGATTCGAGGCGCAGCGCGTGTTCTGGAGTTATGACGGAAGGGGAGAGAGCGGCTGATGTTCGCCAGTTTCGAGACACCCGAGTGGTTCGCTCAGCTGCCCATCGGGATGACACCCGAGGAGACCTACGCTCTGGCTGCCGAGCGGGCTCGGGCCTACGCGGGTGGGGATGCTGATCGGGAACGGTCCTACCTCAACGAGGTACATGCCTGTTCCCTCGCGATGGAGCGGGCGGGAGCCGTCTACGCCGGTGCGGTGATGGGCTATCTGGAGGACGAGCTGTCCCTTGCGGTACTCACCGTCGCAGTCCGGGAGTTGGACTACGGTCCTGATACTCGCGTCGCGGCGGAGGGCGTCCTGCAATCCCTGGTCGCGTCGCGAGGCCCGCTGTGGTCCGGCGACGTGTACCCCCTGCCCTGCGGGCAGCCGGCCGCAGTGGTGACCGGACCCCGGGGATTCCGGTCGCCCGGCATGGAGCCGTCCGAGGTGCCCTTTGCGGAGTTACAGGCGTACGTTCCAGTACCCGAAGGAAGTGCGAGCACCGAACAGCGGATGCTCATTGTCACCTTCAGTACGCCCGCCGCTGGACACTGGGAGCGGTATATGCCATTGCTGGTGAGGCTGTTGCGCAGCCTGACATTCTCCGAGTCGCGGACCTCCATGGCGACCGAACTGAGCACCGGCTGACGTGGCCACTCAGGTCTGCCCCACCCCATGTTCCCATCCAGCCCTCGGGAGGCATCTGTGAGCAGTAGCGACCTGTATCTGGACTACGAAATGCTGAGCACCAATCGCGACAACATCCGCAGTATCGCGCAGCTGTTGGAGCAGCCCTGCCGGGCCATGGCCGACGTCAATGGTTCCGACATGGGCGTGGACCGGTTGGAACAGCGGATGGATGACTTCGGCGATGAATGGGAGTACGGAATCGGCAAGTTGGCCGAGTTCTCCGACGCGGCTGCCACGTGCCTGGACGAAGTGCTGGTCGCGTTTCGCGATATCGACGAGGCGCTGGCCAGGACCTTTGACGAATGCTGAGTTGTCCTCGTTCTCGCCGGTCGGGAGGCCGGGCGCTCCTCGCCATCGCGGCGGGGGCGGCTGAGCCCTGCCCCCGCCGGCGGCACGCCCCCGCCGCCGGCGGGACGCCCCCGCCGGCGGCGGCCGGGCCGCCGCCGGTGTCCCGCCCCCGCGTGTATCTGCTTTGTATGCGTCCGCGCTTGAATCGCCGCGTCATCGAGCCCGGCAGGACAGGGGAGTAACCATGCGCAGACGTTCCCACAGGTTATGGGCGGCTCTGGGGGCGGTCGCCGCCGTGGTGGTGGCCGCTCCGCTCGCGGGCGCCGCGCCGCAGGGCGGCTCGGCGGAGGGTGGCTCGGCGGAGGCCGCCGCCTCGGACGTGGACGCGCTGGCGCGGCCCGCGTTCCGGATGCCGTTCCGCTGCGACCAGGTGTGGACCGGCAGCAACTGGAACGGCCACAGCCCGGCGCACTCCATCGACTGGAACCACTACGACGCCAACGGCAACCCCGACGACCTGGGCCGGGTCGTGCTGGCCAGCGCCGGCGGCCGGGTGGTGTCCTCGCACTACTCCACGACCACCGGCTACGGCAACACCATCGTGATCGACCACGGCGACGGCTGGCGCACCCGCTACGCGCACCTCAAATCCCGGGGCGTCGCGGTGGGCGCGCAGGTGACGCGCGGCCAGCGGATCGGAACGGTCGGCGCCACGTCCGCGAAGTACAACCTGTCGCCGCACCTGCACTACGAGCAGATCCACAACGGCTCGGTCGTCGTCTCGGTGGTGCAGGGCGTCCGCTGGTCCGACTTCCTCAAGCGCACCCAGCGGAGCACCAACAACTGCTGACCCACCGCCCGCGCGCCGCCCCGCGAGGCGCCCACCCTGCGGCCCGTCAACCCGCCCGAAAGCTACGCGCGTTGACGGGCCGCGTGGTCAGCGCACCCCGCGGAGCTTGGCGTCGACCAGCTCGGCCTGGTCGCGGGCGTCGAGCCGGCGCCAGGCCGACAGGGAGCGGTGGAAGTAGCGCCGCGCCGTGTGCTCCCGCCCGGTCGCCCGGTGCAACTCGCCCAGCAGGCACGCCACCCGGGCCTCGGCCCGGCGGTCGCCCAGCTGCCGCTGCGCGGCCAGCGCGTCGACCAGCAGCGCCGAGGCCCGGCCCGCGTTGCCCTGCCGCAGGCACAACTCCCCGATGCTCTGCCGCACATAGGCGGCGCAGTGGGTGTCGGCCAGCTCGTCGAAGATGTCGAGGGCGCGTTCCAGTTCGCCGTGCGCCGCGTGCGGCTCGCCGCGCTGCTCGTGCGCCACCGCGATCCGGCGGCGCACCTGCGCCTCGCGGTGCCGGTCGCCGACGTCGCGGGAGAGTTCCAGGGCGCCGGCCAGCCAGGGCGCGGCGGCGTCCGGGTCCCGCCGCTCCAGCCACACCGAGGCGATGGCGTTGTGCGCCACCGCCTCCCCGTGCCGGTCGCCGGCCGCGCGGAAGTCGCGCAGCGACTCGGCGAACGTGTCGAGCGCGGCGTCGAGGTCGCCGAGGACCCGGTACACCGAGCCGGCGCCCACGGCGGCGACCGCCTCCCCGGACCGCAGGCCCAGCGCGGCGAAGATCTCGCGCGAGGCGACGAACGCGGCCACGGCGTCGGCGTAACGGTCCTGGTAGAGGTGGAGTTGGCCGAGGTTGCGGAGCAACGCGGCGGCGCGGGCGTCGGTCGGCAGCGCGGCGGCGCGCGCGTCCACCGGCGGCACGGGTGGCGCGAGCGGCGCGGGCGGGGCAGCGGCGGTGGCGTTCGGGGTCCCGGCCGGCGCCGGCCGCATCGCGTCGAGGACCAGCCGGTGGGTGCGGAGCCACTCGTCGTAGTAGCCGCGCATGTCGAAGAAGCTCGCCAGCTCAATGGCCAACTCGGCCGCCCGCGCCACCTCGCCGAGCCGCAGCGCCGACTCCACGGCCGCGACCAGGACCCGGCGTTCGGTCTCCAGCCACTCGACGGGCCTGGCCCGCACGGCCGGCGCTACGGCGGCGGCCGGCCCGGTCGGCGGCACCGCCTCGCCGAGGACGCCGAGGAAACGGGTGGGCATCGCCGCGTTGGCGCAGCGGGCGAGCGCGATCAGGGCGTCGAACGACCGGAGTTGGCGGGTGCGCCGCAGCTCGGATCGTTCCTCCTCGGCCAACTCCCGCGCGTAGCAGCGCAGCAGGTCGTGCATCCGGAAACGCCGCAGCCCGAGCGGGTCGGTGGCCACCACCTCCACCAGGTGCTCGTCGAGCAGCGTCTCCAGGCCGCCGGGCCGCTCGTCGGCGTGCCCGGCCGCCACCGCGACGAGCCAGCCGGCGACCGGCTCGTCGGGCAGCTGCCCGAAGACGCGGAACGTCTCGGCCGCCGGCCCCGGCAGGTGGCGGTAGCTCAACTCGGCGCTGGCGCGCACCTCCAGCTCGCCGGTCCGCAGCTGGTCCAGCCGGCCGCGCTCGTCGTGCAGGAAGTCGGCGAGGGTGCCGAGCGTCCAGCCCGGCCGGTTCGCCAGCCGGGAGCCGGCGATCCGCACCGCCAGCGGCAGCGCGCCGCAGCCGGCGAGCACCCGGTCGGTGTCGGCACCCGCCCGCCGCAGCCGGTCCGGGCCGACGATGGTGGCGAGCAGCGCGCGGGCGTCGTCGAGCGGCATCACGCCGAGCGGGCAGTGGTGCGCCGGCAGCCCCGGCAGCCGGCGGCGCGAGCTGACGATGACCGCCGAGCCGCCCGTGCCGGGCAGCAGCGGGCGCACCTGCGCGCCGTCCCCGGCGTCGTCGAGCACGATGAGGAACCGGCGTTGTGCCAGCCGGGAGCGGAACAGCGCGGCGCGTTCGCCCAGTTCGGCGGGGATGGCACCGTCGATGACGCCGAGGCCGCGCAGCATCTCGGCCAGCACGTCGGCCGGTTCGCGCGGCTGGTCGCTCATCCCGCCCAGGTCGACGAAGAGCTGCCCGTCGGGGAAGGCCGCGCGCACCCGGTGCGCCACGTGCACCGCCAGCGTCGACTTGCCGGAGCCCGGCGGCCCCGACACCACCAGGACCACCGGCGCGCCGCGCGCCGCCGACAGCCGGCGCTCCAGCGCGCCGACCTCCTCGGCCCGGCCGGTGAAGTCCGGGATGTCCACGGGGAGTTGGCAGACCGGTGCCGGCGCCGTGGCGCGCCGGGGCCCGGCGTAGCCGTTGACCTCGGCGCCCACGGTGCGCAGCGGCGCGCTGGGGGCGACGCCCAGCTCGGCGGCGAGCGTGCGTTCCGCCCTGGCGTAGGCGTCGCGCGCCTCGGCGGTGCGGCCGGCGCCGTGCAGCGCCTGCACCAGCATCCGCCACAGGTCCTCGCGCAGCGGGTCGGCCACCAGCCGGGTGCGCAACTCGGCGACCAGCGGCGGGTAGTCGCCCAGGCGCAGCCGCACCTCAAGGCAGCGGTCGGCCGCGACCGAGCGCAGCTCCTCGGCCCTGGTGACCGCCGGGTCCCAGACCACGCTGGGCGGCAGGTCGGCGAGGACGCCGCCGCGCCACAGCGCGAGCGCCGCCTCGTAGCCGTGCAGCGCGGCGGTGTCGTCGCCGCGTTCGTCCGCCGCCCTGGCCTGGTCGAGGCGCCGCTCGAAGAGCGACATGTCGACCTCGTGCGGCGCGACGTCCAGCGCGTAGCCGGCCGGCTCGGTGCGCAGCCCGTCGGTGGGAACGCCGGCGGCCGTCAACGCGCGTCGCAGCGTGCGCACATAGGTGCGGACGTTGGCGACGGCGGACCGGGGCGCGCCGCCGGGCCACAGCACCTCGGTCAGCAGGTCCAGCGAGACGAACCCGCCGGGTTGGAGCAGGAGCGTGGCGAGGACGGCCCTCGGCTTCGGCCCGCCGACGGGGACCGTCGGGCCGGCGGCGGGGGCCGTTGGGCTGGCGGCGGGCACGGTCGGGCCGGCGGGCGCCCGCACCTGGAGGGGCCCCAACACCCCGAACGTCGGCTCCCCCATCGGCGCGCCTCCGCGATCGTCCGACAACTGCGGCGAGCGTACTGGTGTCCGAAGGTCCGGGAACAGAGTGCCTGCGGGGGCGGGGCGCCGGGGCCACGGTGCGTCGGCCCCGGCGCGGAACGGGGCGCGGCGTGGCGGGAGTTGGGGCGTCAAGGGGACAGCGGCGGGGACAGGGGAGGGGCCGGCCGGCGCTGCCCGGGACCGTCGGAAGCGTCGGAAGCGTCGGAAGCGTCGGGAACCTCGGGAGCGGGGGCGGGCTGCCAGCCGGGGCCGCGGAACATCCGCCCCGCCCGTTCCCGCCAGCCGTGCGCGGCGCGGAGGTCGCGGGCGATGGCGGCGTACTCGTGGGTGGCGACGCGCAGCGGGTTGTGGGTGGTGATGTTCTTGGTCAGGCCGTAGACGGGCCGCTCTACCTCGCCGGCCCAGGAGCCGAAGAGCCGGTCCCAGACGATGAGGATGCCGCCGAAGTTCCGGTCCAGGTAGCTGCCCTGGGACGCGTGGTGCACGCGGTGGTGGGACGGCGTGTTGAGGACGAACTCAACGGGGCGGGGCAGCCGGTCGATGCGCTCGGTATGAATCCAGAACTGGTATACGAGGTTGAGGGAGGAGCAGAACGCGAGGGCCGCCGGGTGGACGCCGAGCGCGATCAGCGGCAGGTAGAACGGCCAGGACGTCACGCTCGTCCAGGGCTGGCGGAGCGCGGTGGTGAGGTTGAACTTCCGGCTGCTGTGGTGCACCACGTGGCAGGCCCACAGGACGCGGATGACGTGGTGGCCCCGGTGCGACCAGTAGTAGAAGAAGTCCTGCGCGAGCAGCATCAGCGGGACCGTCCACCACGTCAACTCGACCCGGAGCGGGGTCAGTTCATAGACGGCGGTGTAGATCGCGACGATCGGGATCTTCCACAGTATGTCGAAGAAGAGACTGCCGAGGCCCATGCTGAGACTGGTCGCGGCGTCCTTGGTTTCGTATCCGGCCTTGTCATCGTCGGGATGGAGGCGGTAACTGACCATTTCCACGACGGTGAGCAGCACGAACGCCGGTATGGACCACAGCACGATATCGGGCAGGTTCGGCATGGGACGACCGTAGAGCCGGGTGCGGGACCCGGCTAGCCCCCGTTACCGACAAGTAGAACGAGGCGGGGCGGGCCGGGCGTTGTCAGTTCCCCACAGAGGTGGCTCAGGCGCGTTCGTTGGTCTCGGCCGGTTCGGCCGGTTCGGCCGGTTCGGTCGGTTCGGCTGGTTCGGCGAGCAGGGTGAGGTCGTTGTCGCCGGTGAAGGCCGGGCGCACGGTCATGGTGCCGGTGCCGGTGCCGGTGCCGGTGCCGGTGGCGTCGCCGGTTCGGAGGGGCGCGGCGGGGTGGGCGTCCGTCCTGCGGCGGTCGGGGGTGTCGCCGGCGATGCGGGCGAGCGGGGCGGTGTGGCCCTCGGGGGTGGTGAGGTGGAGGCGCCAGGTGCGGGGCTCGGCGGGCGCGGGCGCGGTCCGGGGTAGCGGCAGGTCGGCGTAGGCGAGGGTGGCGGCGAGCTGGCCGTCGGCGGTGGGGGTGACGGTCAGCGGGGTCTCGCGGCCGGTGGCGTCGCGCGCGGCGACGCGGCTGCCCGGCGCGAACGGGGTCCCGACCACGATGGTCGCGGTGGTGTCGGTGGTGCGGATCGCGGTGACCTCGGCGTGGTGGGGGCGCTGCCAGGTGCGGAGGGTGAGGTTGCCGTCCTTGGTGGGGTAGGGAATCCAGGCGGTGGCGCCCTTCGGGGTGGGGCGGGGCCGGGCGCCGACCAGGGCGGCGGTCTCGACGAGGCGGGCGGCGAGGCGTTGCGGCTTCGGCCGTTCGGCGGTGGCGAGGAAGGCGTCCCAGCGGCCCTCGGCCAGGGTGTGCTCGGCGCGGTGGACGGTGGCGCGGCCGTGCCGGTCGAACGGCACGCGGACGGACCGGCGTTGGGGGTCCCTGCGCAGCCGGAGGAGGAGTTCGCCCCGGGTGGGGCGGTCGAGGGTGACGGTGAGGGAGCCGTCGGGGGCGGCGACGGCGTGGGTGGTGGGGTGCTCGGGCGGCGCCGGTTCGGGGCGCGGCTCCTCGGCGGCGGCGGGGCGGGCGCCGAACAGGCTCCGCAGGCGGGCGAGTCGGCCGGTGCGACCGGCTCGGGCGGCGGGGCGTAGCCGGGCCGTCAGGTCCTCGAACTGCTGAGCAATCAGGTCGGGGGAGTAACGCCGGGCGGTGGCCAGCGCGTTGGCGGCGAGGTGGCGGCGGAGCGCCTCGTCCTTCATCAATGTGCGCAGGCCGGCGGCTATGCCGGGCACGGCGTCGTCGTCGGGGTCGCCGCCGGCCGGGACCAGGTAGCCGTCCCGGCCGTGGGTGATGAGTTCGGCGGGGCCGTGCGGGCAGTCGGTGGAGAGGACGGGAACGCCGCAGGCCATGGCCTCGACGATGGTCAGGCCGAACGACTCCCACTGCGAGGTGACGGCGGCGACGGCGCCCTTGGCCCACTCGGTCTCGATCGGCGCGACCGCGCCCATGAGGCGGGCCCGGTCGGCCAGGCCGTGGCGGGCGATCCGGGCGCGGAGGGCGGGCCGTTCGGGGCCGCGTCCGTAGATGCGCAGGGTCCAGTCGGGGAACTCGTCGGCGAGCTGGGCGAAGGCGTTGATCAGGCGGTCGTAGCGCTTGGTCGCCACCAGGCGGCCGGCGGCGACGACGGTGCGGGTGGTGCCGGTGGCGGGCGAAACCTCGGGCAGCGGTGAGCAGTTGGGGAGCCGCTCGATGAGGGTGCGGGCCTCGGGCAGGGCCTGCCGGTAGGCGGTGGCGTCGGCCGCCGAGACGGGGGTGAACGCGTCGAGGAGCGGGACGGCCTCCAGCCGGAGGGCCTGGCCCTCGGGTGGGCGGGTGGCGAGCGGGGCGTGCTCCTGGCCGATGCGCAGATAGCGGCCGGTGCCGTAGTGGCCGAGGTAGACGCTGAGGGTGGGTCGGGTGGACACGACGACGTCGGCGTCGAGTTCGGCGAGGTGCGCGCGGACGCGTTGGTCGCTGAGCAGACTGACGCCGTCCTGCCAGGCGGGCAGCAGTTGGCTGGGGCGGGAGGCGGCGGGCAGCGACGGGTCAGCCGAGCCCTCGCGCTCGTCGATCAACGCCTCGACGGGCACGCGGGGATCGAAGGCGAAGCTGGTCGTGTCGCGGTGACGGTAGAGACTGGTGATGCTCACCGTGTGTCCGCGTTCCGCCAGGCCAGCGGACAAGTTTGCTACGGACCGGATGGTGCCGCCGATGCCGTAGGCGTTGTTCAGCAGGAACACGACCTTCACGAAAGCCCCCCACAGGCCATGCGACGCACCCGTCCCCCACGTCTGCGTCACCGTTTGGTTGATGGTTCGTCATGGTGGCACAGGGGGTTACGGGGTGTTGACGTACAGGCGTCAAGTGGGTGGGGGTGGTTGCGAGGTGTTGGTCGAGGGTGCGTCGCCGAGTCAACTCCGCTGTATACACGATGAGTTGAGCGAGCCGGCGAGGCGTGATGTACGCGCTCGGTCGCGACGGCGTGACGCCCTGGTGGTCGATACGGTGTGGCGCACATCACGATCACCGTTGATCTGAATCTTCTTGGTTATGCCTGAATGTCCATCAGCCTCGATCTGTTCGTGTCGTTTGCGTCGCCATAGAGTGACGGCCCGTCACGCCTCCATGGGGGGATGTGTGTGATCCGTGGAGGGGGTTCGACCGATGCGTGGGTCCGGAAACCTGGGCGGGACGAGACCGCTGCGGCTGGGCAGGGTTGCTCCCGCTGCGCGGGGGACGGCCGTCCGCCGAGGGGCGCCCGCGCGTTCCGCCGCCGCCCCGTCCCGGCGGGTGTCATTGGCGCTGGCGCTGTTGATGATCGGCTCGCTGTTGCAGGCCGCGACGATGAGCACGGCGACGGCCGACGACAGCGGGCGGCCGGAGTTGCCGGCGTCGGAGCCGTCGGTGCCCGGCACCGACGGGCTGCCGGTGCCGCCCCGGCCGGAGTCGCACGAGGTGACGCCGGCGCCCGAGCCGGCGGCCGCGTGGCCCGAGCCGGCACGGGTCGAGGTGCCGCTGCCCGGCGCCGCGAGCGCCGGGTTCAGCCCGGCCGTCGCCGACTCGGCGGTGCGGCTGGTCGCCCCCCGGGTGGCCCCGCCGATGGCCCAGCAGCCGCCCGCCGAGGGCGCGCGGGCCGGGCGAACGGCGACCGTCGAGACCTACGACCCGGCGGCCGCCGAGGCGACCGGCACCCGAGGTGTACTCCTCGCCGTCACCCTCCCCGAGGACGCCGGGAACGCCCAACAGACGGCCCCCGCCTCCCCGTTGAACCCGGCCGTCGCCCAACAGGTCGGCGTCGAACTGGACTACGCCGCCTTCGCCGACGCCTACGGCGGCAACTACGGCTCCCGTCTGACGTTCGTCCAGCTCCCCGCCTGCGCGGCGGAGCGCCCCGAGGACGCCGACTGCCGCGAGCGGCGGCCGGTCCGTTCCGTCAACGACACCGGCCGGCAGACGCTGACCGCCCCCGACGTGACGCTCGAACCCGGCGAGCCGCTGCTGCTGGCCGCCGTGGCGGCGGACGAGGGCGAGCAGGGCGACCACACGGCGTCGCAGCTCTCGCCGTCCGCCAGCTGGGAAGTCGGCCTCAACACCGGCGACTTCACCTGGTCGTACCCGATGCCGGCGCCCGACGTGCCCGGCGGCCTGGTGCCCGAGCTGTCGCTTGACTACTCGGCCGCGACCATCGACGGCCGCACCGGCGGCACCAACAACCAGGGCTCCTGGGCCGGCGACGGCTTCGACCTCGGCGCCGGCTTCATCGGTCTCCTTCGTGGATACCCCCGGCTTCAGCCGGGGGAGAGAACGAAGCTCGCGCGGAGCGGGGCAGGGAAAGCCGGTTCGCCGTTGGGGCGGACCGGCGTCCACCGGTCACCAAGCAACGTCCGGCGTCTACACGAGCGTTGATAGAGTGTGCGGTGTGACGCGGCAGGTCAGGCGGGCTTTTCGGTACCGCTTCTACCCCACGAGCGAGCAGGCGGTGGAGCTGTCGCGCACGTTCGGCTGCGTCCGCCTCGTCTACAACAGGGCGCTGGAGGAACGCACCCGCGCCTGGCACGGTGAGCGGCGCCGGGTCTCCTACGCGGAGTCGTCGGCGATGCTGACCGGGTGGAAGAGGACCGAGGAACTGGCCTTCCTGGCCGAGGTGTCCTGCGTCCCGCTCCAACAGGCGCTGCGTCACCTTCAGACCGCGTTCACCAATTTCTTCGGCAAGCGGGCGAAGTATCCGCGTTTCAAGTCGAGGAAGAGGTCCCGGGCTTCGGCTGAGTACACCCGCTCCGCGTTCACGTTCCGTGACGGGCAACTCACGCTGGCGAAGATGGTCGGGCCGTTGGATATCCGTTGGTCGCGTCCCCTGCCCGAGGGTGTGAGTCCTTCGACGGTGACGGTCTCCCGCGACGGGGCGGGGCGTTGGTTCGTCTCGATGCTGTGCGAGGACACGATCGCCCCGGCCCCGGCCACGACGAACGCGGTCGGTGTCGACGTCGGGATCGCTTCGCTGGTGACGCTGTCCACCGGGGAGAAGATCGCCAACCCGAAGCATGAGTGCCGGGATCGCGCTCGCCTGGCTCGCGCGCAGCGGGAGTTGTCGCGCAAGGCGAAGGGCTCCAACAACCGGGCCAAGGCCCGGCGCCGCGTCGCCAAGGTGCACGCCAGGATCGTTGACCGGCGTCGGGACCACTTGCACAAGCTGTCGACTCGGCTCGTCCGTGAGAACCAAACGGTCGTGATCGAGGACCTGTCCGTCCGCAACCTGCTGAAGAACCACTCGCTCGCCCGCGCCATCTCCGACGCCGCATGGAGCGAGCTGCGCTCCATGCTGGAGTACAAATGCTCCTGGTACGGGCGTGAACTGGTGGTGATCGACCGCTACTTCCCCAGCGCCAAGCTGTGCGGGGCCTGCGGCACGATCCGCGAGAAGCTGCCGTTGCACGTCCGGACTTGGACGTGTGAGTGCGGCACCACGCATGACCGTGATGGGAACGCGGCACGCACCATTCTGGCGGCCGGGCTCGCCGCGTCTGCCTGTGGAGACGGTGTAAGACCTCAACGGGAGTCCTCCCGGACAGGGCAGTCGTCGATGAAACAGGAAACCCAGCGGGCGACCACTGGAATCCCCTGCCTTTAGGCGGGGGAGGAAGTCAACGAGCGCCGCTATGTCTCCGACTGGGGCACCCGCTCCGCCCACCTCACCGGCACCGCCCGCGAGACGACGTTCACCTCACTCGACCAGGGCGCGGGCGAGGAGTGGCGCACCACCCAGCGCTCCCACAGCTATGACACCGTCGCCGGCCGGCTGGTCCAGACCGACGACCGGGGCGACCTCGCGGACGACGCGGACGACCGCTGCACCCGCACCAGCTACGCGCCCGGCGACCTGCTGACCCTGCCCAGCCGGGTGGAGACCGTCGCCGTCGCCTGCTCGGCGACGCCCGACCGCGCGACCCAGGTGATCACCGACCAGCGCCTCGCCTACGACGGCCTCGGCTACGGCAGCACCCCCACCGTCGGCGACCTCACCGCCACCGCCCAACTCACCGCCCACGACGGCACCACCGCCACCTACCGCGAGTCCGGCAGCACCTTCGACCGCTACGGCCGCCAGCTGACCGCCACCGACCTGACCGCCGACGTCACGGCCACCGGCGACACGGTCGAGCGCACCGCGCGGGACGACGGCCGCACCGTCACCACCGCCTACCAGCCCGCCACCGGCCTGCCGGCCACCGTCACCCAGACCTCGCCGCCGGCCGACCCCGACGACCCGGCCACCGCGCAGACCAACGTCATCGCGCTCGACCCGCTGCGCGCCCTGCCGGTGCGCACCACCGACACCAACGGCCACCAAACCGTCCTGCGCCACGACGCGTTGGGCCGCGCCAGCCACGTCTGGCTGCCCGACCGCGACCCCGACGACACCCCGACGTACCAGTTCGACTACCGCTTCGTCGAGGGCTCGCCCGTCGCCGTGCGCACCCGCACCATCGGCGTGGACGGCGAACAGGACTCCTCCTACGTCCTCTACGACGGCCTGCTGCGCGAACGCCAGACCCAGGACCCGGGCCCCGACGGCGGGCGGCTGCTGACCGACACCCTCTACAACGCCCTCGGCCTGCCGCACCGCACCCACGCCCCGTACCACGGCTCGGGCGCGCCGGCCAACCAGCTCTACCTGCCGGACGTGCCGCAGATCGAGACCCAGACCCGCCTCAGCTACGACGCCCTCGGCCGGGAGACCAGGCGGCAACTCGTCGCGGGCAACGGCGACGGCGGCGCGGTCCTCGGCACCACCGAGATCCACTACTTCGGGGACCGCACCACCGTCATCCCGCCCGAGGGCGACACCGCCACCACCACGATCCAGGACGCGCGCGGCCGCACCACCGAACTCCGCCAGCACCACGAACGCACCCCGGACGCCGCGTTCGACGCCACCCGCTACGCCTACACGCCCGGCGACCAGCTGGCCCGGGTCACCGACCCCGCCGGCAACGAATGGACCTACGAACACGACCAGTTGGGCCGCCTCACCCGCGCCCACGACCCGGATGCCGGCACCACCGTCACCGTCCACGACGACCGCGACCAGGTCACCAGCACCACGGACGCGCGCGGCGAAACCCTCGCCTACGCCTACGACAACCTCGGCCGCCGCACCGAACTCAGCGACGGGGCCGGCGAGACCCTCGCGACCTGGGAGTACGACACCGTGCCCGGCGCCCAGGGGCAGTTGGCCGCCGCCACCCGCCACGAGGACGGCGAGCCGTACACCACCCGCGTCCTGGAGTACGACGCGCTCTACCGCGCCCTGCGCACCGAGGTCACCATCCCCGAGTCGGAGGGCGCGCTCGCCGGCTCCTACGAGACGGCCACCAGCTACGCCGCCTCCGGCCTGCCCGAGGCGTACACCTACCCGGCCGCCGGCAACCTCTCCCCGTTGACCGTGACCCCGCGCTACGAGGACGGCACCCGACGCCAGGTCGGACTCGACGGCTCCCAGGGCCTGTACACCCGGACCAACTACAGCCTGACGGGCAAGCCGCTCCAGTTCGAGATGAAGCTCGACCCGGACGCGTACGAGGCGGCGTGGGTCACCAACACCTACGAGTGGGGAACGCAGCGCCTCAAGACCTCCTGGACCATGCGCTTCCTCGCCGGCGGGCCCGACCGGTACGAGACCTACTCCTACGACGAGGCCGGCAACGTCACCTCCATCAACGACGTCTCCCTCACCGGCAGCGAGACCCAGTGCTTCCGGTACGACCACCTGCGGCGCCTCACCGAGGCCTGGGCCCAGACCGAGGAGGAGTGCGCGGCCGACCCGGCCGACGCGACCATCGGCGGGCCCGCGCCCTACTGGCACTCCTACGCCTACGACCTGTCAGGCAACCGCCTGACCGAGACCTTCCACGAGCGGGACACCACCCGCACCTACGCCTACCCGGAGGCCGGCGGCCCGCAGCCGCACACCCTGACCTCCGTCGTCGAGGAGACCCCCGAGGTCACCTCGCTGGAGGAGTACGCCTACGACGAGGCCGGGAACACCGTCTCGCGCCAGACCGGCGGCGACACCCAGGAGTTGGCGTGGAGCGCCGAGGGGCGGCTGACCGAGGTCACCGAGGCGGACGGCACCCGCACCGAGTACCTCTACGACGCCGAGGGCAACCGCCTCATCGGCCGCACCCCGACCGAGACGACGCTGTACCTCGGGCACACCGAGGTCGTCCTCCCGGCGGGCGCCACCTCGGCCCGGGCCACCCGCTATGTGGACGCCGGCGGCGGGCACCTGGTCGTCCTGGAGGACAACGGCGACATCTCCTACACCCTCGCCGACCACCTGGGCACGGCCCGGGTCGCCGTCGACGCGTGGACGCTGGAGGCCAGCCAGCGACGCGTCCTGCCCTTCGGCGAGATCCGGGGCGCGGACGCCGACTCCTGGCCCGGCACCCGGGGTTACGTCGGCGGCACCACCGACACCTCGACCGGCCTGACGCACCTCGGCGCCCGCGAGTACGACCCGGCCACCGGCCGTTTCCTCTCCCTCGACCCGGTGCTGGACCTCACCGACCCGCAGCAGATCCACGGCTACACCTACGCCAACAACAACCCGCTGACCTTCGCCGACCCGTCGGGGCTGTTCTTCAAGGACATCGTGCGGGGCATCAAGAGCGGGGTGCGGAAGATCACCAACGCGACCCGCCAGACCGTCGGCAGCGCCGGCCGCACCTGGAGCAACCGGGCCAGCCAGGCCGCACGCGACTACCGCTGCGGGTTCAGCTGCTCACGCCAGGACGCGCAGGGGTACCAGCCGCAGTGCGACGACGCGTGCCGCGCCGCCGCGCTGTACCGCTGCGGCTGGGCGTGCACGGACGAGATGCCGGTGCCCGAGCAACCACCGGTGTGGATGCAGGCGTTGGGGCAGTTCCTCTACAGCGCCATTCCGCTGGTGGACCTGCCCACCTGCCTCGCCGACTCCGACGTGGGGGCCTGCCTCGACACCGGCACCGACCTGGCGGGCAGCCTGAAGGCGGCGTTCATCGCCGTCCGAGCCGTCGTCCCCGACACGACACGCCGCTCCGGCGACGGCGCGCTGTGCAACAGCTTTGTCCCCGGCACCCGCGTTCTGATGGCCGACGGCACCAGCCGTCCCATCGAGGAGGTGCGGATCGGTGACGAGGTGGTGGCGACGGACCCGGAGACGGGCGAGACCAGCGCGCGGACGGTGACCGCCGAGATCGCCACGACGGGGACCAAGTACCTGACCCGGTTGGTCGTCGACACCGAGGACGGCCGGGCCGTCCTCGTCGCCACCGACGACCATCCGGTGTGGAACGAGACGACCCGCTCCTGGACCGAGGCGGCCGACCTGCCGCCCGGCGCCAAACTGGCCGCCCCCGACGGCACGATGACCCGCGTCGCGGCCTCCACCCGGCACACCCGGGGCACCGCTGTCCACAACCTCACGGTGGAGGGCCCGCACACCTACTATGTGCTGGCGGGGGCTACGCCGGTGCTGGCGCACAATGCGGATTGCATCATTGGAACCCGGCAACTAGACCATGCCTGGGAGCAGCATTCGCATGGCGGCTCCTACCATCGGGATGGGCGGATGGAGAATGTATTCGCTGAAGACATCGACAAGTCACGTTTCGGTGGGATGGTGAATGAGGCGGTCGAGAACGGAGTGGAAGTTCCGAGGGCGAATGCTGACCCGCGTAGTGGTCATTACATTGACTATGACTTCGGAGATGTCGAGGTAGGTGCGATGGGGCAGAACGGTATGAGGGTCGTTGTCGATGGTGCAGGGAATTTTGTTACTGCCATGCCACGATTCATTTACTAGGGAGCTTCATGTTTTCCATAAGGTTTCTCCCTCGTCTCGATGACCCATCCTGGCGAGCGGGGGTTTCGGCGGGTGTGGCGCTTCGCGAGTTGACTGCGGATGATCTGACGTTCCACTGCTATCGTGCTGATGTAGTCATCGATGACGGAGCGAACGAGATCAGTCTGAGGACTCCCGGTCTGCCCGTCGTAGATTTTCTCCTCATGATGGTGCAGCTGCGTCGTGAGGTAATGTCCGCCGGAAAGTCCGTTGTTGAGTCGTCTCAAACCCAAGACCTCATCACGGCGGTGAGGTCCGGTGACGAGGTGGAGATCCAGTACAGCTTCTCGCAAGTGGTGTCACGAGTCTCTGTGCCCGAATTTCAAAGAATTCCTGAAGTTACACTGAAATCCGCTCTGTCTGTGCTCTACGGAGCCCATCCCGAGTTGAGGTTCAATCGCTATCTGGTTGGTCTCCCTCGGCTTGTCCGATCAGATTGACCGGATTTTTCGCCAGATCCATATCTCTGGCGGCGCTTCAATGGCCAGCTCCCGCGCTGGCGACGGTGGAAGGCGACCGGCGACGGCGCGCTGTGTGGCAGCTTCGTCCTCCGCACCCGCGTGTTGATGGCCGACGGCACCAGCCGTCCCATCGAGGAGGTGCGGATCGGTGACGAGGCGGTGGCCACGGACCCGGAGACGGGCGAGACCAGCGCGCGGACGGTGACCGCCGAGATCGCCACGACGGGGACCAAGTACTTGACGCGGTTGGTCGTTCACACCGAGGACGGCCGGGCCGTCGTCGTCGCCACCGACGACCATCCCGTCCTGGACCGAAGCCGCCGAGCTGCCGCCCGGGGCCGAACTGGCCGCCCTCGACGGCACGTTGAGCCGCGTCGCGACCGCCACCCGGCACACCCGGGGCGCGTTTGTCCACAACCTCACGGTGGAGGGCCCGCACACCTCCTATGTGCTGGCGCGCGACTCGGGAGCGTGCACCAAGTTGACGATCAGCCCACCACCCGGCAACGCGTCAGTTCGATCACAAGCTGGGATGCCAGGAACCACGACGCCGCCGGGTGGCCGTAGGGGAGGTAGTCGCTGGACGGCGACGGGAGAAGGCCGTTCGCGGTGGGGGTGAAGATCCCACCGAAGACGCCCCAGATCCGAGGCTTGCGGGAGCGAACGAACAGCGGGTCGGCGAGGTGTGGGCAGTGGCGGGTGGCGAGATCCGCGCACGGTTCACACAACGGTGGCTTGGTGGACAGCGCGCCTTCGGCCCAGTCGTGCGATGCCTCCCCACCGGCCGGGCGTGGCAGCAGAAACAGCACGCCTCGGGGGGTTCGGCTGGCGGGCCCGCCGCACACCTGGCAGAGCATCTCGAACATGCTGCGGCGCTGCCGGTTCGCGTGCAGGGAGCTGAAGTCGGGGCGTCCCTCGCCCGGGGCCTCCGTCATGCGGGCCCACAGGACGCCGTGCCGGTCGCGGTCGGCAGGTGTCTCGTCCCGGTAGGCCAGGCCGATACCACTGGGCTGGGTGGTGAGCGCGTTCCCAACGGAGGCCGTCTCCTCGCTCCACGCGGTGGCATAGGGGACGGGCAGGTTGTTCCGGCCCCACGTCAGAGGAAGCACGGGCGTCGTCAGGCGGGCAGACATCAACGTGGTTCTTTCCTGGTTGGTTAGCGAGGACGTTGGTTCTAGTGGTGGTGGGGGACTTCTCGGGACCGGAGGAGCGCGGCAGGGGTCGCCGGGCGGGTCGGGGCGATGGTGGCGCCTCAGGCGCGGGGCCTCAGCTCCAAGTCCGCCCAGACGCGTTTGCCCCACGGCAGCGGGTCCGCTCCCCAGCGGGTGGTCACGGCCTCCACGAGGGTCAGGCCGCGCCCGGAGCCGTCCTCGGCGCCCGAGGTCCGGGGCACGGGGAGGCAGTGGGACTTGTCGACGACCGCGACCCGCACGCTCCCCGGTGCGAGCCGCGTGACGCGGACCCTGATCGCATGGCACCTGGTGTGTTGGACCGCGTTGGCGACCAGTTCGGAGACGACCAACGCCACCTCGTCCGTGAGTTCGACCAACCCCCAGGTCGCCACCCGACCGTGATCTCGGGTCATCTCCAGACCGAGGGCTACGCTCGGGCGCTGCACGAGCTGACCAAGCCCGTTGACGAGACCACCACGGAGTTCGGGCAGAAGAGCGTTCAACTCCGCGTGAGGCGGAAGGAGGCCATCACCCGCGACGAGGAGCCGGTGAAGATCTGGGGCGTCCTCTACGAGCCCGCCCTGCGCTATGTCATCGGCGGTGCGGACGTGATGCGCCGGCAGTACGCTGAACTCGCCGAGCTGGCCGGCCGGGACAACGTGACCCTGCAGGTCCTGCCGCAGGCGGGGAGTGGCTATGTCGCCTACCATGACGTTAACATCATGATTCTGGGCGATGGTCTGCCCTCGGCGGTCCAGACGGACACCGCTTGGTTCACCGTCGCGGTATCGGACAAGCCCCGCGATGTGGGTCGCTTCTCCCGCATGTTCGACGCGATGGTGGCCGGGGCGCTGCCTCCGGGGGCCACCCCGAAGTTTCTCAGCAACGATCGAGAGCGATCACCGAATGAACAACCACCCTGCCGAGGTCCTGGCATCCGTCCTGGCGGATGCCGCGTGGTTCACGTCCTCGTACAGCAACGGCGGGGGCAACTGCGTCGAGGCCGCCGACCTGACCGCCACGCGCTGTGGCGCCGTCGCTCTCCGCGACTCCAAGGTCCATGGCGGCCCGGTGCTGCTGCTGGCCCCGGAATCCTTCGCCGCGTTCATCGACGACGTGCGCGAAGGCCAGTTGACCGCCTGATCCCAGCCGATCCGGTACGCGACGGTGGTTGGTGTGGGGGCGTGGGATCGGCCCCCCAACCACCGTTGCGGTACCAGCCGGCCGTTCACCCGTCCGTCGGGACGAAGCGGAGCGTGTTGCGGCGGGCGGTGGGGGCGGAGACCGTCGCGGGGAGGACGACGTGGTCGAGGGGGTCGGCGGCGCCCTCGATGCGGCGGTGGAGGCGGCGGACCGCCTCCTGCCCCATCGCGCTGGCGGGCAGCCGCGCTGAGACCACGGTCAGGAGGGCCAGCCCGGCCGGGCCCGAGTCGTCCGTGCTGGCCAGCTCGACGGAGTGCGGCAACTCGCGGTCCAGGGACAGCAGGTCGTTGACGGCGAGCGCCAGCGTTACCGCGTTACCGCGTTGCCGCAGATCAGCGCGGTCAGTCCCAGCGGGGAGTCGAGGAGGGACAGCAGCCGTTCGCGGCGCCGCTCGGGCGGCAGGTCGACGTAGCTGACCAGGGCGGAACGGTCCGGATGGCCGACGAGCCCCCGGTCGTGGAGCGCGCGCAGATACCCGCTGAACCGGTCGCGGACGCTGGTGACGTCCGACTCGCTCCACAGCACCGCCGGCGCCGCGTGCCCCCGCTCCAGCATCGCGTCGGTGACGGAGTGGCCGACGGCGAAGTCGTCGAAGAGGACGGCGTCGGTCGGCACGTCCCCTGGCACGGCCCCGCCGGCGCGCTTCCCGCTCGGCCCCTTCGTCCCGCACGGCGGCAACCCGATCCTGCGGACCAGGGGCGAGAGTTGGGAGTCGAGCAACCTGTACAACCCGGCGGCGATCGTCGTCGACGACGAGGTGGTGCTGCTCTACCGCGCGCACGCCGACGACATCGTGTCCCACATCGGGATCGCCACCAGCGCCGACGGTTTCACCTTCCGGCGCGAGGAGACGCCCGTGCTCTCGCCCGAGCACGACTGGGAGGCGCGCGGTTGCGAGGACCCGCGCGTGACCCGGATCGGGGACACCTTCCATCTGACGTACACCGGCTGGGACGGCGTTGCGGCCCGGCTGTGCCCGGCGACCTCGACCGACCTGCGCGCCTGGACCAAGCACGGGCCGATCCTCCCCGACGGTTTCGACACCTTCGCGACGACCAACCCCCGCCCCGGCGGCACCTGGCACAAGGCCGGGGTGATCGTTCCCCAGCGCATCGGCGGCCGCTGGCACCTGTACTTCGGCGAGGGCGCGATCTTCCACGCCACCTCGGACGACCTGCTGCACTGGACGCCCTGCCCCAACGACCAGCCCCTGTACGGCCCGACGCCCGGCGCCTGGGACGAGCTGCTGGTCGAGATCGGCCCGCCGCCGGTGCTGACCGAGGACGGGCTGATGGTGTTCCTGACCAACGGCGCGCGGCGCGGCGAGACGACCGACGTCGACTACCGCTGCGGCCAGATCGCGATCCCGCTCGCCGAGCCGACCGAGGTCGTCGCGGCCGGGACGGGTGCGGAGCCCTCCGGCGCCGTGTCCGGTGGGCCGGCGCGACGTCGTTCCCGGGGCGGCGCCAGCCCGTTGTCGGCGCGGTCCCGGCGCCACCTCCCGCCCGTATCGGCTGGTGTTCCCACATCCGGCCGGCGGTGCCATGCTGCCGACACCGGGTTGTCCATCGTGAGACAGCCCAACTCCCGTGCATCGTCCAGCGATTCAGGAGGAGATCCCTTGACACCCCCACGCAGAAGGACCGTTGCCGGCCTCGCCGCCGTGGCCTCCGCCACGGTGCTCGGCACGCTCGCCGCCGCCTCCGTCACCAGCGCCGCGCCACCGGCGGAGCCGAACGCCCAGGCCGGAACGTGCGCGACCTCCGTCGTCAACGTCACCCCCGATGCCGAAACCCAGTCGGCCTGGGCCGACTTCGGCAACGGCTCCCAGCTCGGCCAGTGGGCCGCCGCCGACGGCACCTACTCCGCCGCGCTGCCCGACGGCCGCACCGCCTGGCTCTTCAACGACACCTTCCTCGGGCCGGTCGAGCCCGACGGGAGCATCCCGCCGCAGGGCCTGCTCCACAACACCATCGTCACCAGCGGAACCGACTCCCCGCTCCCCGCCGAGACGATCATCGGCGGCACGCCCGAGGACCCGGCGCCCGTCGTCGGCTACGAGGGCAACGACCAGCCCTGGTACTGGAACACCGACGGCATCGCCCACGGCGACGAGCTGTTCGTCTTCGAGGCCCAGCAACAGCTCGCCGGCGACGGGCACTTCGGCTTCGAGTGGATCGGCACCGACATCGCCGTCTTCTCGCTGCCCGACCTCACCCTCGACCGGATCGTCCCCACCTACGACGGGGCCGGCATCACCTGGGGCGTCGAGCTGCTGCCCGCCGGCGACCACACCTACATCTACGGCGTCCGGGGCGACGAGAACCCGCCGCACGCCAAGTCGGCCTTTGTCGCCCGCGCCGCCGGCGGCCAACTGGAGGGCGACGGCTGGGAGTTCTGGGGCGGCTCAGGCTGGGTCGCCGACGAGAACGCGGCAGCGCCCATCGCCGACGGGGTCGGTTCCTCGTTCGGAGTCGCCGAGGTCCAGGGCCAGTTCGTCATGGTCACCACGGACAGCCACCTCAACCCGGGCATCGACACGCTCATCGCGCCCAGCCCCTGGGAGTTCGCGGACGCGCCGCGCGAGCGGATCTACGAAGCGCCCGAGGGGCAGCCGGAGTTCGACGAGGGCGCGGCCGGCGACATCTACGCCTACAACGTCGCCGTGCACCCGGTGCTGAGCGAGGACGACACCCTCGCGGTGTCGTACAACGTCAACTCCTCCTCGCTGGACGACGTGTTCGCCGATGTCAGCCTCTACCGCGCCCGCTTCCTGGAGTTGGCGTTCGCCGCCACCGAACCCGCCTGCTGAGCACGGACGTTGGAGGGCCCGGCCGGAGGCGTTTCCCGGCCGGGCCCGTTTCGTGCGACGCCGGTTCAGTCGGTGGGCGGCAGCCCCGGCGGGTTGATCTCGGACGCCTCGACGGCCTCGTCAGAAAGGCCCCAGCGGGCCAGCACCTCGCCGTAACTCCCGTTCTCGATCGCCTCGTTGAGCGCCGCGTGCAGCGCCTCGACCAGCCCGTTGTCGCGCAGCGTGGTGGCGGCGATCTCGCCCTGGATGTCGTCGCCGGCGCCGGAGAACGTGCCGACGATCCGGGTCTCGCCGGTGACCCGGGCGTGGTAGGCGGTGCTGGGGCTGGGCCCGAGGTAGGCGTCGAGGCGGCCGGAGGAGAGCGCCAGGTAGTAGTCGGTGGAGTTCTGGAAGTACCGGATGTCGGTGGGCTCCAGCCCGGCGGCCTCGTTCTGCTCGCTCCAACTGATCAGGATCGCCTCCTGGTTGGTGCCCGAGGTGACGCCGATGCTGCGGCCGGCGACGTCCTCGGGACCGGTCACCGTCCAGTCGGCGTCGGCCCGCGCCTCGAAGGCGATGTTGTCCAGCCGGTAGGTCGCGAAGTCGTACTTCTCCTTGCGCTCCTCGGTGACCGTGATGTTGGAGAAGCCCACGTCGTAACGGCCGCTGTCCAGGCCGACGAAGATGTTCGCCCAGTCCACCACGTGGTAGGTGACCTCCAGGTCCAGCACGTCGGCGACCAGCGAGGCGATGTCGGTCTCCACGCCGATCACCGTCTCGTCGTCGGTGGCGTAGAACGACAGCGGCGGCACGGTGCCGGACGTGCTGACCACCTCCAGGGTGCCCCGTTCCCTGATCTCCTCGGGGACCAGCGCGGCGATCTCGGGCACCGCCTCGGTGGTGACGCGGTCCTGGTCGGGGGAGAGGTTGACCTCCTGGGCCTGGCCGCCGGCGTTCTCCGAGGCCGGCTCGGTGCCGCCGTCCTCGGGGTCGGCGCAGCCGGCCAGCGCCAGCGGCAGCGCGACGGCCAGGGCCAGGGCGACGGGCAGCCGCGCGGTGGCGCGGGCGCGGGGCGGGCGGACGACGACGTTCATCGGGGCCTCGTTTCGTTGGCGGGGCGAGCGGGCTGGTCAGCGGACCTGGGCGAGGAAGGCGCGGGTGCGCGGGTGGCGGGGGCGGTCCAACACCGCCTCCGGCGGGCCCTGTTCGACGATCCGGCCCTGGTCCATGAAGACCACCGTGTCGGCGATCTCGCGGGCGAAGCCCATCTCGTGGGTGACGACGAGCATGGTCGTGCCGCCCCGCGCCAGGTCCCTGATCACGGTCAGCACCTCGCCCACCAGCTCCGGGTCGAGCGCCGAGGTGGGCTCGTCGAACAGCAGCACCCCGGGGGAGAGGGCCAGCGCGCGGGCGATGGCCACGCGCTGCTGCTGCCCGCCGGAGAGCTGGCGCGGGTAGGCGTCCAGCCGGTCGCCGAGGCCGACGCGCTCCAGCAGCTCCGCCGCCTCCCGCCGGGCCCGCGCTCGCGGGTGGCGCAGCGCCCCGAGCGGGGCCTCCGCCACGTTCTCCCACGCGGTGAGGTGCGGAAACAGGTGGAAGTTCTGGAAGACGAAGCCGATCCTGGCCCGCTGCCGCAGCACGGCGCGCTCCCGCAGCTCGTGGAGGCGCCCGCCGACCCGCCGCAGGCCCATCAACGCGCCGTCCACGCGCACCAGTCCGGCGTCGGGGCGTTCCAGGTGGTTGATGGCGCGCAGCAGCGTGGACTTGCCGGAGCCGGAGGGGCCGAGGATCACGGTCACCTCGCCGGCGGCCACGCTCAGGTCGATGCCGTGCAGCACCTCGACCCCGCCGAAGCTCTTCCGCACGCCGCGCACCTCGACCATGGGCGTGCCCGGGCTCACCGCGCGCCCCCCGCCCGCGCTCACCGCGCGCCCCCCGCCCGCGTCTCGCGCTCCCCGGGCGCGCCCGGCGGTGCCTGCCCCCGGCGCGGCAACCGGCCCGCCCACGGCCGCCGTTGAAGGACCTCGCGGACGCGCCGGAACGCGCCCGGCGTCTGCTCCCGCTCGGCGCCCCGCGCGAACCGGCGCTCCACGGCGTGCTGGACGACGGTCAGCACCGTGGTGAGCACGATGTACCAGACGGTCGCCACCATCAGCAGCGGCACCACCCGCCCGTTGCGGCCGTAGATCACCTGCACCTGGTAGAACAGCTCGCCCAGCGCCATCACCGAGACGATCGAGGTGCCCTTGAAGAGGCTGATGATCTCGTTGGCCGCGTTGGGCAGGATGCCGCGCATCGCCTGCGGCAGCACGATGCGGCGCAGCTGCCGCGCCTTCGGCAGGCCGAGCGCGGCGGCGGCCTCCCGCTGCCCCGAGTCCACGGCGATGATCCCGCCGCGCACGATCTCGGCGGCGTAGGCGGCCTGGTGCAGCGCGAGGCCGATCACGGCGGCGGTCAGCGGCCCGACCAGGTGCATCGTCTCGAACGTCCAGAACACCGGCCCGAACGGGATGCCGAGCCCCAACTCCCGGTAGAGATAGGCCAGGTTGAACCAGAACAGCAGCTGCACGATCAGCGGGATCGAGCGGAACGCCCAGACGTAGGTCCAGGCCACGGCGCGGAGCACCGGGCTGCGTGACAGCCGCATCACGGCCAGCAGCACGCCGAGCGTGAATCCCAACGCCGTTCCGTAGAAGGTGAGTTGGATGGTCAGCCAGACGGCCTTGAGGATGCTCTCGGCCAGCAGGTAGTCGAAGAAGGTGGGCCAGTCCCAGCCGGGGTTGGTGGCCAGTCCGTGCAGGAACTGCGCCGTCAGCACCACGACGAGCGCCCCGGCCAGCCAGCGGCCGTAGTGCCGGGCTGGGACCACCGGCAGGGTGGCCAGCTCCGCGAAGTCGTCGTCCGGCGGGGCGTGTTGGGCGGGCAGGGGGGCGGCGGGCGGGGCGCTGCTCACGGGGGCCTCCGGTCGGGGTGCGGTCAGGTGCGCGGGGCGGCGGTCGTCGCGGCGGGGGGCGGGAGGCGCTTCTCGAACGGCAGCAGGCGGAGGGTCTCGGGGTCGGCGGCCAGGTCGAACAGCGGGGCGTAACCGGCGTTCAGATACAGGTACTTGGCCTCCGGCTGCCGGGGCCCGGTGGTCAGCCAGACGCGCCGGTAGCCCCGGTCGGCGGCGGCCCGTTCCAGTTCGGCCACCACCCGGCGGGCCAGGCCACGGCGGCGGTGCGCCGGGTGGGTCCAGATGCGCTTCAACTCGGCGGTGTGTTCGTCGAGTCGGCGGTAGGCGCCGCCGGCGACGGCCGCGCCGTCGTGCAGCAGGAGCAGCAGCAGGCCGTGTGGCGGGGCGAACTCGGCCGCCGGATAGCGGCTCAGCTCGTTGGCCGCCGAGCCGTAGCGGGCGGTGTACTCGTGCGCCAGCCCGCGCAGCAGCGGCCGGACCAGCGGGTCGGAGAGCAGCGCGGGGGCGACGGTCAGCTCGTCGGAGGACGGCGGGGACGGCGGGGACAGTGGGGACGGCGGGGATGGCGAGGTCATGACGTGGCGGGCCCTTCGCTCGGGGCAGGGCGGAACGGCTCGGGTCGGGGTGCGGGAAAGCGCGCCGGCGCGCGGGTGAAGAACGCGGCGGGAGCGCGCGCCGGCGCGAGGGTGGTGAACGCGGGCGCGCGCGGGCCGGACGCCACCGGCGCGGGCGGGAACGCCGTCGCGCGGCGTCAGCGGGGGTGAGCGGTCAGGCGCGCCCCGTCGGTCCTCGCCGACGGCGCGCCGGGGGCATCAGCCCGGACAGCAGCCAGGACAGGAGGCCGACCACACCCGACCGAGGTCGATGTGGCCGCGCGTGGTCAAAGCCAACTCGGCGCTCACGGTGACTAGTTGACCGCAACCGCAGGAACGAGTCAACCGTTCGCCGGCCGCTTCACCGCCCGCCACCCCGGGCGGCGGCCAGGCGCGCCACCACGCTGACCTCGTTCCGGTTGTGGTGCAGCTGCCGCGCCAGCAGGACCTCGTACCGCCGGCCCAGCAGGTCCAGGCAGGAGCGCACCGTCCGCTCCGGCGCGCCCTTCCCGAGCTTGAGGGTGACGACGGCCAGCGCGCCGGGCCGCAGCACCCGCGCGACGTCGAGCATGGTCTCGCAGGACAGCTTCGGCGGCATCCGCATGTCGTTGACGGCCAGGTCGAACCGCACCGGGGTGCCCGGCAGGAAGCGCCCGACGGTGGTCCGCTCGTGGTGCACCAGCGGGTCCCGCGCCAGCGCCGGCGCCAGGTCGCCCGGGTCAACGGACCAGACCTCAAGGCCGCGTTCCCGCAGGATGCGGGTCCAGCCGCCGGGGCTGGCGCCCAGGTCGATCGCCCGGCCCCGGCGCGGGAACGGGAGGTCCGTCGTCGAGATCAGCTCCTCCAGCTTGAACTCCGCGCGCGAGACGGAGTCCCTGGAGCGGGCCAGCCGCACCCGCCCGCCGGGCCAGCCGCACAGCGCCTCGTCGGCGGCGGCCAGCCCGAGCGAGACGCCCCGGTCGTGGACGCAGGCCGAGAGCACCCACTCCGGGCCGGTGCGCCGCACGGCGCGGCCCGAGGCGCCCAGCGCGTCGGCGATCTCCCGGAAGAGCGCCGCCGAGCCGAAGCCCGTGCGGTCCTGCCCGCTCACCCAGCACTGGAGCGCCAACTCCCCGCCGGCGGGCAGCCGTTCGTCCACCACGGCGACGGCACGCGCGGCGACCGCCGGCAGCGTCACGCCGTCCAGCGGCAGCCGGGCCGCCTCGCCCGTGAGGTGCTTGGCGAAGACGACGGGCGCCTCGCGCACCACGGTCGCCAGCTTCCCGAGGCCCATGCCGTCGAGGGTGACCCCGGCCAGGTCGGGCCCCAGCCGCTCGATTCCGACCACCGGGGCCTCCCGGCGCAGCTCGCGTGAGACCGGCGCGAAGTACTCCTCGGCGAAGGAGACGAGGACGGGGGCCTGCGACGTGCTTCCGGTCATCGGGGCAGCGTACCGGGGCCCCGGCGCCCGCCCCGCCCCCGGCCGGGGGCGGGAACGGGACGGGTCACCCGGGGCGGGGGCAGGGGCGCGCGGGGTCTATGCCGCGCAGTACTCGTTCTCCAGCCCGGCCGCCCGGTAGACGCAGTCCGCGTAGGAGAGCAGCGTCAGCACGGCCTCCCGGTTGCGGGCGGTCTCCCGGTCGATCACGCTCCCCGGCGGATAGAACCCGCCGCCCGCCTGCGACGGCGGGTACATCTCGAAGGTGAACGAGAAGATCCCCTGGTCCGCCCAGGCCCAGTCGTTGATCGAGCCGTCCGTGATGTACAGGTCGCTGGACTGCTGTGCGGTGTAGCCGTTGGTGTCGGCCATGGCCGTGCCCAGCGCCTCGAACGCCGCCGCGTCGTCCTCGGTGAGGCCGGGGCCGGTGGCGTCGTAGGTGTAGCCGTAGGGCCACAGCACCAGCTCGGCGTAGGTGTGGAAGTCGATGTGCGCGGTGATCTGCTGCTCGCCGCCGATCACGCGACCGCGCACGAAGTCGGCGACCACCGCCGTCTCGGTGCCCGACTCGGGCGCCGAGCCCCGGTAGGTGTCGCTGCCGGGCGAGCCGGACGAGCCGCCGCAGCAGCCCCACTCGTGGTCCCAGTTGCGGTTCAGGTCGGTGCCGACGGCGGACGAACCCGCGTTGGGTTGGCGGTTCTTGCGCCAGTTGAGGAACGAGCCCGACTCCTGGTCGTAGACCTTGCCGTCCGGGTTGACCGAGGGGATCAGCCAGATCTCGCGGCTGTCGAGCAGCGCGGTGACCTCGGGGTCGGTGCCGTACTGGGAGGTCAGCTCGTCGAGGGTGTAGAGCGCCATCTCGACGGTCAGATGCTCGCGGGCGTGCTGGTTGTGGGTGAACAGCACCTCCGGCTCGTCCTCGTCGGCGGCCACATTGGCGCTGATCTTGACCGCGACCAGGTCGCGGCCCTCGTGGGACTGGCCGATGACCTGGCTGCTGACCAGGTCCGGATGGGCGGCCTCGGCCTCGGCGACCAGGGCGAGCGCCTCGTCGTAGGTGTGGTAGTCGGCGGGTGCGGCGGCGCTGACGCCGCGCTCGGCCGGCGCGCCGAGCGGGGTCAACGCGTAGCCGAGGTCGGCCAGTTGACGGGCGTGCCCGGCGTCGGCGGTGATCACCACGGACCCGGCGCGCACCTCGTCGATCGCGGTGCCGGTGCGGGCCAGCTCGGTGCGCTGCTCGGCGGTCGCGACGCCCGCGACCTCGTACTGCCGAACGGCGCTCTCCTCCCAGGTCTGCCGCGCCGCCACGGTGTCGGGGGCCGCGGTGGCCTGCGCGCCGAAGGCGAGGGCCAGGGAGAGGGCGAGAACGGTGGTGGCGAGGGCGGTCCGCCTGCCACGGGAAGGTCTGCGCATGACGCGCCTCCAGGGGTGGGGGTGGCGTCATGATCGCGACAATGGCATGGCCCGGTCAAGAACGCCTCCGGCCCGGCGACTCCGCTGAGCCGCCGGGCCGGGGCGTGCCCCCGTTCGATATCACTTGTGGGTGGCGCAGGCGCGAATCTCGCCCGAGGGCGTGTGCACGCTCCAGTGGAGCTTGGCGCGGGTCTCGGACCCGTAGATGCCGTCGGCTTCGGCGCCCCGCAGGCGCTGCGCGTTGGTCAACGCACGCTGGGTGGCCGGCCCGAACTCGCCGTCCACCACGAGCGAGGACTGCTCGTTGCAGTGCTTGAGCGCGGATTGGAGCGCGTTCACGGCCGGTCCCGAGGCGCCGGAGCCCAGCGTGCAGTTCCCGCTGCCGGTGGCCTTGTGATACGGCTGCGCCAGGTAGGTGCCGCCCGGGTGCGGGATGCGCTTGACCCCGTCGCACCAGCCCACGGAGCTGGCGGCGCTGGCGGTGGTCGGGCCGGTGAGGCCGAGCCCCCCGGCGAGCAGAGCGGTCGCGGCGGCGAGTGTGGCGAGTCGACGGCGCATGGTGGTTCCCCCTCGGGTCTGTGGTTCCCCCGCCGGAGCGGCCGGCGGGGGCCGGGGGGTGGGCCGCCCGGCCCCACGGTTCCCCCCGGCCCGACGAGGATGGCGGGGGCCGCTTGCGCCGCGCTTTCCTGCCGGTTCCCCCGGGATGGGCGGGAACGTCGCGGCGCTCACCGTTCGTGGTGGTTGGGTGGCTGTGGGGTGGGTTGGGGGTCCTTCGGGTGTGAGGGCCGGCACAGGTCGTTGGTCCTCTACGAGGCCGGGTCGTGGACGGGCGGGGGGTGTGGGCGTGGTGTCGTGGCGGGGTGTGGGGTGGGTCGAAGGTCCCGGGGTGTGGGGGTGTTTTCGCAGGTCAGGGCTTTGCCATGGAGGTGGTCGGCGGTGCATGTTGGGTGTCGGCCGCCCACCAGCGACCCGCACCCCCGCCCCCTTTCACGAAAGAGGACGCCTTCATGACCGCCAGCACCCACGGCACCTTCCGGACCATGACCCGTCCGGTCGTGATGGCCGGCATCGTGACCGTCGGCGCCACGGCCCTGACGCTCCCCTTCGCCACCACCGCCACCGCCGACGACACCACCCAGGCCGGCATCACCACCGCCACCGCCGACCACACCACCGCCCCCGCCGCCTACACCCCCCACGGCCCCGACGGCCTCCTCGGCAAGCCCACCACCAGTGACGACGCCGACGACAACGGTGACAACGGCGACGCCGACCACGCCGACGACGGCGACAACGCCGACGCCGAGGAGGGCGGCAAGCCCGCCGAGAAGACCCAGCCCGAGGACGAGAACCAGGCCGCGGAGGACGGCAAGCCCGCCGAGGGCGTCATCGACGGCCACGCGGACGGCTTCGACGCCGACACCGGCCGGGGCGAGAAGTACCACCAGGACGGCTCGCTGGTCGTCATCCCGCAGAACGAGCAGCCCAAGCCCGAACCCGCCTCCAGCGAACAGATCGACGGCTGGATCAAGGAAGCCCTCAAGATCATGGAGAAGGAGGGCATCCCCGGCACCTACGAGTCCATCCACCGCAACCTGATGCGCGAGTCCGCCGGCGACCCCCTGACCATCAACCTCTGGGACACCAACGCCGAACAGGACATCCCCTCCAAGGGACTCCTCCAGGTCATCGACCCCACCTTCGAGCAGTACCACGTCGACGGCACCAGCGAGAACATCTACGACCCCGTCGCCAACATCACCGCCGCCTGCAACTACGCCGCCGACCGCTACGGCTCCATGGAAAACGTCGACAGCGCCTACTGACCGACCGAGACCAGACAACAAACAGCAGGCACAGCCAGCAGGGCCCGGGCTCCGGTCACCACGACCGGAACCCGGGCCCTCGGCCCGTGCGGCCGGCGCGGGCTCAGCCCGCCCGGGCGACCTGGAGCGCCGGCCGCGCCGCGAAGTCCTCTATCGCGTCGAAGCCCGGCGCCGCCTCGATCTCCGCGCCGATGGACGCCGCCTTCGCCCGGTAGGAGTCCTCGCGGCGCAGCGTCGCGATGGCCTCCCCGATCTCCTCCCGGCTCGGCGAAGCGCTGCTCATCTTCAGTCCTGCCCCCGACCAGTGGACCCGGGCCGCCACCTCCGGCTTGTCCTCGGTGTCGCCGGCGATGACCAGCGGAACGCCGTGCCGCAGCGCGAGGTTGACCCCGCCGTAGCCGCCGTTGGTGACCAGGATGTCGACCTGCGGGAACAGCCAGTCGTAGTCGATGTACGAGCCGATCCGCACGTTCGCCGGCACCGCGCCGAGCGCGTCGACGATGGCGGCCTCGACCTCCGCCTCGGGCCGGCCGCCGCCGCTGACCACGACCAGCTCGTCGGAGTCCGCGAGCGCGGCGACCGTGGGGATGATGAGCGCCGACAGGTCGGCGTTGGCGACGGTGCCCTGGGTGACGTGCACCACGGTGCGGCCCTCCAGGTCGGGGGCCCAGTCGGGGCGGGTCCCGCCGATGGACTTCGACGGCAGCGGGCCCATGTAGATGATCTCGGTGCGGGCCGAGGGGCGGGGATACTCGAACCCCTGCGTGCCCAGGTGGAACAGGGCGTCGCCAAGACCGGGCATCTCGAAGAAGGAGCAGGGCAGCCGCTTTCCGACCAGCCTCCGCATCGCCCGCGAAAGGTATTTCTGCGCCGGCCGCAACACCACCGCCCGCGCCAGAACGCGGAGCGTCGCGTTCCGCACACGTTCCGCCGTGTTGGTCGCGGGAAGGAGCCCCATTCCATAGGGGGGAAGTCCCGGCGCCTTGAGCGTGAGCGGGCTGATGCCGAGTATCCCTATGCGTGGTCTCTCCTCGCGCGGCAGCAGCGTCAGCGGATAGACGCCGGCGAACAGCATCTCGGTGAGGATCACATCGGTCTTCTCGGCTTCGAGCGCGGCGGTCATCGCCTCGTACTGCGCGTCGATCGGCTTCGAGAACACTTCGAGCACGGCCGCGCTGAGTCCCTTGATTCCGGTCAGCTCGGCCACCTGCGGAAAGGCCGACCGCATATCGCGGTCGTCGAAGTCGGCGCCGGGCGGCAGCGGCAGAAACCTGACGCCGGCCGCCTCGACCCGTTCCTTGTGCCGGGTGCCGGTGAGAAAGCGAACCTGGTGACCTCGGCGGGTCAGCTCGGCGCCGATGGTCAGACAGGGGGAGACATGTCCGAGAAGGGGTGAACTGGCGATCAGGAAGGAAGTCAACTGCTCTCCTCAGTCAGGGGCGTGGGTGAGTCGTTGGGGGTGCGCACCGCCGTGATCACGGCGGCGGCGACGACGCCGGCGGTGACCAGCAGGGTGGTGGGGGTGGCGGCGGTGAATCCGGCGGCCGAGGAGTCGCCGTCGTTCCAGGCGAAGACGGTCGCCGCCACGGTGACGCCGAGCAGCACGCCGATCTCCCGGACGGAGTTGCCGACGCCCGAGGCGATGCCCTCGTCCTCCGAGCTGGCGAAGAAGATCGCCTGGCCGGTGATCAGGGCGAAGAAGACGCCCATGCCGAGGCCCGCGCAGACCAGCCCGGGCAGCAGCAGCGCATAGGGCACGTCGGAGCGCAGCACCAGCGCGAACCAGCCGAGCGCGCCCGCCTGGAGCGCCGTGCCGACGACCAGCGGCCACTTCATACCGACCCGGCTGGCGAGGATGCCGGCCGCCGGCGCCGCCACCAGCGGCACCAGCGTCCACGGCAGCGTCGCGAGCCCGGCGCGCAGCGGGTTGTAGGCGAGGACGACCTGGAGGTACTGCGTCATCAGGAAGACCGCGCCGAACACGCCGGCGCTGGTGAGCAGCGCCGTCGCCAGCGACAGCCGGAAGCCGCGCGAGCCGAGCAGGCGCGGCGGCAGCATCGGCGCCGGCAGTCGAAGCTCCACCTGCCAGAACGCCGCGATCAGCGCGAGGCCGAGCAGGATGAGGCCGCCGCTGTCGGCGCGCGGCCAGCCGGAGTGTTCCGAGCGCAACAGGCCGAAGAGGAGGCCGGTGAGCCCGAGCGAGAGCAGGACGATGCCGGGCACGTCGATGCTGGCGCGTGCGACGCGGGCGGTGCCCCGGAACGAGAGCGCCGCCAGCGGCACCAGGACGCCGGCGATCGGCACGTTGAGCCAGAAGATGACGTGCCAGTCGACGCTGTGCACGAGCCAGCCGCCGACGAACGGGCCGAGGGCGATGGCGAGTCCGTTGATGCCGCCGAGGATGCCGAGCGCGATCGGCCGCTCCTTCTGCCGCACCACCCCGATGAGCAGGGTCATCGCCAGCGGGATGATCATGGCGGCGCCGATGCCCTGGACCGCGCGGAAGAGGCTGAACCAGAGCATCGTCGGGGCCAGCGCGACCAGCGCGGAGGACGCCCCGAACACCGCGATGCCGACCGTGAAGATCAGCACCCGCCCGTACCGGTCGCCCAGCGCGGCGGCGGCCAGCATGAACACGGAGAACGCGATCGTGTAGGCGTTGACGGTCCAGGTCAGATCCGAGACGCCAACCTCGAACGAGGCCCGGATCGCGGGCAGCGCGGTGGTCACGACAAGGTTGTCGAGCCCCGCCATGAAGGTCGCGAGTCCGGTGATCAGATAGGCCAGAACAAGCCGTGCGGTGGAGAGTTCGGGTGGCCTGATCTCCACGGCTGAAGTCGCCATCATCGTGAGTGATCTTTCTGGTGATCTTTCCGATCCGGTGATCTCTCCGGCGATTGGCCAGGGGGTCACCGATCAGAGATCACTGACCAGACGCGCGGAGTGGTACGCGTGCGCGCCGAAGTGATCGCGGATGCGGGAAGTGCGGCTGCCCGTCCAACGGTTCCCGGCCTCTGCCGGAGTGGTTTCTCCCGGCGTGCGGCGGCGGTGCCGAAGTGTCGGCTACCCGTGGGAAATCGGCCGTGACGGCAGCGTGAACCTGCGCGAGTCGAGCGCGCTCAACATTCGGAACTCCATTTCGCTTGGCACCCCGTTGAGGACGTCGCCGGCCCTGGTCAGTGGAGCTATTCGGCGTGCGAAGACGTCCTCCCGGTCGCCACGATACTCACGCGGCGGTAGGAGAAACAAGCTTTCCCAGAGGGCTGTTGAATGCCTTTCGGGTTTCGCTTTGGGTGCCGTGTGACGTTCTGTCGGTTATGGCGCTCGGGGCGTTCGCCGGCGCGCGCCACCCGGCCGGCGGTCCCGCCCGCGCGCCCGCCCCCGCGCCCCGCGCGCCGCCGGTACGCCCCCCGCGCCCCCGCCAACTGACCGCCGCACCCCGGGAGTCTGCGACTTCTGAACGCGCGGGACCGGACTTGTCCCGGTTCCCGTTCGATCCATTGACACAAAATTTGCCGGTCTCTAGGTTCAAGCGCCAGAGAGCGCTCTCAGCCGTCCCCCTTCCCCCCACCGGTTGCGAGGTACGACATTCATGCGGCCACTCACCCACCCCAGACGCGTCGTCCTGGCCCTGACCGCCGTCGCCACGGCGGTCGCCGGACTGACCCTGGTCCCGGGCTCCGCGACCGCCGCCGAGATACCGGTCGGCAGCGGCAGTTACTCGGACACCAGGCCGGACGGCGCGGTCGGCCCGTTGGACTCCAACGGCAACCCGGTCCTGCCCCAGGTCACCGAGAACGTCGCCGACCAGCCCGTGCCCACCAACGACTGGTGGTCGTCGCTGGTCTTCAAGCGGTACGCGGACATCCCACACTCCCAGCCCATGTACGGGCACCCGCTGAGCTACCAGGCCGTGGCCAACGGCCTTGAGGTCGGCTACCAGACCCAGGCGGCCGTCGACGGCGGCTCCTACAACTTCCCCCACGTCGCGGACCTGACCCTCGGCCTGGCCGGGCTCAACTCCCCCGACACCAAGGCCGACGGCTGGTCCGACTGGACCGTCACCCCGTACTGGGAGGACGACGCCCACACCTTCCGCGCCACCATCGGCCACGGCAGCCCGTTCGTCTACGCCGAGGGCACCGGCGGCGACGCCGAGATCACCACCGGCGCGGCGCCCGAGGTCTTCGCCGACGAGGGCAGCACCCTGGGCGTCACCGTCAACGGCCGGAACTACGCGCTGTTCGCGCCCGGCGGCAGCGCCTGGACCGTCTCCGGCAACACCATCAGCTCGGACCTCGGCGGCAACGGCTACTACTCCGTCGCCGTGCTGCCCGACCAGTCCGCGCTCGACCTCTACGCCCAGTACGCCTACAGCTTCGTGACCGGCTCCACCGTCGACTGGTCCTACGACGAGGCCGGCGGCCAGGTCAGCGCGACCTACACGCTCCAGACCGAGGCCAGGGAGGGCGAGGAGACCGGCACCATCCAGGCCCTCTACCCGCACCAGTGGCAGCACACCACCGACGAGTTGACGGACTACGAGTACGTCTCCCCGCGCGGCACCATGCGGGTCCGGGACGGCGCCTCGTTCACCACCACCCAGAGCGTCGTCGGCGTGCTGCCGACGCTGCCCGAGAGCGGCGGCCCGGACCAGGCCCAACTCGCCTCGTTCGTCAACGAGGTGGCGGCCGACGCCACCGTCGGCTTCGGCGACACCTACTGGAGCGGCAAGCAGTTCGGCCGCCTCGCGCAGGTCGTCGGCATCGCCGACCAGATCGGCGAGACCGCCGCCAGGGACACCATCCTGGACGCCATGAAGGCCGGCTTCGAGGAGTGGTTCACCGCCGGCGGCGCCGCCCAGTTCGTCTACGACTCCGACTGGCGCACGCTCACCGGCTACCCCGCCTCCTACGGCAGCGACCAGGAGCTGAACGACCACCACTTCCACTACTCCTACTTCGTCTACGGGGCGGCCGTGATCGCCCAGTACGACCCGGAGTGGGCCGCCGAATCCGCCTGGGGCGGCATGGTGGAGGAGCTGATCGCCGACGCCGCCAACCCGGCGCGCGACGACGACCGTTACCCGTTCCTGCGCGGCTTCGACGTCTACGCCGGCCACAGCTGGGCCGCCGGCCACCAGGGCTTCGCGGCCGGCAACAACCAGGAGTCCTCGTCGGAGTCGGTCAACCTCAGCGCCGGCCTGATCCTGTGGGGCTCGGCCACCGGCGACACCGAGCTGCGCGACCTCGGCGTCTACCTGCTGACCACCGAGTCCGAGGCCATCCGGCAGTACTGGTTCGACGGCAACGAGGAGAACTTCCCGGCCGACTACCAGCACAACACCCTCGGCATGGTCTGGAGCAACGGCGGCGCCCACGCCACCTGGTGGACCGGCAACCCGGAGGAGATCCACGGCATCAACGTCCTCCCGGTGACCGGCGGTTCGCTGCACCTCGCCCAGGACCAGGACGCGATCGTCCGCAACCTGGAGGAGCTGGTCGAGGAGAACGGCGGCCCGCCCGTGGAGTGGAAGGAGATCCTCTGGGAGTTCCAGGCGCTCGCCGACCCGGCGGCGGCCCGCGCGGCCTACGACGGCGACGGCGGCGGCAGCTACACGCCGGAGGCCGGCGAGTCCTGGGCGCACGTCTACCACTGGATCTACACCCTGGACGCGGTCGGCGCACCCGACACCTCGGTGACCGCCGACAGCCCGACGGCGGCGGCCTTCTCCAACGGCTCGTCGACCACCTACACCGCGCACAACTACGGCGACAGCGAGCAGACGGTGACGTTCTCCGACGGCGCCACGCTCACCGTCCCGCCGAACTCGTCGGCCACCGGGACCGGCTGACGGGACCTCCCGGCCCGGGCCCCCCACACCGTCACGCCGGGCCGAAGAACCCCCCACCGCGCGCCGCCCCGTGCCCCGCTCCCGAGCGGGCCACGGGGCGGCGCCGTTCACGACGATGAGTTTCGGGTGCCGCCCCGGTCCACCTCCGAGAAGACAACCCCTCCCGGAGGTGCGCCCCATGGCCACGAACGAACCGACCACCACGCTGGACCCCGAGTTCAGCGCGCCCGGCGCCGAGCCCACGCCCTGGTCGGCCGCCCTCGAACTGCTGGAGAACGCCGAGGTCTTCTGGCTCTCCACCGTCCGCCCCGACGGCCGCCCGCACGTCACCCCGCTGCTGGCGATCTGGCGCGAAGGCCGCGCCTACTTCACCACCGGCGCCACCGAGCGCAAGGCGCGCAACCTCGCCGCCAACCCCGCCGTCGTCCTGACCACCGGCCGCAACGCCCTCGCCGAGGGCCTGGACATCGCCGTCGAGGGCGCGGCGGCGCGGGTCACCGACCCGGCCGTGCTGCGCCGGCTCGCCGACTCCTACGCCGCGAAGTACGGGCCCGACTGGGCGTTCCGGGTCGGCGACGGCGTGCTCACCCACGACGAGGGCGGCGAGGCGTTGCTCTTCGAGGTCACCCCGGTCCGGGCCTTCGGCTTCGCCAAGGGCGCCTACGCGCAGACCCGTTGGGACCTCGACTGACCCGCCGACGGCACACGCCGGCACCCGCCGGCCGGCCCGGCGAATCCCGCGAACCGCCCCGGAACGGCCCTCCGGAAGGGTCCCCGGAAAATCCGGGACGGCTGTCGCTGCCCGTAGTCCCGCTCTGACCTGGCGTTATGTCAACGGGCCCGCCGACGCCGCCCGAGGCGCTGTTGCCGGGGGCTGACCAGGCCCCCAGGATGGTTCGGTGCCCATGTTGATCACACCTCGCAGTTCTCTGCGGAACACGTTTCTTGACGCCGTCCGTGAGTTCCAGGGCGAGGGGCGCGGCAGCGCCTCCGACGACACCCTGCTCGGCCACCAGATCACGGTCTGGCGGGACCGCTGGGCCGAGCAGGGCGGGTTCGACGAGTACGTGAGATCGCTGATCGCCGACGCGCGCCCCGAGACCCCGCGCCCCGCCGGCATGGTGCCGACCACCACGCTCTGGTTCGTCGAGGGCGACACCTGGCTCGGCCGGCTCTCCCTCCGCCACCAACTGACGCCCCGGCTGCGGGAGTGGGGCGGCACCATCGGCTACGACGTCCGCCCCTCGGCCCGCAACCGCGGCCACGGCCGCGCCATGCTCCGCGCCGCGCTGCCGCACGCCTGGGGCCTCGGCTTCGACCCGGTGCTCGTCACCTGCGACGCCGACAACGCCGCCTCCCGCAAGGTCATCGAGGCCACCGGCGGCGTCTTCGAGGACCAGCGCGGCGAGAAGCTCAGGTACTGGGTGCCCACCTCCCCGTCGTAACCTGGGAATCCGAGGGGCCCGTGACACGGGCACCCGCCGCGCGCCACCGACGACGGCCGGCGCGGCCCCTGAGCGACCGAGGGACTGAGGACAAACTGGGCAAGCGACAGCCCGTAGGACCGCCGCCGGCACCCGTGGTGCAGCGCGTGCGGCTGCGGTACACCAAGCGCGGCCGCCTGCGGTTCACCAGCCACCGCGACTTCCAACGCGCCTTCGAGCGGGCGCTCCGCAGGTCCGAGGTGCCGATGGCCTACTCGGCCGGGTTCACCCCGCACCCCCGGGTCTCCTACGCGAACGCCGCGCCCACCGGCACGGCCAGCGAGGCGGAGTACCTGGAGATCGCGCTCGCGCAGCCCCGCGACCCCGAGGAACTGCGGCAGCGGCTGGACGCCTCGCTGCCCGACGGGCTCGACATCGTGGCGGCGGTCCCGGCCGCCACCGGCGACTTCGCCGAGCGGCTGGCCGCCTCCGAGTGGCGGCTGCGGCTCGACGGGGTGCCGCCGGCCGAGGCGGAACGGGCGGTGGCGGCCTTCCTCGCCGCCGACGAGATCCCCGTCCGCCGCCAGACCAAGAAGGGGATGCGGGACTTCGACGCCAGGGGCGCCGTGGTCACGCTGGGCGTCGAGCCGGCCGAGCCGGGTGGGTCCGATAGGCCCGGGTCCGCTCCCTGTGCGATACTGCGCCTGGTGGTACGGCATCTCACCCCCGCCGTACGACCCGACGACGTCCTGTCCGGTCTCCGCGCTGTGGCCGACCTGGCGCCGCCGGTCCCCGCAGCGGTGACCAGGCTGGCGCAGGGGCCGCTCGATGAGGAGACCGCCACGGTGCTCGACCCGTTCGCGCCCGACCGCGACGCCGCCCCCGCCGTGTCCGTCACGGCCGGTGGGCAGCCACCCGCGGCGGCGCCGGGAGCCACCGGACAGTGAGGCCGTCGCAGCGCCGCGAAACGGCCTGGTCCGGGAGCCACCCGGGCCCGACAGTTCCGGCCGGCGCATCGACCAGCAGACTTTCGCCGTAGCCGGACCTGGTCGGTCCGGAACCGGCGAGTGACACAACAGCTCCCGAGCGGCGCCCGCCGTGACTGGGTGGGGTGCCCGGGAGCGTGACGGGAGAACCGCCCGCAATGCACGATCGACACGACTCCGCCCAGGCGGACGGTGCGGAACGCACCGACGACCAGAGCACACAGGACCCGCAGACCCCGAGCGACACCCTGCCGCCGCGCCGCCGGCGCCGCGTGGCCAGCCGCCCGGCCGGGCCGCCGGCCCCCACCGCCGAAACCGCTTCCGGCGCCGCCGCTTCGGCGGAGCCGACGTTCGCCGAGCCGGCGAGCGTGCCGCCCGCCGAGTTCGTGGCGGCGCCCGAACCCACGGTCGTCGAGGAGCCGGCCCCGCCGCGCCGCCGGCGCCGCGCGACCCGCCCGGTCTCCGAACCGGCGCCCGTCGCCGGCCAGCCGGCCGCCGAGCAGCCCGCCGAGACGCCCGTGACCGCCGAGGAGACCGCGCCGGTCGCCGAGCCGACCGGGGTGCCCGAGGTCGCCGAGCTGGTGGACGTGGCCGAGCCCGTCGCCACCGGCGCCCCGGCCGAGGTACCGGCCGCCGAGGAGGAGCCGGCCCCGCCGCGCCGCCGGCGCCGGGCGACCCGTCCGGTCTCCGAGCCCGAGGCCGAGCCGCCGGTGCGCCGCCGCCGGGCGGCCAAGGCCGCCGAGGCGAAGGCCGTGGCCGACGCCGGGCCGGCCGAGACCGGGGCGGCGTCGGCCGCCGAGGTCGTCGCCGAACCGGCCGACGGCGGCGCCCCCGAGGTCGTCGAGGCGGCCGAGGCCCCGGCCCCCACCCGCCGCCGGCGCCGCGCCGCCCGTTCCACCGCCGGCGCCGAGCCGGGGGCCGAGGCCGCCGAGCAGCCCGCTGAGCAGGCCGACCAGCCCGAGGAGAAGGTCGCCGCCGAGGCGCCGGAGCAGCCCGCGGAGGCGCCCGAGACGCCGCGCCGTCGGCGCCGCGCCGCCCGTTCCACCGCCACGACCACCACTGCCGCAGCCGAGCCGGAGGTCGAGAGCCGGGACGAGCCCAAGCGGGCGCGCCGGGCCGCCGAGCCCGTGCCCGAGGAACGGCAGCCGCAGCCGCCGGCCGCCCCGGCGGCGCCCACCGCCGTGTTCCGCGCGCCGGTCTTCCAGGCGCCCATGTTCCAGACGCCGCAGCGCGCCGCCGAGGAGGCGTACCGCAGCGCCGACGCCGAGCCGGACGAGCACGACGAACTGGCCGAGGAGACCGACGAGCTGACCGAGGCGACCGCCGCCGAGGACGCGGAGCCGACCGCCGAGGCCGGCGAGCCGGAGGCCGACGCCGAGGAGCCGGGCGACGAGGGCGGCCGGGAGCGGCCGTCCCGCCGGCGCCGCAGGGGCGGCCGGCGCCGCCGCAGGGGCGAGCTGGCCGAGCGGGCCGCCGCCACGGCGGGCGGCGAGCCGGAGGCGGCCGGCCCGGCCGAGGCCGGCGAGCCCGAGCCGGAGCCGGAGGCCGAGGCGGCGGAGGCCGGCGCCGAGGAGGACTCCGCCGAGGACGGCGAGCAGCGGCGTTCCGAGGAGGGCGGCGGCTCGTCCCGCCGCCGCCGTCGGCGCCGCCGGCGCAGCGGGGACGGCGCCGAGCCGGCGGCCACCGAGGACGACCCCGAGCGCACCGTGGTCAAGGTGCGCGAGCCGCGCCGCAAGCGGGACGAAGCGTCCGAGGCCGCCGACGGGGTGCAGTCCATCAAGGGCTCGACCCGCCTTGAGGCCAAGAAGCAGCGCCGCCGCGAGGGCCGCGAGCAGGGCCGCCGCCGGGTGCCGATCATCACCGAGGCCGAGTTCCTGGCCCGCCGCGAGTCCGTGGAGCGGGTGATGGTGGTCCGCCAGCAGGGCGAGCGGACCCAGATCGGGGTGCTGGAGGACGACGTCCTCGTCGAGCACTTCGTCAACAAGGAGCAGTCCTCGTCCTATGTGGGCAACGTGTACCTGGGCAAGGTGCAGAACGTGCTGCCCTCGATGGAGGCCGCGTTCGTCGACATCGGCAAGGGCCGCAACGCGGTGCTCTACGCCGGCGAGGTCAACTTCGAGGCGCTGGGCTTCGGGCACGGGCCGCGCCGGATCGAGACCGCGCTCAAGTCGGGCCAGCCGGTGCTGGTGCAGGTCACCAAGGACCCCATGGGCCACAAGGGCGCCCGGCTGACCAGCCAGATCTCCCTGCCCGGCCGCTATCTGGTCTATGTCCCCGAGGGCTCGATGACCGGGATCAGCCGGAAGCTGCCCGACACCGAGCGGTCGCGACTGAAGCAGATCCTGAAGAAGATCGTTCCCGACGACGCGGGCGTGATCGTGCGCACCGCCGCCGAGGGCGCCACCGAGGACGAGCTGACCCGCGACGTGGAGCGGCTCCAGGCGCAGTGGGCCGAGATCCAGAAGAAGAGCAAGAAGGGCAACGCGCCCAGCTTGCTCTACGGCGAGCCGGACATGACCGTCCGGGTGGTCAGGGACATCTTCAACGAGGACTTCTCCAAGGTCATCGTCAGCGGCGACGCGGCCTGGGAGACCATCCACGGCTATGTCGCGCATGTGGCGCCCGACCTGACCGACCGGCTCCAGCGCTGGACCTCCGAGGTGGACGTCTTCGCCACCTACCGGATCGACGAGCAGCTGATGAAGGCGCTGGACCGCAAGGTCTGGCTGCCCAGTGGCGGTTCGCTGGTGATCGACCGGACCGAGGCCATGGTCGTCATCGACGTCAACACCGGCCGGTTCACGGGCCAGGGCGGCAACCTGGAGGAGACCGTCACCAGGAACAACCTGGAGGCGGCCGAGGAAATCGTTCGTCAGCTGCGGCTGCGCGACCTCGGCGGGATCATCGTGATCGACTTCATCGACATGGTGCTGGAGTCCAACCGGGACCTGGTGCTGCGCCGCCTGCTGGAGTGCCTGGGCCGGGACCGCACCAAGCACCAGGTGGCCGAGGTCACCTCGCTGGGGCTGGTCCAGATGACCCGCAAGCGGGTCGGGCAGGGCCTGCTGGAATCGTTCTCCGAGTCCTGCGCGCACTGCAACGGGCGCGGCGTCATCGTGCACATGGAGCAGGCGCACCTCGCGGGCGGTGGCGGCGGCAAGAAGAGCCGCCGGCGCGGCAAGGGCGGGAACGCGCCCGAGCCGACCGAGGTCCCGGAGCCGGTGGGCGCCACCGAGGCGCCGGAGCCGGTGGGTTCGGAGGAGGCCGTCGAGCCGATCGTTCCCGAGGAGACCGCCGAGGTGGTCGCCGAGCCGGAGCCGGTCGAGCCGTTGGCGTCCTCGGAGGCGGCCGAGCAGGTCGAGCCGGCCGAGCCCGCGACCGGGCGTCGGCGTCGGCGGGCCACCCGCAAGGTGAGCGCGCCGGCCGGGCCGCCGAAGGTCGCGGAGGAGGGCGTGGTCACGGTGGTGACGACGCCGGAGCCGGAGCCCGTGGCTGTTGCCGAGCCGCAGCCGGAGCCCGAGCCGGTGGGCGTCGAGGAGCCCAGGCCGGCGCGTCGGCGGGGCAGCCGCAAGGTGACCGTCCCGGCGGGCGCCCCGCGCGCCACGGCCGAGCCGGCCGTGCTGGTGGTGTCCCACGAGTCGGCGAACGGCGCGGCCGCCGAGCCGCAGCCGGAGCCGCAGCCCGAGCCCGAGCCCGTCGCGAGCGAGGCGCCCGCCGCCGCGCCGGCCCGCCGCCGGGTGGCCCGCCGGGCCGCCGGCTCGCCGGAGGGCGCGGAGGAGGCCGTGGTCACGGTGGTGACCGCCGAGCCCGCCGAGGCTGAGGCCGAGCCGGCCGAGCCCGCCGCCAGGAAGACCACCGCGAAGAAGGCCACGACGAAGAAGGCCACCGCCAAGAAGACGACGGCCAAGAAGTCCACGGCCAAGAAGGCGGCCAAGAGCGCCCCGGCGAAGAAGTCGGCGGCGAAGAAGGCCACCGCGAAGAAGGCCACGACGAAGAAGACGACCGCCAAGAAGACGACGGCCAGGAAGGCATCCTCCACGGCGGCCGAGGACTGACCGGCCGAGGACTGACCGGCCGAGGACTGATCCGACCCGGGTGTGACGGTCGCCCGCCCACCGGCGGGCGGCCGTCACCACGGCGGATTTGACCGGCTTGTTGAGCCGTCCGTATTCTTGGCGATCGGCGTGTCACTGGACACGCCCTGCCTCTGAGCACCTTCCTCCCGACGACTGCCAACGGCCGTTCGCCGCGCGGTCGGGAGAGGCCGGGCGCCTCGCCGCCCGTCGCTGGCATCAGGGGTTCCGCATCGAGTGAGAGAGAGTTTGGCGTGTACGCGATTGTGCGCACCGGCGGTCGACAGCAGAAGGTCGCCGTGGGCGACGTCATCGAGGTCGACCGGCTGGCGACGAAGGAGGTCGGCGACACCGTCGAACTCTCCACCCTGCTCGTGGTGGACGGGGAGACCGTGACCAGCGACCCGTGGGTGCTGGCCGGCGTGAAGGTTCAGGCCGAGGTGCTTGACCACCACAAGGGCGAGAAGATCCGGATTCAGAAGTTCAAGAACAAGACCGGCTACCGCCGGCGGATGGGTCACCGTCAGCTGCACACCCAGCTGAAGGTCACCGAGATCCCCGCCCCGGCCGCGAAGTAAGGGACTGAAGCGAGATGGCACACAAGAAGGGCGCGTCCTCGACGAGGAACGGCCGTGACTCCAACCCCCAGTACCTTGGCGTGAAGCGGTTCGGCGGCCAGGTCGTCAACGCGGGCGAGATCCTGGTCCGGCAGCGCGGCACCCACTTCCACCCCGGCAAGGGCGTGGGCCGTGGCAAGGACGACACCCTGTTCGCGCTCCAGCCGGGCGCGGTGCAGTTCGGCACCTACCGTGACCGTCGGGTCGTGAACGTGGTGCCGGTCGCCGCCAGCTGAGGCGCGGCCGGGAGAAGCATCCGGGGCGGACCGCACTTCCCTCGCCGGGAAGCGGTCCGCCCCTGGCGTTGTTGCCCCAGCAGGACACCCCTGTTCGGAACAGTTCGAAACCGCCGGGAGGCACCTGTCATGACCACCTTCGTGGACCGCGTCGAGCTGCATGTCGTCGCGGGTAACGGGGGCCACGGCTGCGCCTCCGTGCACCGGGAGAAGTTCAAGCCGCTGGGCGGCCCGGACGGCGGCGACGGCGGGCGCGGCGGGGACGTGATCCTCGTGGTCGACCCCGAGGTCACCACGTTGCTCGACTACCACCACCGCCCGCACCGCAAGGCCACCAACGGCAAGCCGGGCGCGGGCGGGAACCGCACCGGCGCGCTCGGCAAGGACCTGGTGCTGCCGGTGCCCGACGGCACCGTGGTGCTCAGCCCCTCGGGCGAGGTGCTGGCCGACCTGGTGGGCGCGGGCACCTCGTTCGTCGCGGGGCAGGGCGGCCGGGGCGGCCTGGGCAACGCGGCGCTCGCCTCGCCGCGCCGCAAGGCGCCCGGCTTCGCGCTGCTGGGCGAGCCGGGCGAGAGCCGGGACCTGGTGCTGGAGCTGAAGACCATCGCGGACGTGGCGCTGGTCGGCTACCCGAGCGCCGGCAAGTCCTCGTTGATCTCGGTGCTCTCGGCGGCCCGGCCGAAGATCGCGGACTACCCGTTCACCACCCTGGTGCCCAACCTGGGCGTGGTGACGGCCGGCGAGACCGTCTACACGGTGGCCGACGTGCCCGGGCTGATTCCGGGCGCGAGCGAGGGGCGGGGCCTGGGCCTGGAGTTCCTGCGCCATGTGGAGCGCTGCGCGGTGCTGGTGCACGTGCTGGACTGCGCGACGCTGGAGACGGAGCGCGACCCGCTCACCGACTTCGAGGTGATCGAGCGGGAGCTGGCCCAGTACGGCGGGTTGGACGACCGGCCCCGGCTGGTGGTGCTCAACAAGACGGACATTCCCGAGGGCCAGGATCTGGCGGACATCGTGCGCCCCGAACTGGAGGCGCGCGGCCTGCGGGTTTTCGAGGTCTCCGCCGTTTCCCGAAAAGGTCTTCGGGAACTCTCCTTCGCGCTCGGCGAGCTGGTCGCCGCCGCCCGCGCCGCGAAACCGCGCGAGGAGGTCAAGCGCGTGGTGATCAGGCCCAAGGCCGTTAACGAGGTCGGCTTCACCGTTAGCCCGGAAGGTGAAGGTTTGTTTCGGGTTCGGGGAGAGAAGCCGGAACGTTGGGTGGTGCAGACCGACTTCAGCAACGAGGAGGCCGTCGGTTATCTGGCGGACCGGCTCAACCGGCTGGGCGTGGAGGACGAACTGCTGCGCCTGGGCGCCAGGGAGGGCGACGGCGTCGCCATCGGGCCCGAGGACGACGCGGTGGTCTTCGACTGGGAGCCGTCGGTCACGGCGGGCGCCGAGATGCTCGGCCGACGTGGCGAGGATCACCGGATGAACCCGCTGCGCCCGGCGGCCCGTCGGCGCCGCGACCGGGAGGCCCAGCGCCGGGACGCCGCCCAGCGGGAATTCGAGGAATTCCGGCCCTTTGACTGATTTGCGCGATTCGGGGCTTGTAAGCAACGCGTGAAAACCCCTGCTCCGCTGGCCGTTTGGGGGCCCCGCAGGGTAACGGTACGCTGTCTCAAAGCGATAACGGTCAACAACGTTAGTCCGGCTTGGGGGTCAAGCTTCGACGGGGGTTAACCTTCTCCTCGCGTAGGCGACACTTCTTGATACCGGCAGGAGCTTCCTTGACCATGCAACCCAAAGGGCCGTCCCCGCACACCACAGCGGTCGTTCTCGCCGGTGGCACGGGCCAGCGTGTGGGGCTTTCCATACCGAAGCAGCTGATCAAGGTCGCCGGTAAGGCCGTCATCGAGCACACCCTGGCCATCTTCGAGGAGGCCGACGACATCGACGACGTCATCGTGCTGATGGCCCCCGGGTACGCGCAGGACGTCGAGCGCATCGTCGCCAAGAGCGGGCTGACCAAGGTCAGTCGGGTCCTGGAAGGCGGCGCCACCAGGAACGAGACCACCCAGCGCGCCATCGAGGCGCTGGGCGAGGGCCTCGCCGAGGGCGAGGACCGCAACGTCCTCTTCCACGACGCCGTGCGCCCGCTGCTCTCCCAGCGCGTGATCAGCGACTGTGTCCGGGCGTTGGAGCGCTACCAGGCGGTGGACGTCGCCATACCGTCCGCCGACACCATCATCGTCACCCGCACCCACGGCGAGGACGGCGAGTTCATCACCGACGTCCCCGACCGCTCCCGGCTGCGGCGCGGCCAGACCCCGCAGGCGTTCCGGCTCTCCACCATCCGCCGCGCCTACGAGATCGCCGCCGACGACCCCAACTTCCAGGCCACCGACGACTGTTCCGTGGTGCTGAAGTACCTGCCCGACGTGCCGATCCACGTCGTGCCCGGCGACGAGTTCAACATGAAGGTGACCCAGCCGGTCGACGTGTTCCTCACGGACAAGCTCTTCCAGCTGGCCTCCACGGCCGCCCCCGCGCAGTCCGACGAGGACGCCTACCGCGAGCGGCTCGCCGGCAAGACCGTGGTGATCTTCGGCGGCTCCTACGGCATCGGCAAGGACATCGCCGACCTGGCCGCCGGCTACGGCGCGACCGTCTACCCGCTGGGCCGCTCCACCACCGGCACCCACGTGGAGAACCCGGAGGACGTCGCCGCCGCGCTCGCCAAGGCGCACGCCGACACCGGCCGCGTCGACTACGTGGTGAACACCGCCGGCGTGCTGCGCATCGGCAGGCTCGCCGAGACCGACGACGCCACCATCGAGGAGGCGCTCAAGGTCAACTACCTGGCCCCGGTGCGGATCGCCAGGGCCGCCCACCGCTACCTCGCGGAGACCGGCGGCCAGCTGCTGCTCTACACCTCCAGCAGCTACACCAGGGGCCGGGCCGAGTACAGCCTCTACTCCTCCACCAAGGCCGCCATGGTCAACCTCACCCAGGCGCTCGCCGACGAGTGGGCCGCCGACGGCATCCGCGTCAACTGCGTCAACCCCGAGCGGACCGCGACGCCGATGCGCACCAAGGCGTTCGGGCAGGAGCCGGCGGGCACGCTGCTCTCCTCCGAGGCCGTCGCCCGCACCTCCCTCGACGTGCTGCTGTCCACCATGACCGGCCACGTCATAGACGTCCGCCAGCAGGACCCCACCGCCGACGCCACCCAGGCCGGCTCCTTCGAGCGCGCCCTGGCCGCCGCCCTCAGCTCCGACGCCGCCGGGGGGGTGGCATGACGGCAGGACTGCTGCGCCGCCTCGCCGGCGTGACGACCACCGCCGAGCTGCTGGCGGCGCTGGTCGTGGTGGTCAGCTACCCCGTGATGCTGCTCACCGCACTGCTGCCGGCCACCGGCGGCTTCGTCGTCGCGGCGGCCGCGAGCTACCTCGGCGACCACTACCTGCACCGCAGCGGCAGCTATCTGCTGGTGCGGATGGGCAAGGCCAGGGTCGGCCTCACGGTCCGCTTCCTGGTCCGCCAGCTGCTGCTGGTGCTGCTGCTGGCCCGCACCGGCTGGACCGAGGAGACGGTGGCCCAGGTCGCCGTCGTCGGGCTGCTCGCGTTCTACGCGCTCCAGATCCCGCACACCGCGCTGGTCACGGTGCTGCGCCGCAAGCGCAGGCTGCCGTTCGCCACCCGCAACATCGACCTGTCGACGATGCCGGTGCCCGACGGCGCCCCGCGTTGGCTCACCCACCGCGCGGTCGAGAAGGTCCTGCACGCCGAAGTCCCCATGTTCGCCGGCCTGTTGGCGGTGGTGATCACCGAGGACACCCGCTACGGCTACGTCGGGATCGTCGCCGCCCCCGCGCTGGTGCTCGTCTACCTACTGGTGCTGCTGCCGTATCTGCGCGCCGCCAAGCTGCCGCCCGACCCGGACGCCGCCCTGGAGTGGTTCGACGGCTGGCTGCGCGAGCACCGGCCGGAGACCGCGCTCTACTTCTCCGGCTCCAAGGAGTCCGTCTACCAGGTCGACATGTGGCTGGAGACCATGGAGCGGCTGGACACCAAACCGCTGGTCATCCTGCGGGAGCGGGCCATCCTCAACCGGCTGGCCACCACCACCGTGCCGGTGGTGTGCGTGCCCAGCGCGGTCCACCTGATGAACATGGACCTCTCCATGCTCCGCGTCGGCCTCTACCCGGCCAACGTCGGCAAGAACCTCCACCTGCTGCGGGTGCCCACCATGAAGCACGTCTTCATCGGGCACGGCGACAGCGACAAGATCGCCAGCATCAACCCGTACGCCAAGGCCTACGACGAGGTGTGGACCGCCGGCCGCGCCGGCCGGGACCGCTACGCGCTGGCCGACGTCGGGGTGCGCGACGAGGACATCGTCGAGGTGGGCCGCCCCCAGCTGGCGTCCATCCTGCCGGCGAGCGCCCGCCCCGAGGGCCGCATCCCCACCGTGCTCTACGCCCCCACCTGGGAGGGCTGGACCGACGACCCGGGCAACACCTCGCTCATGCTGGCCGGCGAGAACATCGTCCGCCGGCTGCTGACCGCCGAGCGCCCGGTGCGGGTCATCTACAAGCCGCACCCGTTCACCGGCACCCGCAACCCGGCCGCCGGCGCCGCCCACCAGCGGATCGTCGCGCTGGTCGAGGAGGCGGCCGTCGCGCGCGCCGCCGACCCGCGCTGGGCCGCCGAGGCCGAGCGCACCGCCGCCGAGCGGGCGGCGGCGCGGGCCAGGCTGCGCGCCATCGACGAGGCCGGCCGGGGCCGCGGCGCCACGCTCGCCGCCGTCTGGGACGACGCCTCGGTCTCCCGCGACGCCCAGACCCCGGCGGACCAGGCGGCCGTCGAGGAGCGCGGCTTCGCCGAGTGGAACGAGGCGTTCTGGCGCTCGTTCGGCTGGTGGGAGCACCGGGTGATCACCGGCTCCGAGCCGCGCCTGTTCGACTGCTTCAACGAGTCCGACGCGCTGGTCTCCGACATCTCCAGCGTGGTCTCCGACTGGATCGCCAGCGGCAAGCCCTACGCCGTCAGCGACTCGGCCGAGCTGGGCCCCGAGGAGTTCCGCCGACAGAACACCGCCGTGCGGGCCGCCGTCATCCTGTCCAACGACGCATCCCAGATCGACGAGTTGCTGGACGCGGTGACCACCGGACCCGACCCGCTCGCCCAGGACCGCGTCGAGCTGCGGCACTACCTGCTCGGCCCGGACGAGCCCAGCTCGCTGGAGCGGTTCAACACGGCGGTCAACGCGCTCGCGGCCCGGGCCGAGGCGCGCAACCAGGCCCTGGGCGAGACCGGGGCCGCCGCCGTGGTGAGCACGTCCTGACCCTTGGGCAGCAGCCGGCGCCCCGCCGGCCAGTCCCACCGCCCACTGGTTCGTAGTAAGAGGAAGAGGCACGAGGTCCGTGGTCGCGAAGCCTGAAGAGATGATCCCGGAGGAACTCCGGCGACGGATGCGGTTCCTCCCGGAGGCCACCGGGGCGGAGCGCGAGGAGTTCTTCGACGCGGTCGCCGCGTTCCTGGCGGAGGCCGACGAGAACAAGCTGCGGAAGTTCCCGCCGGTGGCCCGGATCAAGTGGCACCTGGCCAGGGAACGCCGCGTCGACGAACTGCTGGCCGTGCTGAACTTCGAACGGGACAACCCGACGGCGTTCCCGGTGCGCGGCCGGCTGCGGCCCTGGGTCGCGATACCGGGCGTCGACACGGCCCGGCTGCCGTCGGCCGTCAACCGGCTGCGGCTGCGGGAGATGCCGGTGCGGGCCAAGGCCACCGACGTGCTGTGGCAGGACGGCAAGCTGGTGCTGCGCGGCTTCGGCTATGTCGTCAACCTGCCGGACGGGGCGCACGCGCCGCTGCCGAGGCTGGCCTGGCTGCGGGCCAAGGGCGGCCGGCGGGTCCCGGTCAAGCTGCGCGCCGAGGAGTCGACGCGCGCCACCCGGGACTCCAAGCAGGCCCTGCACAACTACGACCACGCCGGCTTCGAGCTGGTCATCGACCCCAACAAGCTGAAGTCGCGGGGCCGTTGGCGGGCCGGCACCTGGGGCCTGACGCTGGCCCTGCCCCGGCCGGGCGGCTACGTGCCGGGCCATGTGGACCGGGTGGACGTCGGCTCAGCCGGCCACTCCCAGTCCCGCGACCTGGGCGACGGCGCCCGGCTGGTGGCCAGCTTCGTCGAGGGCCGCTTCCAGGTCGCCGTCGAGCTGCCCGAGGCCGAGGTCACCGACCAGACGCTGGTGGACGGCGAGACGCTGCGCCTGGGGCTGCGCGCCCCGGCCGGCGGCAAGGTGCCCACCAAGCTGCGGATCGCGCGCAAGGGCCAACAGGCCGGCCCCGCCTACCCGTTGACCGCCGGCGAGTCCAACGAGGCGGGCTTCCGCCGGTTCACCGCCGACGTCCCGCTGGACGACCTGACGGCGGCCGCCACCGCCACCGAGAAGACCATCGACTTCATCGCCCACATCGAGTTCGTGGACGGCAGCGACCGCCGCGCCACCGTTCGCGAGGGCTTCGCGCCGGGCCGCTACGCCCGCCCGTTGAACCGCGAGGTCGCCGTCACCACCGACGGGCCCGGGCTGCTCAAGCTCCACGACCGGGCCCGGCAGGCCGTCGTCGACTCGCTGCGCTGGGAGGGCGGGGCGCTGCTCGTCGAGGGCGCCTACGAGGGCCCCGGCGACACCAAGCGCTTCATCCTGCGCCACGGCGAGCGCTTCGAGGAGCACGTCCTGCCGCTGGAGTGGGCCGACGGCCGGTTCAGCGTGCGGATCAAGCCCGACCGGATGGCCGTCTACGACGCCACCCTGCCGCTGCGCGCCGGCCGTTGGTACATGTGGCTGCGGGACCGGGACGCCTGGGGCAACGGCGCCGACACCCCGGTCAAGCTGCGCGCCGACCTGATCGACACCGCCCTGCCGGCGCGCAAGCGCGTCGCCGGCCGCACCTACACCGTCAACCGCCGCTACTACGACCGGCTCTTCCTCGGCTCCGGCCCGGTGCTGAAGGCGGAGGAGCGCGGCGCCTGGCGCCAGCGGCAGCTGCGGCAGGTCCACACGCCCCGGTTCAAGAAGGAGCCGCTGCGCGAGGCGGTCTTCTACAACAGCTTCGGCGGCAAGCAGTTCTCCGACTCGCCGCGCGCGATCTACGAGGAGTTCGTGCGGCGCGGCATCGAGGTCGAGCACCTGTGGTCGGTCGCCGACGAGCAGGTCGCGCTGCCCCCGGGCGTCCGCCCGCTGGAGTGGCACAGCACCGAGTGGTACGAGGCGCTGGCCCGCAGCCGCTACGTCGTCACCAACGTCGGCCTCGGCGACTGGTACGAGCGGCGCGAGGGCCAGTGCGTGGTGCAGACCTGGCACGGCACCCCGCTGAAGAAGATCGGCGCCGACCTGCTGGGCACGCCCAAGGCCAACCTCGCCTACATCGCCAGCCTGCCGCACCGCTTCCGGCAGTTCGACATCGTGGTCTCGCCCAACGCGTTCACCACCCCGATCATGCGGAACGCGTTCCGCTGCGAGGGCGAGGTGCTGGAGGCGGGCTACCCGCGCAACGACATCTTCCACCGGCCCGACCGGGAGAAGATCGCCCAACGGGTCCGCGCCACCCTCGGCATCCCCGAGGGCAAGAAGGTCGTGCTCTACGCCCCGACCTGGCGGGACGACCAGCGGCACACCGCGTCCAAGTTCAAGCTGGACCTCCAGGTGGACCTGACGGCGGCCGAGCGGGCGCTCGCCGACGACCACGTCTTCCTGTTCCGCAAGCACCCCAAGATCCTGGACGCCATCCCCGGCGCCGGGCAGGGCTTCGTCTGGGACGTCTCGGCCTACCCGGACATCGCCGAGCTGTACTTGATCACCGACGTGCTGATCACCGACTACTCCTCGGTGCTCTTCGACTTCGCGCACTCGGGCCGGCCGATGCTGTTCTTCACCTACGACCTGGAGCACTACCGCGACACGCTGCGCGGCTTCTACTTCGACTTCACCGAGAAGGCGCCGGGGCCGCTGATCAAGACCTCGGAGGAGCTGGTCTCCGCGATCCGCGACATCGACGACGTGGAGCGGGAGTACGTCGGCAAGTACGCCCGGTTCGTCAAGGACTTCTGCGAGCCGTCGGACGGCCTGGCCACCAGCCGGGTGGTCGACCGGATGCTGGAGATCGCCAAGCGGTACGCGGACGGCGGCCGCGCGTAGCGGCGCGGCTCCTTACGAACGTCGGACAAACGTCAACGGCGGGCGCGCACCCGGTCCTTCGGGCGGCGCGCCCGCCGTTGACGTTCGCGTTCCCGTTCAGCCGTTCCGCTCGGCGGGGCGCTCCGCCTGCGGCGGGGTGGCGGCCGGTTCGGCGGCCTGGGGGTTGGCCTGGGGGTTGGCCGGCTTCGCCGGTTTCTTCTCCTCCGGGCGGAAGAACCAGCGCATGTTCGGCTCGACCAGCGGCCGCAGCAGTCGTTGCACCGGCGTCGAGCAGAGCAGCGAGATGCCGACGGCGGAGACCACCGAGGTGATCAACAGCGCGGTCGGGGTGTCCCGCATCAGCTCCGGCTCGTACCAGCCCCACTCCACGGAGCCCCTGATCAGGAAGCCGTGCAGCAGATAGCCGTAGAGGGTGCCCGCGCCCAGCGCGGTGAACCAGCCGTGCCTGCCCGGCACCCACGCCAGGAAGCAGCAGGTCAGCAGCACCGAGCAGCCGAAGAGCGCGAAGGTCATCAGCACGCCGACCCACCAGGGCTCGCCCAACTCCTGGGCGCTGCCCCGGTGGTAGAACCAGGCGTACTCCATCCTCGGCTCCGCCCAGTACGCGAACAGCGCGGCCCCGGCGCCGACCGGCAGCGCCAGCAGCCGCGCCGACCGGCGGCGCAGCATCCGGAAGTGCTCGGCCTTCAGCGTGGTGCCCAGCACGAAGAACGGCAGGAACTGCACCACGCGCTGGAGCTGGAGGTCGCCGCCCATCGTCGGCGAGGCGGTCGCCACGGCGGCCAGCCCCAGCGCCAGCGGCACCGGCCAGCGCACCGCATTCCACAGCGGAACGGTCAGCCGCCAGATGAACAGCGCCACCAGGAACCACAGCAGCCAGCGCGGCTCGAACAGCGGCAGGTAGTCGTTGTCGTTGCCGTCGAGGCGGCGCAGGAAGTAGGTGTAGGCGATCTGGAAGATCACATAGGGCACCAGCACCCCGGTGACCAGCCGCCGCACCCGGTCGGGGCGGCCGTCCCAGTTCCGCGAGAAGTAACCCGCGATCAGGATGAACGCCGGCATGTGGAACGCGTACACGAACATGTACAGCGCCGTGACCGCGCGGGAGTCGCCGCGCAGCGGCTCCCAGGCGTGGCCCATGGCGACCAGCACGATCGCCAGGTACTTGGCGTTGTCGAAGAACGCGTCGCGCTGCTTGGGCGCCGCGCCCTGTCTCGGCAGGCGCAGCGCCATGGTCTGCTCGGCGGGCCGCTCGGTGGGGGGCGGCGGCGAGCCGGTCACGATGCCCTCCGGGGTGCGCGGGGGCGGGTGTGGGGAGGGGAACAGCTCATCACCCTGGCACCCTAACGGCAGTGGGCGCCCCGGTGACCCGGCGGTGTCCACTCGGTGTCCCGCCCGTGTTCCGGCGGGGCCGGCGGCAGACTGGCCCCATGACGGCAGCGACGAGCGGGACGCGGCGCGCGGACCGACGGCAGACGGTGGCGACGGACGCGGGCGAGGCCCGGATCAGCTGGTGGGAGGCGCGGCGGGCGCGCACGGTGCTGGCGCTCGGCCACGGGGCGGGCGGCGGGATCGAGGCGCGCGACCTGGCGGCGCTGGCCGCCGCGCTGCCCGCGCGCGGGGTGAGCGTGGCGCTGGTCGAGCAGCCCTGGCGGGTGGCGGGCCGGCGGGTCGCGCCGGCGCCGCGCACCCTGGACGCCGCGTGGCGCGGGCTGGCGCCGGCGCTGGCCCAGCCGGGGCTGCCGGTGGTGGTCGGCGGGCGCAGCGCGGGCGCGCGGGTCGCGTGCCGCACGGCGGGGGAGACGGGCGCGGCCGGGGTGCTGGCGCTGGCCTTCCCGCTGCACCCGCCGAGCCGGCCGGAGCGCTCCCGCGCGGCCGAACTCCCGCTGGACGGCCCGCCGTTGCTGGTGGTCCAGGGCGGCCGGGACCCGTTCGGCCGGCCGTCGGAGTTCCCGAAGGGCGTGGAGCTGACGGAGATCCCGGAGGCCGACCACTCCTTCGCCGTCCCGAAGCGGGCGGCCCTGAACCAGGAGGAGGCGCTGACGCTGCTGACGGAGACGGTGGGTGAGTGGCTGCTGGCGCGAGGCTTCTCACACGGAAGCGGTCGGTGACCGGCCGGCGCGCTATGGCGCGAACGCCCCCGCCCTTCGCGGCGGGGGCGTTCGTCCGCCTGGCCTCCCGTAGGCGGTCACTCGTCCCCCGATGGGACGACGAAGCCTCGGGACGGCCCCGAACCCGGTCTCCCCTCGGGGAACTTGGCGGTAACGGACGCCAGCACGTCAGCGGTCACATCCCGGCGCGTGACCGGATCGGCCGTGTCGTACACGCGCCACGGCCCTGACGCGTTCTCCGGGTCTTCCGGCGCGACCTCTCCGGGAATGCCCAACCGCCGAAGCACGGCGGCCACATGCCGGGCCTGTTCAGCGTCCACTCGTCCGCCCTCCCTCCGAAGCGGCGCCAGCCTCGCCACCCTCACCTCCGCCGTCGCCGCCCGAGCAGTGCGCGGCGCATCCGCCCGGATTGATCGGGCCACAGCCGCCGGGCTTCGGCGTGTGGGAGCAGTTCGCCACCACCGACACCAGGGCCTTGCCTGGGCCGGTCCACAGTTCGCTGTCCGCGGTGTGCCCGGTCCGCTCGATGAAGGTCACCGTACGCGTGAGGGCGTGATCGTCGTGTCGCCCGACATCGGGACGCTCGGGCCAGTGGTGCACGAAGCGTCCCAGGCACCGGCACAGTCGCTCGTACAGTTTCGTGTGCAGGATCAGGGCGTGCCACCCTTCGTCCACCACGTTGGACGGCGTGATCCTGGCGGCGGGGAACTGCGCGGCCGCGTCCATGAACTTGAGTGCTTCCACCACGACCCGCTCAGCCGTGGGCACCGCCATGCCGGGGTTGTTGTCGATGACCGTCGCGACGACATCCCCGAATGCGGCGGGGGTGAGTAATGCCCGTACATCGTGCATGTGTGTTCCTCCCTGTCGCGGCCGCCCGGCGGACTACCGGCGGTCCGTGGCATTCGATGGTCCTTCGGATGCGAGGAACTTTCTCCGACGATGCGCGTTGTCGGCTAAAGATCATCGACGGCAGTGCGCGGCCCAGGTCCGTAGACGTTCTCTGGCCTGTTCTCCGAAGAGCGCGTGTTCTTCGTATCTGGCGAAACGCTGAACAAGGTCCTGCACGTCCTGACCCGAGCGGAACACGATGGCGCCCAGGTCGAGTTCGGCGGTGGCCAGGGTGTCGTCGTAGATGGTGAACGTGTTCAGGGCGCCGGAGGTGAAGTGGACACCCATGGGGATCACGCCGATGCGGATGTTCGGTTGGTGGGTGAGGGATGCCAGGCGGTCGATCTGTATGGCCAGTTCGCCGGATGGGACAAGCGGATACCTGACGGCTTGCTCGGTCAGGATGAACGTGAAGTGCTTGGAACGATCGAACAGGACCCTCTGCCGGTCGAGCTTCATCGCCACGGCCTTCGCCCGCTGCTCCGGTGGAGCCTGGGCCAGGCTCGCACGGACGTACTCGGGCGTGGCCAAGAGTCCTGTGACCATGGAGAGAAGGAAGTAACGGAACGTCGTTGTCGACGCTTCGAGGCCCGCCAACTGCCCCTGCTTCTTGTCGATGCCCTTCCTTCGCAGGGTTCTGCCGTCCTGCCATTCCGTCTGGGCGATGCGCGCCAAGGCCATGACGTCGGCCGCCAGAGCGGGCGGGGCGTCAAGGCCCCGAAGGAGCTGTTCCACGTCGAGAAGTGACGGCCGGCTCTTGTTGCCCTCGATCCTGCTGATCTTGGATTGGGACATGTTGCAGCGCGCGGCGAGCCGGACCCCCGAGAGTCCGGCCTCTTCGCGGAGACGTCTGAGGATCGCCGCCAGTTCGCGACCGCTCTGGTCTAGCTTGTCAGGCTCGATGGCCACCGTTTCACGTACTCCCCGAACGGTGTCGACTCCGCGAGGGCGATGCGCTGGTACTCGATGTAGGGGGCGGGATCGCCCTCGTGGAGTTCACGGCCGATCTGCGTACCATCGTCGTCGTAGTGCATGAGGACAACTTCCGTGCGGTCGAACAACCAGAAGTCCGGGACCCCTTCGAGGGGGTTGGCGCGGTCCGTCACGTCGAGAATGCGGATATCGTCCCCTGCCAGGGAGTGGGCCTCGTAGTACATGAACTCGAAACGCAGATAGTCCGTCAGAGGCCGGGTGACGATGTGCACGCGCCCCTTCGTCCTTCCCTCGGCCCGGATTCTCCGTAGGCCCTCCGTATAGTTGGAGGAGTAGTTCTGAGGAGAGATTCGACGCCCGGCAAGGAAGTCGCGGATATCCCCGTCCTCGCTCGGAACTCGGTACCACGGAAGTGTTTCGAGCCTCCATGCCTCCTGACGGAAGTCCTGGACCCTGGCGATCCAGGCTTCACCATCCAAGAGCACGTACGGCCTCCCTCAGCACGCTTTCGGGGATCTCCACGAGCCCTTCTCCCTCGGGGGGACGGAAGGCGTGGGACACGTCGCCCTGAACGATGAAGGTGCCTCGCGCGGTCCGGTAAACGTTGGAACAGTCATCGTTGTTGCAGTTCCCGTTCCCGTTGCCGGTGATTCGGGTCAGTTCCTCATGCGTCATGGTTACGAGCCTTCTCGCTCCGGCCCAGGCAGGGCTCACTGATCTCGACGGTACGAGTCGGGGCGGCGACCCGTCTATGCGGGAACGCGACGATGCGCGTCATTGCATAAAGTGCCCTCGGCGAGCACGCCGGCCGGTGCTGCTCCCCGCTCCGCGCGCGCCGCGCGGCGGGCGTGCGCCGTCACTCCCGGAGCCCCGCAGGGCTCCCGCTCCCGCTGCGGGCGCGGCGCGCCGCCGCCCTGGCGCACAGCGCCGTCACCGCCCGCTGGAAGCGGACCTGGGACGGCGGCTCGGTCGGGCCCAGCAGGAAGGCCCGCAGCTCCTGGCGCGCGCCGGCCAGCCGGTCCCGGCGCGGGTCGACGACGGAGGCCAGCAGCTCGGGCAGCTCCGAGGCGTCGGGGCTGAGCACCGTCGCCGCCCTGACCGTCGGGTTGGCCGCGCGGAACTCCTTCGCGTCCAGCCCGCTGGTGTTGACCACCGCATAGGGCTTGGCGCTGGCCAGATAGTCGGCGACCACGCTGGAGACGTCGGTGACCAGCACGTCGGACTGGTTGTAGCAGCTGTAGAGGTCGGGGCGCTGCCCGGTCAGCACCAGGTGGCCCTCCGGGTCCTGCGCCGCCCAGAACGCCGCGCGCCAGGCGCGGGTGGCGGCGGCCACCGCCTCCGTGTGGCCCTCCTCCGGCGCGGACTGGCACATCATCCGCTCCATGTCGTCCGCGCCCGGCCGCCCGCCGCGCGCCGTCAGCTCCTCCAACCGCTCGGTGCGCCGGGCGAGTTCCCTGGTGGTCGTCGCGTCGTGCGGCGCGCGGGTCGCGGTCAGCGCGCCGCGTTCGGCGATGGGGCCCGCCGAGCGGCGCAGCAGCGCGCGGCGGGACGCGAGCGCGGGGGCGGGCGCGCCGGCGCGGGCGGCCCGGCGGGCCTCGGCCGCCTCGACCAGCGCCCGCAGCCGCCGGTCCGCCTCGCCGAACCGGGGGTCGACGGAGCCCGTCATCGGGTGCGGCTTGTAGAGCAGCCGCACCCTCGGGTCGGCCAGCAGCGCGGTGACCAGCTGCTCGCCGGCCAGCAGCACCGAGCTGTTGCCCGGGTCGGTGGTCCAGCCCTCCCAGGTCGGGGCGTAGAGCACGGTGATCGGCCCGTCGGCCGGCGGCGGCCCGGCGTACGGGTGGACCGGCGCCAGCTGCGGCCGGCCCACCTCCACCACGTCGCGGTCGTCGACGCCCACGTCGGCCAGCGCGTACCGTTCCCTGGCCGCCGGGCCGGCGACCCACACCTCGTCGTAGACCTTGGCGTACGGGTTGCAGCTGGAGAGCTTGTCGCTCTCGCCGTGGTTGACGAAGGCGTGCTTGATCGTGGGGATGCGCAACACCTGGGACGTCTTGGGCGCGTTGGCCGGGTGGATGAGGACCTTGAGCGTGGAGTGCTCCAGCAGCATCAGGTGCACCACCTTCGGCAGGCACACCACCGGCAGCTCGGTCGGCGCCAGCTGCTGCACCATGGGCCGCTCCCGCAGCACCACCATCGCGTTGCCCTCCAGCGCCGCGATGGCGCCCAACCACATGTTGGCCTGGTAGGCGGTGCCGCTGCCGCCGGAGAAGTAGAGGCCGACCTCGGGCCGGTAGGAGTCCAGCCAGCGTTGGAACCAGGCGATGACCTCCTCGGTGCCCGGCGGGCGCCTGCCCGGCAGCAGCCAGGTCGCCAGCCAGGCGGCGCAGCCGGCGAAGAGCAGCAGCGAGCAGCCGACGCCGAGCAGGCTCCAGGCGGCCTGCCCGGTGGCCACGGTGAGCAGCATCCCGACGGTGCCCGGCACCGCGAACAGCGGCATCCGCCGGTGCGCGCCGGTCAGCAGCCGGGGCGGGGCCGGGGACAGCCGCAGCCCCGAGGTGTCGATGTTGCGGGTGACCACCGGCAGGGTCCGTCTGCGGCGCACCAGCACCGCCAGCCCGCGCGTCAGGAAGTGCGCGCCATAGCTGGCCAGCAGCCCGGCGACCACCAGCAGCCGGACGGCCGTCGAGACCTCGGCCAGCTGCGCCAGGCCCAGCAGCACCAGCAGGTCACGCAGCAGCTGGCGCACCGTCTCGTCGCAGCGGACCCGGCCCAGCGGCACCAGCGGCGCCGGCCACCACTGCCGCAGCGCCAGGTCGAGGGCGAGCCCGGCGCCGCCGGCCACGCAGAGCAGCGGCGCGTTGGGGAGTTGGGCGCCCACCAGCTGGGCGCAGAGGAGCAGCAACAGCGCGCCCAGGGCGAGCCCTTGGGCGACGCGGGGCGACGACGGTCCAGCAGCCACGGGAAGTCAGCTCCGGTTCGGGCGTGGGGCGTTCGGGGCCGGGGCCCGCGAACGTGGTCGGGGGGAAACGGGGGTGCGCCTCGGCCGGCACGGGGCGGCCGGCGGGGCGGCCGACGAGGAGGCCGCGCGGAACGGCGGACGCCCCGGCGGGGCCCCGGCGGAAGGGCCAGGAGAACGCAAGTACCGCACGGAACGGCAGGGATCACCCGGGAAACGGTGGAATTCACCCTTGCGGGTGGCCGCGCCCGGTGTCGCCCGTTGAGACGGCGGGGCGCGCGGCGGTCACGTTGACATACATTGCATACGTCTCGGTCGGCGGACCGGCCGGGCGCCGGGGCGCTTCGGCGACCCGAAGTCCCAGGTCGCGCGGGGAGCCACGGCGGCCGAGCGGTTCGGGCCCGTGGTCTCCGACACGTCCCTAGACGCGGGGGCGCGCGGCCCTGGGTATCGCGCCCCAGGCGCGCGGGCCGGACGGCCAACGCGCACCCGCACGCGCGCTGGGACGGGAACTTGGACGCGAACAGGAAGGTGCCATGACAGCGGCACGGCAGGACGTCTCCGACGCCCGCAGGATCGTCGTCAAGATCGGCTCATCCTCGCTGACCACGGCGGCCGGCGGGCTGGACGCCGACCGGGTGGACGCACTGGTCGATGTGCTGGTGAAACAGGACGGGAGGCAGATCGTACTGGTTTCGTCGGGTGCGATCGCCGCCGGGCTCGCGCCGCTGGGCCTCAGCCAACGACCGCGTGACCTCGCCCGCCAGCAGGCCGCCGCCAGCGTCGGCCAGGGCCTGCTGCTGGCCCGCTACACCGCCTCGTTCGCCCGCTACGGCCGCCGCGTCGGCCAGGTGCTGCTCACCACCACCGACACCAGCCGCCGCGCGCACTACCGCAACGCCTACCGGACGTTGGACCAGCTCTTCGCCATGGGTGCCGTGCCGGTGGTCAACGAGAACGACACGGTGGCGACGGACGAGATCAGGTTCGGCGACAACGACCGGCTGGCCGCCCTCGTCGCCCACCTGGTGCGGGCCGACCTGCTGGTGCTGCTCTCCGACGTCGACGGGCTCTACGACGGCGACCCGTCCCGCCCGAACAGCCGCCGGATCGGCGAGGTCACCGGGCCTGCCGACCTCGCCGGCGTCGAGCTGGGCCGCGCGGGCCGGGCCGGCGTCGGCACCGGCGGGATGGTCACCAAGGTGGAGGCCGCCGGCATCGCCACCGAGGCCGGCATCCCCGTGGTGCTGACGGCGGCCAGCCAGGTCGCCGACGCCCTGGCCGGCGCCGCCACCGGCACCTACTTCCGCCCCACCGGGCGCCGCGCCACCGGCCGGCTGCTGTGGCTGGCGCACGCCTCGGTGCCGCGCGGCGCCGTGGTCCTGGACGCCGGCGCCGTGCTGGCCGTCACCGAGCGCGGCGGCTCGCTGCTGCCGGCCGGAATCGTCGACGTCCAGGGCGAGTTCGTGGCCGGCGAACCCATCGAGCTGCGCGACGAGGCGGGCCGCGCCATCGCCCGTGGGCTGGTGAACTTCGACGCCAAGGAGCTGCCGCTGCTGCTCGGCCGTTCCACCAGGGAACTGGCGCGCGAGTTGGGCCCCGACTACGAAAGAGAGGTCGTTCATCGCGATGACCTGGTGCTGTTGCGGGCATAAGTCATCCTGAGGGGGCCGCACACGGCGGGCTTGCCGAGCCGGTGCCGGATCTGTGAAAGACCAGCCTTTCCACCGAAGGTTCGGGGAAAAGCGCCCGGCCGCGCCGGTGAGCTGGTCCACTCGTGCGTGGTGCCCAGCCGGCACCCGAACTTCACACGCAAGCGACGACCATGCCCGGAACAGCACCATGTCAGGAGGCTGTCGGTGAGACGACTGGCCAGCGTCGAAGGAGGCCGGCCGGCCCGCGAGCGGGACAGTCCCGCCCAGGCGGAGCGAGCACGGGGGACCACCGAGGCACCCGAAGGCGAGGAACAGCACGCGCGGCTGTGGCACATCACCCTGAGCGTCGCCGGGCGGGCCCAGCCGCTGCCCGACGTGCGGCGCGCCCTGGAGCGGCTGGCGGACGACCACCCGTTCCTGCTGACCAGCCGCTACGCCGAGGACCACGCGGAGATCAGGTACTGGGAGGAGGCCAGGGACCTGCACGACGCGGCGGCCCTGGCGCTGCGGCTGTGGGGCGAGCACCGGCGCACCGCCAAGCTGCCGGCCTGGGAGATCGTCGGGCTTGAGGTCATCGGCCGGGAGACGTACCAGCAGCGGATCTCCGAGGGCTACGGCCCGCCGCCGGCCCACCCGGTGGGGGTGCACCCCTTCTGAGGTTCTGAGTGCTTCTGCGGCCGGGCGGTTCGGTGCGGTCCGGTGCGGTCGCCGGGCTCCTCGGTTGTCGGTGCCGGCCGCTAGGCTTCCTGGCATGAGCAGCTCCGCGCCCTCCACCACGACCGACGCCGTTTCCTCGTCCGTGACCTCGCCCGTCATCGCCACCGCCCGCCGCGCCCGCGCGGCGGCGGCGGACCTCGCGCCGCTGCCGCGCACCGCGCGGGACGCGGCGCTGGCCGCCGTCGCCGACGCGCTGGAGGCGCGGTCGGCCGAGGTGATCGAGGCCAACGCCGAGGACGTCGCGCGCGCCAGGGCCAACGGCACGCCGGACGCCATCGTGGACCGGCTGACCCTCACCGAGCGGCGGATCGCCGCGATCGCCGCCGACGTGCGGGACGTGATCGCGCTGCCCGACCCGGTGGGCGAGGTGGTGCGCGGCTCGACGCTCCCCAACGGCCTCGAACTCCGCCAGGTCCGCGTCCCGTTGGGCGTGGTCGGCATCATCTACGAGGCCAGGCCCAACGTCACGGTCGACGCGGCGGCGCTCTGCCTGAAGTCGGGCAACGCGGTGCTGCTGCGCGGCTCGTCCTCCGCCTACGCGTCCAACACGGCGCTGGTGTCCGTCCTGCGGGACGCGGTGGCCGGCGCCGGGCTGCCGGCGGACGCGGTGCAGCTGGTGCCGGGCGAGAGCCGGGAGTCGGTGCGCGAGCTGATGACCGCGCGCGGCCTGGTGGACGTGCTGATCCCGCGCGGCGGCGCCTCGTTGATCCAGACCGTGGTCGCCGAGTCCACGGTCCCGGTGATCGAGACCGGCACGGGCAACTGCCATGTCTATGTGGACGCGGCGGCCGACCTGGAGATGGCCGTGGAGATCCTGGTCAACTCCAAGGCCCAGCGGCCCAGCGTGTGCAACGCGGCCGAGACGGTCCTGGTGCACGAGGCGATCGCCGACCGCTTCCTGCCGAGGGCGCTGGCCGCGCTGACCTCGGCCGGGGTGACGGTGCACGGCGACGAGTCCTGGCGGAAGGCCGGGGCCGAGGCGGGCGTCGAGGTGCCGGCGGCCACCGACGAGGACTGGGCGGTCGAGTACCTCAGCTACGACATCGCCGCCGCCGTGGTGCCGGACCTGGACGCGGCCGTGGCGCACATCCGCCGCTGGACCTCCGGGCACACGGAGGCGATCGTCACCTCGGACACGGCGGCCGCGCGCCGCTTCGTCTCCCGGATGGACTCGGCCGCGGTGATGGTCAACGCCTCGACCCGCTTCACCGACGGCGGCCAGTTCGGCTTCGGCGCCGAGATCGGCATCTCCACGCAGAAGTTGCACGCCCGGGGCCCGATGGGGCTGCCGGAGCTGACCTCGACGACCTATGTGGTGACGGGAGATGGTCACACCCGGGGGTGAATTCCCGTCGGGCCTCCCTAAGCCGCGCTCTTCCGCCTACGCTGGGAGACGTGCCGGACGACGTGGGAGGCCCGCCGTTCCCGGACGGTGAGGGGCCCGACAGCCAGGACTCGGGTGCGGCGGACGAGGACTTCCCCGCCGTGGTGCTCGACGAGGACTTCGTGTCCGCTGCCCAGATCCACGAGCCCAGCGCGGCGGAACGGGCCCGCACCGCCGCAGCCGGCCGGGCCGACGCGGAGGGCCCGGCGTTCTACCGCGACCCGGACCTCGACCCGGGCGGGCTCGGCGGCCGTTCGTCGGGCGGCCGGTTCGACGAGGCGGACCAGGACGCGACGGACCTGGACGGCGTCGATCTGGACGGCGTTGACCTGGACGAGTTCGACCGCCGCGATCCCCAGGGCAGGCTGGACGAGTTGGCCGGTCCCGACCGACTGGACGACCTCGACGGCCTCGACGACCTCGACGGGTTGGGCGCCCTGGGCGGGATGGACGATCCCGACGACGCGGACGACGAGGGCCGGTTCGACCGCTCCGACTACACCCGCTACCTCACCGAACCCGTGGAGATCTGGGAGCCGCCCGAGCGGTCCGTGCGGCCCGGGTCCTCGGGCGCCGGCGCGCGGCGGCCAGGGCCGGGCGCCGGGGCGTCCGCGCCGGGGGAGCGCCGCCCGGCCCGCCGCCCGATGCGCTGGCAGCGCCCGATGGCCTGCCTGTTGGCCATGGTGATGAGCCTCAGCGTCATCGCGCTGACCCTGATAGCGATCCAGCGCGCCAACTCCACCCGCGAGCAGCACCCGGCCCCGCCGCCGCCCGCGAGCCACCCGGACGAGGACGCCACCCAGGCCCTCGCCGAGCAGGCCGAGCCGTTGGTTGACCGGGTGGTCGAGCCGGCGGCGGACGACGGCCGATGACCGCCGCCGCACGGTCGCACCGGCCCGGCGTCGCGCCCCAACACGCGCCCCGCACCCCGTTCTTGACCACCGGACGGACAAAGTTCCGGCGGCGGGGGCTTTTGACACCCCCACCGGCGACTTAGGCTGGAGAGGTGGCCGGGAGAGCTGACCCTCCCGAAGGAGGCCAGAGTGGCGCTCCGGGTGCGGGGGACGAGGAGTACCGATCGATCGTCTTCGACGACTCGTTCGTCCAGGCTGCCCGCCTCCAGGAGTACTCGGCGGAGCAGCGGCTGGTCGATCACACCGTCGCCGTCCGCGACCGGGAGCCCGAACAGCCCTTGGGCATCGGCCGCACGGTGCCCAAGCAGGGCCTGGCGCTGGCCATGATCATCCTGTTGGCGTTCGCCGCCGCGATCTATCTGGGCGCCAACAACCCCTACCAGTCCCCGCGTTCGCTGGCCGCCGGCCGGCCGGCCGGCGCCACGGTGGCGCTGGTGCCGGACGGCGCGGTGCCCGGCGAGGTCGACGTCGAGGTGCTCTTCGGCACCGGCCCGGTGCGGGAGTTCGGCGTCGGCTCCGGCGGCCTGGAGCTGCCCGACCCGCGCTCCACCGCGCACTTCTCCCGCGAGCAGGTGCTGACCGCGCTCACCCTCGCCAAGGAGTATCTGACCGCCAGCGCGCTCAACCCGGACGTGCTGGTCGGCGGCTCCCTCGCCGAGGTGCGGCAGCTGCTGGGCGCCGAGCAGCAGGGGCAGTTCGACGTGGCGATGGAGGGCGAGGCCGGCCCGTCCTGGGCCACGGACTGGCTGGTGCGCTTCGACCGGGGACGGGTCGAGATGGCCGACCCGCACGTGCGGGTCAGCGGCGTCTTCACGTTCACCGAGGCGACGGAGGACGTGCTGGAGATAGCCGGCCACCATGTTTTCGTCTACGCCCTGCGCTCCCCGGACTCGATGGGCGCGCCCGCCTCGCTCTTCGGGGTGCGGCGCGAGGTGCGGTTCCAGTTCGGCAAGGAGGAGCTGCGGGACCGCAACGTGGTGCTGCGGCAGGTGGACACGCTGGCCGGGCCGATGGCCTGCGAGGCCGACCCGGCCGACGCCTTCGACCCGCTGCTGGCCGGGGAGTCCGCGCCCCAGCGGGTGGTCACCGGCATCGACCCCCTCGCCCCGGAACACGAACGCCCGGTGCTCTGCGCGGCCCTCACCCCCGGCCAGCTCAACGCGTCCTAGGGTTTTTCCTCCGGATCTTCCTGGATCAGTGGTGGGTGGGTGGGTGGGTGCGGGTGGGGTGGGTGGTGCGGGGTTTGTCTGCGGGCCGGTGGCCGGTGCGGGGCAGCCCGACTGGTCGTTTCGTTAGTCGACGAGACTCTGCGGTGTGGTGGAGGCTCTGGCGCGGACCACGACGCCTGGCCTAGATGGCGCACGATCGGCCGGGTGCGGGCGTAACGAATGCCGGCGGGAGGCTGGCTGGGAAGGGGGGCGCGGCTTCCGGGAGGTGGAGTTCGTTGCCGCCAGGGTGATCGGGAGTGCGGTGCGTGCCCTCCGGGCGCGGGGACTGCGGCTTGTTCGAGGGACGGCCGGCGGCTGGGGGCGTGCGTAGCGCGCACCGGCTTCGCCGGCCTGCCCCGGCATGTCGCCCGTCTCGAAGTGTTGCGGAGCGTCGGGCTTATCGAGGGGACGGTGGCGGTCCACTGATGGGCAGGCGGTAGGTGATGGGTTCGGTCAACGACCACGCTGCCGCGCGAACATCGCCTGCCGGTGGGGTAGTCCGCGCCTTGTCGGCTTCCGGGCAGGGGGGTGGGGGCCTCTTTCTGTAGGTGCCCGTCTAGAGTTGAACGATCTGTTCACTTCCAAACGGGCACCTAGAAAAAAGGTCCCCCACCCCCCGCGCCCGCCCTCGGAAGTCGACGGCCCGCGGACTACCAAGACGGCAGGCGATGTTCGCGCGGCAGCGTGGTCATTAAGCGAACACCCCACCCACCACAGCCCTCAACGACCAACCTGCACCGGCCCCGTGAGTCGCCCGACGATCGGTCACATCCGAGACGGGCGACATGCCGGGGCAGGCCGGCGAAGCCGGTGCGCGCTACGCACGCCCCCAGCCGCCGGCCGGCCCCCGAACTCGGCGCGGTCCCTGCGCCCGTGGGGCACGGTCGCCATTCTCGACCACCCCTGGCGGCAACGAACTCCACCTCCCGGAAGCCGCGCCCCCCTTCCCAGCCAGCCTCCTGCCGGTATTCGTTACGCCCGCACCCGGCCGATCGTGCGCCATCTAGGCCCGGCGTCGTGGCCCGCGCCAGAGCCCCAACCCCTCACAGCGCGTCTCGTCGAGGGACGGCGACCAGTCGGGCTGCCCCGCACCGGCCACCGGCCCGCAGACAAACCCCGCACCCATCCTCTAGCGGCCGCCGCTCCCGTTCCCGCCGCTCCCGTTCCCGCCGCTCCCGCCGCCGTTGCTCCCGCCGCCGGCTTCACCGTCGCCGGTGCCCGCGTCCTGGGGGCCGCCCGGCCTGCGGCCCGTCGCGAAGTCCCGCAGCCGGCCGCCGAGATCGCTGGCGCCGCCCGCGACATCGTTGACCAGCCGCATCAACGGGTCCTTGCTGGTGCGCACGGTCCGCGCGTAGTGGCCGGCCGACTCGCGCATCGACGCGCTGACCGAGGCGTTGCCATCCTCGTCCCGGCGCGGGTAGTGGCCGGTCATCAGCCGCTGGTAGTCCCTGGTCCGCGACCAGTCGTGCAGCTCGGCGGCGCGCACGGCGGCGAACGGGTGGGTGCGCGGCAGCACGTTGAGGATCTTCAGCACCGAGTCCCGCAGGTCGCCGCCCGCCTCGTACTCCCTGGCCTGCGCCAGGAACGCCTCGACGTTCATGTCGTGCAGGTGGTTGCCGCCGGCCAGCTTCATCAGGCCGCGCATCGACGCCTCGGGGTCCTGGCCGACCAGCAACCCGGCGCGGTCGGCGGAGAGTTCGGACTTGCGGAACCACTCGCGCAGCGCGGTGACGATCGCCATGATCGCCACGTTGCCCAGCGGAATCCAGGCCACCCGGACGGCCAGGTTGGTCAGGAAGAGCAGCAGCGTGCGGTAGACCGCGTGGCCGGAGAGCGCGTGGCCCACCTCGTGGCCTATGACGGCCCGCATCTCCCGCTCGTCGTCGAGGAGTTCGACCAGCCCGGTGGTCAGCACGATGATCGGCTGGTCGAGGCCGATGCACATCGCGTTGGGCTTGGGGTCCTGCGAGACATACAGCGGCGGGACGCGCTCCACGTCCAGGATGGCGCAGGCGTCCAGCAGCATCTCGTGGAGGTGCGCGAACTGCCGGTCGTCCACCCGCACCGAGTCGGAGAGGAACAGCAGCCGCAGGCTGCGCTCCGGAAGCATTCCGCTCAGCGCCTTGAACACCGTGTCAAAACCGGTCAGTTTGCGAAGCGCCACCAACGCCGAACGGTCGGCGGGGTGTTCGTAGGCCCGCGAGGAGATGCCGGGGAACCGGCGGCGCCCGTCGTCCGGCCGCTCCCGGAGCGCCTCGGTCGCCTCGACCCCCGACGCGTCCCGCTCCACCGCCTCGCCCTCGCCGTCCGGCCGGCGCGTCCCGTCCGCCCCGTCCGCCCCGTCCGTCCCGTCGGCGTTGTCAGCCGTGTTGTCCGACATGTCGACCCCCTCCGTCGTGATGCGGCCCTGAACCCCACCCTGAACCGCACGGACGGGTGGGGGCAAGAGGCTGCCGCCCCCGCCTCCGCTTACCATGACCCTACGTCCCAGCGTCCCGTTCCCGGATAGGCCGTCGCATGACCCAGTTCACCGCTCTGACCGCCGACAGCTCCGTCGTCGAGACCCTGCTGCCGCTCGCCTCCGAGGAGGGCGCGCACGACAGCCTGAACGCCTACGCCATCGGCGGAGGTGCCCTGGCCGGCCTGCTGTTGCTGCTCTGGATCACCACCCGGCTCAACCGCGACCGCTAGGGTTCGCTCCATGCGAGACCGGATAGCCGACGGCAAGCGGCGCCTGGGGGTGATGGGCGGCACCTTCGACCCCATCCACCACGGGCACCTCGTCGCGGCCAGCGAGGTGGCCGCGCGGTTCGACCTGGACGAGGTCGTCTTCGTCCCGACCGGGCAGCCGTGGCAGAAGGGGCACCGCTCGGTGTCGCCGCCCGAGGACCGCTACCTCATGACGGTCATCGCCACCGCGTCCAACCCGCAGTTCTCGGTCAGCAGGATCGACATCGACCGGGGCGGGAAGACGTACACCATCGACACGCTGCGCGAGTTGCGTGCCGAGTACGAGAACGCCGACCTCTTCTTCATCACCGGGGCCGACGCGCTCGCCCAGATCCTGGGCTGGCGCGACGCCGGCGAACTGTTCTCGCTCGCGCACTTCATCGGCGTGACCAGGCCCGGCCATGTGCTGGCCGACCCGGGCCTGCCGCAGGGCGGCGTCTCGCTGATCGAGGTGCCGGCCCTGGCCATCTCCTCAACGGACTGCCGGGCCCGGGTGGCCCGTGGCGATCCCGTCTGGTATCTGGTGCCGGACGGCGTGGTGCGCTACATCAACAAGCGCGCCCTCTACCGGGACCCGCCGCAACCCACCCGCTGAACGGACCGAAGGGCGGCACTGGTGAACGACCGACAGCAGCCGTACGGGCAGATCTACGGCTATGACGCGTACGGGCGCCCGCTCTACCAGCCCCCGCAGGACCCGAACGGCGCCCCGGCCGACCCCGTTGCCCCGCCCGCCCCGCCTGCCCCGCCCGCCCCCGAGCACCGGGACGGCTACGGCGGCTACGGCTACCCGGCGGAGGGGTACGGGAACGAGAACGCGGGCGGCGGATACGGCAACGTCGGATACCAGGACCAGAACCAGGGCCAGGGCTACCAGGGGCAGCCGTCGTACCCGGACCAGGGCTTTCCGCAGCAGGGCTACCAGGACCAGGGGTACGCCGGCGCCGACTACCGGGGGCAGGGCTACCCGGGGCAGGGCTATCCGGGACCGGAGACCTACGGCGGGCAGCAGCCGGCCGGCTACCAGGGCTGGGACCCGTACGGCACCGACACCGGCGGCCAGCCGCCCGTGCCCCCGACGCCGGGCCCCGCCGGCCGTCCGGTCCACCCCGACCCGTCCAGCCAGGGTTACGGCTACCCGCAGGACACCAGCCAGGACACCGGGCCCCAGCCGCCCGTCGTCGAGGACGCCGCCGGCTGGGACACCGGGCAGCAGGCCCCCGTCGCCGGCGCGCCGAGCGCCCCGCCGGCCGCCGCCGAGCCGCGCACGCCGACCGTTCCCGCGCAGCGCCGGCCCTCGCCCGATGAGGGCTACCAGACCGAGCAGTTCTCCTTCGTCGAGGAACAGGACGAGGAGTCCGAGGACGTCATCGACTGGCTGAAGTTCAGCGAGAGCCGGACCGAGCGCCGCGAGGAGGCGAAGCGACGCGGCCGCAACCGGCGTCGGCTGCTGGTCGTCACCCTCGTGCTGGCGCTGCTCGGCGGCGTGGGCTTCCTGTGGTCGACGGACCGGCTCCCGTTCCTGCCCGGCGGCGAGGACGACGCCGCCGCCGAGGCGGGTGCCGAGGCGCGGGACGTGATCGTGGTCCACCTGTGGCCGGTGGAGTCCGAGGAGACCACCACCGCGCTGCTGGTCGCCAACGAGTCCGCCGGCACCGGCACCACGCTGCTGCTGCCCAACGAGCTGTCCGTCACCCCGGACGGCGGCACCACCACGCTGGGACAGGCCGTCGCCGACGAGTCGGCCGGCTCGGTCCGGGAGGCGCTGGGCGCCCTGCTCGGCGCGGAGATCAAGGGCACCTGGCGGCTGAACACCCCCTCGTTGGCGAACCTGGTCGACCTGGTCAGCGGGATCACCGTCACCACCGACGTCGAGGTGCCAGGCGAGGGGGAGGACGAGGGGCCGCTCGTCGAGCTGGGCGAGAACGTGCCGCTCAACGGGCAGGCCGCCGTGGCGTACGCCACCCACCGGGCGGACGACGAGCCGCAGGCGGCGCAGCTGGCCCGCTTCGGCCAGGTGATGGAGGCGGTCCTGGACCGGCTGCCGGCCACCGAGTCCACGGCCGTCACCGCGATGGAGAACCTCCGTCAGATCCACGATCCGTCGCTCTCCGAGCAGGAGTTGGGCGCCAGCCTGGCCACCCTCGCCGGCTACGCGCAGTCCGACGAGTACACGACCACCCCGCTGCCCGTCGAGGAGGACGGCACGATCAGCGACGAGACCGCCGACGGCCTGGTCGACGAGGTGCTGGGCGGCTCCGTCAGCAACGCGTCGCCCGGCGGCGCGGTCCGCTTCGGGATCAGGGACGCCACCGGCACCGAGGGGCTGGGGGAGGCGGCCAGGATCACGCTGGTCAACGGCGGGATGACGGTGATCGACAACCGGGTCGTGGCCGAGCCGGCCGCCGAGTCCAGCGTGCTGTACTCGGTCCCCGACCACCGCGAGACCGCCCTCGACGCCGCCAGGACCCTGGGCCTGCCCGAGGAGGCGGTCACGGAGGGCGACGGCCCGGGCACCGCCGATGTGACCATCGTGCTGGGGCAGGACTATGGGCCGTGACTGTCAGTGCGGCATGAGACCCTGGGTTCGGTTCGGGTGGCGACGCTCGGGCCCGATGTGAACGAGCCGAATCCAAGGAGACTGCCGCAGCTGTGACCGCCACGGACCGCGCCACCGAGCTGGTCAGGGCCGCCGCCCAGGCCGCCGCCGACAAGCTGGCGCACGACATCATCGCCTATGACGTCAGCGACGTGCTGGCCATCACCGACGCCTTCCTGCTGGCGTCCGCGCCCAACGACCGGCAGGTCAGGGCCATCGTGGACGGCATCGAGGAGGGGCTGCGCGCGCTGGACGCCAAGCCGGTGCGCCGCGAGGGCGAGCGGGACGGCCGCTGGGTCCTCCTGGACTACGTGGACATCGTGGTGCATGTGCAGCACTCCGAGGAGCGGGTCTTCTACGCCCTGGAGCGGCTGTGGAAGGACTGCCCGGAGATCCCGCTGCCCGAGGACGCGGTGGCGACGCGCGGCCGGGCCGCCGAGGCCGGGGCCTCGGACGCGGACGCCGGGGAGCCCGAGGCGGGGGGAGCCGAGGCGGCGGGCGGTGAGTCCTTCTGAGCGCCCGGGGCGGCCGGCGGATCGTGCTGTGGCGGCACGGCCAGACGGCGTGGAACCTGGAGTCCCGCTTCCAGGGCACCACCGACATCGAGCTGACGGACGTCGGGGTCGCCCAGGCCAGGCGGGCGGCGAAGCTGCTGGCGCGGCTCGGTCCGGACGCGGTGCTCTCCTCCGACCTGAAGCGCACCACCGCCACCGCCGCCGAGCTGGCGGCCGTCACCGGACTGCCGGTCACGTATGACGCGGCGCTGCGGGAGTCGTTCGCCGGTGACTGGCAGGGGCTCACCCACGCGGAGATCGAGGCCAGGTTCGGCGACCAGTACGCGGCGTGGAAGCGCGGCGAGCCGGTGCGCCGGGGCGGCGGCGAGCTGGAGACGGAGGTCGCCGACCGGGCCGCCCCGGTCGTCGAGCGCGCGGTGGAGAAGCTCCCGCCCGACGGGCTGCTGGTCGTCGTCAGCCATGGCGGCACGATCCGCACCACCATCGGGCGGCTGCTGGGCCTGGCGCCCGGCAGCTGGGAGGCGCTCGGCAGCGTCTCCAACTGCTGCTGGTCCGTCCTCGGCCAGGGGGTGCGCGGCTGGCGGCTGTTGGAGCACAACGCGGGCTCCCTCCCGGAGCCCGTCATCGGCGACGACGTCTGAGGCGACGATGTCCGAGACGGCGACGTCCGAGACGGCGACGTCCGAGACGGCGACGTCCGAGACGGCGACGTCCGAGACGGCGACGTCCGAGACGACGTTCGCGTGCCCGCGACCGGACGTGCACGCCGCAGGACGGTTCACGTGGCCGGGCGCCGGCGCGCGTTGACGCCCCGCGCTTGACCCTCACGTCACGTGATGCCGCACCGTGGACGCCGTGAAGGAACACCTGACCGTGGGGCGCGTCGCCGAGTTGGCCGGCGTGAGCGTCCGCACCCTGCACCACTACGACGAGATCGGCCTCGCCCGCCCCTCCGCGCGGAGCGCGGCCGGGTACCGGGTCTACTCGGCCGCCGACGTGGAGCGCCTGCGGGAGGTGCTCGCCTACCGGCGGCTGGGCTTCGGCCTGCGCGAGATCGCCGACCTCGTCGACGACCCGGACACCGACGCCGTCGCCCACCTGCACCGGCTGCGCCGCCTGCTGCTGGAGCAGCGCGACCGCGCGGCCGCCACGGTGACGGCCATCGACGCCGAGCTGGCGGCACGGGCGAGGGGCATCCACACCACATCGGAGGAGCAACTGATGGTGTTCGGCGCGCGGTTGTACGAGTCCATCGGGTCCGCCTACCCGGCGACGCGGCGCACCGAGCCGCGCATCGCCGCCCAGGTCCTCGCGGCGCTGGGCGACGCGCGGACCGTGCTCAACGTCGGGGCCGGCACCGGCTCCTACGAGCCACGGGACCGCGACGTCATCGCCGTCGAGCCGTCGGCCGCGATGCGCGCCCAGCGCCCGCCGGACGCGGCGCCGTGCGTGGCGGCGAGCGCGGAGCGACTGCCGTTCGCCGACGGCTCGTTCGACCCCGCGATGGCGTTCAGCACCCTGCACCACTGGGACGACCCGGTGGCCGGGCTGCGCGAGATGCGGCGGGTGGCCCGGCGCGTGGTGGTGTTCACGCACGACACCAGCGAAGCCGGCTGGCGCCACCGGTTCTGGCTCAGCCGCGACTATCTGCCCGAGGTCGCCGGGCTCGTCGCCGGCCGGCCGCCGGTGGACGAGCTGGCCCGCGCGATCGGGGCGCGGATGGAGCCGGTGCTTGTCCCGTGGGACTGCGCTGACGGCTTCTTCGAGGCCTACTGGCGCCGGCCCGCGGCCTATCTGGAGGAGCCCGTCCGCCGCGCGGTGTCGGTGTGGAGCCGGGTCGGGCCCGAGGCCGAACGGCGGGCCGTCGACGCGCTCGACGCCGACCTCGCCTCGGGCCGGTGGGCCGAGCGCAACCGTGACCTCGTCGACCTGGAGGCGGCCGAACTCGGCCTGCGCCTGCTGATCGCCTGACGGCGCGTCAGGGCGTCGGCTCCCGGGTGTCGGGCGGCGCCGCCGGAATTCGGCCCTCGCCGGCCCGTCCGACCAGCAGGCGGGTCTCCTCGTCGTCCGGCAGATAGATCACCATCCGGGTGTCCGGCATCCCGTGGACGCTCAGCGACTCCGAGCGCATCCGCAGGGTGGCGCCCGAGAAGTGCCGGAAGTGCTTCACCCTCGGCCCGGGCGGCACCACGTCCCCGCTCGCCCACATCGCGGCGAACTCCGGGCTGACCGCCGCCAGTTCGCGAATGAACTCCTCCCAGAACGGCTCCCCAATGTGCGCCCCGTAGCCGGAGCGGAACGTCGCCACCATCGTCCGCAGCTCGTCCTCGCGCATCACCACCGGGCACAGCTCGGGCTGGACGGTGAACATCGTCGCCATCACGTTCCGCCCCGCCATGCGCGGCTCGCTGTCCACGCTGAACAGCTCCGCATAGCGGGCGTTGTGCCCCAGCACGTCGAAGCGCTGGTTGTAGACCACGGCGGGCAGCGGGTCCAGCGCGTCCAGGATCAGCTGCACGGAGCGGCCGACCACCTCGACGCCGGCCGCCGTTCCCACCTCGGGCTGGGGCGGCACCTCGGCCAGCCGGAACAGGTGTTCCCGCTCGGCCGCGTCCAGCCGCAGGGTCCGGGCGACCGCGCGCAGCACCTGCGGGCTGGCGTTGATCGGCCGGCCCTGCTCCAGCCACGTGTACCAGGTCACCCCGACCCCGGAGAGCTGCGCGACCTCCTCCCGGCGCAGGCCCGGCGTGCGCCGGCGCAGTCCTGGCGCCATGCCCACGTCCGCCGGGCTGATGCGGGCGCGCCTGGCCCGCAGGAAGGCCGCCAGTTCCGTTCTGCGCCGGGTCGTCGCCGTCATGGTCGCCACCCCTCCAGCCTCTCCCCGTCGGGCACCGGTTGCCAGGTGCTGCCGGTACCAGTATCGACGGGCTCTCGTTACCCGTAGCCGGGCGGGCGCAGGCTCGGGCCATGACCACCACAACCGTCCACGCCGATCGGGCCGCGCCGGCGCCGGGGGCGGGCGACGCCTCGGCCGGCCGGCCGGGCTGGCTGCTCGTCACCGTGCTCACCGGCCAGTTCATGGCCCTGCTCGACGTCTTCATCGTCAATGTCGCCGCCGCCACACTCCGGGAGGACCTCGGCACGTCCGACGCGCGGCTCCAGCTGATCGTCGCGGGCTACACCATCGCCTACGCCGTGCTGCTGGTGACCGGCGCCCGGCTCGGCGGCCGGTTCGGTCCCGGGCGCCTCTACCTGTCGGGGCTCGGGATCTTCACCGCCGCCTCGCTGGCCTGCGGACTGGCCGCGACGGACGGCCAGTTGCTCGCCTTCCGCGTCCTCCAGGGCGTGGGCGCGGCCGCGATGATGCCGCAGGTGCTGGCCCTGATCCAGCGCACCTTCACCGGCGCGGCCAAGGCCAGGGCGCTGACGCTCTTCGCCGCCGTGATCGCCACCGGCGCCGCCGCCGGGCAGATCCTCGGCGGGGTGCTGATCAACGCGGACCTCTTCGGCTGGGGTTGGCGGCCGGTGTTCCTGGTGAACGTGCCGATCGGGCTGCTGCTGTTGGGCGTCGGCCTGTGGGCGCTGCCGCTGGGCCGGTCGCGCGCGGCGGACCGCGCCCGGCCGCTGGACCTCGGCGGGCTGTTGCTGCTCGCGGTGGCGGTGCTGCTGTGCACCGTTCCGCTGGTGCTGGGCCAGGAACGCGGCTGGCCGGCCTGGTGCTGGCTGTGCATGGCGGGCAGCGGTCTCGTGGTGGCGGCCCTCGTCGGCTACGAGTCCCGGCTGGCCGCGCGCGGCGGGGCCCCGTTGATCGCGCCCCGGGTGCTGCGCGCCACCGGGACGCCGATGATCGCGATCTTCCTGGTGATGGCGCTCAACGGCGGGCTGCTCTTCTCGTTGGCGCTGCACCTCCAGGGGCCGGAGAGCCAGGGCGCGCTCGGCTACGGGGCGCTGCGCGCCGGGCTGACGTTCCTGCCGATGGCCATCGGCTTCGGCGCCACCTCGCTGGCCTGGCGCGCGCTGCCTGGCCGGCTGCTGCCTGCGCTGGTGCCGGCCGGGATGCTGCTGGTGGCCGGCGGGATGCTGAGCGTCGGGCTGCTGCTGAGGAACGGGGGCGACGGCGGGGCGGTGATCTTCGTCGGCTATGTGGTCACCGGGGTCGGGATGGCGCTGGCCTACGGGCCGCCGCTCGCCGAGGCGCTGGCCCGGGTCGCGCCGGCGGACGCGGCGGACGTCTCGGGGGTGACGGCGATGGTGACCCAGCTGGGCACCCTGGTCGGCGTCGCGGCCTTCGGCGCGCTCTACCTGGACCGGGCGGCGGCGCGGCTCTCCTCGGCCGACGGCGTGTGGACGCTGAGCCTCGCGCTGACCGCGACGGCCCTGGTCGGGGCGGTCGCCGGGCTGCGCGGCGCCCGGTCGGCGAGCGGCCGCTGACGGGGCGGCGAGCGGTCGTCGACGGGGCGGCGAGCGGTCGTCGACGGGGCGGCGACATCCCGGCCAACTCCGGGCGACGGCGGCGGTCTCCTGGTCTCGATCCCGTCTCCTCTTGGGGGAGGCGGGATCAAGCGGCTTATCGGAAAGCCCATGACATGGCAGAATCGTGGACACGCCGGGCAGCGGGCGCTCCGGCGAGTGACCCGGCGGCGACGGAGGGGTATGCCTCGTGTGCACGGCCCACAACCGAGGGTGGAGCTGACCGTATGGGTGCACACAGCAGGAAGTGCGACTGGTGCGGTGCCGGCACCCCCATCGTGCGCGATCTGCAACCGGTGAACGTCGCCTACCAGTACTGGTGCGTGGAGTGCGCCCGGGCGTTGATCATCAAGGGCGACCCGATCGAGGTCTACCGCGAGTTGGAGGGCGAGCCGATCTACGGCCGCCTCCTCGACGAACACTGCGCGCTCAAGCGGTTCTACTCCTTCGCGAGCGTCTGATCCGCCCGGCCCTGGCCCCCTGGTGGGTGGCCCTACGGATTTGGCAAAGCCCCGGGGTGAGTGTGTAAAGTAGGCACCGCCGCCAGGGAGATCCCCACCGGGGAGAAGCTGGCGGACCAGGCAAGGGGCTATAGCTCAGTTGGTAGAGCGCTTGCATGGCATGCAAGAGGTCAGGAGTTCAATTCTCCTTAGCTCCACAGCAACGCCGAGAGGCCGTCTCCCGCGAGGGAGGCGGCCTCTCGGCGTGGGGGCGTGGCTCGGTCGCGTGGCTGGGGCCTGTCCACCGGGGGTTCGTGCTTGCGCTTTCCGTTGCGGCAACTTCTACGGTCCTGTGGGTGGCCGGAGAGACCGGCCCGGCGAGGGAGGCACCGGCATGGCCTGGTCGATCGCGGAGGTGGCGCGGATGTCCGGGGTGACATCGCGGACGCTGCGGCACTACGACGAGATCGGCCTGCTGCCGCCCGCATGGATCGGAAGCAACGGGCACCGCTACTACGAGGAGACCGATCTGCTGCGGTTGCAGCAGATCCTGCTGATGCGGGAGCTGGACCTGGGGCTGCGCGAGATCCGGGCGGTCCTGGACAGCCAGCTCGACCAGGTGGCCGTGCTCCGTGAGCACCACCAACGGCTGCTCGCGGGACGGGACCGGCTGGAGACGTTGGCCCGTACGGTCGGCCGCACCATCGCCGAACTGGAAGAAGGTAGGGGCAACGGGAAGATGACCAGGATCAACAAGCCGGAGAACCTGTTCGAGGGGTTCCAGGCCCCCTCCGAGGCCGAGGCCGAGGTGCGCGAGCGGTGGCCGCAGGCATGGGAGCAGACCCGGCAGGCGGTCGACGCGATGACCCCCGAGGACACGGAGCGCTGGCAGCGTGAGGTCACGGCGCAGATGATCCGCATGGCGGAGTTCATGGTGGCCGGCAGGCCGGTTTCCGACCCCGCGGTACAGGCCGAGGTGGATGCCAACTACCGGCAGATCTGCCGGTTCTGGACCCCGAACGCGGCCGCGTACAAGGGGGTGGGCCAGACCTATGTCGACGACCCGCGGATGCGGGCCAACTTCGACAGGATCGCCGAGGGTCTCGCCGTCTACCAGCGCGATGCGATGACCGTGTACGCCGACGCCCGGCTGAGCTGACCGCACGCGCCTGAGGCCCGTGCGGAGCTCACCGGCCTCGACGTTCGCGCCGAAGTCCTCGGCGCCCGGCCGGAGTCGGATGCCCTGGTTGAGCGGCCCGGCGGGCCGGGCCTCGTCCCCCCGATCCGCGATCCACGCGTCGGTCGCTCACGCCCGAGCGGCTGGTCGCGGCCGGGGAGATCGCGCGCGCCCTCCGGTCCCGGCCGGACGGCGACTGAACGTCCCCCGGCCCCAGGGGTGCCGGGGACGGCTACGGGATGTGGTGGCCCGCCGCGCGGAACAGCTCGTACCACTCGGCGCGTTCGAGCGGGAGGTTCGATCCGGCGACGGCGTCGGCGACCCTGGTCGGCGTCGTGGTGCCGAGGACCACCTGCATGTTCGCCGGGTGGCGGGTGATCCAGGCGGTGGCGATCGCGGTCGGGGTGACGGCGTACCTGTCGGCGAGACGGTCGATGACCGCGTTCAGCTCCGGGTGTTCGGGCGAGCCGAGGAACACCCGGCCGTGGCCCTGGAACGAGCCCCAGGTCTGCACGGTGATCCCGTTGAGCCGGCAGTAGTCGAGGACGCCGCCGCCGTCGACCACGGTGGCCTGCTCGTGCCCCGCCATGTTGGCGGCGACGCCCTGGGCGACGATCGGGGCGTGGACGAGGGAGAGCCGCAGCTGGTTCGCGACCAGCGGCTGCCGGACCGCGGTGCGCAGCAGGTCGATCTGCCGGGGCGTGTGGTTGGAGACGCCGAAGGCCCGCACCTTGCCGCTCGACTCCAGGTGGTCGAAGGCGCGCGCGACCTCCTCCGGCTCGACGAGCGCGTCCGGCCGGTGCAGTAGGAGGACGTCGAGGTAGTCGGTGCGCAGCGCGCGCAGCGACCCCTCGACGGAGGACACCAGGTGCTCGTAGGAGAAGTCGTAGTGCGGGCCGCTCGGCACGATGCCCGCCTTGGTCTGGATCGTCACCTCCGCGCGCTCGCTCGGGGACAGCCGCAGCGCGTCGGCGAACCTGGCCTCGCAGTGGTGGGGCGCGCCGCCGTAGATGTCGGCGTGGTCGAAGAAGTCGACGCCGGCGTCGCGCGCCGCGCGCACCAGCGTCCGGATCTCGTCGTCGCTCTTCTCCCCGATCCGCATCAGGCCGAGGGCGACGTTCGGAACGGGCGTCCCGCCGCCGAGGTGGATCGACTTCATTCCGGTTCCCTTCGGGTTTGATCGTCGGTGAGGGTACGCCGGAGTTCGGTGAGGCGTCGATGGGCGTCCGCGCTTCGGGCGGGGTCGCCGGCGGCGACGACGACGGCGAGGAGTTCGGCGAGCTGGACGGCGGCGATCGTCCAGCGGGCGAGTTCGGAGGCGGTGCCGACGCAGCGCAGCGTGGCGGCGACCTCGTGCCGGTGGCGTTCGGCGAGTTGGGTGCCGGTGACCAGCACGACGGGGACGCCGGCGCGGCCGGCCCAGTCGATGACGTCGGTGAACTCGCGTGCCCGGCGCGCGGCGTGGAAGAGCACGATCGCGTCCTCGGGCCGGGCGGCGAGGAGTTCGTTGGCGAGGTCGAACCCGGTGGCGCGGGTCCATCGGGCCGGGTAGCCGGCGCGGGTGAGCTGGTCGGCGAGGTAGAGCGCGGCCGCCCCCGAGGTGCCGATCCCGACGGACCACACGGTCCGCGCGGACCGGATCACCGCCCGCGCCCGTTCGAGTTCGGGGCGGTCGATCAACTGCTCGTTGTCGTCGAGGAGTTCGCGCATCGCGCCGTGGAAGGCTTCGGTGACCGCCCGCGCGTCGTCGCCCAGTGCGGTCAGGTGCGCGTCCACCCGCTCGGCCCGCGAGGAACGGGAGCGGTGGGCGCGGGCGGCGACGCGCTTGAGTTCGGGAAGGCCCGTGAAGCCGAGGCTGCGCGCCGCCCGGATGACGCTCGCGTCGCTCGTGCCCGTCGCCTCTGCGATCTGGTTGGCGTTGAGGAACGGCAGTTCGTCGGGCGAGACGGTGACGAGGTACTCGGCGACCGTCCGCTCGGCGCGCGGGAGCTTCGCCCCGTGGGCGCGCAGGCGTTCGGCGAGCGGTTCGTTGGTGACGGTGTCGCTCATGTTCCTGCTCGCCTCCTTCCCGTCCTGCCCGGCCAGGGTATCCACCGGCCGAACGCGCTGCGGGGACGGTGGACAGGCCGGTGAGGTCGCCCTACGGTGAAGTGTCCGCAACAAAAACGACGTGGCTGCTTCGGTCTGCCGTCGACCCCTGAGGAGTGACGTATGCGTCGATCTCGTTTCCCGCTCGCCACGTTGGCCGCCGTGGCGCTCGCCGCCGGGCTGGCGTTCGGCGGTGCGGCGGCGGCCCACGCCGTGGAGTCCCCGGCCGCCGCGTCGAGCGCGGTGGCGCCCGTGGACGTGACCTTCTCGCTGCTCGTCCCGAACGCGCCCGTCACCTTCACCGTCGACGGGAACGTCGTCGGGACGGGCACGACGGACGCCACGGGCCAGGTCAGCTTCAGCTACCTGCCCGAGGGCCTCGCCCCCGGCTACTACCGGCTCGTCGCCACCACCAGCCACGGCATCTCGTCGAGCATCGGCTTCGGCGTGCGGTGAGCCGCGTCGCCGCGCGGCGGCAGCGCGACGCGGGGGGACTGCGCGGGAGCGCGTGGGACGCGTGGGAGTCGCGGGGTCAGGCCGTGGCGCGCGACTTCCGGCGTTCCCGGTACGCCTTCGCCTTGACGCGGCTGCCGCAGGTGGCCATCGAGCACCACTCGCGGCGGCGGCCACGGGAGTGGTCGAGGTAGACCTGGGTGCACTCGGGCCGTCCGCACTCGCGGAGCAGGCGCGCGCGTTCGCCGCCGACGATCTCGATCGCCTCGCGCGCGAGGTGCGAGAGCGCCTGGCGCGCGCTCCCGGCGCGCGACCAGCCCGCCGCCGTCAGGACGGGCCTCGGCGGCGGCTCGGCGGCCGTGGCGTTGACCGTCGCGATGGCGTCCGGTGGCAGCGCCCGCTCGTGCAGTCGCGCCCAGACGAGGGCGTAGATCGCCTCCCGCAGCTCGATCGCCGCCGCCAGGTCCCGTTCGTCGGGTGCGGCGCCGGCCGGCAGCAGGTCGGACTCGACGAACCAGGTGTCGAGGTCCGCCGGGGTGGTCAGCTTCTCCGTCGGCTCGTCGTTCCGGCGGGCGCGCAGGGTGCCGACGAAGTCGAGGGCCGGGGCGCCACACGGGAAGGCATGGATCACGTCACCACCCTGACAGGTAACCTGGCGGCGATCAACCTGGCGGCGATCAACCTGGCCGCCCGCTCGCCGGTGACGCCGCCCGGGAGGGCCCGGCTTCCGTCCGATGTGGCAACCTTCTGTGGCGGACGGGCGTCTGAGCGGGAGGGAGGGGGGCGTTGGTCTCCACCCGTGCGTCCGCCGTCACGGAGCGATGCCGTCGGGTGGACGGTGTCGCTGGTCGCTATCGAGGAGTTGCCCTACGCGATGACCCACATGGATACGCAGAGTCACGGTGAGGGGCCCCGGCCGGGTGGTGCCGTCCCGGGGGTGGCCGGGGGCGTCCCCGCCGGGGTTCCGGTCGACGCTCAGGGCGCGGTTCCGGCCGGGGCTCCGGCGGACGCACTGCCCGAACTGGAGAAGGTGGACGCGGGCGGGCGACCGTTGGGCTCCCGGGCGCCGGCGTTCGTCAGGAGTCGCCGCACCCTGCATGTCGGTTGGCAGGTCGGCGTGTTCGTCGTCGGCCTGGTGGTCGTGGTGACCGGCGTGATCCTGCTGCCGCTGCCGGGGCCCGGCTGGCTGGTGATATTCGCCGGGATGGCGATCTGGGGCACCGAGTTCGTCTGGGCTCAGCTGGTGCTGCGCTGGACCAGGCGGAAGGTCACCGAGGCGGCGCAGCGGGCCCTCGACCCACGGGTGCGCCGGCGCAACCTCGTGCTCACCACGATCGCCCTCGTCATCTGCGGCGTGCTGCTGTCGATCTACCTGTGGAAGTTCGGCATCGCGATGCCCTGGAGCATCGACGACTGACCCGCCGCGCCGGTGGGCCGCCCGGCCGAGGACGAGCACTCGGTCAGTTGGCCACACGAACTCAGGTCACGGCTCTACTCGGTGGCGGCGCGTCAGGAACATCCGGGCATGTCGTTGTCGCGTGAGTTCTCCCGTGGACATCGAGATCTGATGTACGGCCGTGTACGGCCGTCGAGGATCGGTGCGGTTGCTGCTGGCGCGTCGGTGTCGTTGTCGTCGCTGGTGGTGGATGGTGCGGGGCGTGAGGTCGAGCCGGTCAGCGGCTGTCTCCGGGGCCGTCTGCTGGGGGATGTGAGCCCGTTGACGTGTCGGAGTCACGCGCACGACCCGCTGCGCTGGTTCCGGGTGTTGTTGGACCGTGGATGTCGGCTGGGGACAGGCCACGGAGGCGGAGGCGGCCGCGAGGGTGGGCCGGTCTGGCGCACGCGCCGTGGGAGCCGCGTCCGCTGACCTCGATGCCTTGGGCGGCCGGCTCAGCGGACCCGGTCGTAGACCATGGCGATCTCGCCCAGCTCGCCGGTCTCCTGGTGGGTGAGCTTCCACTTCGAAGCCGGCAGGCCGTCGTCGAACAGCCGCTGCCCGTCCCCGGCGATCTCGGGGAAGATCATGAGGTACAGCCGGTCGAGCAGATCTGCCGCAAGGAGCGGCTTGATGACACTCGGGCAGCTGTTGACGAGGATGTCGCCCTCGCCGGTGGCCCTGAGTTCGGCAACGACGTCGGCCGCTGGGGCGTTCACCACGCGGGTGTGTTCCCACGGCGCTTCGGTCAGTGTGGTCGAGAAGACCACCTTTTCCGTGTCCACCAGCCACTTCGCGTATCCGCGGTCGCGCGGATCGGCGTTCTCGTCCTCGGCGACCGTCGGCCAGTAGCCCAGGAATCCCTCGGCGTTGATCCGGCCGAGCACCGCCGTCGTCGCGCCCTCCCAGATGCGGGTGAGTTGGCCCCGCGCGACCTCGGAGGTCACATACGGCGCGAACATGCTGAAGTCGCTGGGCCCGCCAGGACCGTGGTAACGCCCGTCGAGGGAGAGGCTCAGGTTCGCGGTCACCCTGCGTGCGGTCGGGTCAGTCATCGCGTGCTCCTTGTGTTGGTGCTGTCGGTGCTGTCGGTGTCGTGCGGGTCTGCGTCGAGGGTCGCTGCGAGCGTGTCGAGGCTCTGGCCGAAGCCGATCTCGATGCCTGCGATGAAGTCAGCGGAGTCGATGGTGCTGTCGGTGATCCGCCAGTGGACGTCGAGGTCCGTGCCGGTCCCGGTGGGCCGCAGATCCAGGGCGACGTGGGCGGTGAAGGCGAGGCCGCCGTCGGGAAGCTGCGGGGAGAGCCGGTAGGCGAGGTGCTCACCGGGGCGGACGTCGTCGATGACTCCCTCCGCGCGCCCGGCGACCAGGTCGGAGCCGTCGGCGTCCTCGACATCGCGGTACTCCTGGACGATCCGCCCGCCTTCTCGCGCCTCGAAGACGAGCTCGGATACGCGGAGGTCGTGGGGCGTCCACCATCGGGCGAGCAGGGAGGGCTCGGTCAGGTGGCGCCACACCAGCTCGGGGTGCCCCGTCAGCGACCGGCGGAAGCTGAACGAACGGCCGTCGGCCCACCCCGGCTCCTCCGCGGCGAGCCGCTCCGCGTGGAGGCTGGCCCCGTAGCGGTCGTAGGTCTCGCGCGGGCCCCCGGCCTGCTCCGCGGTGTCGGCGAGCCGGCCGAGCGCAGCCGCCAGGTCCCGCAGGGGGCCGGGCCGGAGCGCGTAGATGCGGCGCTGGCCGGTGCGCTGGGAGGTGACGACGCCCGTGCGCTCAAGGGTCTGCAGGTGCTTGGTCGTCTGCGGCTGGCGCGCCTCGGCGAGCTCGGCGAGGACACCGACCGGGCGGGGCCGCTCGGCGAGCAGGCTCACGAGCCGCCAGCGGGCCGGGTCGGCCAGTGCGGTGAGGAGTGCGTCCATGGCGACGAGTATTCCCCGCAGAGAATATTCGTGTCAAGGAATATATTGCTGTCTCGTCGGAGCGGCCCCAACCGGAAGGTCTCCCAGCCGTCACGGAACGGCACCACTGGGCCGCAGTGACCAGCGGGCCCCGACTCCGAGTCGCATCAACGAACGGCGTTTCAAGGGTGTTTACCTACGCGACCAGGAGATGAGCCTGCGCGACATCGCCAAACATCGGGCGCCCCCGGCAACCGAGTTGGTGCGGAGAAGGCCGAGGGGGAGCACTCCACCGAGGTGGAACGCTCAGCCGAGGACGAACGGGAGCCGGGCGGCGAGCGGTTCGCCGAGGGCGGCCCGTTCGCTCGCGGTCGGCGGGCGGCGGCCCGTGCCGACGGTCAGCGCTGCGGCGTCGGGGAGCGAGGCGGGGAACGTGGCGCCCGCGATCCGTTCCAGCGCGGCCCGCGCGGCGGCCAGGGCGTCGGCCGGGGGCGGGGCGGCGGCCGGCCGGTGGGCGGTCAGGTCGAGGTGGTGGAGGGTCCACTCCAGCACATAGGCGCCGAGGTAGTCGCCGACGGTCAGCACCATGTCCTGGGTGGCGACGCGGGCGGCCGGGTCGGCGAGCGCGGCGGCGCGGCCGGCGGCCGAGCCGACGTCGTCGAGGTGGAACCTGAGCAGGCCGGGGTCGCCGTAGGCGGCGGCCAGCCGGGGGATCAGGGCGTCGAGCGGGTCGTCGCCGGTGGGGGGTTCGACGAGTTTCCAGTAGCTGTCCGCGTCGGCGGTGGGCTCGCCGGCGGCCGGGGTGGCCAGGGTGATCAGGACGTCCTGGGCGTCGATCACCAGATGGCACACCAGGTCCCGCACCAGCCAGCCGGCGCAGCCCGAGGGCAGCGCGAAGTCCTCGTCCGGGGTCTCGGCCACGGCGGCGAGCAGCGCCGACCAGGAGCGGTCGAAGAGCGAGCGGTCCAGGGGCGCGCGGTCCAGGGGTGCGCGGTTCAGGGGTGCGCGGGGGTGATCGTCCACCGGTGCACGGTAGGCGGCTTGGCGGGCGGCGGACAAGCCGGTCGAGACGGCCTCAGCGGGCGAGGCCGGTGAAGAGGTGGTCCAGCAGCCGGGGCACGCGGTCGGCCGCGTCCGGCGGGCCCTGTTCGTGGGCCCAGCTGACGGCGGAGATCAGCAGGAAGAAGTCGGTGGGCGTCACCTCGGCCCGCACCGCCCCCGACTCCTGGGCGCGGCGCAGGAGTTCGACGCCGATCTCGCGCATCGCGGCGCAGGAGGCGTGGAGTCGGGAGGTCTCGTCGTGCAGCGGCTGGGAGACCTCGCCGGTCAGGCCGCGGAAGGTGGTGGTCGCGGTGACGAACGCGAGGGTCCACTCGGTGAGCGCCTCCCTCGGCGGGCGGTCGGCCAGCAGCGCCCGCCCGGTCGCCGCCAGGGTGTCGAAGCGTTCGCGGAGCAGCGCCTCCAACAGGTCCTGGCGGGTGGGGAAGTGGCGGTAGAGGGTGCCGATGCCCACGCCTGCGGCGGCGGCGATCTGTTCCAGCGAGGCGCCGGTGCCGTGGGCGGCGAACGTCGCGCGCGCCTCGGCGAGCAGCCGTTCGCGGTTGCGTTGGGCGTCCGCGCGGCGGGGGCGCGTCGTTCCCTGGCTCACTCCTCCACCTCCGTCCGCTCCCCGGTCTGGGCAGGGGAGGCTGCCGCTCGTAGGATAGGCCGTCGGTAAGCGGAGGCTGGCTCCGCTTACGGGTGCCGCCTCGGGCGGCGGGCGGAGGCGAACGGCCATGACGGGCACGCAGTTCGACGGCGCCGGCGACCGGTGGTGGACGGCGGAACGGACGCGGCTGCGGCTGGGCCCGTTCGGCGTGTGGATCGCGCCGGCCACCCTGTTGGCGACGCCGGTGGCCGTGCTCCGCGCGCAGCTGCGCCGGATCGAGGGGCTGGGCTACGGGTCGTTCTGGACCGGGGAGCCGCCGGCCGCCGACCCGCCGGCCGGGCGTGAGATCTTCAGCCTGCTCGCGGTCGCGCTGGCGGCCGGCGACCGGCTGGTGGTGGGCAGCGGGATCGCCAATGTGACGGCGCGGGGGCCGCAGGCGACCCAGACCGGCGCCGCCACCCTAGCCGAGGCGTACCCCGACCGGCTGGTGCTCGGCCTGGGCGGCGCGAGCGGGCCCCGGCCGCTGACCGAACTCCGGGCGTATCTCGACGCGTTGGACGAGACCGCCGCGCACGCGCTGCCCGGGACGCGTCTGCCCCGGGTGCTGGCCGCGCTCGGGCCCAGGGCGCACGAGCTGGCGGCGGAACGGGCCGACGGGGTGCACCCGTTCCTCCAGCCGGTCGCGCACACCGCGTTCGCGCGGCGGGCGTTGGGGCCGGGGCCGCTGGTGGTGCCGCACCAGGCGCTGACGCTGGAGCGCGAGCCCTCGGTGGCCAGGGAGTCGATCCGGGCCATCCGGCGGATGGGGGAGGCGCGGCGGTCGGGCGTTCTGAACGCCTACTCCCGCAGCTACCTCCGCCTGGGCTTCGGGGAGGCCGATCTGGCGGACGGCGGCAGCGATGCGCTGGTGGACGCGATCCTGGCGCACGGCGAACCGGCGGCCGTCGCCGCCCGGCTGAGGGAGCATCATGCGGCGGGGGCCGACCATGTGCTGCTGCACCCGTTGACCGCCGACCTGCCGTCGGCGGTGGACGCGCTGGAGCGGCTTGCGCCGGAGCTGTTGGGCTGATCTGCCGGACGGCGCAACGGAGTTGACGCGCGGTGGGTTCGGGGCGTGCACGGGGGCGGGCGCGGGGCGGATGGTAACGGTGGGGTGGCGCTCGGTGGCGGGGCGGTGAAAGTTCCCTGACTCGGGGGCGCGTTGGTGCAGGCACGCGCGTTTTTCACTGGATCAGACCGGTGGGATGCGCCGGAGGCTCTTCCTGTGGGCCGGGTCTACGTGCGTAAACTGGTATCTGACGTGCTCTCGTCAAGTGCAGCTGATCCGTACCATCCCCCTCGATGCCTCAGGAGTCAGTCATGCTCTTCTCACGATCCCTCACTCGCCGCGCGCGGTGGCGTCTGTCCACCGTGGGCGGCGTCTTCACCGCCGTGTTCGGACTGCTGCTGACCACGCCGTCGGCGGCCTCCGCCGCCGAGACCCCGGCCGGGCCGAGTGAGATCCCGGCGGCCGTCGGCACGTTGGCGGAGGGCGAGGCGTTCATGGGCGCGGGAACCGCGATCCACGAGGGCCGGGCGCTGGAGGACGCCGAGCTGTCGCTCGCGCCGATGGACACCACGGGCGTCCAGGGCATCGACGTCTCGCACTGGCAGGGCGCCATCAACTGGACCTCGGTGCGCGGCGCCGGCATCCAGTTCGCCTGGATGAAGGCCACCGAGGGCACCAGCTTCAAGGACTCCCGCTTCAACACCAACTACCCGGCCGCGCACGGCGCCGGCGTGATCAGGGGCGCCTACCACTTCGCCCGCCCCAACGTGTCCAACGGCGCCACCCAGGCCAACTACTTCGCCTCCAACGGCGGCGCCTGGTCACGCGACAACCTCACGCTCCCCGGCGTGCTGGACATCGAGCACAACCCCTACGGCGCGATGTGCTACGGCCTGAGCCAGAGCCAGATGCGCACCTGGATCAACGACTTCTACAACACCTACAAGTCGCGGACCACGCGCGACATCGTGATCTACACGACCGCGAGCTGGTGGAACACCTGCACCGGCAACTGGTCCGGGATGTCCGCCAAGGCTCCGCTGTGGGTGGCGCACTGGACGACGGGCAGCCCGACCATCCCGGCCGGCTTCCCCACCTGGACGGTCTGGCAGTACACCGCCACCGGGCGGGTCGGCGGCGTCTCAGGTGACGTCGACCGCAACAAGTTCAACGGGTCCAGGGAGCGGCTGCTGGCGCTGGCCAACAACACCGCCTGACGGGGTTGTTGGTCCGCTCCCTCCTGCGGCGGGGCCGGCATCGCCGCCGGCCCCGCCGCACATCACGGCCTCCCCTCACCCGCCCCCACGTCCCGCAGCAGAGCCAAGGAGTCCCCCCATGGCACGTGACTTCACCGTCGGACGTCGCACGCTCTTCACCGCCGCCGCCGGCATCGGCGCGGCCGCCGCCGTTCCCGGCGTCGCCCACGCCGCCCAGCGGTCCTCGTCCTCGTCCTCGGAACCATCCCGGGCCCAGGTGGCCGAACCGCCCATCGACTCCACCGCCACCTGGGGCGCCCGCTCGCCCGCCGGCTCGATCTCCACGCTCAACTACACGCCCAGCATGATCATCGTGCACCACACCGTGAGCGAGAACTCCACCGACTACTCCCGCGCCCAGGCGCACGCCCACAGCCAGTGGGTCCAGGACCTGCACATGGACGGCAACGGCTGGGTGGACACCGGCTACAACTTCCTGGTCAGCCGGGGCGGTTACATCACCGAGGGCCGGCACCGCAGCCTGGCCACGCTGCGCGGCGGCAGCAGCTTCGTGCTGGGCGCCCACACCTCGGGCCAGAACGACGCCGGCATCGGGATAGCCAACGAGGGCGCCTACCACGACGGGGCCACCCCGCCGGCCGCCCAGTGGAACGCGCTGGTCCAGCTCTGCGCGCACGCCGCCTACCAGTACGGCATCGACCCCTACGAGATCTACGGGCACATGGACTTCGGCAACACGCTGTGCCCCGGGATCTTCCACGACATGCTGCCCCAACTGCGGGACGAGGTCGCCGGGTTGCTGGGCTGAACGTCGCCGGGCTGAACGGTCACGCCCGCGCGGGGGCGTAGGCTCCGGGGCCATGGAACGCCGACCCGGGCCCCGGCCCCGCGCCCGTGACCTCGGGCTGGTCGTCGGGGGCCTCGACCCCGGGCCGCTCGACGCGATCACCGACGTACCGGGCGTGCGCGTCGGCCACACCACCGTGCGCCGGGAGCCCGACGTGCACACCGGGGTCACCGCCGTCGTCCCCGAGGGCGTCGGCCCGAACACGCCGCTGCCGGCGGGGGTCTTCACCGGCAACGGCTACGGCAAGCTCGTCGGCACCACCCAGCTCGCCGAACTCGGCACGCTGGAGACCCCGGTGCTGCTCACCTCGACGCTGTCCACGTTCCGCGTCGCCGACGCCCTGGTCGGCTGGATGCTGGAGCGCCCCGGCTGCGAGGACGTGCGCAGCCTCAACCCGGTGGTCGGCGAGTGCAACGACGGCCTGCTGTCCGACATCCGCGCCCGGCCGGTGCGCGAGGAGCATGTGCGGGCCGCGCTGGACGGCGCGGCCGGTGGGCCGGTGGCGGAGGGCTGCGTGGGCGCCGGGACCGGCACGGTCGCGTTGGGCTTCAAGGCCGGCATCGGCACCGCGTCCCGCCGGCCGGCGCTGGCTGGCCGGCCGGTCACGGTGGGCGTGCTGACCCAGGCCAACTTCGGCGGCACGCTGCGGGTGCTCGGCCGCGCCGTCACGCCGGGCTCGCTCGGCCTGGGCGGCGAGCCGGCGCGGGGCGCCTCCGCCGGGCCGGCGCCGGCCGCCGAGCACGGCTCCTGTGTGATCGTGGTCGCCACCGAAGCCCCGCTCGACGCCCGGCAGTTGACCCGGGTGGCGCGCCGCGCCGTGTACGCGCTGGCCCGGGTCGGCGCGGCCTACGGCCACGGCAGCGGCGACTACGCCGTGGCGTTCGGCACCCGCCCGGCCGGCGGCGCGCCGGTGCCGGACGCCGCGCTGGGCCCGCTCTTCGAGGCGGTCCTCGACGCGGTGGAGGAGTCCGTGCTCAACGCCCTGCTGGCCGCCGTGACCACCACCGGGTTCGGCGGCCACACCGCCCCGGCGCTGCCGGCCGACCGGCTGCTCGCCGCGCTCCGCGCGCCGGGCCCACCGCTGACCCCGCCCGCTACGGCTGGGTGAGCGACTGTGGGTAGTCGGTGATGATGCCGTCCACGCCGAGGTCGACCATCCGCCGCATGGCGCCCGGCTCGTCGACCGTCCACACGTTGACCTCGTAACCCAGGTCGTGGAGCCGGTCGACCAACGCCTGGTCGGTGACGGTGTACTGCGGGTTGACCTGGTCGGCCCAGCCGGCCAGGTCGGCCAGTTCGGCGCCGGTCGGCACCTCGGCGTCCAGGAAGCCGACGGGAACGTCGGGCAGCAGCGCGTGGAACTCCCGCAGGTCGTCGATCTCGAACGACTGCACCGCCAGGTCGTCCCGGGTCCTGGCCGCCGCCTCGCCCGGGTGGTCCAGCAGCGCCTCGGCCAGGTCGGCCGCCAGCCCCTCGTACTGCTCGCACGGGCTGATCTCGGCGAGCACGTTCGTCCTGCCGCTGGTCAGCGCGAACACCCGGTGCAGCGGAACGATCGGCTCGCCGGCGTAGGAGTCGTGGAACCAGGAGCCGGCGTCCAGTTGGCTCAGCTCGTCCCAGGTGAAGTCCGAGACGCGGTAGCTGTCCCGGCCGGGGAAGACCTCCTCGACGTCGGTGGTCCGCTCCAGGGTGCAGTCGTGGAAGTTCACCAGCCGCCCGTCGCTGGTGCGTTGGACGTCGATCTCCACATAGTCGGCGTTCTGCTCGATGGCCAGCTCGATCGCGGCCTCGGTGTTCTCCGGCGCCATCCCCGACGAGCCCCGATGGGCGATCACATCGGGCCCGCCCCGCTCGTGCGTCCCGGTGCCGCCGGTCGCGGGCTGGGCGGCCGCCGGCGTGCCGAGCAGCGCGGCACAGCCCGCCGCGGCGGCCAGGCCCACGACACACGCCCTCACGCTCCGTGCGCTCACGCGTCCCACCTGTCACCTCCTGGTGTTGGTTCGCCTGGGACGCTGCCGGTCCCGGGTGACCACAGGTTTGCCCTGAGCTGGCCCGCGCCTCACCCCAGGGTGACGAAAGGGACGAGAACCGGCCACCCGGGCGCGTTCGGCGGGGCGCCTTCGGCGGCGCGGGGTCAGCGGGGGGAGTGCGGGCCGAGCAGGCCCAGCTCGGCGGCCAGCACCCCGGCCTGGAACCGGGAACGCGCGCCGAGCCGCGCCATGATCTCGGCCACGTGGCGGCGGTAGGTCCGCACCGACATGCCCAGCTCGCGGGCGGCGGCCTCGTCCGTGACGCCCTCGTTCAACGCGCGCAGCACCGCGCGGGCCAGCCGCGAGCCGCCCCGGCCGTCGAACTCCAGCGAGGCCAGCGGCGAGGAGCGGTGCCACAGACCCTCGAAGAGCGACTGGAGGGTGCCCACCAGCGTGGGCTCGCTGACCTGCGCGGCGTGCTGGCCCAGCGGCGACTCCACCTGGATCAGCGCGGTGGCGCGGTCGACCAGCAGCAGCTGCATCGGCGGCACGGCGACCCGCCGCCAGGAGTCCGGGAGCGCGCGCTCGCGCGGCGCGCCGGCGCCGGCGTGCAACACCCGCACGCGGGGCGCGCCTTCGGGGCGTGACTGGACCCGGTGCAGGGCGTCCCCGATCAGCCCGCCAAGCTCCTCCTCGGGCGCGATCACCGCCGCGAGGCTGCGCCGCGCCGTCCCGCAGAGCCGGTCGATCCGGCCGGCCAGGCCCGCCTCGTCGGGGGCGAGGGGAACGATGGTGCCCTGGCCGGAGCGCAGGTCGCGGTGGCGGCTGACGATGGTGTCCAGCAGGGTTCTGACCTCGGCCAGCGCCGAGTCCAGGTCCTCGACCTCGTCCGCCTCGTCGGGCGCGTCGGCCCGCAGGGCCGCTTCGCGGCTTTCGCGGACTTCGAGGGCTCCTCGGGTTTCTTGGGCTCCTTGGGCTCCTTGGGTTTCGCGGGCTCCGTGCGCTCCGTGGGTTTCGGGTGCCCGGTCGGCCCCGTGGCCCGGGTCGGCGGCGGCCGGGTCGCCGCCGGGAACGGCCGGGCCGGCCCCGGGCCCGGCACCGGTCGAGCGGCCGGCGGCATGGGCGGTTGAGAGGTGGTTCGTTCGCATGGCAGTCCCCTTGGGTCGTCCCCCGGTGCGCCGAACGCTCCGAGTCCCTGGCGGTGTCGATCCCCTGCGGTGTCTGTCGTCCGTCGCGGCGTTGTCCCGCCCTGTGCGGCGTCGCGTCTCGCTGCGTCTCGCTGCGCCGAGCCGCGCCGAGCCGCGCCGCATCGCGCCTCGGCGGGGTCAGAGGTCGTCGACGGGCAGAACGCCCAACTCGGCCGCTCGGCGGCCGGCCTGGAAGCGTGAGGTGATGCCCAGCTCCTCCATGATCTGGGCGACCTTCCGGCGGTAGGTGCGCAGCGAAACCCGCATCCTGCGGGCCGCCGCCTCGTCGGTGAGGCCGTCCCGCAGGCAGCTCAGCACGCCCTGCGCTGGCTCGGCCCGCAGCCGGGCGACGGCGCCGTGGAACTCGCGGAGCGGGCGGGCGGTGTTCCAGGTGCCCTTCAGCAGTTGGCAGGTCACGCCGACCATCGACGGGTCACGCACCAGGGTGGGGCGCTGACCCGGGGCCTCGGCGGGGGGAACGATCAGGGCGAGCGCGCCGTCGATGAGCAGAATCTCCCGTGGTTCGCCGGCGTCGACGCGGATCTCGCAGCCGCCGGCGGACAGGCGCAGCAGGCGCGCGCGGGAGGCGCGCACCGCGTGCGGGCCTAACAGGACGCGCGCCGGTACCCCCCGGGCCCGGGCCGCCTCCAGCGCCCGCAGCCCGGGCGCGAACACGGCCGTCAACTCCGGGCGGCCGGCGGTGGTGACCACCACGAAGTGTTCCGCGTGATCGATCAACCGCCGTGCGGTGGCGGCCAGTTGGGAGGGGTACAGGTGGCGGACCGCGGTGGGCCTGGCGGGTTGGCGCCGCCGGGCCGAGGCGGCGGTGGCGATCAGCGCCGACGCCTGGAGCAGGGTGTGTTCCACGGAGCGGGCGTCGCGGGTGTCGCGGATGTCGCGTGCGTCGCGGCCGTCGATGGGCAGGGCGTCGTGCGGTGTGGTGCGTTCTCCGTTGGTGTTCCCCAGAACAGACACGTAAGGATTCCCCGTTCGCGTCAGGGCATCGCCGGCCCTGGGCGGCGCGCGCTGAGCCGCGCCCCAGGGGCACCCTGACAGGACGTGGGAGATCGCGAGAGCCCGACCGGAGGGTGTCCTGGGACCTGAGGTCCCCGGGAATGAGCTGGTCAGGCACGCTGTCAGGCCAACACGTTCCCCCGTGTGAAGTAAGCCTGGCGACTTGGGTCAGCAGCCTATGGGCGCATCCTGTGGAGAGTCAACGTCGCTCGGGTGAAGCCCGGGTGCCCGGTGCGTCGCTTGCGGGGGCCTGGCCGGATTCGTCCGGTCGACGGCGGCCAGCAACGCGCCCCCGTCGCGCGCCAGCACGCCGGCGGGCGGGTCCTGCCGCCGGTGCGCGAGGGCGCTCGCGCGCCCGGTGCCGGGGTGAGCCTCCGGCAGGTCTCGAAGCATCAACTCCCCTAGCTGTGCGTCCAGTTGGGGCGGTATCGAACGGATCTCCGCCGGTTCGTCGGCCGGCGCGACGACCAGTTGCCAGGGTGGCAGGGACAGGCCGACGCCCAACGCCTTGAGCACCGCCTCCTTGCGCGCCCACACCGTGGCGAACGCGCGGGGGCGCGCGCTCCGGGGCAGAGCGAGCAGGCGCTTCGCCTCAACCGGGGCGAGCGCCCGGCCGAGCAGGCCGCCGTCCGGCGAGAGGTCGAGACCCGGGTCCGGCTCCGCGACATCCAGGCCGAGCGGGCCGTCGCCGACGGCGATCCCGATCCGGTCGCCGGCGTGCGAGACGGAGGCGGTCAACGGGCCAGAGGCGGTCAACGGGCCAGTGGCGGTCAACGGGCCGAAGGCGGCGGGGAGTCGGGGCCGGCCGTGCGGGCCGCCGCAGTCCGGGCAGGTGGAGTCGAGCGGCACCCGGGCTGCCGGCAGGCCCAGCCGTCGGCCCAGCACCAGCCGCAGCAGGGCCCGCCCCGCCAGGTAGCGACGGGCCGGCTCGGGCCGCCGGTAGCGGTCGAGCCGGGCTAGTTCGTCGGGGGCGAGCAACGCGCGGGCGCCCGGCGGGGCGTCGCCGGGCGCGGCCCACCAGACCTCGATCGGGGCGGGGCCGCCCGGTGCGGGTGCGGCGTTCACGGGGTGGGCAACTCCCAGCGGAAGCCGACGAGTTCGGCTGCGGGTGCGTCGGTCTCCCGGCCGACGAACCGGGCCCGGTCGGGGGCGGGCAGCCACAGCGCGGTGGGTTCGTGGCCGCCGTCGCCGGCCAGCGTCAGCCGGTCGGCGCGCCACACCGGCGCGGGTTCGCCGCCGGGCGCGGGTTCGCCCCCGGGCACGGGTTCGCCCCCGGGCACGGTCGGGGAGAAGGCGACGGCGGCCTCGATCGCGGCGACCGGGAGGAGGGGCTGCGGCGGGTCGACCATCGCGAACCACTCGGACGCCCGCACCGGCGTCACCTCCGCCCGCCAGCCGCCTGCCCCGACGGCCTCCCACGGGTGGACGGCCAACAGCCGCCCCCACCAGGTGTATGTGGGGGCGGAGCCGGGCCCGCCGGTGGGTTGGCCGGGCCCAGAGGGCCCTCCGCGCTCGCCGGCCGTGCCGGGGTGCATGGTGGTGCGTGCCGCACCGGGGGCTCCGGCTGCGCCGGCCATGCCGGAGGCGTTCGGCTGCCCGGCTGCGCCGGGGCTTCCGGCCATGCCGGGACGCACGTTGGTGCCGGCCGGACGAGCCTCACCATGGGCTCCGGCCCTGTCGGCTACTCCCGCCGCGCCGCCCGCGCCGGGCCTTTCATCCGTGCCGGGGCGTACGTTGGTGCCGATCGTGCCGGCTGCGCCGGTCCCACTCGTCGCGCTGGCCGAGCCGGCTGCGCGGAGCTCACCGGCTGCGCCGGCCATGCTGGCGGCCTCCGGCCGCCCGGCCGCATCATGGGCTTCGCCCGCACCTGCCGCGCCAGCGGCACCCGCACCTGCCGCACCCGCGCCAGCGCCGCCCGCGCCCGCCGCACCCGCGCCGGGCCTTCCGGCCGTGCCGGGACGCACGTTGGTGCCGATCGCGCCGGCTGCGCCGGTCCCACTCGTCGCGCTGGCCGAGCCGGCTGCGCGGAGATCACCGGCTGCGCCGGCCATGCCGGCGGCCTCCGGCCGCCCGGCCGCACCCGCCGCGCCGGCAGCCTCCGGCCGTCCGCCCGCGCCCGCCGCGCCCGCGCCAGCGGCACCCGCCCCCGCCGCGCCGGCCGCACCCGCCGCACCCGCCGCACCCGCGCCAGCGCCGGCGGCACCCGCGCCCGCCGCACCCGCGCCAGCGCCGCCCGCGCCAGCGGCACCCGCACCCGCCGCACCCGCCGCACCCGCGCCAGCGGCACCCGCACCCGCACCCGCACCCGCAGGGCCGGTGGGCCCCCAGGGCCCGCCGGCCTCCGTCGCCAGAAGGACCGTCGCTTCGGCCGCCAGCTCGCCGGCGGCCACCAGCCGCACCCGCGCGGCGCGCAGCGTCGCGCCGGGGAACGCCGGGTCCTGGGCCGGGCCCGGCTCCAGCCGGGCCTCCCGGACGAGGTCCAGCGCCTCGCCGTTCAGCCGCAGCGCCGCCGGCCGCACCGCGATGTCCAACAGTGCGACGGGAACGGCCGGTTCGCCACCCGGCACCAGCCAGCCCGCGCCGTCCCGCAGAAACTCCAGCGCCAGCGACAGCGGCAGCGCCGGCGCGCCGTCCACGGCGACCTCGGAGAGGCATGTCGCCCACGCCGGGTCGAGGCGGTGTTCGGTGACCACGGTCGCGGTCGGCGCGTAGGTGACGACCTCGCCCAGGAAGAAGCGCCGGCTGAGCATCGCGGTGCGCCCGCGCCAGTCGGACGGCACCGCGATGCCCCGCAGGTGCTGCGGCGCGACCAGCCCGATCTCGCCCATGAAGCAGATCTCGCCGTCGCCGTCCCTGGTGATCTCGGTCAGCCAGGCGTCCACCCCGTCGGCCACGCTGATCGGCGTCATATAGCGGGCGGCGGCGTCCAGGTTGGTGATCAGCCCGACGCCGTCCCAGGTCGGCCACGCCAGGCACTTGACCGGGTAGGGGAGTTGGTGGCCCGCGCGCAGCGCCAGCCTGGCCAGGCCCTCGTTGGCCGCCGCGTAGTCGAGCTGCCCGGTCATGCCGCCGTAGCGGCCGGTGAGCGAGCCCACCGCGCAGAGCATCTTCAACGGCCGTTCGCCCAGCGCCTCGACGAGGTGCAGGAAGCCGTCGACCTTGACGCCGACGACCCGCCGCACCTGTTCGTCGGTCTTGCCGGGCAGCCGGGTCGGCAGGTCGATGCCGGCGTTGTGCACCACCACGGTCAGCCCGGGGCCGGCCCGTTCCACCAGTTCCCGCACCCGCACCGGGTCGGTGACCTCGCAGGGGTGGTAGGCGATGTCGGCGCCGGCGGCGCTGGCGCGCTCCAGGTTGGCTGCGATCTCGCGGAGTTGGGTCATCCGGCCGATGCGGCGGCGCACGGCGGGCAGCGGCTCGGCGGGGTCGCGTTCGGCCCAGGCGCGCCGTTCCACCTCCGCGAACTCCGCCTCGGTGGCCGTCAGCCAGGCGGGCCGCTCGGCGGGGAGCGCGGCGCGGCCGCTGACCAGCACCCGGCAGCCGGTGCGCAGCGCGGCGTGCAGCGCGAACTCGAAGCCGATGCCCCGGGCGCCGCCGGTCATCAACAGGGTGTCGTCGGGGCCGAGATCGATCGGCTTGCCGTCGATCTCGGTGGCGTGGGCCAGCAGCGCCACCCGCCCCTCGGCGGTGTGGCCGACCTCAAGGAGCCGCCCGCCGAGCAGTTCGGCGACGGCGGGCGGCCCCGGCGCGAGCTTCGGGTCGAGGTCGAGCACCCGGATGTCGCAGGCCGGGAACTCGCGGGGCAGCGTCTTGGCCAGCCCGGCCCACAGCCCGCCCAGCGGCTGGGCGGCGGCGGCCGGCCGCAGGCCCATGGAGCCGCCCATCCAGGTCACCGCGAGGTAGTGCAGCCGCCGGGCGTCGGTCTCCCGCGCCCAGTCGGCGTAGACGCCGCGCAGCGCGGTGACGGTGCGGGTGAGCGCCGCGTGCCAACTACCGGGCGCGACGGCCGTTTCGGGCGCCATGCCGCCGTCGATCACGGCGTCGATCGAGCCGGGCTCGGCGGGCGCCTCGGCGTTCCCGTCCCAGTCGACCGGCCGGCCGCCGTGCTCGGCGACGGCGGCCCGCACCGAGCCTCGGAACCTGGCGTCGCCGCCGAGCACCAGCACCCGCCGGCCGGCCAGCGCGTCGGCCGGCGGCGTGGGAACGGGCGGCAGCGGGGCGAGGCCCAGCAGGTGCCGCAGGATCGGCGCCTCGGCCACGGGGCCCTCAGCCATGGTCGGCGCCCTCGCGGGACCGCAGCCGCACCCACATCGCGCTCATCGGCCGCAGCGAGATCAACGAGTCGCCGTAGCGCAGCAGTTCGCCGGGGACCGGCTCCAGCCGGAACCGCTGGCAGACCATCGCCAGGATGATCTTCAGCTCCAGCGTCGCCATCAGGTTGCCGATGCACATCCGAGGGCCGCCGCCGAACGGGAAGTACGCCATCCTGGGCCGGCCCTTCACCGCCTCGGCCGTGAACCGCGACGGGTCGAACTCCTCCGGGTTCTCCCACACCTCCGGGTTGCGGTGCGAGACCAGCGGGGAGAGCAGCACCGAGCTGCCGCCCGGGATGTGGTAGCCGTCGAGCGTGTCGTCCTCGACCGCGTCCCTGGGGTAGAGCCAGATCGGCGGGTAGAGCCGGAGGCTCTCCTCGATCACCATGCGGGTGTAGTCCAGCGTCGCCAACTCCCCGACATCCGGCGTCGATCCGCCCAGCACGTTGGCCAGTTCGCCCTCCAGCTCCTCCCGCACCCAGCGGTGGGTGGCGACCGAGTGCAGGGTCCAGCAGGCGGCGGTGGCGGTGGTCTCGTGGCCGGCGAGGTAGATGGTGAGCAGCTCGTCGCGGATCTCGGTGTCGCTCCACGGCTCGCCGGTCTCCGGGTCGCGGGCCTCCTCGGCGAGCCGCACCAGCACGCCCTCGCCGGTCGCAGCGTGGTTGGCCCTGATGTCGGCGACCACCTCGTCGTAGATCCGGCGGTTCTTCCGGATCAGCCGGTTGCGGGAGGTCGGCAGCCAGCTGGGCAGCATCTCGGAGACATAGCCGTGCGGGAACATCACCTCGATGCTGTCGTCCACGACGTCCTTCATCAGCGCGGTGCGCGCGCTGATGTCGTAGCCGAACAGGGAACGGCTCAGCGTGATCAGGGTCAGCCGCATCATCTCGGCGACCAGGTCGACGGGTTCGCCGGCCCGTTCGGCCGCCTCCCAGCGGGCCAGCATCTCGCTGGTCGCCTCGACCACGTTGGGCACGATCGCCTCGATCGCGGTGCGGGCGAACGCCGGCTGCACCGCCCTGCGGTGGCCGCGCCAGGCGCGCCCGTCGGAGGTGAGCAGCCCGGTGCCCATCACCAGCCGGAACTGCTCGTAGAGCTTGCCCCGCACATAGTTGGCCTGGTTCTCCACCAGCACCCGCCGCACCGCGTCGGGCGAGGTGGCCAGGTGAACGGTGTAGGGGCCCATCCGCATCCGGCTGAGCTGGCCGTGGTCGCGCTGGAGCCGCAGCAGGAACTGCGCGGGGTCCCTGCGGTAGGGGACGAGCGAGCCGAAGCCGGGCGTCCCGCGCGGGCCCGGCGCGACGCGGGCCCCTTCGGCGGCGGTGGTGGCGTGCGACGGGGGCGTCGAGGTGGTGGTCACAGCGGCAGCGCTCCGATCCGGTGGGGTTCTGGCGTGGCGCCGGCGGCGTCCGCGGTGCTCGCGTTGGTTTCCGCGTTCTCGACGGTGGCCCGGTCCACATGGCGGCCGGTGTGGGAGTCGATGTAGCCGAGCGCGAAGCCGGAGACGTCCTGCATCTGGAGCAGCATCCGCCCGTCCGGCAGGGTCGCGGTGAACCGGCTGGCCAGGCCCGAGCCCTCCAGCAGCAGCCCGCGCGGCGTCGCCGACAGCTCGATGGGAACGCCGCGCTGCCCCAACTCCACGTCGTTGTCCGGGACATAGAGGTCGATCCGGCGGATGCCGCTGGGCGCGGCGACCGGGATGTAGCGGCCCTGGACCAGTTCGAGGACGGCCAGCCTGGCCATCCCGTCGAGCATCAGGCCCGGCACCAGGAACCGTTCGTAGGCCGTGCCGGGGCCGACCGGCGCGGTGTAGCGGGCGCGCTTGCCCAGCGGGTGGAGGCGGGTTTCGGCGGTGGTGACGAACGCGCCCCCGAGGTACACCGAGGCGCCCTCGGCGTGGTACGGGTCCATGATCGGCGTCTCCTCGGCCGCCGGCCAGGGCGACCAGGTGGGCGCCGGCGGGTGCGAGTCGGCGAGCACGACGGTCGCGCTGAAGTGCTGCTTGTCGCGGACCAGGACGACGCCCTGCGGGGAGAGCACGTCGCCGGTGACGCGCACGGCGACCACGGCCCGGCCCGCGTCGCGGCGCTGGAGCGTCGCGGTGATCCGGCGGGGGGCGCGGTCGGTCGCGCCGCCCAGCCGCAGGAAGTGGTCGAAGGTGACGTCGCGGAAGCCGACCACGGTCAGCTCCGGCACCAGCTCCAGGGCGGCCTCGGCGGCCAGTTCGGTCACGAAGCAGCCGGGGAGCGTCGGCACCCCGCGCACCGTGTGGTCGCGAAGGTAGCCGTCCCGCTCGTCGAACTGGCGCTCCACGGTCAGGGAACGGTCGCCCTCGCGCACGACCCGGTCGATATAGAACCGGCCGCGCGCGCCGCCGCCCTCCCGGGGACCGGCCGGCGCGCCCGGCGCATTCGCCGCGCCCGGCGCGGCCGGCGAACTTGGCGCGCCCGGCGCGCGCCGGGGCGCGAAGTAGCCCGGGATCATCTGCTCCATCGCGGCCCGCTCCACGTCGCCCAGGTGGTGGGTGACGGGCGCCCGTTCGCCGGCCGCCAGCTCGGCGAGGAAGTGCCGCACGCCCTCGGCCGTCGGCATCTGGGTCAGGACGTTGGCCATCTCGCCGTCGCTGAAGAACGACTGGTGCACCTCGCTCGACGCCATCCCGACCTCCTTCCACAGCGTCCAGCCGATGGCGAACTCGCCCTGCCCGACGACCGTGTTGTGCAGCGCGGCGGTGCCCAGGAAGTCGTTGCTCGCGGCGTAGTCGGTCTCGCCGAGCTGCCCGGTCAGGCCGATCAGCGAGGCGAAGCTGCACCAGGTGCGCGGCAGCCGGCCGCGCAGCGCGCGCCGCAGGTTGAGGTAGCCGCCGGCCTTGATGGCGCGCACCTCGCGGAAGTGCTCCAGCGGCTTGGTGGCCAGCGCCCCGGCCCGGTTGACGCCGGCGGCGTGGATCAGCAGGTCGATGGCGCCCCGTTCGCGCTCGATCCGGTCGAAGGCGGCGGTCAGCTGCCCCGGGTCGAGCACGTCGGCCCGCAGGTAGTGGACCCGGCCCGGCCCGCAGTGGCGCTCCATCGCGGCGAGGTTGCGCAGGATCTCGGCGGCGCCGGACAGCTGCTCGTACTCGCGGGAGATCTCCCGCACCGGGCGGCCCGGTTGGGCGGCCATCGCCTCGCGCAGGAACGTCACCCGGCTGGGCAGCGCCTCGGGCCCGCCGTAGCCGTTGATCCGCTCGGTCAACTCGGCCACCGGCTTGGTGCCCAGGGCGTAGATCACCGGCCGGTAGCGCTCGGCGACCGCCTTCAGCAGCTCGGAGGTGATGCCCCGGCCACCGCCGGTGGCCACCACCACGCTGTCGGCGGTCAGCGGCGGCAGCGGTCCGGCTCCTGGCGCCGGCGCCTCCTCGGTGACCAGGGTGTGCCGCACCCCGCCGGCCCGCACGGTCACCGGAAGCAGCTGGGTGGCCCGCGACTCGTCGACCAACTCGTCCAGCAGCTGCGGCAGTTGGTCACCCGTGCTGAGCACGCCCGCGACCACCAGGCCGGACAGTTCGAGCGAGGCGCTCTTCAGCAGCCCGGTGAACAGGCCGGCGAACGGGTGCGCCACCCAGCGCCGCTCGTCGAAGGCGCGGGCGAACGAGGCCAGCACCGTGCCGCGCCGGGCGCGCAGCGCCGGCTCGCACACCTGGAGGGTGAGGAAGAGCGCGTCCTGGAGCCGGAAGTAGGGCTCGGGGTCGGCGTCCAGCGCGGCGTCGGCCTCGGCCGGCCCGGACAGGTCGGTCAACAGCCGCACCTGGCTGATGTCGTCCGCCGCGTCGCCGAGCGCCGCGCGCACCGAGGCGCGGGTGATCTCGCCCAGCACGCGCCGGCGCACGCCCTCGGTCGGCACGGTCGAGAGCACCAGCGGGTCGTCGGGCCTGGTGCCCAACGCGCCCAGCAGCTCCGGGGTTCCGGTGAGCACCACGGCGTCGGCCGGCAGCGCCTCGGCCGCCGGGCGGACGCGGTCGTTGACGGTCGGCGCCCAGTGCGAGACATGGCGCCGCACCAGGTCGACCTCGCCGCCCGCCGTCCGCGCCGGCTCCTCGTCCCGTGCCGGGAGCGCGGCCGGCTCCTCGGCGAAGCGCAGTTCGAGCGACAGCTCGGGCTCGCCCGGCGCGTCGCCGGCGACGACCCGGGCCCGGGCGTCGCCGGCTGTCTCGGCGCGGCGCAGCGCGCGGAGCAGCGCCACGGCGGAGTCCGCGCCCAGATAGCGCGGCGCGTCCTGGCGCGGGTGGGCGGCGCCGGCCGGGAACGTGCCCGGGCCGCCGTGGGTGGCGTCCCTGGTCAGCCGGCCGAGCGTGGCCAGCACCGGCAGCCCGGCGGCCTCGGCGGTGGCGCGCCGCATCAGCGCGAACATGAAGGCGCCCTCGGCGAGTTGGACCCCGGGCGCGCCCAGCAGCTCGGCGGCGAGCCGGGTCATCACCCCGGTCGAGTTGCCGTTGACGCCGCCGACCAGCGCCACGTCCACGTCGTGGGCGCGGAGATAGCGGGCGCCCACCTCGAAGGAGCCGAGCGCGGAGCCGAAGCCCAGGTCGACGGTGAGGTTGGGCCCGTTGAGGTTGAAGTAGTTGGCGACCCGGGCCGGGATGACGTTGGGCATGATCCCGGGGAACGAGTCCTCGTTCGACGGCTGGACGCCCTCGCGGACCGCCTCCCCGAGCGCGGCGGTCAGCCGTTCGTCGAGCGCCACGTCGGCCGGCAGCCGGCCCAGCGCGGTCAGCGCGTTGTCGAGGTGGCAGCGCTTGCCGTAGAGCACGGCGTGCCGGGTCGGGCCCATGTGCCCGAGGAAGACGCCGGTGTTGGCGCGGTGTTGGTCCCACAGCGCCTCGCCGAAGAGTTCCTTCAGCTCCTGGGCGCAGCGCAGCACCATCAGCTGGCAGCGGTCCAGGGTGCGCAGCACCTTCGGGGGCATCCGCAGGCCCATCCCGGCGTAGTCGTAGGCGGCGCCGAAGGTGGTCGCCGGCGCGGGGCCCGTTCCGTCGAGCCAGGCGCGGATCGCGTCCGTGCCGTCGAGGCCCGGCACGTGTGCGGACCAGGCGGTGACGACGATCTCCTCGTCGCGCGCCCGGGCGCCTGAGGCGTCGGCCGAGGGCGGCAGCGGCTGGGCGGCCGGCCGGTCCTGCACCATCAGATGGGCGTTGGTGCCGCCGAAGCCGAACCCGGAGACCGAGGCGACCCTGGCCCGTTCCGGGTCGGCCGGCCAGGCGACCGGCTCGGTCGGCACCCGCAGCCCGGCCTCGTCCAGGCCGTACGCCTCGGGGCTGCGCGCGAAGTGGTGCTGCGGCAGGATGGTGTTCTTCTCGAAGCTCTGGAGCACCTGGATCAGCGAGACCACGCCGGCGGCCCAACCGGTGTGCCCGATCAGGGACTTGTTGGAGGTCACATAGGTCGGCGTGGTGCCGGCCATGGTCTGCCGGATGCTGGTGATCTCGCACAGGTCGCCGGCCGGCGTGCCGGTGGCGTGCGCGACCACCCAGTCGGGCCGGCGCTCCGGGTCGGGCGCCTTGGCCAGGGCCCGCTCGATGGCGAGCTTCTGGCCGGCGGTGTTGGGGGCGTAGATGGCCTTGCCCTTGCCGTCGGACGAGGTGCCGATGGCGGAGACATAGCCCAGCACGCGGTCGCCGTCGCGGCGCGCCAGGTCCAGGCGCTTGAGGGTGACGGCCGCGGCGCCGTCGGAGAACAGCACGCCGTCCGCGTCCCGGTCCAGCGGGCGCAGCCGGCCGCTGACCGACAGGCCGTGCAGCTTGGCGAAGAGCACCGCGTTGCGCGGCCCGACGGCGAAGCTGCCGCCGCAGACCGCCGCGTCGTGCCGGCCCTCCAGGATGCCCTTGATCGCGATGTCCACGGCGTAGAGCGCGGAGGAGCAGGCGGTGTCCACCATCAGCGTCTCGGTGCCGTCGGGCAGCAGGCCGGCGATGGAACGGTTGCCCACCTGGTAGGGGAGCAGGGTGGTCAACGGGGCGCGGTGCAGCGGGTAGTGGTCCTCCAGCGCGCTCCTGGCCTCGCCGAGCAGCCGGGCGCGGCGGGCCGCGTCCCAGCCGGCGGCGACGCCGGCCCGGTCCAGGTCCTCCAGCAGGCTGTCGGTGACCAGGACCTCCTCCAGGTGCTGGTTGCCGTCGGCGGTGTAGCCGATGACGCAGGACAGCCGGTCGCCGGCCGGCAGCCGCACCCCGTCGAGGGCCTCGTAGACGGCGTGCCGGAACCACTGGGTGGTGTAGTCGGTGGTCCTGCGGTCCGCGCCCAGCTCGGCGGCGAGGCGCGGGTGCGGGACATAGTCGTCCACATAGCCGGAGCGCACCTGGTACGTCTTGTCCTCGGCGTCGCTGTCGGCCGAGTAGAACGCCTCGCTGCGGAACCGGTCGGGCCGGTCGCCGTCGAGGAGTTCGGGCCCGTCGGCGAGCAGCCGCCAGAACTCGTCCGGGTTGTTGGCGCCCGGCACCACCAGGCCCATGCCGACGACGGCGATGGTGGCGCGCTCGGCGGCCAGCACGTCGTCGGAGGGCGCGACGGTCCCGGCTGGCGCGGCTATCGGGGGCGCGGGCGCCTGGGGCGCGGGCGCCGGCTCGTTGACGCGCAGCGCGGCGCGCGGTGCGGTCTCGCGCGCCTGCGGCCTGGTCTCGCGCGCCGGCTCGTACCCGTTCCCTGGCTCCTCGTTGCCCGGCTCCTCGTTCCTGGGGTGCCAGTGGCTGGGCGGGGTGAGCATCGCCCCGCCCAGCGAGAGGCCGCCGTCGGCGACGATGGTCTGGCCGGTGATCCAACTCGCCTGCTCCGACAGCAGGAAGAGCACCACGTCGGCCAACTCCTCGGGCCGCCCCAGCCGCCCCAGCGGGGTGTTCCGCCTGACCTGCCGGTCCATCTCCTCCGGGCTGGGGAAGAGGCTGGCGACCTCGCCCTCGATCAGCCCGCCCGAGGCGGTGTTGACCCGGATGTTGCCCGCCGCGAACTCCACGGCGAGATAGCGGGTGAGCGACTCCACGGCGGCCTTGGCCGTGCCGACCGTGACGTAGTTGCCGACGGCCAGGCCGGCGCCGAGCGAGGACAGGTTGACGATCGCCCCGCCGCCGGCCGCCCGCATCAGCGGCTCGGCCCGCTGGGCGCACCACAGCGCGCCCTTGAGGTTGACGTCGAGGGAACGGTCGAACGCCTCGTCCGTCGTGTCAGCGACCCGGCTGAAGCTGCCGGTGGCGGCGTTGTTCACCAGGAAGTCCAGCCGGTCGTGGCGCTGCCCGATCTCGTCGAACATCCGCGCCACCTGCTCCCGGCGGCCCACCGAGGCCCGGACGATCTCGATCGACAGGCCGCGCTCGGCGAGTTCGGAGCGGAACGCCTTGGCCGCCGCGTAGGAGTGGAAGCAGTTGACGATGACATGGGCGCCGAGTTCGGCCAGTCGGGTCGTGATGATCCGGCCGATGCCTCGGGCCCCTCCGGTGACCAGGGCGGTCCTGCCACTGAATCGCTGCATGATGCCTGTCTCGCTCGTCGGGAGTCTCGATGGGGGCGATGCCTCAGGCGGCTGCCGGGGCGCTCGCGTCGCGCCCGGCCTGGAGCACCATGTCGGCGACGCGGCCGAAGGTGGCGTAGTCGGAGATGTTGAACTCGGCCGGCTGGGGCGGAAGCTGGTACTGCTTGGCGACGCGGCCCAGCAGGTCGGTCTGCTTGACCGAGTCCACGCCGAGGTCGGCCTCCAGCAGCACGTCCTCCGTGAACACCTCGCTCGGGTACTCCAGCGCGGTGCCGTACAGCTCCGCCAGCTCGGCCAACACCGTGGCCCGGTCCAGCTGCCGCGCGGGCGCGGCGGCCGGGGCCGGCGTGGCAGGGGCCGGGACGGCGGCCAGCGCGGGGAGCGGGGCCGGCTCGGCGACCGGCTCGGCCGGTGCCTCCGGCACGATCGGCTCGGCGGGCTCGGTCACCTCGGCGACGACCTCCTTGCCGGTGAACCGGTCGTAGGACTGCCGGATGGCGCGCAGCGTGGCGATGCCCTCCGAGCGCCAGAAGCGGTCGAACTCGGTCGCGTCGTCGCCCAGCAGATGGCGCACGGCCGAACGCAGCCGCTCGTTCCCGCCGTTGGCCAGCCGCACGATGTCGTCCAGCGTGGTGCCGCGCCGGCCGCTCTCGTCCACGGCCACCGCCGTCCACCCCGACTCCTCGGCGAGCACCGTGCCCACCAGGTCCGTCAGCACCTGCCGCCCGCCGCACTCGACGAACAGTTCGGTGCCCTCCTCGCGGGCCCGCCGCAGCGCCTCGGGGAAGTCGAACGGGGTGACCAGGTGGCTCGCCAGCAGCGCGGCGAAGTCATCGTCCTCCGCGTAGCGGCGGCCCAGGATGGGGGAGTGGACCGGCACGTCGGGCGTGGTCCAGCGGATGTCGGCGAGCGCGGCGGCGAAGCCGTCGACGGCGTCCGCCAACACCGGGCTGTGGAAGGGGTGCGGGGAGTCGAGCCGCGTCGCCGGCACGCCGGCCCGGCGCAGCAGCTCCTGCGTCACCAGCATCGGCTCGGTCGCGCCCGAGATCACCACCTGGCGCTCGGCGTTGACGCCGGCCACCGCGACCGAATCCTCGCCCAGGAAGGTCAACAGGCCCTCGGCGCGCTCCCGGTTGGTGCGCACCGCCAGCATCACACCGTCCGCGCCCTCCAACGCGGCCAGCGCGCGGACCCGGTGCGCCACGATCCGGGTGCCGTCCTCGACCGAGCAGGCGCCGGCGGCGGTCAGCGCGGCGATCTCGCCGAAGCTGTGGCCGATGTGCAGGGCGGCGGTCACCCCGTCCTTGCGCAGCGCCTGCGCGGCGGCCACCGAGCCGGCGAAGATCGCCACCTGGAGCAGCTCGGGCGAGGTGCGCAGCAGCGTCGGGAGGTCGGTCGTCCGGTCGGTCAGCAACGCCCCCAGGTCGACGCCCAGTTCCTCGCCGGCGACGGTGGCGACCGTCTCGACGACCTCCTCGACGACGGCGGAACGGTCCGCCAGCCGGGCCAGCACGCCCGGCGCCCAGCCGCCCTGACCGGGAAACAACAGAGTGGTCCGTGCGAGAGACATAAAACCCCCAAGGTGTTCCGGACGCCCTCTCGGCGACCGGTGACCGGTGACGGCGGGTGGAATCCCGCGCCCGTTCGGCGCTGATTCAGACGGGAACTCACCCGGAAACGACGGAAGGGCACCCGCGCGCGGAACGGGCGGATACCGGCCGGAATCGGCGCGCCCCCGTGCCGTACTCCACCGAAGAATCCACCGCATCGTGGGCGCCGCCGCCGAGCGCTGTCAATCAAAGTGGCAACTCCCTGTCAGCCCGTCGCCGCAGGGAACTTCAACGCCCTTGCTCGCGCTGGGTGTTCGCCCGGACGCATACTGTCGTGTAGCCGGCGGTGCTGGTCTCCTTGAGGTAAGCGCAAGGTTTCTTTTATCGCGGTTCTGTCATAAACCGGGACCCGATATTCAACAAGGGGAAAGCGGAACGCCGCTCTCCGCCGTCGCCCGGCCGGGTTTCCGAACAGTCCCCTGACAGCAAGTGGTCAACACCATGGCTTTGACAGTTCCGCGTTGCGTAGCCTCCGACGAAATCCTTCGGGAGAGGCCGGGGGAGACGCCGTGGGGGACAGCGCGGGGAACAGCGTTGGCGAACAGCGCTGGGGAAGAGGCGCGATGTATGACGTGATCGTGGTGGGCGCTCGCTGCGCCGGTTCGCCGACGGCGATGCTCCTGGCCCGCCGTGGCCACCGGGTGCTGCTCCTGGACCGCGCCACCTTCCCCAGCGACAGCCCGCTCTCCACCCACCTGGTGCACCCGCCGGCCATCATGCGGCTCAAGCGCTGGGGCCTGCTGGACGAACTGCGCGCCACCGGCTGCCCGCCGATCCACGAGTACGGCCTGGAGTGCGGCCCCGTCGACCTGATGGCGCCGCTGCCGCCAGCCGACGACGTGGACGTCGCCTACGCGCCGCGCCGCCGGGTCCTCGACGACATCCTGGTCCGCGCCGCCGTCGCCGCCGGCGCCGAGCTGCGGGAGGGCGTCTCCGTCCAGGAGCTGCTCACCGAGCCCGACGGCACCGTGGTCGGCGTCCGGGGCCGCACCAAGGAGGGCACCGTCGTCGAGGAGCGCGCCACCGTGGTGGTGGGCGCCGACGGCACCAGGTCCCGCGTCGCCCAACTCGTCGGCGCCACCGAGTACCACGCCCGCCCGCCGCTGCTGACCAGCTACTGGAGCTACTTCGCCGGGCTCGCCGTCAAGGACGTGCCGACGTTCCGCGCGAACCACAAGTACGCCTTCGCCTGGCCCACCAACGACAACCTGGTGCTGGTCGGCATGGCCTGGCGGGCCGCCGACTTCAAGCGGCTGCCCGGCGGCGCCGACGAGGTGTTCCTACCGGCCTTCGACGAGATCGCGCCCGCCTTCGCCGCGCGGCTGCGCGACGCCGAGCGCGCCGAACGCTGGATGAGCGGCTCGGTGCCCAACTTCTTCCGCACCGCCCACGGCCCCGGCTGGGCCCTGGTCGGCGACGCCGGCTACAGCCGCGACCCCTGCACCGCCTCCGGCATCACCGAGGCCACCCGCGCCGCCGACTTCCTCGCCGAGGCGCTGCACGACGGCCTCAGCGGCGCCCGCCCGATGGCCGAGGCGCTCGCCGACTACCAGCGCCGCCGCGACGCGGCCAGCCGCCCGTTCTACGAGTACACCTGCGACTTCGCCACCCTCGACGACTACCCGGCCGACGTCCTCCAACTGCTGGACGCGGCAACGCGCAGCGAGTGGCACGCCGCCGGGCTCTCCGGGCTCTTCGCGCAGACCACATCGCCGCAGGAGTTCTTCTCGATCGACTCCATGGCGCGGCTGCTGACCGGACCGCAGGGCGCCGAGCTGACACACTGGCGGCTGCGCGCGCTGCGCGCCCTGGTCGGTGGCCCGGCCGGGCGCACCCGTCTCGCGCGTGGCCTCGGCCAACGCCTCGTCAACGGCCGTCTGGGGCCGCTCGGTTCCTACCTGACCACCGCGCCACCCGCCCCACCCGTCGTGACCGCCCCCACCCCGTCGTGACCGCCCCCACCCCGTCGTGACCGCCCCCACCTCGTCGTGAGCCCCGCCGGGCCCACGCCCCGCACCCGGCGCCCGACAGCGAAGCGAAGGAAGCACCCGTGTACCACACCGTCGTCGCGGCCAAGGTCCGCGCCACCTTCCGCCGGATCAACGAGGGCGACTACCAGCCCGTGCTGGACTCGTTGGCCCCCACCTTCCGGTACCACTTCCACGGCGAGCACGCGCTCGGCGGGACGCGGACCACGCTGCCGGCGATGAGGCTGTGGTGGGAACGGGTCTTCCGGCTGATCCCCGGCGGCACCTTCGACGTGCGGGACGTCCTGGTGCGCGGCTGGCCCTGGCGCACCACGGTGGCGCTGCACGCGGTGATCACCGCGCCGCTGCCGGACGGCGGGACCTACCGCAACGACATCCACCAGTTCCTGCGGATGCGCTGGGGCAGGATCACCGAGGTCAGCACCATGGAGGACCTTCAGCGACTGCAACGCGCGCTGGACGTGGTCGCCGCGCACGGCACGGCGGAGGCGCACGCGGCGCCGATCACCGACGCGGACGCCGAGGCGGGCGCCGGCGCGGGCTCGGGTGCCGGCGCGGATGCGGGCGCGGGCTCGGGCGACCGCTGACCGGGCGGCGGCGCGCCAACCGACGGGCGGCGGCAGCCGGTTGCCGCCACCGTCGACCGGGACAGGTCGGGCCGGGGACCGGGGGCCCGGCCCGGCCGCCCCCCGACGCTCGCGCGCCGCGCCGCCCAACGGGCCCCCGCCGCCAGCTCGTTCACCCACCAGCCCAGCACCGCCCGACGACGGGAGCGCCACGTGCCGACCGACCAGCGGCCCAACGCCGCACTCGTCACCGGCTGTTCGTCCGGCATCGGCCGGGCCACCGCCCTCGCCCTGCACCGCGCCGGCCACACGGTCTACGCCACCGCACGCCGCCCCGAGACCCTGGCCGACCTCGCCGCGCGGGGCCCGCGCCCGCTGGCCCTCGACGTCACCGACGAGGACTCGATGGCCGCCGCCATCGCCGAGGTCACCGCCGCCGAGGGCGCCGTGACCACCCTGGTCAACTGCGCCGGCTACGGCCTGACCGGGCCCGTCGAGGAGGAGAGCGTCCAGGCGGCGCGCGAACAGTTCGAGACCAACCTCTTCGGCGCCGCCCGGCTGACCCAGCTCGCGCTGCCCGGGATGCGCGCCAGGGGCCGGGGCACCGTGGTCAACATCTCGTCGATCTTCGGCCGTTACGCGGTGCCCGGCGGCGCGTTCTACCACGCCTCCAAGCACGCCCTGGAGGCGTTCAGCGACGCGCTGCGCCTGGAGGTCGCCCGGTTCGGGGTGCGGGTCGTCGTGATCGAACCCGGCCCGGTGCGCACCCGCTTCGGCGAACGCTTCGTCGCCGGCTTCCAGGACTCCGGCGGCCCCCGGCCGGGCGAGGGCGACGGGGCGGCCGGCGACGGGCCCGCCGGTGGCGGGGCGGCCGGCGAGGGGACCGCCGGCGGTGCGGGCCCCTACGACGACTTCCGCCGCCGCAGCGCCGCCTACTACGCGACGGTCTTCGCCGGCGGCCGGGACGGGCGGCGCACGCTGGCCGGCTCCCTGCTGGTCGAGCCCGAGGACGTGGCGCGGGCCGTCGTCCGGGCGGCCGAAGCCCGCCGGCCCCGCGCCCGCTACCGCGTCGGGCTGCTGGCCCGCACCACGATCCAGCTGCGCCGGGTGCTGCCCGACCGGGCGTTCGACGCGTTCGTCCGCCGCCAGTTCCCGGTGCCGTGAGCGCGCCCGGGGGCGGGCGGGGCGGTCGACGGGCCGGGCCGGCCGGGGCGCGGAACGCCACCGTGGGCGGCGGCCGAGTGCGCTACCCTGTCTGCCATGCGTGCCGTACGCCTCCTTCTTCTCCGGCCGCGCTGAGCGACAACGACACGACGCCGGCGCGGCCAGCCCCTCCTGTGCGAGGGGCTTTTTCGTGGGCGGGTACCGCCAGCACAGCACCGACGAGGCTTTGAGGACTTCGAGGACGATGAGCGAGACACACAGGTACGACGCCGCGCTGGCAGCGAGGATCGAGGCACGCTGGCAGGACTTCTGGGCGGAGCACGGCACCTTCGAGGCGCCCAACCCCTCGGGCGACCTGGCGGACGACCCCGAGGTGGCCGCCCGGCCCAAGAAGTTCGTGATGGACATGTTCCCCTACCCCTCGGGCGCCGGGCTGCACGTGGGCCATCCGCTGGGCTATATCGCCACCGACGTCTACGCCCGCTACCAGCGGATGACCGGCCACAACGTGCTGCACGCGCTGGGCTACGACGCGTTCGGGCTGCCCGCCGAGCAGTACGCCGTGCAGACCGGCACCCACCCCCGGGTCTCCACCGAGGCCAACATCGAGACCTACCGCCGCCAGGTGCGCCGGCTGGGCCTGGGCTACGACGAGCGGCGCTCGTTCGCCACCATCGACCCGGAGTACTACCGCTGGACGCAGTGGATCTTCCTGCGGATCTTCAACTCCTGGTACGACACCGAGCAGGGCCGCGCCCGGCCGATCGACGAGCTGATCGCCGCGTTCGCCTCCGGGGAGCGCAAGACGCCCGACGGGCGCCCCTGGAGTGAGCTGTCCGCCGTCGAACGCGCCGAGCTGCTGGGCGAGTACCGGCTGGCCTACGCCTCCGAGGCGCCCGTCAACTGGTGCCCCGGGCTGGGCACCGTGCTGGCCAACGAGGAGGTCACGGCCGACGGCCGCTCCGAGCGCGGCAACTTCCCGGTCTTCAAGTCCACGCTGCGGCAGTGGAACATGCGGATCACCGCCTATGCCGAGCGGCTGCTGAGCGGCCTGGACACGGTGGACTGGCCCGAGGCCATCAAGACCCAGCAGCGGAACTGGATCGGCCGCTCCGAGGGCGCCCGGATCACGTTCGGCATCGGCGACCCCGAACAGGGGCGCGCGGTCTCCGTGTTCACCACCCGGCAGGACACCGTGTTCGGCGCGACCTATCTGGTGCTGGCGCCGGAACACCCGCTGGTCGACGACGTGGTGCCGGCCGCCTGGCCCGAGGGCACCCGCCCGGAGTGGACCGGCGGGCACGCCACCCCGGCCGAGGCCGTGGCCGCCTACCGGCGGCAGGCCGGCGCCAAGTCCGACGTGGAGCGGCAGTCCGACGCCCGGGAGAAGACCGGCGTCTTCACCGGCGCCTTCGCCACCAACCCGGCCAACGGCGAGCGCGTCCCCGTCTTCGTCGCCGACTATGTGCTGGTCGGCTACGGCACCGGCGCGATCATGGCCGTCCCGGCGCACGACGCCCGCGACTTCGCGTTCGCCCGCGCCTTCCACCTGCCGATCCGCTGCGTCGTCGCGCCCACCGACGGCCGCGACCCCGACCCCGACACCTGGGCCGACTCGTTCACCTCCTACGAGGCCACGCTGGTCAACTCGGCCAACGACTCGCTGTCGCTGAACGAGCTGAGCGTCCCGGAGGCCAAGGCCCGCACCACCGCCTGGCTGGAGTCCACCGGGCTGGGCGAGGGCACCGTCACCTACCGGCTGCGCGACTGGCTGTTCAGCCGGCAGCGGTACTGGGGCGAGCCGTTCCCCATCGTCTACGACGAGGACGGCGTCGCCCACGCGCTGCCGGACTCCATGCTGCCGCTGGAACTGCCCGAGGTGGAGAACTACTCCCCGCGCACCTTCGACCCCGAGGACTCCGACACCCGGCCGGAGACCCCGCTGTCCAGGAACGAGGAGTGGACCCACGTCACCCTGGACCTGGGCGACGGGCCCAAGCGGTACCGCAGGGAGACCAACACCATGCCCAACTGGGCGGGTTCCTGCTGGTACCACCTGCGCTACCTGGACCCGCGCAACACCGGGAAGCTGGTCGACCCCGAGGTCGACTCCTACTGGATGGCGCCCCGCGAGGGCCTGGAGTCAGGCGGCGTCGACCTGTACATCGGCGGCTCCGAGCACGCGGTGCTGCACCTGCTGTACGCGCGCTTCTGGCAGATGGTGCTGTTCGACCTGGGGCACGTCTCCTCGCCCGAGCCGTACCACAAGCTGTTCAACCAGGGCATGATCCAGGCGTACGTCTACCGCGACGCCCGGGGCTTCCCGGTGCCCGCGGCCGAGGTGGAGGAGCGCGACGGCGCGTTCTACCACGGCGGCGAGCGGGTCAGCCGGGAGATCGGCAAGATCGGCAAGTCCCTGAAGAACGTCGTCTCCCCGGACGAGATCTTCGTCGCCTACGGGGCCGACACGCTGCGGCTGTACGAGATGGCGATGGGGCCGCTGGACGTGTCGCGGCCGTGGGAGACGCGCGCCGTGGTCGGCCAGTACCGGCTGTTGCAGCGGATCTGGCGGAACGTGCTGGACGAGGAGACCGGCGAGGTCAGCGTTGTGGACGCCGAGCCGGACGAGGAGACCCTGCGGATCACCCACAAGACGATCCACAGCGTCGCCCAGGACCTGGACCAGCTGCGCTTCAACACGGCGATCGCCCGGATCACCGAGCTGAACAACCACGTCACCAAGCTGCGCGAGGTGCCCAGGAGCACGGCGGAGACGCTGGTGCTGCTGATCGCGCCGCTGGCGCCGCACGTCGCGGAGGAGCTGTGGCAGCGGCTGGGGCACGAGCCGAGCGTGGCCCACGAGCGCTTCCCGCTGGCCAACCCGGCGTATCTGGCGGACCCGACCGTGACGTGCGTGGTCCAGGTGCGCGGCAAGGTGCGGGCGCGGCTGGAGGTCGCGCCGAGCGTCGGCGAGTCCGAACTGGAGGAACTGGCGCTGGCCGAACCGGCCGTGGTCGCGGCGCTGGCCGGCGCGGACATCCGCAAGGTGATCGTCCGCGCGCCCAAGCTGGTCAACATCGTCCCCGCGTGAGGTAGGCGGCCGGCGGGCTGGCGGTCGGCGCTGGCCGGCGGCCGGCGGGCTGGCAGGTCGGCGGCGCCGGCGCGGCTGGGGCCGGTGGCGGCGGGCCGCGCCGGGCCGGCTGGGGCCGGTGGGCCGGCGGCTGGGGCGCGCCGGGCTGGGGCCGGGGTCGGTGGGCCGCGCCGGGCCGGCGGTCGGCGCTGGCCGGCGGCCGGCGGGCTGGCAGGTCGGCGGCGCCGGCGCGGCCGGGGTCGGTGGTGGCGGGCCGCGCCGGGCTGGGGTCGGTGGTGGCGGGCCGCGCCGGGCTGGGGTCGGTGGTGGCGGGCCGAGGTCGGGCCGGCTGGGGCCGGTGGGCCGGCGGCTGGGGCGCCGCCGGCCCCGATGTTGGAACTCCCGCGCTCCCACAGGACGGGCCAGCCGCGCCCCGCTCGGCGGACGTGATCCGGCCTGCTCCTGCCGGGGCTCGCCGCGCGGCAGTTGGCGGCGGGCCGGGCGGTTCGACGAGCCCCACCGCATGGCGGCGAGAACCACCTCCGCCGACCAGTGCTCGCCTCGCGACACGGGGGCCGCTCCGGGAGCGCATACTCTGGAGGCATGGAGTGGGTCCTCGTGCTGTTCGTGCTGTTCGCGATGAGCGTGGCGGCGGCGGTGGTCGTGGTGCGGCGTGTGGTGCGGGAGATCCGCTACCGCGCGGGCCAGGCGCACCAGGAGTTGCGCCGGCGCGCGGTGGGCGCGGCGCTCGCGGCGCGCGCCGCGCAACCCGGGGCCGTCGGTGAAGTGGCCCGAGTGCGCAAGGAGTTGCGCACCAGCGTGACCAACGCCCGGGCAACGCTGCTCGCCGGGGTGGCCCAGGACGCCTCCCTGCGGGAGGCGCTCGGGCTCTGCGAGCAACTCGTCGAGCACGCCGAACGGCTCGACGGCGAGCTGAACGCGCTGGTCGCCGGCGGCGAACGGGACCGAGCGCGCATCGGCGCCGCCCTGCCCGAGTTGAAGAAGCGCGCGGAACGCATCCGTTCCTCGGCCGACTCCCTGCGGGACGCGGCCAGGGACCGCGCCCAGCACGACGAGGGTTCCGACCTCGACTCCCTTCAGCAGCAGATCGAACTGGAAGCCAGGGCGCTGCGCCACTGGTCGCCCACCGAGCCGGCCCCGAAGCGGCCCGAGGTCCCCGCCCCGGGCGACGGCCGCAACCGCGGCCTCGACGCCCCCGGCCTCGACGGCAAGAGCGACCGGCCGGAGGAACGACGCGGCTGACCCCCGCACCCCCGCACACAGGCACGCCTCAGCCGCCCACCGACCACACCCCCACCGGCAGCACCGTCCCACCACCGGGACGCAGCCGGCCGTTGGCGGTTTGCGGCCAGGCGTTGGCGGCAGCCCGGAGAGCCTGCCGTGGCACGACCGCTCGCTGGCGGTGCGCGCCGGCTGGTCGGCGGCAGCCTCGACTGCCGTCGGTGCGCGGCGACCCGCCCCGGCGCCGGCCGGCCTGGCGCGGCCGGCCTGGCGCCGGACGTTTCGCCGGTCGCCCGACACTCGCGGCGGCTGGCGTTTGCCGTCCCCGGCCGCCGCTCGTCGCCCGCCGTGTTCGCGTGGCGCAGCCATGCGTCAGCGCGATGCGCGGCCAGCCGGTCGGCGGCAGCCCTGACCGGCACCCGCCGGCGAGCCGGTGGCCGCGCGCCGCCCGGCGCGAAGCCGCCAGCGCAACGGCCGGACACCTGCCACGCCTTGGCCACGGGCCAGCGCCGCGCCAGCTCCCTGCCGGGCCACCGACTCGCCGGCTCGCCGGCCAGGCGCCCGCGCTTCGCCGGCCAGGCGACCCGTGGTGTCGGCGCGGTCGCCGGGGGGACCGGGCCCGTGAGACCCGGCGGAGCGTGGGCTCCGCGCTCCGCTAGTCTCCGGTCTATGCCCTGCTCTGTCGCCATCGTCACCGACTCCACGGCCTACCTGCCGCGATCGACGGTCGCGCGACGGGAGGTGCGGGTCGTGCCGCTGACCGTGGTGCTCGGCGACGAGGCGCTGGAGGACGGCACGGAGCACGCCGTGCGCCGGCTCGCACAGGCCCTCGGTCAGAAGCAGTCGGTGACCACATCCCGGCCGAGTCCGGCCGAGTTCGCCGAGGCCTATCGGCGTGCGGCGGCTGAGGGCGCCAAGAGCATCGTCTCCCTTCATCTTTCGTCCGAAATCTCGGGCACCTACGACGCGGCCGTGCTGGCGGCGCGCGAGGCAACCGTTCCGGTGCGGGTGGTGGACAGCGGCATGATCGCCATGGCGCTGGGCTTCTGCGTGCTGGCCGCGGCCGAGGTCGCCGACGCGGGTGGTTCCGTGGACGACGCGGTCGCCGCCGCTGTGAAGCGTGCCGAGGCGACCCGGGCGGTCTTCTATGTGGACACCCTGGAACACCTGCGGCGTGGCGGCCGAATCGGCACGGCCCAGGCCCTGTTGGGCTCGGCACTCGCAGTGAAGCCGTTGTTGGAGTTGGCGGACGGGCGGATCGAGCCGCTGGAGAAGGTGCGCACCGCGTCTCGGGCCATCGCCCGCCTTGAGGAGTTGGCGGTGGAGCACGCGGGTGGTGGACCCGTCGACGTGGCGGTGCACCATCTGGCGGCGGAGGAGCGTGCGGTCCAACTCGCGGACCGGTTGCGGGGGCGTCTGTCTGGCTTGGTCGACCTCCATGTCAGTGAGGTGGGTGCGGTGTTGGGCGCTCACACCGGGCCGGGGCTGCTCGGTGCGGTGGTGGCGCCTCGTTGAACGGGGGTGTTCCCACGAGGGTTCCCGGTTCCGAGCTGCGGGTCATCATTCACCCCGAAGGGTGACGAAGTTATCCACAGGCGCCGAGTTATCCACAGATTTGTGGTCGCGTGGTCACGGTATGTGAATTCGGGCTAGGTTCCTCGGCATGGAAACTCAGCTGTTTGAAGGGCGCCCGGGGCGCCGCAGGTGCGTTGCGCTTCGAGGGCCGGGAGATGGCCGGGCGAGCGGTCGTGGTCCGGGCCGGGGCGGCCCCCGTCATGCCGCCAACCGCCGTCCCTGGGGCGGCCGTTCCCAGGCGCCGCCCACGGCGGGCGTGGAGCAGCGGGCCGCCGTGCTGTTCCCGGAGTGGGGTGGAGCGCGGTCCGAGGCGACGGAGGTCCCGGCTCCGCCGGTGAAGTCCGGGGAGGCGCAGGCCATTTCGCCGTCGGTCCTTCCGCCCCCAGCTGCCCCTCCGCCGCCGCGCGCCGCCTCGTCGCCGATGGCCTCGGCGCCCCCGCCGACGGACTCGTCGACGGAGCGCGCGAGTTCGCGGCAGCCGGCTGCTCCTGACTCGTCCCGGCCTCCCGCTCCGGGGACGCCAACTCCGGCCAGGTTCACGCGCATTCTTCCGGCCGTGCCGGTGCCCGTTCCCAACTCGGCGTCCACGCCGGTGGCTCCGGCTCCGATCCCGGCTCCGACCGAGTCCACGCGGGTCGTCCGGCGGCGCGGCGTGGGCAAGGCGGCGGAGCCATCCACCGCCGTCGGGGCTTCCGCCTCCCCCGGGGCTTCCGCCGCTCCCGGCGTCTCCGCCGACACCGGCGTCGCGGAGGGGAGTTCGGGTTCGTTGCCCTGGCGGCAGCGGATGCGGCTCGGGCTGGTCGAGCGGGTGCCGGCCTGGCTGCGTGGCCGCTGTGGGCTCGAACCGCGTTCGTGGCTGGCCGTGTTGCTGGTGCTGGTGGTCGCCGTCGGGTTCGCCGTTCACCACTTCTGGTCGGAGCGGGCGCGGGTCGTGCCCGTCGCCGAGCCGTCCGCCGCCGCCGAGGCGGAGCCGGCCGGGGAGGCGGCCGACGAGGAGCCGATGAACGCGGCCGGTGGCCCCACCGGCGACGGGACGACCAGCGACGGGACGACCGGCGGAGGAGGCGCCGTGGTGGTGGTCGATGTCGCCGGCGACGTGCGTGATCCCGGGCTCTATCGACTGCCGACCGGCTCCCGGGTGGCGGACGCCCTGGAGGCGGCCGGCGGGCCTGTGGACGCGGACGACGCCCAAGGACTCAACCAGGCCCGGCTGTTGATCGACGGCGAACAGTTGCTCGTGGGCGAGGAGCCGCCGGTCCCTGCCGCAGTCCCGTCGCCCGAGGGCGACCTGCCGGGCAGTGGTCCAAGTGGCCAGCCGGCTGCGCCGGTCAGCATCAACTCGGCCACCTCCGAGCAGCTTCAGGAGCTTCCCGGCATCGGTCCGGTACTGGCGGGCGAGATCGTCGCCTACCGGCAGCAGCGGGGCGGCTTCACCGCCGTCGACCAGTTGGGCGAGGTCTCGGGCATCGGCGACCGCCGCCTCGCGGAACTGCGCGACCGTGTCACGCTCTGAGCACCCCCGCTCCCGCCCACGCCCAGCCGCCGCGCCACACCACACCCCTCCCGCATCCCGCGTTGGCGGCACGGTCATCCCGGCGAGCGACGCCGGCGGCGTCGTGCCCGCCGCCGGCGGACCGGCCGATGCCCGGCCGGGGACCGGCCCGCCCGACGACCTGCCCCCGCCCCGCCGCAGGCTCGCCCGCCGAGGGCGGTCGTCGACGGCACCCGCCGAGGAGCGCATGTCCGCTGCGGCGGCCGAGCAACGCCCCCTCGATCTGCGGCTGTTGCCCGGGGCAGCGGCGGCCTGGGGATCGGCCGCGCTGGCCTGGGAGCTGTCGCCGCCGATCACCGTCTGGTGGACGGCGGGCTGCTGCCTGGCCGGGGGACTGCTCCTGATGGTGGCGCTGCGGCGGCGCCCGTGCCCGGTGGTCACCGCGCTCAGTCTCGCCCTGCTCTGCGCGGCGGCCGGCGCCATGGTCACCGCAGGCCACCTGGCGACGGTGCGCTCCGGCCCCTGGCCGGAGTTGACCGGCCGACAGGTGACGGTCGAGCTGAGTCTCACCGGCGACCCGCGCCAGGCGCGGGCCCGCGCCGACCGGCCGCTTCGGCCGGTCCTGCTGGCCGCCGAGGTGCACGAGGTGGCGGCCGGACCGGGAGCGGCCTGGTCCAAGGCGGGGCCGGTGCTGGTCGTAGTCGAGGCCGAAGACCCCGCGCCCTGGCTGGCGTTGCTGCCCTCCACCGGGCTGCGCGTCACCGCCGAGGTCGGCGAGCCGATGGCGCACCGGGAGGGTGAGTGGGGCGCCGTGCTGCGCGTCTCCGAGGCAGGCCCGCCCGAGGTCAGGGCGCCGCCCGACACCCTCCAGCGGTTCGCCGGGCTGCTCCGCGCCGAGCTGCGCGAGTCCGTGGCCGAACTGCCGCCGGATGCCCGGGCGTTGCTGCCCGCCCTGATCGTCGGCGACGACTCCGGCGTGCCGGCCGAACTGGACGAGGCGGTCCTGACCACCGGCCTCAGCCACCTGATCGTGGTCAGCGGGGGACATCTCGCGGTGCTCTTCGCGGTGCTGATCGGGACCCCGACCGGCGTCTCCCGGGGCGAACGCGGAGGTCTGGCCGCGCGGTTGGGGCTTCCGCTGCGCACCACGGCGCTGCTCGGTGGCCTGCTGCTGCTGGGATTCCTGCTGGTCTGCCGCCCTGGCCCCAGCGTGCTGCGCGCGGCGCTCTGCGGCGGCATCGCGCTGCTGGCGGTGGTCACCGGTCGGCACCGGGCACTGTTCCCCGCGCTGGCGGCGGCAGCCTTGCTGCTGGTGCTCCACGACCCCACGCTAGCGAGGTCGTTCGGCTTTCTGCTCTCCGTGCTGGCGACGGGCGCACTGCTGCTGCTCGCCCCTCGCTGGAGTCTGGCGCTGCGAAAACGTGGGGTGCCGGGGCGGCTGGCCGACGGCCTCGCGGTCGCGGCGGCGGCACACCTGGTCTGTGCGCCCGTGGTGACGGTCTTCGCCGGCCGGGTGAGCCTGGTCGCCATCCCCTGCAACCTGCTGGTTGAGCCCGTGGTGGCGCCCCTGTTGGTGGTGGGCTGGGCGCTGCTGGTGACGGCGCCGCTGTTGCCGCCGCTGGCCGAGGCGTTGGCCTGGCTGGCCGCCTGGCCGGCGCGTTGGATCGCGGTCGTGGCGCGCGGCGGAGCCGCGCTGCCGGGCGCCGAGCTGGGTTGGCCGAGCGGTTGGTCGGGCGCCGCGCTGCTGGCCGTGGTGAGCGTCGCCCTGGTGGTGGTGGCCCGCCGGATGCCCGGGCGGCGGGTGTGGGCGCTGCTCGCGGTGGCGGTCCTGCTGCTCGCCGTCGTGCGCCCCGCGCCGCTGTCCAGGCTGTTGACGGGCTGGCCACCGAACGGTTGGCGCCTGGTGGCCTGCGATGTGGGGCAGGGCGACGCCCTGGTGCTGGCCGCCGGCCCCGGGACGGCGTTGGTGGTCGACGCCGGCCCCGACCCGGCCTCGGTGGACCGCTGCCTCACCGGGCTTGGCGTGCGCCGGGTGCCGCTGCTGGTCCTGACTCACTTCCATGCCGACCATGTGGCCGGCCTTCCCGGGGTGTTGCGGGGACGCGAGGTGGCCGCCATCCAGACCGGTCCGGTGGAGGAGTCCGTGGTGGAGGCGGCCCGCGTCGCGCGGACGGCCGCCGACGCCGACGTGCCCGTCCTGCGGGCCGTTCCCGGCGAACGGCGACGGATCGGCGAGACATTGAGCTGGCAGGTTCTGTGGCCACCCGCCGAGGCGGCGGGGCTGGGTGACAACGACGCCAGCGTCACGCTGTTGCTGCGCTCGGGCGGGCTGACGATCCTGCTCCCGGGTGATCTCGAACCAACCGGCCAGGAGCGGCTGTTGGCCGCCCACCCCGACCTTGGGCCGGTCGATGTGCTCAAGGTTCCGCACCACGGCTCCGGTCGGCAGCATCCGCCGCTGCTTCACGCCCTCCGTCCCCGGCTGGCGTTGATCTCCGCCGGCGCCGACAACCGCTACGGCCACCCGGCACCGCGCACCGTCGCCGCCCTCGCCGAAGGCGGCGCCGTGGTGCTGCGCACCGATGCCGAGGGAGCGCTGGCCGTGGTGGAGTCCACGGCGGGCTTCCCCGGCGGGGTGGTGCGCGGGGGCAGGGCTCAGACCAGCCAGTGGCCGTCGCGCATCAGGTGCCGGCCGTCCATCTCGTTCACCTCACGCCAGGCGCGGATGCCGCGGGGGCGGAGGCGCATGAACACCCAGGCGCCCCGGCCCCTCGGGTCCCACCCGGCCTTGGCCACGAACGCCTCGCCGACGGCCTCCGGCAACGCGCCATCGGGCAGCACCTCGCCGGTCGCGTCGATCAACACCACATCCCTGGTGTGCCCGAGGCTGACCACCGCCCGTCCGTCCCGCGCGACATTGCGCGCGGTGGGATTGGCCCGCCGGGTATTGATCAACAGCGTGTCGTCCCACCAGAGAAAGGAGAGTGGCACCAGACAGGGCTCACCGTCCGGTGCGGCCGTTGCCACCCAGGCGTCCTCGTCCTCCGACAGCCGGGTGAGGACATCTCGCTTGCGCTGGGCGCCGGTTCGGGGCGCCTCCGGGGTCCTGGCCATGCCCGGCACGCTAGCCCGCCCCGGCGGCGGCCGGATCGGTCGGCCGGCCGAGACGCGGGCGGAGCGCCATCGGTCGCCGGTCCTACACCTCGTCCCGTTCCAGCCAGCCCTCGTGTTCCTCGGCCAGGGCCGCCAGCCGCCCGGGATCGGGGACCGGCTCCTCCAGGACGACCAGCCACTGGGCGTCCTCGGCGTCGTCCTCCCCGGCCAGCGCGTCCCGCACCGGCTCGGGCTCCTCCGGGAGGTCCAACAGCGCGGCCACCCGCTCGGCCACCTCCTCGGCGGCCTCGCGGTCCGGCAGCACCAGGATCAGTCGCGCGTCAGTCACCGGAGCATTCTCCCGCGCCCACCCGGCGCCTGCGCCTGCCCGCACCCCTTCGCGCGCGCTCGCACCTCTTCGCGCGCGCTCGCACCTCTTCGCGCGCGCTCGCACCTCTTCGCGCGTGCCCGCGTTGCCCGCGCGGCGGGGGCGGGGCGGACGAGGACCGCCGCCGCTGTCGGTGGCGCGTGGGATGCTGGGCGGCATGGCTGGCAGGGGTAGTAGAAGCGTTGGGCAGCCGGCGGCGGTGACGCTGGCCGTGGGGCAGGAGGAGTTGCTGCTGGACCGTGCGGTGCGGGAGGTGGTCCAGGCGGCCAAGGCCGCCGATCCGGACACCGACGTGCGGGAGTTGGCCGCCGCCGAGCTGCGGCCCGGCACGCTCGCGGAGCTGACCAGCCCCTCGCTCTTCGCCGAGCGCAAGGTGGTGGTGGTCCGCCAGGCGCAGGACCTGGCCGCCGACACGGTCAAGGACGTCAAGGACTATCTGGCCGCCCCCGCCGAGGAGATCAGCCTGGTGCTGGTGCACGCCGGCGGCGCCAAGGGCAAGGGCCTGCTGGACGCCGCCCGCAAGGCCGGCGCCGCCGAGATCGCCTGCCCGAAGATGACCAAGCCGGCTGATCGGGTCGCCTTCGCCCGGGGCGAGTTCCGGGCCCTGGGCCGCTCGGCCACGCCGGCGGCCTGCCAGGCCCTGGTCGATGCCATCGGCGCCGACCTGCGGGAGCTTGCCTCCGCCTGCGCCCAGCTGGCCGCCGACATCGAGGGCGCCATCGACGAGGAGGTGGTGGCCCGTTACTACACGGGCCGCGCCGAGGCCTCCAGCTTCACCGTCGCCGACCGGGCCGTGGAGGGCCGCACGGCCGACGCGTTGGAGGCGTTGCGTTGGGCGCTGGCCACCGGCGTCGCGCCGGTGCTGGTCACCAGCGCGCTGGCCCAGGGAGTCCGCGCCATCGGCAAGGTGGCCTCCGCACCCGGCGGGCTGCGCCCCGGGGACCTCGCCCGCGAGTTGAGGATGCCGCCGTGGAAGGTGGACCGGGTCAGGCAGCAGGCGCGTGGCTGGTCGGCGGACGGCGTCGCCACGGCCCTGCGCGCCGTGGCCGAGGCCGACGCGGCGGTCAAGGGCGGCGGCTATGACCCCGCCTACGCGCTGGAGCGCGCCGTGATCACCATCGCCCACGCCCACCGCTGAGCCCTTGCCGGGCGGGCCTCGGGGGCGGCCGGCCGCCGCCGGACCGCCGGCGGCCCGGCGGATGGCGCCGACCCGCCGCCGCTCGCCCGGGCGGCGGCCTGGCCTGTGCCGCCCGCGCGTGCGGTGCTGCCGCCTCCAGCCAGCGCCGGCGCTGCACCCGAACACGGTCGCTCGCCAACTCCGTCGATCCGCGCGGGGTGCCGCTCCGCCTCAGCGCACCGCGTCCGCCTGCCCTGCCGGTGCGCTCGCCCACTCCGTCGGGGCCGAGGCGCGCCCCACCGTCGGGCGTTCCATGGAACACCGCTCTCGACAACTCCCCCGATCCGCACCGGACACCGTCGCACGCCCTCGGCGGAGAACGACGCGCCGCCCCGGTCCGCCGGGCGCGGCCCCGCCACCCGGGTCCGCCCGCGCGCCCGGCCGCCGGCGGCCTCGCCGAACGCGCCCCGCCGCGCGCTCGCCTCACCCCCCAACCCCGCCCCGACGGGCCGGGCACGACGAAGGGGCCCCGGGTGCCTGGTGGCGTTCGGGGCCCCTTCGGGTGTCGCGTTCGTCGTGGGCGGCGGGCACCGCACCCGCGTGGCGAACTTGGGATCAGCGCGGTGCCGCGTGGGCGTTCGGTCGGCGCGGAGAGAGGGGCCGCTGAAGCCGGACCGATGCCGTGTTCCCGCCCGGGCTCGGGCCCGGTCCGGGGCAGGCCGGCGGCCTGCCCGGTCGGACCGTTGGGAATCGTCGAGGATCGAGGCGTCAGCCGTGGACCGTGAGTCCTGAGCCGTCAGCCTTCGACCGACGAGAGGTCGGTCCGGGACCGGAGAGGAAGGAGGAGGATTCAGCCCTGGAGTTCGTTGACCCGAGCGGCCAGCGAGGACTTCTTGTTGGCCGCGTTGTTGGGGTGCAGCACACCCTTGCTGACGGCCTTGTCCAGCTTGCGGGCGGCGACCCGGCGAGCGGCCTCGGCCTGCTCGTAGTCACCGCTGGCCGCGGCCTCGCGGGCCCGACGGATCGCGGTCTTGACCTCGGACTTGATCGACTGGTTGCGCAGCCGCGCCTTCTCGTTGGTCTTGATCCGCTTGATCTGGGACTTGATGTTCGCCACGAATAAGAGCCTTTGCAGGTTCGAGAAAATTCGGAACGCCTCGGCGAGAGGGCCCGAACGTTTCGGATGTTCGGTCGAGCGTGGACGGGCGGGTCGAGCGCCGGGCGATGAAACACGGCGCCGCCCCCGGCGGTCCGTCCCACACCAGAGGCAGTGGGCCAGCCTACCAGCGCCCGCCGAGCGCTTCCCAATCGGCCTCGGTCGCTTCCCCGCCGGCCACGGCCAGGCCCCCCGCCGGCCTTGACCGGGCCCGCCCCGCCGAGCCGGCGACCCGCTCTCCGCCGAGCGGCGACCCGCCCCGCGTCGAGCCGGCGACCCGCGCATCGGGGGCGGCGCCCGGCGCATGGGACCATGGGAGCGACCAGCGATCCACCGCCATCACCGACAGGACCCCGCGTGCCCGCGATCCCTTCGAACGCGCCGGAGCCCAGCCGTACCGCCCCGGCCATCATCCGCAACTTCTGCATCATCGCGCACATCGACCACGGCAAGTCCACCCTCGCCGACCGGATGCTCCAGTTGACCGGGGTGGTCGAGCAGCGGCAGATGCGCGCCCAGTATCTCGACCGGATGGACATCGAGCGCGAGCGCGGCATCACGATCAAGTCCCAGGCGGTCCGGATGCCCTGGGGCGCCGAGGACGGCACGGCCCATGTGTTGAACATGATCGACACCCCGGGTCACGTGGACTTCACCTACGAGGTCTCCCGTTCGCTGGCCGCCTGCGAGGGCTGCATCCTGCTGGTGGACGCCGCGCAGGGCATCGAGGCGCAGACCCTGGCCAACCTCTACCTGGCCATGGAGAACGACCTCACCATCATCCCGGTGCTCAACAAGATCGACCTGCCGGCCGCCCAACCGGAGAAGTTCGCCGGCGAGTTGGCGCACCTGATCGGCTGCGACCCGTCCGATGTGCTGCGCGTCTCGGCCAAGACCGGCGAGGGCGTCGCCGAGCTGCTCGACGAGGTGATCCGCCAGGTGCCCGCCCCTGTCGGGGAGGGCGAGGCCCCGGCCCGCGCGATGATCTTCGACTCGGTCTACGACGCCTACCGGGGCGTGGTGACCTACGTGAAGATGGTCGACGGCCGGCTGGGCAAGCGCGAGCGCATCCAGATGATGTCCACCGGCGCGACCCACGAGTTGCTGGAGATCGGCGTCAACTCCCCGGAGATGACCCCGGCCGACGGCCTGGCCGTGGGCGAGGTGGGCTATCTGATCACCGGTGTGAAGGACGTCCGCCAGTCCAAGGTCGGCGACACGGTCACCTTCCAACGCCACGGCGCGACCGAGGCGTTGAGCGGCTACAAGGACCCCAAGCCCATGGTGTTCTCCGGGCTCTATCCGATCGACGGCTCCGACTACCCGGCGCTGCGCGACGCCCTGGAGAAGCTCCAGCTCAACGATGCCGCGCTGGTCTACGAGCCGGAGACCTCGGCCGCACTCGGCTTCGGCTTTCGGGTGGGCTTCCTCGGCCTGCTGCACCTTGAGGTGATCCGTGAGCGGTTGGAGCGCGAGTTCAATCTGGATCTGATCGCCACCGCTCCGAACGTGATCTATGGCGTGACCATGGAGGACGGTTCGGAGCACACCGTGACCAACCCCAGCGAGTTCCCCGGCGGGAAGATCGCCGAGGTCCGCGAGCCCGTGGTGCGGGCGACGCTGATCGCGCCCAGCGAGTTCATCGGCGCGATCATGGAGCTGTGCCAGAACCGCAGGGGCGCGCTCCAGGGCATGGACTACCTCTCCGAGGAGCGCGTCGAACTGCGCTACACCATGCCGCTGGCGGAGATCGTCTTCGACTTCTTCGACGCCCTGAAGTCCAAGACCAGGGGCTATGCCTCGCTCGACTACGAGCCGACCGGCGAGCAGGCCGCAGCGCTGGTGAAGGTGGACATCCTGCTGCACGGCGACAAGGTGGACGCGTTCTCCGCCATCGTGCACAAGGACAAGGCATATGCGTATGGCGTCAAGATGGCAGGAAAGTTGCGGGAGTTGATTCCCAGGCAGCAGTTCGAGGTGCCGATCCAGGCCGCCATCGGATCGCGTGTGATCGCCAGGGAAACGGTCCGCGCCATCCGCAAGGACGTGCTCTCCAAGTGCTACGGCGGTGACATCTCGCGGAAGCGGAAGTTGCTGGAGAAGCAGAAGGAGGGGAAGAAGCGGATGAAGATGGTGGGCCGGGTCGAGGTGCCCCAGGAGGCGTTTATCGCCGCGCTCTCCTCGGACTCCGACGGCGGCGAGGCCAAGGCCAAGAAATAGCGTGCGCACGGTCCACTCCTGTGGAGGCCCCTGCCCTCACGGCCGGAGCCACTGTTGACCATCCCCCTTACGGAAGTGGGCCGCTCCGCTTAGTCTGTTCGCCCCGGCGGAAAGTTACCCGCAGGTTACCCCCGTCGCAGCGTGGCACCCGGAGGAATTCGTGAGCGTGAGTGAGCAGGCCATGGAGAACCGGCCCCCGTCCGTGGCGCATCTCTTCCTGGAACGGGTGGAGACCACGCCCGACCGGGAGGCGTACCGCTACCCGGTGCCCAGCTCCTCGGGCCCGGACGACTGGCACACCTACACCTGGGCGGAGGCCGGCTCCCGGGTCTTCGCCATCGCCGCCGGGCTGATGGACCTGGGCGTGCGCCCCGAGGAGCGGGTCGCCGTCGCCTCCAGCACCCGGGTCGACTGGGTGCTGGCCGACTTCGGGATCATGTGCGCCGGCGCCGCGACCACCACGGTCTACCCGCAGACCGACGCCGAGGAGACGGCGTTCATCCTGGCGGACTCCGGCAGCCGGGTGCTGGTCGCGGAGAACGCCGAGCAGCTGGCCAAGGTGCGCGAGCGCCGCGCCGAACTGCCGGACCTGGCGCACGTGGTGGTGATCGAGAGCGCCGACGCGGCGCCGGCCGAGGGCGACCCGGAGGGTTGGGTGCTGTCGCTGGCCGAGCTGGCCGAGCGCGGCGCCCGCTATCTGGAGGGGAAGCCGGACGCGGTGAAGGACACCGTCTCCGCGCTGCGCGGAGACCAGCTGGCGACCCTGATCTACACCTCGGGCACCACAGGACGCCCCAAGGGCGTGCGGCTGCGCCAGGACACCTGGTCCTACATGGGGTACGGCATCGAGCGGATCGACATGATGCTGCCCGACGACGTCCAGTACCTGTGGCTGCCGCTGGCCCACGTCTTCGGCAAGGTGCTGCTGGCCGGCCAGGTCAAGGTCGGTCACGTTCTGGCCGTCGACGGTCGAGTAGACAAGATCATCGAGAACCTGCCCATGGTGCAGCCGACCGCGATGTGTGCCGTTCCGCGCATCTTCGAACGCGTCTACAACGGGGTCGCGGCCAAGGCCAAGGCGGGCGGCGGCGCCAAGTACAAGATCTTCACCTGGGCCGCCGGCGTCGCCCAGGAGTACGCCAAGGTGGCGCAGGACACCAGGCGCCGCACCGGCCGGGCCACCGTGCCGCCGGCCCTGGCGCTCAAGCACCGGATCGCCGACCGGCTGGTCTTCGCGAAGATCAGGGCCGCCTTCGGCGGACGGATGAAGGCCTGCGTCTCCGGCTCCGCCGCGCTCACCCCCGAGCTTGGCTTCTTCTTCGTCGGCGCCGGCATCCCCGTCCTGGAGGGCTACGGGCTCACCGAGTCCGCCGCCGCCAGCTTCGTCAACCGCAGGGAATCCAACCGCGTCGGCACCGTCGGCAAGGCGCTGCCCGGCCTCGAGGTGCGGATCGCCGACGACGGCGAGGTGCTGCTGCGCGGCCCCGGCATCATGGACGGCTACCACGGCCGACCGGATCTGACCGCCGAGGTGCTGACCGAGGACGGTTGGTTCCACACCGGGGACATCGGCGAGCTGTCGGACGACGGCTATCTGACCATCACCGACCGCAAGAAGGACCTCTTCAAGACCTCGCTGGGCAAGTACGTGGCGCCCACCGAGATCGAGGGCCGCTTCAAGGTGCTCTGTCCGCTCGCCTCCCAGATGCTGGTGATCGGCGCCGGCCGCAAGTTCTGCTCCGCGCTGATCGCCCTCGACGAGCCGGCCCTGATGAACTGGGCCAAGGAGAACGAGGTCCCCGGCGACTACGCCCAGGTGATCGCCGACCAGCGCACCGTGCAGGCGGTCGAGGGCTATGTCGACCAGCTCAACGCGACCCTCCAGCGCTGGCAGACGATCAAGACCTTCCGGCTGCTACCCCGCGAACTGGACGTCGAACACGGCGAGTTGACCCCGAGCCTGAAGCTCAAGCGGCCGGTCGTCGAGGGCGAGTACCAGCACCTGATCGACGAGATGTACCCCACGCCCTGAGCCCGGTGCCCGGGCGGGCCCACGACCCGGGCCAGGTGCCCGGCGGGGCCCCGCCCCGAACCGTGTGGGGGCCGGGCGGCGCGTTCAGTCCACCAGGTCCCGCACCAGGGCGTCCGCCAGCAGGCGGCCGCGCAGCGTCAGCGCCGCGCGGCCGTCGGCGAAGGCGTCCGCCACCAGCAGCCCGTCGTCCAGCGCCCGCCGCGCGGCGGCCAGCCCGGCCGGCCGCAGCAGCGTCAGCGGGCACCCATCGACCAGCCGCAGCTCCAGCAGAACGCGTTCCACGCGCCGGTCCTCCTCGGTCAGGACCTCGCGGCCGGCCCCCGGGGAACGCCCCTCCGCGAGCGCTTGGGCATATGCGCCGGGGTGCTTCACGTTCCACCAACGCACCCCGCCGACGTGGCTGTGCGCCCCCGGGCCCGCGCCCCACCAGTCGGCGCCCGTCCAGTACAGCTCGTTGTGCCGGCACCGACCGGCCCGCGTGGTGGCCCAGTTGGAGACCTCGTACCAGCCGAAGCCGGCCGCGCCCAGCACCCGGTCCGCCTGGAGGTAGCGGTCGGCGTGCACGTCGTCGTCCGTCATCGGCACCTCGCCGCGCCGCACCCGCTGCCCGAGCCGGGTGCCCTCCTCGACGATCAGCGAATAGGCCGAGATGTGGTCGGGGCCGGCCGCGACGGCGGCCTCAAGCGACGCCTGCCAGTCGGCCTCGCTCTCGCCCGGCGTGCCGTAGATCAGGTCGAGGTTGACGTGGTCGAAGCCCGCCGCCCGCGCTTCGGCGACCGCGCGCTCCGGCCGGCCCGGGGTGTGGGTGCGCTCCAGCAGCCGCAGCACATGCGGGCTGGCGCTCTGCATCCCGAACGAGACCCGGGTGAACCCGGCCTCCCGCAGCGCGGCCAGCCCGGCGCCGTCCACCGAGTCGGGGTTGGCCTCCGTGGTCACCTCGGCGTCCTCGGCCAGCCCGAACTCCTGGCGCACCGCGTCCAGCATCGCCGCCAGGTCGGCCGGCGGCAGCAGCGTCGGGGTGCCGCCGCCGACGAAGACGGTGATGACCCGGCGCGGGTCGTCGCCCAGCACCTTGCGGGCCAGCCGGATCTCCTCGGTCAGCACCGCCGCGTAGTTCTCCCGGGAGGCCAGCGCCCCGCCCGAGCCGCGCAGCTCGCCGGCGGTGTAGGTGTTGAAGTCGCAGTAGCCGCAGCGGGTCGCGCAGTAGGGCACATGGAGATAGAAGGCGAGCGGCCGCGTCTCGGCGCCGGCCAGCGCGGCGGCGGGCAGGGCGCCGTCGCGCGGCATGGGGTCGCCTTCGGGCAGGGCGGAGGGCATACTCGCCATTGTCCGGCATCGAGGAGGCAGGACCGCGAGGCGGGGAGGAGGCACCGTGTTCGATCTGCGGATCTCCTTCACCACGGAGGCCGCCGAGTCCGCCGAGCGGATGGCGCCGCACCGCAAGGAGCTGCTGGACCGGGGCCTGGCGAAGCTGGCCAGGGACCCGTACCACAAGGCGAGCGCCCCGGTCGGCACCCACGAGGACAACCGCAAGGCGCAGGTCGCCCCCGGCATCCTGATCGAGTACCTGATCGGCCAGGGGCTGATGGTGGTCGTGGTGGTGACCGTCTTCGACGAGGACCTGTTCCTGGTGTGACCGAGTCGGTGCGAGTGACCGGCCACGGACCGACCGGCGCCCGACCGGCGACCGGTCAGCGCCGGTCAGCGCACCGGGGGCCGCTCCCGGGTGGCCCAGAACTCGTCGGCCGTGATGCCCAGCAGCACGACGTCGTGTCGGCGTCCCGCGAGGAACTCGTGCTCGCGCAGCCGGCCCTCCTCGACGAAGCCCAGCGAGCGGTAGAGCGCCAGCGAGGCGTCGTTGAACGCGTACACCTCGACGGCGCACTTGTGGTGGCGCTGCTCCGCGAACATGTAGGCGAGCACGAGTTCGGTGGCCTCCGCCGCGTAGCCCCGGCGGCGGTGCGCGCGGACGATCTCGACGCCGGTCAGGAACCGCCCCGCGCGGCTGTCCGCCAGGCCGACGGTCACCGACCCCGCGAAAGCGCCGTCCGCCAGCACCTCGACGACCAGCCGGAACGTGTCCCCGCCCGGTGGGCGCTCGGCCCGCTCTGCGGTCCAGGTCCGCCAGCCCGCGTCGGAACGCGGCGGGCTCACCGCGCCGGCGGCCCGCACGTCGACGCTGTGCCGGGCCAGCTCCCTGAAGCCCGTCCAGTCCTCCGGCTCGACGGCGCGCAGCCGCACCCGCGCGCCGGTCCACAGGTCGTCCACGGCGCGCCGCTCCCTCCCGTCACCCGTCACGGCGCCGCCCGTCACGGTGTCACCCGTCACGGCGCCAGCTCCCCGACCGGGCCCGCCGGCGAGCCCACGGTGACATGGTCGATCAGGTGCTCCACGGGCCCCAGCAGCCCCGGGTCCAGATCGCGGTAGTCCCGCACGCTCCGCAGCACCCGCTGCCAGGCGGCGCCCGTGTTCTCCGGCCAGCCCAGCGCCCGGCACACCCCCGTTTTCCAGTCCTGGCCGCGCGGCACCTCGGGCCAGGCGGGGATGCCGACCGCCGCCGGCTTCACCGCCGCCCAGATGTCGACAAAGGGATGCCCGACGACCAGCACCACCTCCTCGCCGTGCGCCGCCCGCACCGCCTCCGCGATCCGCCACTCCTTGGAACCCGGCACCAGATGGTCGACCAGCACCCCCAGCCGGGCGTCCGGCGTCGGCCCGAACTCCTCGACCACGGACGGCAGATCGTCCACGCCCGCCAGAAACTCCACCACCACGCCCTCGACCCGCAGGTCGTCGCCCCAGACCCGTTCCACCAGCTCGGCGTCGTGCCGCCCCTCCACAAAGATCCGCCCGGCGCGCGCCACCCGCGCCCGCGCCCGGGGCGCGGCGACGGAGCCCGAGGCGGTGCGCGCCGGCGCGCGCTTCCCCGCGCCCGCCGGCTTCGGGCGCACCAGCGTGACCTCGCGCCCCTCCAGCAGAAAGCCGCGCGCCACCATCGGAAAGACCCGGTGCGCGCCGAAGCGGTCCTCCAGGGTGACCGTCGGCCCCTCGGCCGTCTTCTCCCAACGGATCACCGCCCCGCAGAAGCCGGTGGTGACCTCCTCGACCACCAGCCCCGGATCGGCCGGCACCTCGGGCGCGGCCCGGGGGCGCTTCCACGGCGGGGTCAGGTCCGGATCATAGGAACGCGCGCGCATGGGCCCATTCGATCACGGCCGGCCCGCCACCCGACCGGCCGCGTCGGCCCTAACTCCGGGCGCGGTCCGGCCACCCGGAAGCGCCCCGAGGACCCGGGCCGCCCAGCAGAACGGGCGCCACCGGCCGACCCGTCGCATGATCGTGCCATGGACGTCCCAGGCGGTGGTCGAGACGAGACGGCCCGCGTGACGGCGGGCGGTCTCCCCCTGTTGCCCGACGGGCCCGAACGCGAGGCGCGGCTCGACGCGGCCGTGCTGCGCGCGCTCTTCGAGAGGTCTCCGACGGGCCTGCACGTGCTCGACACCGAGCTGCGCATCGTCCGGTTCAGCACGGCGGCGCCCGGGATGCGACACGTCGACCTCGACGCTGCCAGGGGCCACACCTGGGCGGAACTGGGCCTGCCCGGCGCCGAGCCGTTGCAGCGGAAGCTGCGCGGGGTCCTCGCGACCGGGGACGCGGTCCGGGACCACTTCTACGCCCACCGCGTCGAGGAGGACGAACGGCCGCGTCGCCTCTATCTCTCGGCGTACCGGCTGGAGGAGGCCGACGGCCGGGTCCTGGGCGTCGTCGTCACCGTCGCCGACCGCACCGACCGGGACCGGTACCGCGAGGGGCTGCGGCTGGTCAACGAGGCGGGGCGGCGCATCGGTTCGACGCTGGACCTCTTCCGCACCGCGCAGGAGCTGGCCGAGCTGGCGGTGTCCGACTTCGCGCAGGTCGCCTCGGTCGACATCCTGGACCTGACCGTGCACGGCGACGCCCCGGCGCGCGGACCGTTGCCGCACACCGTCACCCTGCGCCGCGCCGGCTTCGCCCACGCGCTGCGGCCCGAGGCCACGGGCGTGGTGCCCGTCGGGCAGGTCAGGCTCCTGGACTTCGGCACCCCGCAGGCGCAGACCCTGATGGACCCGCGCCCCCGCCTGGTGCGCCAGGTGCGACCCGACGACGACTGGCTGCTCCGCGACCCGGTGCTGGCGCGGCTGCTGCGGGCCGGCGTCTACTCCCTGCTGGTGGTGCCGCTGGTCGCCAGGGGCATGGTGCTGGGCCTGGCGACCCTCTACCGGCTCCCGGGGCGGCCCCCGTTCGACGAAGAGGACCTGACCGTCGCGGCCGAACTCGCCGACCGCACCGCGCTGTCCCTGGACAACGCCCGCCTCTACACCCGCGAGCACTCCCTGGCCAGTCTGGTCAGGCGCCGCATGATCCCCTCCGGGCTGCCCCGCCACAGCGCGGTGGACACCGCCCACTCGTATCTGCCCGCCCACTCGGCCGGCACCTGGTACGACGTGCTGCCCCTCTCTGGGGCGCGCGTCGGGCTCGGCGTCGGCGAGGTGCTGGGGGAGGGGCTGGCCGCCGTGACGGTCATGGGGCGGCTGCGGGCCGCCGTCAGCGCGCTGGCCGCCCTCGATCTCGACCCCGCCGAGCTGCTGCACCGCCTGCACGAGCTGACCACGCGGCTCTTCGCCGAGCGCCCCGACCCGTCCGACGACGCCGCCACCGAACCCCTGCGGGCCCGCTGCCTGGTGGTGGTCTACGACCCGGTCACCACCCGCTGCGCCCTGGCCTCCGCCGACCACCCGTTGCCGCTGCTGCTGTCGCCCGGGGAGCGGCCCCGGCAGGTCGGGCCCACGCCGGGGCCGCCGCTGGGGCAGGACGAGCCGGACTACGCCGTCACGGAACTCGACCTGCCCCGGGGCAGCGTCCTCGCCCTGCACAACGCGCCCTGGTCCGACGCGTCCGCCGAGGCGCTCCGGGGCGCGCTCGCCCGCGACGCCGAAGGACCGCTCCAGGAGGCGTGCGACCGGGCGGCCGGCACCCTCTTCCCCGAGCCGCCGCCCAAGGACATGCTGCTGCTCCTGGCCCGCACCCGACGGCTGGCCGACGACCGGACCGTGCGGTGGCAGCTCACGAACGACCCGGAGAGCCCGGGCCACGCCCGCCGACTGGCCGTCGGGCGGCTGCACGAGTGGGACCTCGGGGACCTGTCCTTCGCCACCGAGATGATCGTCAGCGAGCTGGTCACCAACGCCGTCCGCTACACCGAGGGCCCCATCAGCCTGCGGCTGATCAGGGAGTCCGCCCTCATCTGCGAGGTCAGCGACGGCAGCAGCACCGCCGCGCACGTGCGGCACGCGGCACCCGACCACGAGGGGGGACGCGGGCTGTTCCTCGTCGCCCAGGTGGCCTCCGCCTGGGGAACGCGGTTCCACGCCGAGGGCAAGACCATCTGGGCCGAACAGCCGCTGCCCGAGCACGTCGAGGCCCCCTGACCGCCCGCGCCACACGCCCGCGCCACCTCAGCCGTCCGGCACGCCGAACCGCCGTGCCAGCGCCGCCCGTTGGGCCCGGACGAACGCCGCGTCCACCACCGCGCCATGCCCGGGAACGTAGGCGGCCCGCTCCCCGCCCAGCGCCAGCAGCCGGTCCAGGGCCGCCGGCCAGCGCGCCGGCTCGGCGTCGGAGCCGGCCTGCGGTTCGCCCGACTCCTCGACCAGGTCCCCGCAGAACACCACCGAGGGCTCCGCCCCGCCGTCGCGCACCGCGACCACCAGGTCATGGCCGGAGTGGGCCGCGCCCAGGCTCACCAGCTCGGCTGCGCGCCCGCCGCCCAGCGGCAGCGTCAGCCGGTCGGCGACCAGCCGGCCCGGCTCGGGCAGCGCGGCGGCCGAGCGTTCCGCCGCCGCGCGGTCCACCCCCTGCGCCACCGCGTCGCCGGCGACCTCCGCGTCCCCGCGCGTCCAGGGCGGCCGGCGGCCCGCCGCCGCCAGCACCTCGGCGTCGGCGAACGCGCCGGCGCCCAGCAGATGGTCGAAGTGCGGATGCGTCACCGCCAGCCAGCGCACCGGGGGCCAGCCGCGTTCCGCCAGCTGTGCGCGGAGCGCGGCGCCCGCCGCCAGCGAGGGCCCGGCGTCCACGAGCAGCGTGCCCCCCGGCCCGGACACGGCGCCCACCGTCTCGTCCCAGCCCGACAGCCGCCGGCGCACGACCCCCGGCGCGATCTCCTCCCACCCGCGCCCCGGCGCACCCGCCTCGTTCCCCGCGCCCCCGCCGTCTGTCGCCGTCATGGCCCACGACCGTACCCGGGCGGCAGCCGGCCGCCGGGCCCAACGGCCGCCGTCGCGCGCCGCGTTCACGCACCGTCGCCCGACGGTTTCCGGCCGTTCTCCCCCTGACTTCCGGTCGTTCTCCCCGTAACTTCCGGTCGACTTCGGCCCGCGCTCGCCGCCCGCAGCACATCCCGTTCACTCCCCGTCTTTCTCCACCGCCGCTCGTTCCCCGCGCGGGCTACCCCGCCGTACACTGGACCAGGCGTTGGCACTCTGTCCGCCTGAGTGCCAGGAGCCGACAGGCACGGGACGAGTTGGACCGGATGGGACGGGAGGTGTGCGGCGTGCTCAGTGAGCGCAGGCTGGAGGTGCTGCGGGCCATCGTCCAGGACTATGTGGGCACCGAGGAGCCCGTCGGTTCGAAGGCGTTGACCGAGCGGCACAACCTCCAGGTGTCCCCGGCCACCGTGCGCAACGACATGGCCGCGCTGGAGGAGGAGGGCTATATCGCCCAGCCCCACACCAGCGCGGGACGGGTGCCCACGGACAAGGGCTACCGCCTCTTCGTCGACCGGCTCGCCGGCGTCAAGCCGCTGTCCTCGCCGGAGCGCCGCGCGATCCAGAACTTCCTCGACGGCGCGGTCGACCTCGACGACGTGATCGCCCGCACCGTGCGGCTGTTGGCCCAGCTCACCCGCCAGGTCGCCGTCGTCCAGTACCCCTCGCTCAGCCGCTCGACGGTCCGCCATGTCGAGCTGCTCGCGCTCGCGCCGGCGCGCGTGATGCTGGTGCTGATCACCGACACCGGCCGGGTCGAGCAGCGCATGATCGACTGCCCGGCGCCGCTCGGCGAGACCTCGCTCGCCGACCTGCGAGCCCGGCTCAACAGCCGCATCGTGGGCCAGCGTTTCTCCGAGGTGCCCCGGCTGGTGGCCGACCTGCCCGAGGCGTTCGGCCTGGAGGAGCGGGGCGCGGTCGCGACCGTGCTGTCCTCCCTGCTGGAGACCCTGGTCGAGGAGACCGAGGAGCGGCTGATGATCGGCGGCACCGCCAATCTGACGCGCTTCGCCCAGGACTTCCCGCTCACCATCCGCCCGGTGCTGGAGGCGCTGGAGGAACAGGTGGTGCTGCTGCGGCTGCTGGGGGAGGCCAAGGGCTCGGAGATGACGGTGCGCATCGGGCATGAGAACCCTCACGAGGGCCTGACCTCCACATCGGTTGTGTCGGTCGGCTACGGTTCAGGGGACGAAGCGGTCGCGAAGCTCGGAGTCGTCGGACCGACCCGGATGGACTACCCCGGAACGATGGGAGCGGTGCGCGCGGTGGCACGGTACGTCGGACAAATCCTCGCGGAGAACTAGGTGGCGACGGACTACTACGCGGTCTTGGGTGTGCAGCGTGACGCCTCGCAAGACGAGATCAAGAAGGCCTTCCGCCGGCTGGCCCGGGAGCTGCACCCGGATGTGAACCCGGACCCCAAGACGCAGGAGCGGTTCAAGGAGATCAACACCGCCTACGAGGTGCTCTCCGACCCGCAGAAGAAGCAGATGTACGACCTGGGCGGCGATCCGCTCGGGGGCGCCTCCGGCGCGGGCGCCGGGTTCGGCGCCGGCTTCGGGAACTTCTCCGACATCATGGACGCCTTCTTCGGCACCGCGTCCCAGCGCGGCCCCAAGTCGCGCACCCGGCGCGGCCAGGACGCCATGATCCGGCTGACCATCGACCTCAACGAGGCGGCCTTCGGCACCACCCGCGAGATCCAGGTGGACACCGCCACGGTCTGCAACTCCTGCAACGGCGAGGGCGCGGCGCCCGGCACCTCGGCCCAGACCTGCGACATGTGTCGCGGCCGGGGCGAGGTGTCCCAGGTGACGCGCTCGTTCCTCGGCCAGGTCATGACCTCGCGGCCCTGCCCGCAGTGCCAGGGCTTCGGCACCGTGGTGCCCAACCCGTGCCCGGAGTGCGCCGGCGACGGCCGGGTCCGCACCCGCCGCCCGCTGAACGTCAAGATCCCGGCCGGCGTGGACAACGGCACCCGCATCCAGCTCGCCGGCGAGGGCGAGGTCGGCCCCGGCGGCGGCCCACCCGGCGACCTCTATGTCGAGATCCAGGAGAAGCCGCACGCCGTCTTCCAGCGGCGCGGCGACGACCTGCACTGCACGGTCACCATCCCGATGACGGCGGCGGCGCTCGGCACCCAGGTCCCGTTGGACACCCTGGACGGCCGCGAGGAGGTGGACATCCGCCCGGGCACCCAGTCCGGCCAGTCCATCCCGCTGCACGGCCGGGGCATCACGCACCTGCGTGGCAACGGCCGGGGCGACCTGGTGGTGCATGTCGAGGTGCAGACGCCCCACAAGCTGGACCCGGAGCAGGAGGAGCTGCTGCGGCGGCTGGCCAAGCTGCGCGGTGAGGAGCGGCCGACGGGCCAGTTCCAGCCGGGGCAGCAGGGGTTGTTCTCCCGCCTGAAGGACGCGTTCAACGGTCGATGAGCAGCGCTCCGGTCTTTCTCGTCGGGTCGCTGGCGGGCGCCGAGCCCGGCGCCTCGCTGACCCTGGACGGCGCCGAGGGGCGGCACGCGGTCGCGGTGCGCCGGCTGCGGGTCGGCGAGGAGATCGTGCTGAGCGACGGCGCGGGCGCGGGCTGGCTGGGGCGGGTCGCCGAGGTCGGCGGCCGGGACCGGCTCGCGGTGACGGCCCTGGAGCGCCGCGCGGAGCCCGAGCCCACGCCGCACATCACGGTGGTGCAGGCGCTGCCCAAGGGCGACCGGGGCGAGCTGGCCGTGAGTACCATGACGGAGACCGGAGTGGACGCCATCGTTCCCTGGTCCGCCGACCGCTGCGTCACCCAGTGGCGGGGCGAGCGCGGCGCGAAGTCGCTGGCGCGGTGGCGGGCCGCCGCCCGCGAGGCGGCGAAGCAGGCCCGCCGGCTGCGGGTGCCCGAGGTCACCGAGGTGCGGGACGCGGCGGGCGTGGCGCGGCTGTTGGCCGACGCGGCGTTCGCCGGCGTGCTTCACGAGAGCGCCACGCTGCCGCTGGCCGCCGCCCAACTCCCGGCCGAGGGACGGCTGGTGCTGGTGGTCGGCCCCGAAGGGGGCATCACCGAGGCCGAGTTGACGGCCTTCGCCGCCGCCGGCGCGACCCCCTACCGGCTGGGCCCCACGGTGCTGCGCACCTCCACGGCTGGCCCCGCCGCCACGGCCCTGCTGCTGACCCGCACCGGCCGCTGGTCCTGACCCGTCCCCCGGTACCCGCCACCACCCGCCGCCGATAAGTCGGTTGCGACCGCGACGCGGCGCGTGAGACAAAGCTCCGCGACCCGACGGACGGCAGGAGAGGAACGAACGATGAGGCAGACGTCTGTGTCCCGACCGGAAGGATTCACCTCGAACCCAAGGACCAGACGTTTCCGTGCGTATCTCGCAACGTGTTCTCAACCTCGGCATCCTGGCGCATGTTGACGCCGGCAAGACATCCCTGACCGAACGGCTGCTGTTCTCCGCCGGCGTCATCGACGCGGTGGGCAGCGTCGACCGGGGCAGCACCACCACCGACTCGCTCGCCCTGGAGCGGGAACGCGGCATCACCATCCGGTCGGCCGTCGTCTCCTTCCCGCTGGGCGCCACCGGCACCACGGTCAACCTGATCGACACCCCGGGCCACCCCGACTTCATCGCCGAGGTCGAGCGGGTGCTCGGCGTGCTGGACGGCGCCGTGCTGGTGGTCTCCGCCGTGGAGGGCGTGCAGGCCCAGACGCGGGTGCTGATGCGCACGCTGCGGCGGCTGCGGGTGCCCACCCTGATCCTCGTCAACAAGATCGACCGCGCCGGCGCCAGGGACACGTCCCTGCTGGCCGAGATCGCGGCCCGGCTCAGCCCGGGCGCCGTCGCCCTCGGCCGGCCCGAGGGGCTCGGCACCCGGGGCGCGCATTACGTTCCGCACGCCCCCGACGATCCCGCCTTCCGCGAACGGCTCCAGCTGACGCTCGCCGAGCACAGCGAGCCGCTGCTCGCCGCGTATGTGGAGGACGTCCAGGTCGCCCCGGACGCGCTGGCCGCCCAACTCGCCGCCCAGACCGGGCGGGCGCTGGTCCACCCCGTGCTCTTCGGCTCGGCCGCCACCGGCGCCGGGATCGAGGAGCTGACGAACGCCGTCGCCCGCCTGCTGCCGCCCGCCGAGGGCGCCCCCGAGGCCCCGCCGTCCGGCGCCGTCTTCGCCATCGAACGCGGCCCCGCCGGCGAACGCCTCGCCCTCGCCCGGATGTTCGCCGGCACGGTCCGGGTCAGGGACCGGCTGCCCTACGGCCCGCCGGGGGCGACCGTCGAACCGGCGCGGGCCAAGCTCACCTCCCTCGCTGTCTTCGAACGCGGCACCGCCCGCCCCGCCGAGGCGGCAGGACCGGGCCGGATCGTCCAACTGCGGGGCCTGCCCGGGGTCCGCGTCGGCGACGTGGTGGGGCGCGCGCCCGAACGCGCGGCGGGCGCCCGGCACTTCGCGCCCCCAACGCTGGAGACCGTGGTGGTCCCCGAACGGGAGGCGGAACGCGGGGCGTTGCACGCCGCGCTCAGCCAACTCGCCGAGCAGGACCCGTTGATCAACCTGCGCCAGGACACCAGGCGCCGGGAGATCTCCGTCTCCCTCTACGGCGAGGTGCAGAAGGAGGTCATCGAGGCCACGCTGCGCGACGAGTTCGGCCTCGCGGTCGGCTTCCGGGAGACCACCACGCTCCACATCGAGCGGCCGGTGGGCACCGGCGAGGCGGTCGAGTTCATCAAGAAGGACGGCAACCCGTTCCTCGCCACCGTGGGCCTGCGCGTCGAGCCGGCGCCGGTGGACGCCGGGGTGAGCTTCCGGCTCGGCATCGAACTCGGCGCGCTGCCCCTCGCGTTCCTGCGGGCCGTCGAGGAGACGGTGCGCGGCACCCTCGCCGAGGGCCTGTGCGGCTGGCCGGTGCGGGACTGCGTGGTGACGCTGACCACCTCCGGCTACTGGGCGCGGCAGAGCCACGCCCACGCGGTGTTCGACAAGAGCATGTCGTCGACGGCCGGGGACTTCCGTGGCCTGACCCCGCTGGTGCTGATGGACGCGCTGCGGCGGGCCGGAACGCGGGTGCTGGAGCCGTGGCACCGGTTCCGGCTGGAGTTTCCCGCCGCGATGGCCGGCACGGTGGTGCCGGCCATCGCGCGGCTGGGCGCGCGACCCGGCGAACAGCTCACGGAGGGCGCGGCGCTGGTGGTCGGCGGCGTGGTGCCGGCCGGCCGGGTGCACGCGGTCGAGCGCCGCCTGCCCGAACTCACCAGCGGCGAGGCCCTGTTCGAGACGGAGTTCGCCGACTACCGCCCCGTCCCCGGCCCCCACCCCCCGACCCGCGCCCGCACGGACGACGACCCGCTGCACCGCGAGGAGTACCTCCTGACGGTGGTCCGCCACGTGCGGAAGTGACCGGACACCGCGCCGGCCCGGGGGGCCGACGCGGCGGGGGGCTGCGCCGCTTCCGGGGCCGGCGGCCCGGTGTGGGGAAGGCTCAGTCCATGACCGCGAAGAGGACTCCGGGACCGGGTGCGAACGTGGCTCTCTGCCGCAAGGCGCGGGGGCTCAGTCAGGTGGCTCTCGCCCGCCGGGCGGGCATGTCCGTGTCCCTGCTCAGCAAGGTCGAGATCGGCGACCGGGCCCTGACGCACGGGATGGGCGCCGCTCTCGCCCGGGCCATGGGCATGACGCTGGACGAACTCCTCGGCAAGGCGCCCGTCACACCGACAAACGAGGAGGGCCTGACCGCCCTGAGCTTTGCCATCCGGCGGTTCGACCTGCCCGGCGAGCCCCCGGCGCACCCCGAGGAACTGCCCCGCGCCCTGGCCGAGTTGAACGAGCACCGCCACCGGACCGAGCTGGCCGCCGTGTTCCGGAAGCTCCCTGGCGTGCTGGCGGACGTGACCAACCACGCGCACGCGTTCCCGTCTCCCGACGCCTGGACGCGCGTCGCCGACACCTACTCGGTGGTCTACTGGTTGGCCGCCCGGCACCGCTGGATGCACCTGGCCGAGCTGGCCGTCCTCAAGCAGCGCCTCGCGGCCGAGCGCGGCCACCCGGTCGCCGCGACCGTGGCGGCGCGCGACGAGGCCGGGACGTTCCTCAACTCCGGTGACTTCGCCGGAGGTCTGGCCGTCATCGACCGGGCCGTGGTCCAGGCCGAGACGACGCTCCGGGGGCGCGACCGCGCCTACGGCCTGGGCATCCTGCACCTGCGCGGGCTCACGCTGGCCGGGCGGGCCAGGGAGCGCGGCGCCGCCGAGCGCCATATCGACGCGGCCTGGCGGGCGGCCGAGGAGTTCGCGGGGAACGCCGGGGACGTCGAGGAGCACGGCCTCCACTTCGGCCCGGAGAACACCGCCGTCCATGTGATCGCGACCTCGACCGACCTGGAGCGGCACCGGGCCGCCCTGGAGACGGCCCGCGACCTGCTCCGCTCCGGAACCTCCCTGCCCGCCACCCGGGTTGGCCCGTTGCACATGACGCTGAGCCGTTCCCACCTGGCACTCGGGGACCGCGACGCGGCGCTCTCCTCGCTTGAGGACGCCTGGGAGGCGGCCCCCGAGCTGGCGCGCGTGCACCCGACCTGCCAGGAACTCGTCCGGGTCCTGACCTCCCTGCACCGCCGCGCCAACCCCCGCCTCACCCACCTCGCCCGCCGGGCCGGGGTGCCGCTCTGACCGGGTACGGCCCCCGGGCCGTCCGGGGCCCGTGCGGGCCGTCAGGCCGCTACAGCTGGGTGGGCCTACAGCTGGTGGGGCACGTCGTCGGGGCCCGGTTCCGGTTGGTCGGGGTTGCCGCGCAGGTTGAGGACGGCCAGGGCGAGGCCGCCCCACACCACCAGCATGGCGACGATCATCATCACGATGGCCGAGGTGGACATCAGCCGTTCCTCTCCGTCGGGTTGGCGGCGTCGGAGGCCGCGGCGGCGTCCCAGCGGGTCGCCGGGCGGCGGCGGGAGAGCAGGGTCAGCAGGACACCGACCAGCAGCGCCCCGCCGGCCACGCCCCAGCCGGCCCAGAGCAGGAAGGAGGTCGAGTAGCCCGCGTAGTTCTCGTCCAGCTCGGTGACCAGGCTGTCCACCATCATCCAGGCCAGCACCACCGGCGTGATCACGCCGAGGCAGATCCGCCACCACACGCCCAGGCCGATCGACGAGGTCGCGTCGGCGTTCCGTTGCAGCGCGGGGAGTTGGCGCAGGCCCCAGCTGACCGTGATCAGCACCACCAGGCCGGCCAGCGCGATCCCGTACTGGTTGATGAAGTGGTCGGCGACGTCCAGCAGATACAGCCCGCTGTCGTTGGCGAACAGCAGCACCGAGACCACCGTCACCGCGCCGCCGACGCTCAGCACGGCGGCCGTGCGGCCAAGACCGGTCCGGTCCTGAACGGCGGCGATGATGACCTGAACGATGCTGATCAGCGAGGTAAAGCCCGCGATCACCAACGAGACAAAGAAGAGCACGCCGAAGAACGCACCCATCGGCATCTCCGAGATGATCTGCGGGAACGCGACAAACGCCAGCCCGACGCCGCTGGACGTGACGTCCGCGACGCCGACCCCGGCGGCCTGCGCCATGAAGCCCAGCGTCGCGAACACCGCGACGCCCGCCAGGATCTCGAACGAGCTGTTGGCGAACGCCGCCACCATCGCCGAGCCCGACAGGTCGGACTTCCGGTGCAGATAGGAGGCGTAGGTGATCATGATGCCGAAGCCCACCGACAGCGAGAAGAAGATCTGCCCGTAGGCCGCCACCCACACGCTGCCCTCGGTCAACGCGCCCCAGTCGGGCGTGAACAGCGCGTCCAGGCCCTCGGCCGCGCCGTCCAGCGTGAGCGCCCGCACCACCAGGATCAGGAAGAAGCCGACGAGCAGCGGGATGGTCACGATGTTGGCCCGTTCGATCCCGCGCCGGATGCCCAGCAGCAGCACCGCCAGCGTCAGCACCCAGATCAGCAGCAACGGCCAGGCCACGCCGGGAACGAACGTCGAGATCTCGCCGGGCGTCTCGTTCAGCTTCAGGAACTCGTTGTTGAGGAAGCCCTCGGGGTCGTCGCCCCACGCCTGGTCGAACGAGAAGCCGGTGTAGCGCACCGCCCACGCCAGGATCGCCGCGTAGTAGGTGGCCACCACGAAGCAGATCGCCACCTGCCACCAGCCGATCGTCTCGGCCGGCCGGGCCAACTGCCGCAGCGCGCCCGGCGGCGAGGAACGGTACTTCCGGCCGATCGTGTACTCCAGGATCAGCAGCGGGATGCCGGCGGTCAGCAGCGCGGCCAGGTACGGGATCAGGAACGCGCCGCCGCCGTGCTCGTAGGTCACGGCGGGGAAGCGCCAGATGTTCCCCAGCCCGATGGCCGACCCGATGGCGGCCATCAGGAAGCCCAGACGGCTGCTCCACTGTTCGCGCTGCGGCTGTCCGCCCTGCGGCTGGGTGGCCTTGGTCGACATGGTTCCGGCGGGCTCCTCGCTCCTCGGAGGGTGCTTTCGTGGCTTGTTCGGTGCTTATCCGGTGGTTGTTCGGCTTTGGTGGGTAGATGCGACGACTGGGGCACGTTACCAGCAGGTCACTTCGGGCGGCGGTCGACTCCGGCCCTCGCGTACCCGACCTCGCCGCGTCCGCAAACCCAAGGGCCCGTGCGCGGCGCCGCTCGACGGGCCGTCAGCGCGGCGGGAGGCGGTACCATCCTTCGGTCACTGCCCAGCGCCAAGGCCGAGGAGGACCCCGGGGGATGGCGGGAGAACCGCAGGCTGACTGCCTGTTCTGCAAGATCGTGGCCGGCGACGTTCCGGCGACGGTGGTGCGGGAGACCGAGACCACCGTCGCGTTCCGGGACATCAACCCGCAGGCCCCCAGCCATGTGCTGGTGATCCCCAGGGCGCACTACCCGGACGCCGCCTCGCTCGCCGAGGCCGAGCCCGAGATCGCCGCCGACGTGCTGCGCGAGGCGGGCGCGGTCGCCGCGCAGGAGAAGGTCGCCGACGGCGGGTACCGCGTCGTCTTCAACACCGGTTCCGGCGCGGGGCAGACCGTCTTCCACGCGCACGCCCACGTGCTGGGCGGGCGCGGCCTCAACTGGCCGCCCGGCTGACCGGGGCGGCGCGGTGTCAGCGCGCGAGCTGGTGGTGCTCGGCACCGCCAGCCAGGTGCCCACGCGCCGGCGCAACCACAACGGCTATGTGCTGCGTTGGGACGGCGAGGGCATCCTCTTCGACCCGGGCGAGGGCACCCAGCGCCAGTTGACCCTCGCCGGCGTCAGCGCGCACGCGCTGACCCGGATCTGCGTCAGCCACTTCCACGGCGATCACTCGCTGGGGCTGGCCGGGGTCATCCAGCGGATCAACCTCGACCGGGTGCCGCACCCGGTGCCCGTGCACTATCCGGCCAGCGGGCAGCGGTACTTCGACCGGCTGCGCTACGCCACCGCCTACCAGGAGACCGCCGAGCTGCGGCCGGCGCCGGTCGCCGGGGACGGCGTGCTGGAACGGACGGTCGGCTTCACGCTGAGCGCGGCGCGGCTCTCCCACCCGGTGGAGGCGTTCGGCTACCGGCTGGAGGAGCCGACGGGGCGGCGGATGCTGCCGGAACGGCTGGCCGCGCTCGGCGTCACAGGCCCCGAGATCAGCCGGCTGCGGCGGACGGGGCGGCTGCGCGGGGTCACGCTGGAGCAGGTCAGCGAGGAACGTCCCGGGCAGCGCTTCGCGTTCGTGATGGACACCAGGCTCTGCGAGGCGGTGTACCAACTGGCCGACGGCTGCGACCTGTTGGTGATCGAGTCCACGTTCAGGGCGGGGGACGCGGCGCTGGCCGAGGAGTACGGGCACCTGACGGCCGGGCAGGCCGCGCGGGTCGCGGTGGAGTGCGGGGTGCGGCATCTGGTGCTGACGCACTTCTCGCAGCGGTACCGGGACCCGGAGGGGTTCGCGGAGGAGGCGAGGGCGGCCGGGTTCGTCGGGGAACTCACCGTGGCGGAGGACGTGACACGCATCCCGGTCCCCCGACGGAGCCCCTGAGGAGCCCTCGCAGCCGACCACGCGCCGTGGCCGCCCCCGGACCGTTGTCGTCTGCGGCCCGTCCCGAACACTTCGCGCAGTTCCCCGCGCCCCCGAGGTGGTGCCGGGCGAGCGACCGTCGGCGTCCGGCAGTCGACCACGCGCCCTGGCCGCCCCCGGACCGTTGTCGTCTGCGGCCCGCCCCGAACACTTCGCGCAGTTCCCCGCGCCCCTTCAGGTGCCACCGGCTTCAGGGGCGCGGGGAACTGCGCGAGCAATGGTCAACGGCCCGCAGACGACCACGCGCCGTGGCCACCCCGGGGACCGCCGCCGTCAGCGGAACGGGCCAGCACCCGTTCCGCGACCCGCGCCGAGTCGACCAGCGGGTGGAGCGTCAGCGCGTGCCGCGCCAACTCGGCGGAACCCGTCGCCGCCGCCTCGATCGTGGTCCGTTCCACCGCCTTGACCTGGAGCATCAGCCCCACCTCGGCCAGCCCGAGGCGCAACGCCGGCACCGGATGGGCGCCCTGCGCGTCCACGTCGCAGACGGTCTCCACGATCGCGTCGTCCGGCAGCTCCGGAACGGTCCCCGCGTTGCGCACGTTGAGGATCAGCCGGGTGCGGCGGTCCTCGGCGATCGCCCGCATCAGCGCGAGCGCCACCCCGTCGTAGCCGCCGCCCTCCAGGTCGTGGCTGTCCCGCTCCCCGCCGCCGGCGGCCGCCCGCTGCTCCGCGCCATAGGTGCGCTCGCGCTCACGCCGGGCCTCCACCCACAGCGCCGGCGCGCGTTCCAGGTCGCGCGCCGCCTCGGCGAAGAACGCGCCCTGCTGGGCGGCGAGATACGCGCCCCGCGTCTGCTCCGCCTCCGCCACCGCCCGCCGGGTCTCCCGCGCCAGGTAGTAGTAGTGCAGGTACTCGTTGGGCAACGCGCCCAGCGCGCGCAGCAGTTCGCCGCCGAACAGCCGCCCCTCCTCGAAGCTCGCCAGCGCCGCGTCGTCCGCGAGCAGCCCGCTCAGCAGGTCAACGCCCCGGTGGCTGAGCGAGTTGAGCCAGCCCAGGTGGTTGAGCCCCACATAGCCGTAGGACACCTCCGCCGGATCGACCCCGACCGCCCGGGCCGCCCGGTGCAGCAGTCCCACCGGCGAGTCGCAGATCCCGATCACCCGGTGGCCCAGCCGGGCGGCCATCGCCTCGGTCACCATCCCCGCCGGGTTGGTGAAGTTGATCAGCCAGGCGTTCGGCGCCAACTCCGCGACCCGGTCCGCCACTTCGAGCGCCACGGGCACCGTGCGCAGCCCGTAGAGCACCCCGGACGCGCCCACCGTCTCCTGCCCCAGCAGGCCCTCGTCCAGCGCCGCGCGCTCGTCCCGCACCCGGCCCTCGACGCCGCCGACCCGGATCGCGTGGAAGACGAAGTCGGCGCCCCGCACCGCCTCGTCCAACGTCTCGGCGACCCGCAGCGCCGGCGCCCCCGGCACGCCCTCCGCCAATGCCGCGCACACCCGGGCGATCACCCGCAGCCGCAGCGGGTCGGTGTCGAAGAGCGTGACCTCGTCGGGCCGATCGGACGAGCGCTCGCCCGCCGTTGTCAGTAGCGCCCGGTATACCAGGGGGACACGGAACCCACCGCCCCCGATGATCGTGAGCCTCATGGGCCGGAACGTACCGTAGAAACGACCACGAACCAGCTCGGAGCTTCAGGTGACCCTCAGGAACGAGCCCCCGGCGCGCTGCATGATCGACCCGCTCGCCCGCGTCCGCACCCCGGCCGACCCGGCCTGCGACGTCTACCTCACGGGCGCCGTCTTTCTGGACATCATCTTCACCGGCCTCGACTCGGCCCCGGTGCGCGGCACCGAGTCCTGGGCCAGGGGCATGGGTTCGAGCCCGGGCGGCGTGGCCAACATGGCCACCGCCCTCGCCAGGCTCGGCCTGCACACCAGCCTCGCCGCCGCCTTCGGCGACGACAAGTACGGCGAGTACTGCTGGGAGACGTTGGAGCGCGGCGAGGGCATCGACCTCTCCCGCTCCCGCACGCCCCCGGGCTGGCACTCGCCGGTCACCGTCTCGATGGCCTACGAGGGTGAGCGCACCATGGTCTCGCACGGGCACGAGGCGCCCCCGCCCGGGCCCGAGCCGGCCGCCGCCAGCGTGCCCGAGACCAGGTCGGCGGTCGTCTCGCTGGCCCCCGACCGCCCCCAGGAGTGGATCGCCAAGGCGTCGGCGGCCGGCAGCCTGGTCTTCGCCGACACCGGCTGGGACGAGTCCGGCCGCTGGGACCTGGCGGCCCTCCCCGACCTGGCGCACTGCGAGGCGTTCCTGCCCAACGCGGCCGAGGCCGTGCGCTACACCCGCACCGACGACCCCAGGGCCGCCGCCCACGCACTGGCCGAGTTGGTGCCGCTGGCCGTGGTCACCATGGGCGCGGACGGCGCCTACGGCGTGGACGCCCGCACCGGGGAGACCGCCCATGTCCCGGCGATCGTGGTGGAGGCGCTGGACACCACGGGCGCCGGGGACGTGTTCATGGCCGGCTTCGTCACCGGCTCGCTCGCCGGCTGGCCGCTGGCCGACCGGCTGGCCCTCGCCGGGCTGACCGCGTCGCTCTCGGTGCAGGAGTTCGGCGGCTCGCTCTCCGCGCCCGGCTGGAACGAGATCGAGACCTGGTGGCGCAACGCCCAGGCGCTCACCCCGCCGCGCGGCGCCGAGTCCGGCGGCGCGTCCGGCGCCGAGTCAGGCGCCGAGGGCGAGGGGCCTTCGCTGGTCGAGCGGTACGCGTTCCTGACCGGGCTGCTGCCGGCCGCCGGCGAGCCCTGGCCGCGCCGCAGGGCCGTGCCCACGCTCGGCTTCCGGGGCTGACCGGTGCCGCCGGCACCCCGGCCCGCCCCGCCGCCAACACCCCAGCGCGGCAGGCCGATCGCGCTCCGTAATGTCCTACGGAAACGGCCGGTTCGCGTCGTACCCTGGGGACCCACGGCCAGCCCAGTGAGAGAGGGATGAGCAGGTCCGTCCGGGCCGCCCATGACGCAGACACCCACACACCAGCCGAGCCCCACCCACGAGGCGACCGCGCGGTTCACCGTTCCGGCCAAGCACCCGATGGTCACCGTGCTCGGCTCGGGAGACGCGCTGCTTCGCGTGATCGAGAGGGCCTTCCCCGCCACCGACATCCATGTCCGGGGCAACGAGATCCGCGCGACCGGCGACGAGGCGGAAGTCCAACTCGTGCAGCGCCTGTTCGACGAGATGATGCTGGTGCTCCGCACCGGCCAGCCCCTCACCGAGGACGCCGTCGAGCGCTCCATCGCCATGCTGCGCGGCTCCGGCGGCGAGGACGCGAGCCCGGCCCAGGTGCTCACCCAGAACATCCTGTCCAACCGTGGAAAGACGATCCGCCCCAAGACGCTCAACCAGAAGCGCTATGTGGACGCGATTGATCAGCACACGGTCGTCTTCGGTATCGGCCCGGCCGGCACCGGAAAGACGTATCTGGCGATGGCCAAGGCCGTCCAGGCCCTCCAGTCCAAGCAGGTCAACCGCATCATCCTGACCCGCCCCGCCGTCGAGGCCGGCGAGCGGCTGGGCTTCCTGCCCGGCACGCTCTACGAGAAGATCGACCCGTATCTGCGCCCGCTCTACGACGCGCTCCACGACATGCTGGACCCGGACTCGATCCCCCGGCTGCTGAGCGCCGGCACCATCGAGGTCGCGCCGCTGGCGTACATGCGCGGCCGGACGCTCAACGACGCGTTCATCATCCTCGACGAGGCGCAGAACACGAACCCCGAGCAGATGAAGATGTTCCTGACCCGGCTCGGGTTCGAGTCCAAGATCGTGATCACCGGCGACGTCACCCAGGTCGACCTGCCCGGCAGCACCGTCAGCGGGCTGCGCCAGGTGCAGGACATCCTCGACGGCGTCGACGACGTGCACTTCTCGCGGCTCACCACCCAGGACGTGGTGCGCCACAAGCTCGTCGGGCGCATCGTGGACGCGTACGACCGTTACGACGTACGGATCGGAAAGTAGCCACCGCGCATCATGGCGATCGAGGTCAACAACGAGTCCGGCCAGCCGCTCGACGAGCACGCCCTGCTCGACATCGCCCGCTACACGCTGGCCCGGATGCGGATTCACCCGCTCTCCGAGCTGTCCGTGATCGCGGTCGACGCGGCGGCCATGGAGCGGCTCCATCTCCAGTGGATGGACCTGCCGGGCCCCACCGATGTGATGTCCTTCCCGATGGACGAGCTGCGGCCGCCCGCCAAGGAGGACGAGGAACCCGTCCAGGGGCTGCTGGGAGACGTGGTGCTCTGCCCCGAGGTCGCGGCCGAGCAGGGCCGCGCCGCGCCCACCCGGCACTCCATGGACGCCGAGCTGCAACTGCTCACCGTGCACGGGGTGTTGCACCTGCTGGGCTACGACCACGACGAGCCGGCCGAGCGGGCCGAGATGTTCGGGCTCCAGCAGGCCATCGTTGACGGCTGGCGCGCCGAGCGCGGCCTGTCCGGGCCCTCGCCGGCCCCCACGCTGACATGACCGGCACCCTGCTGGTCGCCGTGGTGGCGCTGCTCGCCGTCGGCTGGCTCTCCTCCTGCGCCGAGGCCGGCCTGGCGGTGATCACCAGCTACCGGGCCGAGGAGGCCGTGCGCGCCGGGCGGCGCGGCGCGGCCCGGCTCGCGGAGGTGGCCGAGGACCCCACCCGCTACCTCAACCTGGCGCTGCTGCTGCGGGTGGCCAGCGAGATGGCCGCCGCCGTGCTGGTCGCCTACGCCTGCCTGGAGACCTTCGACGGGCTGCTGCCTGCGCTGTCGGTGGCGTTCGGCATCATGGTGCTGCTGTCCTTCGTCGCGGTCGGCGTCTCGCCCCGCACCATCGGGCGGCAGCACCCGCTGACCACCACCATCGCCGCCTCGTTCGTGCTGGTCCCGCTCGTGCGGGTGCTCAACCCGCTGACCCAGGCGCTGATCATCCTGGGCAACGCGGTCACCCCGGGCCGGGGCTTCCGCAAGGGTCCTTTCGCCTCCGAGGCGGAGCTGCGCGCCATGGTGGACCTGGCCGAGCGGGAGTCGCTGATCGAGGACGAGGAGCGCCGGATGGTGCACTCCGTCTTCGAGTTGGGCGACACCCTGGTGCGCGAGGTGATGGTGCCCCGCACCGACCTGGTCTCCATCGACCGGGACAAGACGCTGCGCCAGGCGCTGAGCCTCGCGCTGCGCTCCGGCTTCTCGCGGATACCGGTCACCGGCGAGAGCGACGACGACATCGTCGGCATCGTCTACCTCAAGGACCTGGCCCGGCAGACGCATGTGCGCCGGGAGTCGGAGAACGAGGCGGTGGAGGCCGTGATGCGGCCGGCCACGTTCGTGCCCGACACCAAGAACGCGGGTGACCTGCTGCGCGAGATGCAGCGCGACCACATCCATGTGGCGGTGGTAATCGACGAGTACGGCGGGACGGCCGGCCTGGTCACCATCGAGGACATCCTGGAGGAGATCGTCGGCGAGATCACCGACGAGTACGACATCGAGCTGCCCCCGGTCGAGGACCTGGGCGGCGGCGCCTACCGGGTCACCGCCCGGCTCGACCTGGGCGCGCTGGGCGAGCTGTACCACCTCAGGCTGGACGACGAGGACGTCGAGACCGTCGGCGGGCTGCTGGCCAAGGCGCTGGGTCGGGTGCCGATCGCCGGCGCCCGTGCGGTGGTCGACGTCTCGGAGGAGCAGCCGCTGGATGCGGGCGGCCCGGCGCTGGCCGCGCTGCGGCTGACCGCCGAGTCGCCGGCCGGCCGCCGCAACCGGATCGAGCGGGTGCTGGTGGAGCCGGTGGTCGCCCAGCCGACGGCGAACGAGGCCGAGCCCGGCGAGTGACCCGGCCCCTCGCCCCGCCCGGCGGGAGTGACCGCGCGGCCACCGTCGGCCGTTCACCCGAACGGGGGAGCGAGGGTGGCCGGGGGCCCGTTCGGGTGGCGCCATGGGAGCCATGAACGCGCATCTGAGGACGGTCATGATCGCCGGGCTCGCGACGCTCAGCCTCGGCCTGGCCCCCGGCCAGCCGGCGGCCTCGGACACCCTGGGCGAGACCCAGCTGAAGGAGGCGCTGCTGGACCCGGTGGACTTCCCCGAGGGCTGGGCCAGCGACAGCGAGGAGGCCGCGGAGGAACGCGGCTTCGGCGTTCCCCGGCCGAGCGAGGGCGACTGCCGCGAGCTGTTCGACAGCGAGGCCGAGGGCACCCAGCGCGCCGGCTTCGCCAAGACCCAGACCGGCCCCTTCGTCACCACGGCGGCCACCGCCCACGACTCCTCCGGCGAGGCGCGGGCCGCGCTCGACGCCTTCCGGGCGGCCGCCGAGCGCTGCGACACGTTCCACACCGAGGAGGGCCCCGGGGAGAACGCCGTCACCGTCGCCTATGACGAGGAGCCGCGCGGCGACCCCGAGGGCCTGGGCGAGGAGAGCGCCGCCGTGCGCTACAACCGCAGGCTCGACGGCGAGAACGCCGGCACCCCGGTGCTGGTCGAGGTCGTGATCGCGCGGGTCGGGCCGCAGCTGGTGCGGGTCGCCCAGGCCGGCCGCGAGGACCCGGACACCGGCAGCCTCACCGCCATCGCCGAGCGCGCCGTCGCCAAGCTGACCGAGGTCGCGCGCGGGGACACCCCGGCGCCCAGGCCCGACCAGCCCGGCACCACGCGGCTGTGACCCGGGCCGCGCCGTACCCGGCTGTGACCCCGGGCCCGGCGGTGACCGGCTGCCCTCCCGGCCGCCGGCCGCCGGGCACCGCATAAGCTCGGGGACATGACCGATGGCGTTGCCTCCCCGGCGGCCGGGTCCGGCGAGTTGGACCCCGAGGACCGCAAGATCATCACGTTGGCGCGCAGCGCCCGCGCCCGCAACGGCACCCCTGAGGGGGCCGCCGTGCGCGACGAGATGGGCCGCACCTATGTGGCCAGCACCGTGGCGCTGGACTCGCTGCGGCTGAGCGCGCTGCGCACCGCCGTGGCCATGGCGGTCGCCAGCGGAGCCCGGTCCCTGGAGGCGGCGGCCGTGGTGACCGGCGCCGAGGCGCCGGCCGGCGAGGACCTGGCGGCCGTGCGGGACCTGGGCGGCGCGGGCACCCCCGTGCTGCTGGCTGGCCCCGACGGCGTGCTTCGTGCGACCATCTCCGCCTCTTGACTTCCTCCCCCGCCTAGAGGCGGGGGATTCCCACGGTCGCCCGTGGGGGTTCCTGCTTCACCGACGACCGCCCCGTCCGGGAGGACTCCCGTTGAGGTCTTACACCGTCTCCACAGGCGGACACCGCCAGCCCGGCGGTCAGGATGTTGCGTGCCGCGTTCACATCACGGTCATGCACAGCGCCGCAGTCACACGTCCACTCCCGGACGTTCAGCGGCAGCTTCTCGCGGACCCTCCCGCAAGCGCCGCACAGCTTCGAGCTGGGGAACCATCGGTCGATCACGACCAGTTCACGCCCGTACCAGGCGCACTTGTACTCCAGCATGGAGCGCAGCTCGCCCCAGGCGGCGTCGGAGATGCCGCGTGCAAGCTTGCCGTTCTTGATCAGGTTGCGGACGGTGAGATCCTCGATCACGACCGTTTGGTTCTCACGGACGAGCCGAGTCGAAAGCTTGTGCAGGAAGTCGCGGCGCCGGTCGGCGATCCGCGCGTGGACCTCGGCGACGCGGCGTCGGGCCTTGGCCCGGTTGTTGGAGCCCTTCGCCTTCCGCGACAGCTCCCGCTGCGCCCTGGCGAGCCGGGCTCGGTCACGGCGCTCATGCCGGGGGTTGGTGACCTTTTCCCCGGAGGAAAGAGTCACCAGGGAGGTTATGCCCGCGTCGATGCCGACCGCATTCGTGGTGGCCGGGGCCCGGGTGACGCGGTCATCGCACAGCATCGACACAAACCAGCGTCCGGCACTGTCGCGGGAGACGGTCACCGTCGTCGGTACCGCCCCCTCCGGAAGGGGACGCGACCAGCGGATATCCAACGGAGCGGCCATCTTTGCCAAAGTCAGCTTCCCGTCCCGGAACGTAAAGCCGGAGCGGGTGTACTCGGCCGAAGCCCGAGACCTCTTCTTCGACTTGAAACGCGGGTACTTCACCCGTTGAGCGAAGAAATTGGCGAACGCCGTCTGAAGGTGGCGGAGCGCCTGCTGGAGCGGGACGGAGGACACCTCCGACAGGAAGGCGAGTTCCTCGGTCTTCTTCCACTCCGTCAGCGCGGCGGAGGACTGCACGTAGGAGATGCGGCGCTGCTCCCCGTACCAGGCCCGCGTGCGCTCCTCCAGCGCCTTGTTGTAGACGAGGCGGACGCAGCCGAACGTGCGCGACAGCTCGGCTGCCTGCTTGTCCGTGGGGTAGAAGCGGTACCGAAAAGCCCGCTTGACCTGCCGCGTCACGCCTCACAAGCTATCAGCTCCCGTGTGAGCGACGGCTGTTGTCCAGTGGATGGTGGACGCCGGTCCGCCCTGGCGGCGAACCGGCATTCCCTGCCCCGCTCCGCAGGAGCTTCGTTTCCTCCCCCGGCTGAAGCCGGGGGTATCCACGAAGAAAGGCGCCGATGAACTCCCCTGACGCCACGGCCGGCTCGGCCGCTCCGCACCGTTCCGGCTTCGCCTGCTTCGTCGGCCGTCCCAACGCCGGCAAGTCCACGTTGACCAACGCGCTGGTCGGCACGAAGGTGGCCATCACCTCGAACCGGCCGCAGACCACCCGCCACTCGGTGCGCGGCATCGTGCACCGGCCGGACGCGCAGCTGGTGTTGGTGGACACCCCGGGCCTGCACAAGCCGCGCACGCTGCTGGGGCAGCGCCTCAACGACGTGGTCCGCACCACCTGGGCCGAGGTCGACGTGATCGGCTTCTGCCTGCCGGCCGACCAGAAGGTGGGCCCGGGCGACCGCTTCATCGCCAAGGAGCTGGCGCAGGTCAAGCGCACGCCCAAGGTCGCCGTGGTCACCAAGACCGACCTGGCCGACCGCGAGCGGATGACCGAACAGCTCATCGCCGTCGACCAGTTGGGTCGGGAGGCGGGCATCGAGTGGGCCGAGATCGTGCCCGTGTCCGCGGTCTCGGGGGAGCAGGTGGGGCTGCTGGCCGACCTGCTGGTGCCGCTGCTGCCCGAGGGGCCGCCGCTCTACCCGGAGGGCGACCTCACGGACGAGCCCGAGCAGGTCATGATCGCGGAGCTGATCCGCGAGGCGGCCCTGGAGGGCGTGCGGGACGAACTCCCGCACTCCATCGCCGTGGTGGTGGAGGAGATGCTGCCGCGCGAGGACCGGCCGGCCGACCGGCCGCTGCTGGACGTGCACGCCAACCTGTTCATCGAGCGCCCCAGCCAGAAGGGCATCGTGATCGGCCCCAAGGGCCAGCGTCTCAAGGATGTCGGCACCAAGGCGAGGCGGCAGATCGAGGCGCTGCTCGGCACGCCGGTCTTCCTCGACCTGCATGTCAAGGTCGCCAAGGACTGGCAGCGGGACCCCAAGCAGCTGCGCCGGCTGGGCTTCTGAGACCGCCTTCCGCGACTGCTTTCCGAGACGGCGGCGGGCGGGCGCAACGCTTGGCCGAACGGCGGGCGGCCCGTTCGACGCGACGGCGACGGCGGCGACAGGGCGCCGCGCGGGCGGCGGGACGCCAACGGCGCCCGGGGGCGTCAACGCGCGGGCGCGCGCCGGCGGTTGGGCCGCCGGCCCGGCGCTGTCCAGACGCCGCGCGCCGTCAGTTGCTGGCCGTGGCGGCGGCCGCCAGGAGGCGTTCGGTGTCGGCCGGCGGCAGCCACAGCGCCTCGCCGACCGCGTTCAACATGTGGCGCTCGGCCTCCCGGTAGGGGCCGTCGGCCAGCGCGATCCTGGCCCCGCGCAGCAGCAGGCTCTCCCGCCCCGGCGTCGCCAGGTGTGGGGTGAGGGCCGCGACCGTCTCGCCCACCTCGGTGGCCACCAGCGGCAGCGCGCGCGCCGCCAGCGTCGCCTGGAGGGTCAGCAGCCGCTCCTCGGAACAGTCGGGGAAGCCGGCGTCCCGCACCGCCTCCAGCGCCAGCCGGCGGGCCGGCTCGGCCTCCGTGCCGCCGGCGGCCAGCACGCCGAGGGCGACCGAGTGCACCGCCTCGCGCAGCAGCGTGGCCAGCCGCGTGGTGGTCGGCAGGACCAGCACCCGCTCGGGGAACCTGCCCCGGCAGGAGACGCACTCCACCACCGGGCCGGCCGTGCCGCGCCGCAGCAGGGGGATGGCCAGCACGGTCAACCGCCGTCGGCCTTCGAGCCGTTGGTACCTGCGGTCGCCGCCGCAGTCGGGGCAGAAGAAGTCCCCGTCGTCAGTGACCTGCCAGACGGTCCTGACCCCGGCCAACCGGGAGTGCACCACGTCGTACCTCCGTTACCCGCTGGCGACGATGCCGCGTCCGTGATGTTAACCACAGTCGACGGCCGCCGTCAGTAGTGCGTAACGAAGTGATCGCGCCCGATGGTTCCCGGCCCGGAAAACCCGAGGCCGGGGCGGGTCGTGGCGACCCGCCCCGGCCGGGCGGCGACAACGCGCCGCAGGGTCCGCAGCGTTGACGTCAGCGGGCCGCGCGGTTGACGGCGGAGACCACGGCCTTGAGGGAGGCGCGCACGATGTTGGCGTCGATCCCCACGCCCCACAGCACCCGGTCGCCCACCGCGCACTCGATGTAGGCGGCGGCCTGGGAGCCGGCGCCCTCGCTCATGGTGTGCTCGACGTAGTCCAGCAGCCGGATGTCGGCGTCGATGACCCCGGTTCCGGCCAGCGCGTCGAAGAACGCGGCGATCGGCCCGTTGCCGGTGCCGGTCAGCGTCGTCTCGGCGCCGTCCACCACGGCCGCCACGGTGAGCGCGTCCTCGCCGTCCCTGGTGCTGGTGGTCTGCGCGTCGCGCAGCGCGATCCGGCCCCAGCCGGGGGCGCCGGTCTCCTGCGGCAGGTACTCGTCGGAGAAGATGCCCCAGATCGCGGCGGGGGTCAGCTCGCCGCCCTCCGCGTCGGTCCGCTCCTGGATGATCTTGGAGAACTCCACCTGCATCCGGCGCGGCAGGTCCAGCGCGTGCTCGGTCTTCAACACATACGCCACACCGCCCTTGCCGGACTGGGAGTTGACCCGGATCACGGCCTCGTAGCTGCGGCCCACGTCCTTGGGGTCGATCGGCAGGTAGGGCACGTCCCAGGGCAGCTCGTCGACCGGTGTGCCCGTCGCCTTCGCCTGGTCGGCCATGGCGTCGAAGCCCTTCTTGATGGCGTCCTGGTGGGAGCCGGAGAAGGCGGTGTAGACCAGGTCCCCCACGTACGGGTGGCGCGGCGGGACCTCCATCTGGTTGCAGTACTCCCAGGTGCGACGGATCTCGTCGATCTGGGAGAAGTCGATCTGCGGGTCGATGCCCTGGGAGAACAGGTTCATCCCCAGCGTCACCAGGTCGACGTTGCCGGTGCGCTCGCCCTGGCCGAAGAGACAGCCCTCGATCCGGTCGGCGCCGGCCATCAGCGCCAGTTCGGCGGCGGCCACGGCGGTGCCCCGGTCGTTGTGCGGGTGGACCGACAGGCAGACGAACTCGCGGCGGCTGAGGTGGCGGCCCATCCACTCGAAGCGGTCGGCGTGGGTGGAGGGCGTCGAACGCTCCACGGTGGCCGGCAGGTTGAGGATGATCTCGCGGCCCTCGCCCGGCTGCCAGACGTCCATCACGCTCTCGCAGATCTCCAGCGCGAAGTCCAGCTCGGTGTCGGTGAAGATCTCCGGGCTGTACTGGTAGCCGAAGGTGGTGCGGTCGTCCAGCAGCTTCTCGGCGTACTCCATCACCAGCCGGGTGCCGTCCACCGCGATCCCGCGCACCGCGTCCCGACCGCCCCGGAAGACCACCCGGCGGAAGGTGGGCGCGGTCGCGTTGTACAGGTGGACGGTGGCCCGGTGCGCGCCGACCAGGGACTCGACGGTCCGCTCGATCAGCTCCTCCCTGGCCTGGGTCAGCACCGAGATGGTCACGTCGTCGGGGATCGCGTCCTCCTCGATGATGGACCGTACGAAGTCGAAGTCCGTCTGTCCGGAGGAGGGGAATCCGACCTCGATCTCCTTGTAGCCCATCTTCACCAGCAGGTCGAACATGGCGCGTTTCCTGACCGGCGACATGGGGTCGATCAGCGCCTGGTTGCCGTCGCGCAGGTCGGTGGAGAGCCAGCGGGGGGCCTGGGTGACGCGGTTGTCGGGCCAGGTGCGGTCGGGAATGTCCACCCACTCGAAGGGGCGGTAGCGGTGGGTCGGCATCCCGGAGGGCTGCTGGGTGCCGGTGGCGTTGGTCTGCGGCGTCGGCTTCTTCATGGGCGATGGACTCCTTGGGCCCGGCGGCGGGTTGAGCGCCGTGGGGGATCGACGGACGAGAGGACCGACAGACAGCACCGAACTCCGCGGGGAGGGGGTCGGTCTGTGGCCTACAGACCCTCGCCGCGGCGGCTAAGGAGGAGCGTCCAGGTTCGCATCGCAGCGACCACCCTAGTCGGCTCCGGCGTGCCGGGGGCCCACCGTCCCAGCATCCGAGACATCTCTCACAGCGCCGCTCGGGTCTCACGGGGACGTCGCTCGGGGGCGGCCTCCGGCGGCTCGCGGGGCGTGGGTTATCCCGGGGGATTAGTCCCGTGGGCGTAGCGCGGGGGCCGTGGGGCTGAGCGCGCGGGCGTAACGGGGTTGCGCGCTCCTGCTGGGGGATAAGGCGAAGACTAGCCCGTGGGCCGATGAAAAGGGCAGGTCAGGGAGGGGAACCTGGGTTCGTCGCGGCCCGTGGTGGGCCGCGGCGCGACAGCCGAACTCCCGCGAGGAGGCCCCTCCATGGGCGCGCCAGATGCTCGATCCGTCCACTCCCATCGCTCCTTCCGGTCCCATCGCTCCTTCCGGTCCCATCGCTCCTTCCGGTCCCATCGCTCCTTCCGGTCCCATCGCTCCTTCCGGCCGCCCGGGTCGCCGCCCCGGCGGGGTCGGGGGGTGGCGTGGGCGCTGCTCGGGCTGTGGCTGGCGGCGGTGGTCCTGGCGCTGCCGTTCGCCGGGCGGCTGGGGGAGTCCGTCCAGGACGAGGGCGTGGAGTACCTCCCGGCCAGCGCCGAGTCCACGGAGGTGGCCCGGCTGACGGAGCTGCTGCCCGGCGGCGAGACCACCGACCTGCTGCTGGTCGCGCAGCGGGCCGGCGGGCTCACGGCGGAGGACCGCGCGCTAGTCGAGGAGCGGCTGGCCACGATCGCCGGGCGGTACGAGCTGGCGTCCGGGCCCCCGGACGGTGCCGGGGTGGTCTCCGAGGACGGGGCGACGGCGCTCCACCCGTTCGCACTGGACGAGTTGGGCGAGGAGGAGCAGGCCGAGGCGGTCGGCGGGATCAGGGAGCTGATCGCCGACCCGCCCGACGGGCTGACGCTGGCGCTGGGCGGCCCGGGGGCGCTGGGCGTGGACGCGGAGGCCGTCTTCGAGTCGATCGACGTCACGCTGATGCTCGCCACCGCCGGCATCGTGGCCGTGCTGCTGGTGATCACCTACCGCAGCCCGCTGCTGTGGCTGCTGCCGCTGGTCGCCGTCGGGGTGGCGGCCGTCGCGGCGATGGCGGTGGTGTACGGGCTCGTCCAGCTCTTCGACCTGACGGTCACCACCATGTCCAGCTCGATCATGACGGTGCTGATCTTCGGCGCCGGCACGGACTACGCGCTGCTGCTGGTCGCGCGGTACCGCGAGGAGCTGCGCCGGCTGCCCGGCGCGGGCGAGGCGATGGTGGCGGCGCTGCGCGGCTGCGGCCCGGCGCTGTTGGCCTCCTCGGGGACGGTCTCGCTGGGGCTGCTCTGCCTCACGGTGGCCGACCTCAACAGCAGCAGCGGCCTGGGCCCGGTGGGCGCCGTGGGGGTGCTCTGCGCGCTGGCCGTGATGGTCACGCTGCTGCCGGCGCTGCTGGTGCTGTGCGGGCGCGGCGTCTTCTGGCCGCTGGTGCCGCGCCACGGTCAGCAGCGACCGGCCGGCGGCGGCTCGTTCTTCGCGCGGCTCGGCTCCTCGATCAGCCGCCGCCCGGTCGCGGTCCTCGTCGGGGGCACGCTGCTGCTCGGCGCGCTCTCGCTGGGCGCGTTCCGGCTGCCGGGGCCGCTGGGCGAGCAGGACAACTTCACCGAGACGCCGGAGTCGGTGCGGGCGATGGAGCTGGTGGCCGACGCGTTCCCCGAGCGCAGCGGCCAGCCGATCACCGTGCTGGCCGACGCGGGGCGGGCCGACGCCGTGGTGTCGGCCGCGCTCGGCGTCGAGGGCGTCGCCGAGGCGGAGCCGGGCCGCGAGGGCGGCGGCTGGCGGGAGATCCAGGTCCACGCCACCGATCCGCCGGAGTCGGCGGGGGAGCAGCGCACCGTCACCGCCCTGCGGGAGCGGCTCGCGGAGCTGCCGGAGGCGCGGGCCCTGGTCGGCGGCCCGACGGCCCAGTTGATGGATCTGGCGAGCACCAGCGCCCGGGACCAACTGCTGGTCATACCCCTGGTGTTGGGGGTGGTGCTGCTGGTGCTGGCGGCCTTGCTGCGGGGGCTGGTCGCGCCGGTGCTGCTGCTGGCCGCCGTGGTCGCCTCCTGGGGCGCGGCCATGGGCCTGGGCGGGCTGTTCTTCGGCCCGGTGTTCGGCTTCGAGGGGCTGGACGCCCAGGTGCCGCTGCTGTCCTTCGTCTTCTGCGTGGCCCTCGGCGTGGACTACGGCATCTTCCTGATGCACCGGATGCGCGAGGAGGCCCTGGGCGGGGCCAGCACCCGGCGGGCCGCGCTGGGCGCGCTGCGGACCACGGGCGGGGTGATCGCCTCGGCGGGCGTGGTGCTGGCGGCCACGTTCTGCGTGCTGGCCACCATGCCGATGGTGGTCATGGCGGAGCTGGGCTTCGTGGTGGCGGTGGGGGTGCTGTTGGACACGTTCCTGGTCCGCACCTACCTGGTCACGTCGGCCAGTTGGCTGCTGGACCGGCGGGTGTGGTGGCCGGGTCCGCTCTCCCGCCGTCCGGCGGCGACGCCGGACGGTCCGGGCGGTGACCTCGCGCCGGTCGAGCCGGCCGGCCTGGTCGGGGCGGCCGCCGTGGCCCAGGGGGCGCCGGCTGCGCGGGGTCCGGTCCCCGACGGGCCCGCGCGCGGCGGCGATGGCGGATGATGAACGGGTGAGCGTCGTGGTGTCAGCCGTCCGCCGCCGACTTCCCGAAGTCCCGTCGCGGCTCGGGCCGTTCGGGCTCGACGCCCTGCTCGCCCTCGCGCTGGCCCTGACCTGCGGCGCCATCGCCCTGCTGCTGCCGCACGACGGCAGGGCGGTGGACGGGCTGGCGTTGGCGCTGCTGGTCGGCGTGACGGTGCCGTTGGCGTGGCGGCGGCGGGCGCCGCTGGGGGCGCTGCTGGTCTCGCTCGCCTTCACCGCCGCCTACCACCGGCTGGACTACCAGCATGTCGCCCCGTTCGCCGCGACCGCCGTCGGCGCCTACACGGTGGCCGCCGTCGGCCCCCGGCGGCGCACCCTCGTGCTGGCCGGCGGGGTGCTGCTGGTGGTGGTGTTCGTCTGGTACGGCAACGGCGGCGGCCCGGCGTTGAAGCTGCTGCGGATCTCCGGCTGGCTGCTCTGCATCCTCGCCGTGGGGGAGACGGTCCGGCTGCACCGCCGGCTGCTGGCCGCCGCCAGGGAACGCGCCGAACGGGCCGAGCGCACCCGCGAGGAGGAGGCGGCCCGCCGGGTCGCCGAGGAGCGGCTGCGGATCGCCAGGGACCTGCACGACCTGCTGGCGCACAGCATCACCGTGATCGGCGTGCGCGCCTCGGTGGCCGCCCATCTGCTGTCCGTGGAGCGCGGGGCCAGGGTCGACCTGCCGACGGTGGCCGCCACGCTGGACGGCATAGCCGATGTCTGCCGCGACGCCCGCGCCGAACTCCGCTACACCCTGCGCGGGTTGCGGGGCGACGAGCCCGAGCCCGCCGGGCCGCCGCCCGGCGTGGCCGGCATCCCCGACCTGGTGCGGGCCGCCGAAGGTGCCGGCGCCTCCGTTGAGTTGACCGTGGAGCCCGACCTCGGTCCGCTGCCGGGGCTGGTCGGCGCCGCCGCCTACCGCATCGTTCAGGAGGCGCTCACCAACGCCGTTCACCACGCGGGGCCGGGGGCGCGGATAGCGGTCGCGCTGCGCCGGGCCGACGACGCCCTCCGGCTGACCGTAGCCGACGGTGGACCGAGCCCGGGCTCCCGCCCGGCGCGCGCCCCCGGCAGCGGGCTCGGCCTGGCGGGGATGCGGGAGCGTGCCCGGGGCGTCGGCGGGCGCCTCACCGCCGGGCCCCGTCCGTCGGGCGGCCCTGGCTTCGAGGTCGCCGCCGAACTGCCCCTGAAGGGAAGCTCGTTGTGAGCCTGCCATCCGAGGAGCCGGCCACCCGGGACACGCGGGTGATCCTCGCCGACGACCAGCAACTGGTGCGCTCCGCCTTCGCGATGCTGATCTCGGCCACGCCGGGCATGGCGGTGGTCGGCGAGGCCGGCACCGGCCGCGCGGTGGTGGAGCTGGCCCGTCGCACGCCGGCCGACGTGGTGGTGATGGACATCCGGATGCCCGACCTCGACGGCATCGAGGCCACCCGGCTGATCGCCGCCGACGAACAGCTCGCCGGCCTGCGGGTGTTGGTCCTGACGACCTATGACACCGACGACCATGTGCTCTCCGCGCTGCGCGCCGGCGCCTCCGGCTTCCTGGTCAAGGACACCAGGCCGGCCGACCTGCTCACCGCCATCCGCACCGTCGCCGCCGGCGAGGCCCTCCTGTCGCCCGGCCCGACGGCCCGCCTGATCGCCCGAACCCTGGCGGCGACCCCCGAGACCCCGCCCCCGCCACCCGCCGCCCTCGACCGGCTCACCGACCGTGAACGCCAGGTGCTCACCCTGGTCGGCCGTGGCCTGAACAACGCGGAGATAGCCGGGCGGCTGGGGCTCTCGCCGTTGACGGCGAAGACGCATGTGAGCCGGGTGATGGGCAAGCTGGCCGCCCGGGACCGCGCCCAACTGGTCATCGCCGCCTACGAGTCGGGCCTCATCACCCCGGGGCCGGGGGCCGGACCCACCTGACGGCGGGGCCGGCGAAGTGCCGCCGGCCGTTCGCGGGGCGGCTTGGGCGACTCGCGGGCGGCTCGGGCCGCCGGGCCCCGCCGGTTTTCGCCCGCCCGTCGTGCCGGCACGCGGCTGCGCGGCCCGGCCCCTGCCGGCTCGGCGCCGGGCCGTGGGGTCCTGGTGGCCGTTCGTCCGGATCGTGCCCGCCGGGCGCGGCTCGCACCTGACCCGGCCTGCCGGGCTTCCGCCCGCGCCGGAACCGCCAGGCATTCGCATGTCCCGTCGGGCCTTTGTCGCCTTCGGCGCCTACGCCCGTCCTGTCGGGCTCCCGGTTGTCCCGGGCGTTCCGGCCTCGGGGCCTGCTGGCCCGGCGCTGGGCCGTGGGGGCCTGGTGATCGTGTCCGCTGCGTGGTCCCCTCTTCCGCCGGGCTCCGCCCGCCCCGGGTGGACGGAGCCGTCGTCGGCACATGTCCCGCCGGACGTTGGTCCTCCCTCGTCCTGGCCTCGGAGCCTGCCCGGCCCGGCGGCTGGGCCGCAGGCCCCGGTGGTTGTGCGTCCGGATCGTGCCGGTGCGCCCGTCGCCGGCCTCCGCCCCGCCGGGCTTTCGTCCGCCCGGGTGGATGGAGCCGTTGTGCATCGCCTCCGCCTGCGGGGTCCTGCCGGCCTCGCCGCCCGCAGCTGTCCCACTGTCCGCTCATGCCACGCGGGCTTTCGGCTGTCCTGCCGGCCGCATCGGAAGGCCCCTCCGGCCGCGCCCTGCCCCGTGCCAGCCGGGGCGTCCACGGCATCCCCCCGCCGGCCGGCTCCCGCCCCGCCGCTCGCGCCCGCCGGGCGCGAGCCGGACCCGCGCCCGGGGCCGGCAGGCCCGCCCCGCCGCTCGCACCGGCCCCGGGCGCGCCGCCCCGCGATGGCTTCGCCCGCCGCGCTCGCCGTGCCGCCCGCGTCCCTCCCGGCGGGCCCGGCAGGGGCGCTCGCTCCCGCCCTGGGGGCGCCGCCTCGCGCGGGCTTCGCCCGCCCCGACCTGGCGCGGCAAGCGCTCCGCGCTACAGCGTGCGGAGGGCGTCCGTGAGGTCGGTGTCCTCGGCGAGGAGGCGGCCCGGGCGTTGCTCGGGGCGGTCGGGCACGGTCACCCGCACCCCCGGCGAGCCGCCCTCCGCCTCCAGCGGCGCCGCCTCCGCCCCCGCATAGCGGGTCTGCCCCTCCTCGATCTCCTCCCGCAGCCGCTCCAGCGCGGCCTCGGCCGTCGCCTCGTCCTCGGTCACCGCGCACAGCACCGTCGAGGTGTCGTCCGCCGCCTCCGCCCGGTGGCCCACCGCATACACCGGCACCTCGGCGCCCTCGGCGGCCTGCACGAGGTCGGCCCGGTAGACCGTTCCCAGGCAGGCGGCCAGGTCGCGGTAGACCTCCTGTTCGGCGAGTGGTTCCCCGACCGCCTCGGTTCGGGACGGGTCGAGCTGTTCGTCCCCCCAGCGGATGCGGTCGTCCTCGACCATCAGCCCCAGGCCACGGTCGTGGTTGACCCAGACGGGACCCGCGTCGGTCTCCCGTTCGGTGAAGCCGTCCGCGGCCAGCTGCTCCCTGATCTCCGCCGCGTCGAAGTCCCCGTCCCACTGCCCGAAGGGCGCCGCGAAGTCGACGGTCACCGTCGTCTCGGCGCGGTCCGGGTCGAGGCCGTAGCGCTCGGCGGGCAGGTCCCTGAGGTTGAGCAGGGGCGTGCCGAGCGCCTCGACGAAGGCGAAGCGCTCGGGGTCCTCGGCGCGCAGCTCGTTGGCGCGCGCCGCGTTCACAAAGGTGAGCCCGGTCGGCGGGGGCGACTCGTAGCGGACCTCGCCCAGCGCGGCCAGCAGCTCCTCGCCAGGCCCGGCGCGCTCGTCGAGCGTGCAGCCCCCGCCCGCGAGCGCCGCCAGCGCCGCGAACGCGCTCAGCGCGCCGACGCCCCGCGTCGCGCCGGCGCGACCAACTCGCGCCCCCCGCGCCCCGGTTCCGTGAACTCCCACAGCTGACATGGCCAGGAGCGTAGCCGCCCCATCCACCGGTTCATCACCCCGGGTAGTTCTCTCGCCACGGGCGGCAGACGGGCGGCAGGCCGGCGGCGCGGCGGCCCCACCGCCCAGCCGGGCGCCCCGCCGCCCCGCGCCGCAGGCCGCCGCCCCGCGCCGCAGGCGGCAACGTCCCGCCAGCCGCAACGTCCCGGCGTCGGGCAACGTCCCGGCGGGGGCCGTCACTCCAGCGCCAGGCCCTCCGGCGGCGGGTCGGGGTCCCGGCGCACCGCGAGGATCGCGGTGTCGTCGGTGAGCCGGCCGCCGGTGTGCCGCAGCACCGCCTCCTCCAACCGCTCCACCAGCGCCTGCGGCGCAGTGTCCGAGGCCCCACGCAGCTCGTCGACCACCGGCAGGAACCGGCCGCGCCGGTCCCGCGCCTCGCTGACCCCGTCCGTGTAGAGCAGCAGGCTGGCCTCCGCCGGAAACGCCACCCGCCGCACCGGCGGCAGCGCGCCCGTCAGCTCCGTCAGGCCCAGCGGCGCCCCGTCCCCCTCCGGGAGTTCCCAGACCCGCTCCCGGGCGATCGCCAGCGGCGCCGCATGGCCGAAGTTGACCATCTCCAGCCAGCCCCGGTCCTCGACGGGCAGCCCCACCAGCACCGCCGTGGCGAACCGTTCGCCGCGCTCGCCGAGCAGCGAGACATAGTGGTTCTGCCGCCGCATCCGGTTCTCCAGCCGCTCGGCCACCACCGCCAGGTCCGCCTCGTAGTAGGCGGACTCGCGGAAGGCGCTCAGCAGCGCCGCCGCCGCGTCCACCGCGCTGGTGCCCTTGCCCTGCACGTCGCCCAGCAGCACCCGGGCGCCGTGCGGCGTCGGCTGCACGTCGAAGAAGTCCCCGCCGACCTTGGTCGCGCGCTCGGCCGCCAGATACACGTTGGCCGTCTCCACCCCGCCGATCCTGGCCGGGATGGGCCGCAGCACCGCGAGCCTGGTGGCCTGCGCCGCGTCCTCCAGCTGCCGCACCTGGCGGTAGGCCCGCACCCGCAGCCCCGAGGCGAACACCGAGAGCACACAGGCCGTGGCGACCAGCAGGGAGTCACTGAGGCCGATCGGATAGCGGTGGTTCAGCGACTGCTCCAGCAGCCCCGCCGTCACCAGGGTCGCGACCGCGAAGCCGGCCGTGGTCCACAGCCCACACGTCGCCGCGGCGAACACCGGCACCAGGCCGATCCAGGTGACGATCCGCAGGTGCTCGGCCGCGTTCCAGTCGGCCACCACGACGGCGACCAGCAGCAGTGCGGGCAGAATCCAGGAGACGTTCCAGCGCCCCACCGTGATCGGCGGTTCCAGCGCGGGAACGTCGGACTCCGTCGCCCGCTCGCTGCGCGTGCGGGTCCGGACGCGGCGGTTCACCCTCTCACCATCGCCGAAGCGCGGCCCCGCCGCGCGGCCGACGTCCGCTGAACGGGCCCGAGGGTCCCCGCCGCCCGGGCAACCCGGCCCCCGCCGCGCCGCGCGACAATGGGCGGCATGAGCCTGTTCCGCGACGACGGCATTGTGCTGCGCACCCAGAAGCTGGGCGAGGCAGACCGGATCATCACCCTGCTCACCCGGGGCCACGGCCGGGTGCGGGCGGTGGCGCGCGGGGTGCGCAGGACCAAGTCCAAGTTCGGCGCGCGGCTGGAGCCGTTCAGCCATGTCGACGTGCAGTTCTTCGCCCGGGGCAGCGCGCTGGTCGGGCGCGGCCTGCCGCTGTGCACCCAGACCGAGTCGATCGCCCCCTACGGCCGCTCCATCGTCGCCGACTACGCCCGCTACACCGCCGGCACCGCGATGCTGGAGACGGCGGAACGGTTCACCGACCACGAGGGCGAGCCCAACGTCCAGCAGTACCTGCTGCTGGTCGGCGGCCTGCGGACGCTGGCCGCCGGGGAGCACGCGCCGGGGCTCGTGCTGGACGCCTTCCTGCTGCGCTCGTTGGCGGTCGGCGGCTACGCGCCGAGCTTCGCCGACTGCGCGCGGTGCGGGCTGCCGGGACCCAACCGGTTCTTCTCGGTGGCCGCCGGCGGCTCGATATGCGTGGACTGTCGGGTGCCGGGCAGCGTGGTGCCGTCGCCCGAGGCGCTGCTGCTGCTGGGCGCGCTGCTCACCGGGGACTGGCAGACCGCCGACGCCGCCGAGTCCCGCCACGTCAGGGAGGGCAGCGGGCTGGTCTCCGCCTATCTGCACTGGCACCTCGAACGGGGCCTGCGTTCCCTGCGGTTCGTCCACAAGGCGTGACCGGCGGCTCCGCGCGCCCGCGCCGGCGGGTCCGCGCGCCCGCGCCGGCGCGCGGGCCGTTCCCCGGGTTCGCGCCGGGTTCGTGACGGCTTCTCGCCGGGTTCGATCGGGCGGCGCGGGAGGGGATACGCTCCCGATGAGGACCGTCCGACCACTGGAGTGCCCCATGAGCCGCCGCGGAATACTGTCCCGGCAGCGTCGCGACTATCGCGCCCCCGACCCCCACCCGAGCGGGGCCCGCCCGCCCCGGCTGCCGTCCGACCTGATCCCGCGCCATGTGGCGATCGTCATGGACGGCAACGGCCGCTGGGCCAAGGAGCGCGGGCTGCCGCGCACCGAGGGGCACAAGATCGGCGAGTCCGTGGTGCTCGACGTGGTGGCCGGCTGTCTGGAGCTGGGCGTCAAGAACCTCTCGCTGTACGCCTTTTCGACCGAGAACTGGAAGCGTTCGCCCGACGAGGTGCGTTTCCTGATGGAGTTCAACCGGGACGTGATCGCCCGGCGGACCGTGCAGCTCAAGGAGCTGGGCGTGCGAGTCCGTTGGGCCGGCCGCGAGCCCAAGCTGTGGAAGTCGGTCGTCAACCAGCTGAAGCACGCCGAGGAGGTCACCCGCGACAACGACGCCATGACGCTCTACATGTGCGTCAACTACGGCGGCCGCGCGGAGATCGTGGACGCCACCACCCGGCTCGCCCGGGACGTGCGGGACGGCCGGCTCAACCCGGAGCGGATCAACGAGAAGACCATCGCGCGCTACCTGTACCACCCGGACATGCCGGACGTCGACCTCTTCCTGCGCCCCTCGGGCGAGCAGCGGACGTCCAACTACCTGATCTGGCAGAGCGCCTACGCGGAGATGGTCTACCAGGACGTCCTGTGGCCCGACTTCGACCGCCGCAACCTGTGGCAGGCCTGCGTCGAGTACGCCTCCCGCGACCGACGCTTCGGCGGCGCGATCCCCAACGAGGCCCACGCCGCCGGCGGCACGCCCGGCCACCAGCCCCGCTGACCGCCGCGTCCGGGCGCGGCGGCGTCCCGCCGCTACGGCGCCCGGTCGTCGCGGTGTCCGCCCGCGCAGTCGTCGCAGGTGCCGAAGACCTCCAGCGTGTGGTCCACGTCCACGAAGCCGTGTTCGCGGGCGATCGCGTCCGCCCAGCGCTCAACGGCCGGCCCCTCCACCTCGACGGCCTTGCCGCAGGAGCGGCAGACCAGGTGGTGGTGATGGTCCCCGGTGCTGCACCTGCGGTAGACGGCCTCGCCCTCGTTGGTGCGCAGCACGTCCACCTCGCCCGCCTCCGCGAGCGACTGGAGGGTGCGATAGACCGTGGTCAGCCCGACGGAGTCGCCCCGGTGCTTGAGCATGTCGTGCAGCTCCTGCGCGCTGCGGAACTCGTCGACGTCGGCCAGCGCCGCGGCGACCGCCGCGCGCTGCCGGGTCGAACGTCCGCGAACCGGCGGTTCTGCCGTCCCCACGGGTACCTCCCTGCCCTGGTCCTCAGGGGCTCCTCGCGCTTCCTCGCGTCGCCTCGCACTCGCACAGCTCCGCGAGCCCGCGCATCCCCTGCCGGCCCAGGGTAGCCCCTCGCCGACCGGCTAAGGACGCCCAGCCGGCACGGGTTCCGCCGGCCGCTCGGCCGCAGTGCCCCCGTGGCCTCCGCCGCCCCGCCCCGCGCGGCGTCTGGCCAGCGGCAGCGCCAGCAGCGAGACCACGGCGAACAGCCCGATCGCCAGCAGCACGATCGTCGCGCCCGGCGGCACATCCGCGTAGTACGAGGTGGTCGTCCCGGCCAGCGAGACCACCACGCCGAAGGTCACCGCCAGCGCCAGCGTCGTCGCGAAGCCCCGGCTGACCTGCTGCGCCGCCACCACCGGGATCACCATCAGCGCGCTCACCAGCAGCAGCCCCACCACCCGCATCGCCACCGTGACCGTGGCCGCCGCCGTCACCGCGAGCAGCAGGTTGAGCGCCCGCACCGGCAGCCCGGTGACGCGGGCGAACTCCTCGTCCTGGCAGACCGCGAACAGCTGCCGCCGCAGGCCGAGCGTGACCAGCAGCACCAGCGCCGACAGCAGCATGATCGCGATGATGTCGGCCGGCGAGACCGTGGTCACCGAGCCCCACAGGAACGAGGTCAGGTTCGCCGTCGAGCCGCCCGGCGCCAGGTTGACGATCATCACGCCGCCCGCCATGCCGCCGTAGAAGAGCATCGCCAGCGCCACGTCGCCCCGCGCCCGGCCCGAGGAGCGCAGCAGCTCCATGGCCACCGCGCCCACCGTCGACACGGCGACCGCCATCCACACCGGGTTCGCGTTGAGCAGGAAGCCCAGCGCGACGCCGGTCAGCGCGACATGCCCGATGCCGTCGCCGAGCAGTGCCTGCCGCCGCTGCACCAGATAGATCCCGACGGCCGGCGCCGCCAGGCCGATCAGCAGCGCGGACAGCAACGCCCGCCGCATGAACGGGTAGTCGAGGAGTTCGAGGACGCCCGAGCCGGCGAGCGTGCTGGTCATGGTGGTGCCGCTCATCACAGGACTCCGGTCTGGAGGGTGGGCTCGGCCGACGGCTCCAGCTCGTCCGCCGGGTGGCACGGGTGGCTGCCCTCCGGTAGCCGCGCCGGCCGGTCCACGGTGCGCTCGACCCGCCCGTGGCCGAGCACCACCGCCCGGTCGATCAACGGCGCCAGCGGCCCCAGCTCGTGCAGCACCAGCAGCACCGAGGCCCCGCCCTCCACCTGGGTACGCAGGGTCTCGGCGAGCACCCGCTGGCTGTCCAGGTCGACGCCGGCCAGCGGCTCGTCCATGATCAACAGCTCGGGTTCGGCGGTCAGCGCCCTGGCGATCAACACCCGCTGGTGCTGCCCGCCGGAGAGCGCGTCCACCGGCTCCGAGGCCCGCTCGGCGAGCCCGACCCGTTCGATCGCCCGGTCCACGGCCGCCCGGTCGGCCCGCCGCAGCGGGCGCAGCCGCCGCCTGGCCAGCCGCCCGGCCGCCACCACCTCCCGCACGGTCGCCGGAACGCCGCCGGCGGCCGTGGAACGCTGCGGAACGTAGCCGATCCGCGCCCAGGCCCCGAAGCTCCGCACCGGGTGGCCGAAGAGCCGCAGCCCGCCGCCGGTGACGGGCACCTGCCCCACGACGGCGCGCACGGCGGTGGACTTGCCCGAGCCGTTGGCGCCCAGCAGCGCCACCACCTCGCCGCGCCCGACCGTCAGGCTGACACCGCGCAGCACGGTCCGCCCGCCCAGCTCGGCGGTCACCTCGTCCAGCTCTATGACGGGCTCGGGCTCGGCCTCGCGCTCCATGGTCCTGCCTCGACTTTCCTTGGCCGGCTCCCGGTCTCCCCGGCTGGTTCCCGGTGACCGGTGTGCTTCTCACGATCCGGTGTGCTTCTCACGATGGGGGATGGCGACCGCCGCCGCCCGGGGACGGGCGGCGGGACGGTGCCGCGGGTCAGGCCGCGCCCAGCGCCTCCCGCAGGGCGGCGAGGTTGGCGCGCATGACCTCGGGATAGTCAGCGCCGGGGGAGTCCTCGGTGATTCCCTCCAGCGGGTCGAGCACCGCCGTCTCAAGGCCCAGGTCGTCCGCGAGGGTGCGGGCGGTCTCGTCGCTGACCAGCGTCTCGAAGAAGACGGTGGTCACCCCGTCCTGCTCGGCGATCTCGCGCAGCTCCCGCATCCGCGCCCCGCTCGGCTCGGACTCCGGGTCGAGCCCGGTGATCGACTCCTCGTGGAGCCCGTAGCGGGCGGCCAGATAGCCGAACGCGGAGTGCGTGGTGATGAACGTGCCGCCCTCGACGTCGGCCAGGCCCTCGGCGAACTCCGCGTCCAGCGCGTTCAGTTCCTCGACCAGCGCGGCGGTGTTCCGCTCGTAGTCGGCCATGTTGTCGGGGTCGGCGTTGGTCAGGGCCGCGCCCACGCCCTCGGCGATCTGCCCGTACTTCACCGGGTCCAGCCACAGGTGCGGGTCGAGGCCGTCGATGTCGTGGCTGTGCTCGTGCTCGTGGTCGTGCCCCTCCTCGCCGGCCTCCTCGCCCTCCTCGGCGTGGTCGTGCCCCTCCTCGCCCTCCTCGGCGTGTTCCTCGCCCTCGCCGTGCTCGCCGTGCTCGTCCGCCGGCTCGTGGCTCTCCAGGGAGGTGTAGCGGGTCGCCTCGGCGACCTCGCCGGTGGCCGACTGCTCGACGGTCTCGTCGACGGCCGGCTGGAGGCCCCTGAGGTAGACGACGACCTCGGCGTCCGCGACGGCGGCGGTCTGCTGCGGGGAGATGTCCAGGTCGTGCGGCTCGACGCCGGGCTCGGTGAGGGTGGTGACCGAGACGTGCTCGCCGCCGATCCGCTCGGCGAGGTAGGCCATGGGATAGAAGGAGGCGACCACGTCCAGGGTGCCGTCGGAGGAGTTGCCGCCCCCGTCACCCCCGCCGCTCTCGTCGTCGAGGAGGCCGCAGCCGGTCAGCCCCAGCAGGCTGGAGGCGGCGAGGGCGGCGATGGCTATTCGGGTGCGCGAGCGGCGTCGTCCGGTCATGACAGCCATTTTCAAGTTAGATGGAAACGGTTGTCAAATGGGTCATGTGGGTGAACGAAAGTGATCTCGGTGCGAAAGGGAACTCCCGCCCGATGTTCCCCAAGCGTCCCCAAGCACCCCCGGAATGCCCCGGCGGCCGGTACCCGGCAACCGATTTGCCGCCGCCCTGGGAGGCGCCGGTAACCTGAGGCGATTCCCTGTCTCCCCTCGTCCTGAAGAGAGCACCGTGGCCGCCGACAAGATCGACACTATCGTCAGCCTCAGCAAGCGCCGTGGCTTCGTCTACCCCAGCAGTGAGATCTACGGCGGACAGCGCGCCGCCTGGGACTACGGCCCGCTGGGCGTCGAGTTGAAGGAGAACATCAAGCGCCAGTGGTGGCGGGCCATGGTGACCTCGCGCGACGACGTGGTGGGGATCGACTCCTCGGTCATCCTGGCCACCGAGGTCTGGGAGGCTTCCGGCCATGTCGCCACCTTCACCGATCCGCTCACCGAGTGCACCTCGTGTCACAAGCGGTTCCGGGCCGACCACCTGGAGGAGGCGTACGAGGCCAAGCACGGGCACCTGCCCGCGCAGGGCCTGGCCGACGTGAACTGCCCCAACTGCGGCAACAAGGGCGCGTTCACCGAGCCCAAGCAGTTCTCCGGGCTGCTCGCCACCCACCTCGGCCCGGCCCAGGACTCCGCCTCCGTCGCCTATCTCCGGCCGGAGACCGCGCAGGGCATCTTCACCAACTTCGCCGCCGTGCAGCAGACCTCGCGCCGCAAGCCGCCGTTCGGCATCGCGCAGATGGGCAAGTCCTTCCGGAACGAGATCACGCCGGGCAACTTCATCTTCCGCACCCGCGAGTTCGAGCAGATGGAGATGGAGTTCTTCGTCAAGCCGGGCGAGGACGAGCAGTGGCACGTCTACTGGATGGAGCAGCGCTGGAACTGGTACCGCGACCTCGGCCTCACCGAGGAGAACATGCGCTGGTTCGAGCACCCCAAGGAGAAGCTCTCCCACTACTCCAAGCGGACCGCCGACATCGAGTACCGCTTCCGGTTCGCCGGCTCCGAGTGGGGTGAGCTGGAGGGCGTCGCCAACCGCACCGACTACGACCTCGGCGCGCACGCCAAGGCGTCGGGCCAGGACCTCAGCTACTTCGACCAGGAGGCCGGCGAGCGCTGGACCCCCTACGTCATCGAGCCGGCGGCCGGCGTGGGCCGCACCATGCTGGCGTTCATGCTCGACGCCTACTGGGAGGACGAGGCCCCCAACGCCAAGGGCAAGATGGAGAAGCGCGTCGTGATGCGCTTCGACCCGAGGCTGGCCCCGGTGAAGGTCGCCGTGCTGCCGCTCTCCCGCAACCCGCAACTGTCGCCGAAGGCCAAGGAGTTGGCCACCGCGCTGCGCCGCAACTGGAACATCGAGTTCGACGACGCCGGCGCCATCGGCCGCCGCTACCGCCGCCAGGACGAGATCGGCACGCCGTTCTGCGTGACCATCGACTTCGACACGCTGGAGGACAACGCGGTCACCGTCCGCGAGCGGGACAGCATGAAGCAGGAGCGGGTCTCCCTCGACCAGGTGGAGGGCTACCTCGCCACCCGCCTGATCGGCTGCTGAACCTGATCGGCCGCTGAAGCCGAAGGCCCCAAGGCGACGGCCGGGACCCCGCGCGGGCCCCGGCCGTCGACCGGCACCACCCGAGAACGTCCCAGTGAGGAACGCCCGATGTCCCAGCCGCTCCAGATCGGCCCGCACGCGGTGACCCCGCCCGTGGTGCTGGCGCCCATGGCGGGGATCACCAACGCGCCGTTCCGCACGCTCTGCCGCGAGTTCTCCGGCGGGCGCGGCCTGTTCGTCAGCGAGATGATCACCACCAGGGCGCTGGTGGAACGGAACGCCAAGACCATGCGGCTGGTGCACTTCGACGCGACCGAGAAGCCGCGTTCCCTCCAGCTCTACGGGGTCGACCCGGAGACGGTCGGCCGCGCGGTCCGCATGATCGCGGACGAGGACCTGGCCGACCACATCGACCTCAACTTCGGCTGCCCCGTTCCCAAGGTGACCCGCAAGGGCGGCGGCTCCGCGCTGCCGTACAAGCGGCCGCTGCTGCGCGCGATCCTGCGTGCCGCCGTCGGCAACGCGGGCGGGCTGCCGGTCACCATGAAGATGCGCAAGGGCATCGACGACGACCACCTGACGTATCTCGACGCGGCCCGGATCGCGGTCGACGAGGGCGTCACCGCCATCGCGCTGCACGGCCGCACCGCCGCCCAGCACTACGGCGGCCAGGCCGACTGGTCGGCGATCGCCCGCCTGAAGGAGGCCGTGCCCGAGATCCCGGTGCTGGGCAACGGGGACATCTGGTCGGCCGACGACGCACTGCGGATGGTGCGGGAGACCGGCTGCGACGGGGTGGTCGTCGGGCGCGGCTGCCTGGGCCGGCCCTGGCTCTTCGCCGACCTGGTCGCGGCGTTCGACGCGCTCGCCACCGGGCGCGAACCGGCATACGCGCGCCCCTCGTTGCGCGAGGTGGCCGAGGTGATGCTGCGGCACGCCCGGCTGTTGGGCGAGTGGCAGGAGGACGAGGCGCGCGGGGTGATCGACTTCCGCAAGCATGTCGCCTGGTACACCAAGGGCTTCACGGTCGGCTCCGACCTGCGCCGGGCGCTGGCCGTCGCTGGCTCGCTGGACGAACTGGCCTCGCTGCTCGACCGGTTGGACCTCGACCAGCCCTGGCCGGCCGGCGCGGACGGCCCCAGGGGCCGCACCTCGGGCCGCAACCGGGTCACCCTCCCCGACGGCTGGCTCGACGACCCGAACGCGGTCGCCACGATCGGCGCGGACGCGGAACTGGCCACCTCCGGTGGCTAGTTCGGGCCAGCGAGCCCCGGCCCCCGCATTGCTCCTCGTGCTCGGGCCGCCGGCCGTCGGCAAGATGACCGTCGGGAACGAGATCACCCGGCTGACCGGGATGCCGGTGCTCCACAACCACCTCACCATCGAGCCCGTGCTGCCGTTCTTCGCGTTCGGCACCCCGCCGTTCCGGCGGCTGGTGGGCGGCTTCCGGCGGCGGCTGGTGGAGGAGATCGCCGCGAGCGACCTGCCGGGGCTGGTGTTCACCTTCGTCCGGGACTTCGACGACCCGGAGGACGAGCGCGTGGTGCGGGAGTTCGCCGAGCCGTTCGCCCGGCGCGGCGGCCGGGTGCTCCACCTGGAGTTGTCGGCCGACCTCGCCGAGCGGCTCCGCAGGAACGAGGGCGCGGACCGGCTCGCCGCCAAGCCGTCCAAGCGGGACCTGGCCGGCTCCCGGCGGCATCTGCTGGAGGCCGACGCCGCCCACCGGCTCAACTCACGCGGCGAGTACGACGGTTGCCGAGACTACCTGGTGATCGACAACACCCGGCTCTCTCCGGGCGAGGTCGCCCGGCGCACCGTCGACCACTTCGGGCTGCCGCGCGAAGCGCGCCCCGGCGCCTGAAGCGGCCCGCGCGCCGGGAAAGTCGTTGCCGCCGGAGGCTGCGCGGGATGTGAGACTCACCCCTCGGAGCCAGGGGCGGCCCCCGGCGGGGTGTCGCCAGCGTCACCGGCGGGACCGCCCGGAGACATGCCCCCGCCGCCACCGGGACCGCCACTCATGCCGCTGGCTTCCTGCTGGGTGACGCTGTTCGCGTAGTCGTTCGTCGGGTCTCGATAGATGGTGTGGACATGGCCCCAGCCGGAGGTGGACACCCCGTCGACGTCGGCACCGGCCGAGCCCTGCTGCGCTTGGAAGGCGACGTAGACGTTCGGTCCTGAGACGGAGAAGGAGATGCCCTCCCCGGTGCTCATGTCGTAGGAGGTCTCGCCCGACCATGCGACGACCGTGTCGTCGAGGGTGGCCTCGATCTCCGCCAGAGCGTCCGCGGTGGTCTCCTCGTCGGCCATGCCCGCCCAGTTCGCGATCAGTTCCAGCAGCAGTCGCTTCTGCTCGTCCGTCAGGTCGGCGCCGGTGAGCCCGGAACCGGTGGCGAAGTCGCACGTGTCGCCGGGGGCGCACATGCTGACGTCGCCGGAGGTGAGCGTCGCCTGCTGCTCCTCGGTGAGGCTGTCGAAGAACGCGAACGCATCGGTGTAGATGCCGTCGAACGGCTGCACCTTGTTGCCCTCCTCGTCCGTGTACACGGCGGGTTGCACGCCCAGGTGGGTCGGCGCGAAGGTGATCGCGTCGGACGCGGCGTCGAGCGTGGCGTTGATCCCGAGGTGATGCCCCCCGAACTGCACCTCGTAGGCGCTCTCACCGGTCGGGTCGCCGAAGAAGGCGATGTAGTACTGGCCGAGGGACGTCTCGGTGGTGCTCGAGTTCTCAAGCAGGTACTCGTCGCCCCCGACGATCCCGGTGACCGTCTCGTAGCCCTCCTCGCTCAACAGGGCCTCCAGCACCTCCATGGCCGCGTCCCGTTGCTCGTCGGTGAGGTCGTTCAGGTTGAGGCCGGCGCGGTCGACGAACGTGACGGGGAAATTCGACCAGGACGTCGTCTTGGTCTCGTCGTCGTAGTCGTACAGCACGGCCTCCCGCTGCTCGTCGGAGAGCGTCGCGAGGAACGCCTCGGCGGCCGTCGAGACGCTGGAGATCGTCTCGCTCGTCGTGGTCGCGTCGGCGCTGTCCGCCGAACCGGTGGAGGTCGCCGTCGCCGAGCTCGTCGAGGCCGAGGCGGTGGTGGTGTCGGTGCCGGTGGCGCAGCCGGTCAGCAGCGGGCCGGACACGAGCACACACGCGGCGGCGCTGAGCAGCCGCTTCTTCGTCTTTGATGTCAACATGGTTCGTCTTCCTTCGCGGAATCGCCTGTGACCACGATCCAAGCGGCGCGACATTCACGAACGACAAGAGGCGCCCGAACGGCGGATAAGACTTGCTCGTGCAAGCCGCCGGAGCCTTCGCGAGCCGGCCTTGATAGGCGAACCTGGACGCATGAGCAATGCCGTGTTCCCGCAGCGGTTCACTCGCGCCGACGGTTCGCCCGTGCGGGCGGTCGTGGTCGATGACGAGCGGAACCTCGCCGAACTGCTGGTGATGGCGTTGGGCAACGAGGGCTGGCTCGTCGAGAGCGCGGGGAACGGGCAGGAGGCGCTGAACCTGGTGCGCGAGTTCGGCCCCGACGTCGTGGTGCTCGACGTCATGATGCCCGGCCTCGACGGGCTCGAGGTGCTGCGGCGACTGCGCGCCGCGGGTAACGACGTCCCGGTGCTGTTCCTCACCGCCAAGGACGGGGTCGACGACAGGATCGAGGCGATCACGTCCGGCGGCGACGACTACGTCACGAAGCCGTTCCACCTCCAGGAGGTCGTGGCTCGGGTCCGGGGCATGGCCCGGCGGTACGTCGGGGTGAAGAGCGACGACGGCCCGCTCGTCGTGGGCGATCTGACGCTGGACGAGCGCAGCTACGAGGTGCGGCGCGGCGGCGTGCCGATCCGGTTGACGGCAAAGGAGTTCGAGCTGCTGCGCTACCTCATGCGGAACCAGCGGCAGGTGCTGACGCGCGCGCAGATCCTCGAGAACGTGTGGAGCTACGACTTCGGCGGTCGATCAGGTGTCGTGGAGATCTACATCTCCTACCTGCGCAAGAAGATCGATTCCTCCGGCCCGCCCCTCATCCACACGGTGAGGGGTGTGGGCTACATGATCAAGCAGGCCGACTCGTGACCCCGCTCCGGCTGCTACAACGCTGGCCCCTACGCCGGAAACTCATCTTCGGCACGACCACGCTGGTGCTCGTCCCCCTCATCCTCTCCGCGGCGGTGACGGTGCTCTCGCTCCGGGCCTCGCTCTACAAGCGTCTCGACGAGGACGTCCGCACCGGCCTCCAACTCGCCATCGGACCGGAAGGAGTCGGACCGGACGCGGGGTCCCCTGAGGACGACGGGCCGGAGCGCGCCGGGCCACGCCCGCGGGTGGACAGCCTCGAAGTGGTCTTCGCGGCCGACGGCTCCACGGTCAGCTCCGCGTATGTCGGCCGGGACGGGAGCACCGTCTCGCTGACACCCGCGCAGCTTTCGGAGATCGCGGCAGCGGTGGAGGACGAGGGAACGCCCGCGACGGTTGAGCTCGGGGGAGAGATCGGGTCCTTCCGCGTCGCCGCCCAGTCAGTCGAGGACTCCCTCGTGGTCGCCGGTCTGTCGACGCGGGATGTCTCGGCGACCGTCGCCTCGCTCTCCTCGATCCTCGTGGTGGTGGTCGGCGCCGCGCTCCTCGTCGCGGTTCTGGGCCTCGCATGGTTGGTGACCGCAGCCCTGCGGCCGCTGCGACGGATCGCCGACACGGCCGAACGCGTGTCGCGGCGGCCCCTTGAGGCAGGAGCGGTGACGATGCCCGAACGCGCCGGACTCGCCGAGGACTCGCGAACCGAGGTGGGCAGGGTCGGCGCCGCACTCGACACGCTGCTCAACCACGTCGAGGCGGCACTCATGTCGAGACAGGAGAGCGAGGACCGGCTTCGCGCCTTTGTCGCCGATGCCAGCCACGAGTTGCGTACCCCTCTCGCCTCGGTCCGGGGCTACGCGCTCCTCGCCCAGTCCGACGAGACCGAGATGAGCGCGACTCAGGCGCGATCGCTCGACCGGATCGGGTCAGAGGCCGAGCGGATGGCGTCCCTCGTGGAAGACCTGCTGCTCCTGGCACGGCTCGACGCGGGACAGGCACTCCGACGCGAGCCGGTGGACGTCTCCCTGCTCGCGATCGAGACCGCCGACGACGCGCACGCGGCGTACCCGGATCACGAGTGGCTCGTCGAGGTGGACGAATCGATCGAGGTCGTCGGTGACGAACACCGGCTGCGCCAGGTGCTCATCAACCTTCTCGGCAACGCGGGGAAGCACACCCCCGCCGGCACGCGCGTGACCACGTCCGTCACGGACGGTACCGAGGCGGTGAGAATTGTCGTAGCCGACGACGGTCCAGGCATCGACCCGGGCCTCCTGCCCAAGCTTTTCGACCGCTTCACCCGTGGCGATCTCGCACGAAACCGCACCTCCGGCAGTACCGGACTCGGGCTGTCCATCGCGGCCGCGATCGTGCGGGCGCACGGCGGAAACATCGTGGTCGAGAGCGATCACAACGGCACCGAATTCACGGTCACCCTGCCGCCGGAAGGCCATGGTCCTGCTCCGGAGTGAGGCGGGCTCCGCTGCCGTCCACGACGGCCTGGCCATCCCCGGCGCCTGAAGCGGCGCGCGGAAAGCCGTTGCCGCCGTCGGCTGCCGGGGGCGAGCATCGTCGGCATGTCAACGACCGTTCCCGCGCGGGAGATTCGCGCGGTGTACACCGAGGAGACCGTCACCGTCTACCAGGCCTACGAGCCGGGCATCGGCCTGCCGGCCGCCCGCGAGGGGCGGTTCCCGCCGGGCTGGAAGCGGGACCGGATGACCTGGATCAAGCCGTCCTTCCGCTGGATGATGTACCGCTGCGGCTGGGGCACCAAGCCGGGCCAGGAGACGGTGCTGGCCGTCGAGATGAGCCGCGCCGGCCTCGGCTGGGCGCTGCGCCATGCCGCGCTCTCCCACTTCGACCCGGCCGTGCACGCGGACCGCGACGCCTGGCGCTCCGCCCTGCGCGCCGCCCCGACCCGGGTCCAGTGGGACCCCGAACGCGACCTGCGGCTGCGCCCGTTGGACCACCGCTCCCTGCAACTCGGCCTGGCGGGCGCGGCGGTGGCGCGCTACGCCGACGAGTGGATCGTCGCCATCCGCGACGTCACCCCGCTCGCCCACGAGGTCCACACCCTGGTCCGCGCCGGCGACCTCGACGCTGCGGCAGCGCTGCTGCCGCCCGAACGTCCGTACCCTGTCGCCGAGCTGGACCTGTCCCACCTGACGCCGCCGGCCGCCGCCGCCGGCTGAACCGGCGCCGTGGGCGCCGCGAGCGGCCCGGCTGCCGCCGGCGGCTGACCGCTACCGCGTGGGGCCTGCGGCGCTGCCGGAGCGCCGGCGCGTGGCCGGCGGTGTCTGGCGGCCGCTGGCCGGCCGTGGCCGATCGCCGCCGGCGCCGAGCCGGCGGCGGCTCGGCACTCACGGCCCGGCAAGGGCCTCGTGGAGGGCGAACGGGGTGGCCGCCGCCCAGGACTGGGGGGAGCAGGCGTGCGGGTAGGGCACCGGCGCGGGGTGGTCGTCGCGGCCGTGCCCGGTGATGACCTCCGGCATCCGGTAGTCGTGCGCGGCGGCCAGCGCCAGCAGCCCGTCGGCCAGCGTCCTGGCCCGCTCGTGCTGGCCGTGCCGGGCCAGCCCGAGCGCGGCGATCGCGCTGTCGTGCGGCCAGACCGCGCCCCGGTGGTAGGCCAGCGGATGGTAGGCGTCCTGCCCGGTGGCCAGCGTGCGGATGCCCCAGCCGGAGAAGAACGCGGGCGACAGCAGCCGTTCCCCGACCACCTCGGCCCGCGCCGCGTCCAGAATGCCGGTCCACAGCAGGTGCCCGGCGTCCGAGCCGAGGGTGGTCACGCGGCGGCCCTCGCCGTCCAGGGCCAGGGCGGTGAAGCCGGCCTCGGGCAGCCAGAAGTCCGCCAGAAAACGTTCCCGCAACGCGTCGGCGGCGCCGGCCAGTTGCTCGGCCCAGGCCGGGTCGGCCCAGACGGAGCCGGCCAGTTCGGCGGCGCGGACCAGCGCGGCGTAGGCGTAGCCCTGCGGCGCCGCCGCAACGATGGCGCCGCGCGCCGGGGTGCCGTCGGGGAAGCAGATCGCGTCGGGGGAGTCCTTCCAGCTCTGGTTGGCCAGCCCACCCTCGTCGGCGCGGTAGCGCAGATAGCCGTGCTCGGTCAGGCCCCCGTGGTCGAACATCCAGGAGACGGCGGCCCGCGCGTGCCGCTCCAGGCGGTGCGCCAGTTTGTCGTCGCCGGTCCGCTCGGCGTGCGCGCCCAGCAGCACCAGGAACAGCGGCGTGGCGTCCACGGAGCCGAAGTACCGGGCGTAGGGCACCTGTTGGAAGTACGCCAGTTCGCCGTGGCGGACCTCGTGCACGATCTTGCCGGGCTGGGCGATACGTTCCGGCGCCTCGTCCGTGGCCTGGGTCGCCGCCAGCGCCAGCAGGGTGTCGTGGCCCAGCTCGGGGTGGCTGTCCAGGGTCAGCAGCGAGGTGATCAGCGCGTGGCGGCCGAGCAGCGTCACGAACCACGGCACGCCGGCCGCCGGCACCCGCAGCGCCTCGCCCTCGGGCCCGGTGGCGGCCAGCCGCAGCGCGGCCAGGTCGGCGTCGCCCTGGGCGCAGGCCCGCCCCAACGCGCCCTCGCCGAACGGGACTCGACGCGGCTCCGGCGCCTCGCCGGCCGGCTCGGCCGCGCCGTGCGGGTGCGCCGTGACCCGCAGCCGCAGCGTGGTGCTGCCGTGCGGCGGCAGCTCGATCCGCCAGCACAGCCGGCGCGCGCCGCTGCCGGTCTCCTCGACGGCGTCGGGCGCCGGGTCTGCGGTGACCACCGTCCGGGAGTGCCACTCGCGCCGCCGGTAGCCGAACTCCACGCCGTCGTCGCGCTTCTGACGGGTGCGCACGGCGTGCGGCTTCTGGTACCAGCGGTGGTCGTCGCGCAGCTCGAACTGGTCGGCGAAGTCGGCGTCCACGGTCAGCGCGAGCAGCACGGTGACCGGCCGCGAGCCGTTGCCGTTGATCCGGATGTGGTCGGTCAACTCCGCTTCCCGCACGGTCTGTTCGCGGAAGAGGGTCAGCGCGGGCGTGTCCGTGCGGGCGGCCGGCTGGGTGAGCACGGCGGTGGCGCGGGCTGGGACGGCGCCGGTGGGCCCGGTCGGCGTCGGCACCAGCACGGTCGGGGCGGCGCCGTCCACGGTGAGCTGCCAGCGGCTGAGGTGCCTGGCGTCACGCGCGAACAGCCCGTCGGGGCTCGCGCCCCGCTCGCCGGTGATGTCACCGCCCTCGCCGACGGCGGCGAACGTGCCGTCCTGGACGAGCAGACAGTGGTGCGTCGGGATCACCGCGACTCCTTTGGTCCTTATGAACTTGGCGAAGAGTAGGGGCGCGTGCGCGGGGCGTGCGTGAGGGGCGCGCGCGGGCGGCCGGGCGGCCGGCGGTCAGTCAGCGGAAACGGGAACGGGAACGGACGCGGGAACGAGCCGCTCCTCGGCGTGGTGCGGTGCGGGCAGCAGGCCGCCGGCCGGCAGTGGCGGCTCGGCCAGCAGGTCGATGGTGACGGCGGCCGTCCAGCTGAAGTCGCGGGTGCCGCGCGCCTCGCCCGTGACCGGGTCGACATACTCGGCGTACCGCGAACTGGCCGCCAGCCGCGTCAGGTTGGCGCGCAGCTCGTTGGCCAGCGCCAGCTCGCCGTGGCGCCGCAGGCCGCGTTCGACCAGCCAGTTGACGTTGAACCAGGCCGGTCCGCGCCAGTAGCGGGCCGGGTCGAAGGCGTGGCCGGTCAGGTCGTAGCTGGGCACCATCCGGGTGCTGACGCCGAGGCCGAAGCGTGGGCCGGTGGCCGTCGCGACCAGGGCGCGCACCGTCTCCTCCGGCAGCCCGGGCAGCACCAGCGGGATCAGCCCCGCCGCGCTGTGCTCGGCGATGGGCTCGTCGGCGATCACGTCGTGCGCGAGGAACTGCCCGGACTCCGCGTGCCACAGCCGTTTGACCAGCGCGGTCGTCAACTCCTCGGCGCGCACCAGGTGATCGCTCGGGTCGCGCCCCAGCGCGCCGGCGATCTCCGCGAGGGCGTGCTCGGAGAGGATCAGCAGCGCGTTGACCGCCGGGTCCTCGACGGCGAACGGGTGGCCGCAGTCCCGGTCCAGGTACCCGTGGTCGCGGTAGTTCTCCGCGAGCCGCACATAGCGGCCGTAGTCCAGGTCGGTCGGGCGGTCGGCGGGCCGGCTGTGGTGCAGGTCGGCGCGGTGGAACGTGTCGCTGCCGACGGGATCGATCCGGGCCAACGGCGGGTCCCAGCACGGGCTGTTGTCCATCCCCGACTCCCAGGGGTGGACGATCGACGCCAGCCCGTGGCCGCCCAGGTCGCGGGCGCCGGTGAGATAGCGCTGCCAGGCGACCAGGCGCGGGTAGACCCGCCGCAGGAAGCCCCGCTGGTGCGAGGCGACCGGGTCGGCCCGGTGCGTCAGCCAGGCGGCCACCGCGTGCACCGGCGGCTGGACGAGCCCGGAGGTCTCCGTCCCGGCCGGCGCTCCGCAGCCGGCGCCCTCCGAGGAGGAGCGCCAGAAGTCGGGGCTCGGGAAGTACGCGGCCAGCGGCACCGAGGGGTTGAAGACGATGTGCGGCACCCGCCCGTCCTGCCACTGCGCGGCCAGCAGCGTCTCCAGCTCGCGCTGCGCACGCAGCGGCCAGAGGTGCCGGAGCCCGATCGCGACGAAGGCGGAGTCCCAACTCCACTGGTGCGGATAGAGCGAACGCGACGGAACGGTGGAGGCGCCCACCCAGTTCCCCGTGAGTACGCGGCGCGCTCCGTTGTATGCGGTTGTGTGCGGGCTGGTGGACTGGTCAGCGCGATCCACGTGATCTCCGATGGACGGTGGCGCCGGCGTCGGGGGCATGACGGCACGCGGTGTTTTGTCGAAGGTACCGTAGAGTTACGTCTACTTAACACGCAAAAGTACCGCTGTAATATCTACTTCACAAGCTCCGGGGGGTGAGATATCCGCCCCAGGGGAAGGCAGCGGGCATGAACCAGTCGAGCGCGGGTCACCTTCTGCGGCTGATCCGTACCGGTCGCGCGACCACGCGGGGGGAGCTGCAACGCGTCACCGGCCTCTCCCGATCCACCGTCGGCGGCCGCCTCGAACAGCTCTTCCGCGCCGGCTGGGTCAAGGAGAGCGCGGGCGACCCCGTGGAGGCGCCCACCGGTGGACGGCCCGCCGTGCGGCTGCACTTCGACACCACCCACGCCGTCGTCCTCTGCGCCGACCTGGAGACCCGCCACGCCCGCGCCGCCGTCCTCGACCTCGGCGGAACGGTGCTCGCCGAGCACTCCGGCGCGCTGCTGATCAGCCAGGGCCCGGAGGAGGTGCTCCAACGGCTCGGCCAGTGGTTCGCGTTGCTCGTCGAGAAGGCGGGCGTCTCCGTAGACGCGGTGTGTGGCATAGGTCTCGCCGTCCCGGGGCCGGTGGACGCGGGCCTGGGGCAGGTCGTCCAGCCGCCGATGATGCCCGGCTGGGACCGGCACCCGATCGCGGAAACGATGCGCGCGGCGTTCGCGGCCCAGGTGGGCGAGGCCGGCGCGGCGATACCCGTGCTGGTCGAGAACGACGCCAACCTCATGGCCTACGCCGAGCAGCGCCACGGCTTCCCGGACTGCTCGGCGTTCCTGCTGGTCAAGGTCTCCACCGGCATCGGCGCCGGCGTGGTGGTGGACGGCGAGATGTACCGGGGGTTCGACGGTGCGGCCGGTGACATCGGCCACATACGGCTCAGCGACCATCCCCGGGCGCTCTGCCGCTGCGGCTCCTACGGCTGCCTGGCCGCCGTGGCCAGCGGCCGGGCCATCGCCGAGCAGCTGACGGCGGCCGGCATCCCGACGACCTCGGGCTCCGGCGTCCGCGACCAGCTCACCATCGGCCAGCCGGACGCGGTGCGCCTGGCGCGCGAGGCGGGCCGCCTGGTCGGCGGCGTGCTGGCGACGGTGGTCACCCTGCTCAACCCGGGCGTGCTGATGGTCGCCGGGGACCTGGCGGGCCCCTCGTTCCTCACCGGGGTGCGGGAACTCCTCTACCAGCGGGCGATGCCCAGGACGACGGCCTATCTCCAGGTGGTCACCTCCCGGCTCGGCGAGCGCGCCGGCCTGACGGGCGCGGCGGCCATGGTCGTCGAGTCCCTCTATGCGCCGGACCGCGCGGACCAGCGGCTCAACGAACTCGACTGAGCGCGGGGTTGGTTGGGGATCTTGTCCCTGTTTGCTGGCGATTGCGCGGCCTGTGCGCGTGATGCCCGCCACGTCTGATGACTCAGACGCTCAGATGAGCGGAAAACGGGGTAACCTCCCGCTGTCAGGGCAGACACCCACCCGCGCCGCGTCTCCCGCGCGGCACGGGAACGTCGTGGCCCGCCGCCACATCTCAACCCTCACCGGCGGCGGGCTGGGACGGACGACGGGCCACGTTCCCCCGTGCTTCTTCTGCTGTCTGGTCTCGGTCGGTCAGTAGGCGCTGTCGACGTTTTCCATGGAGCCGTAGCGGTCGGCGGCGTAGTTGCAGGCGGCGGTGATGTTGGCGACGGGGTCGTAGATGTTCTTACTGGTGCCGTCGACGTGGTACTGCTCGAAGGTGGGGTCGATGACCTGGAGGAGTCCCTTGGAGGGGATGTCCTGTTCGGCGTTGGTGTCCCAGAGGTTGATGGTCAGGGGGTCGCCGGCGGACTCGCGCATCAGGTTGCGGTGGATGGAGTCGTAGGTGCCGGGGATGCCCTCCTTCTCCATGATCTTGAGGGCTTCCTTGATCCAGCCGTCGATCTGTTCGCTGGAGGCGGGTTCGGGCTTGGGCTGCTCGTTCTGCGGGATGACGACCAGCGAGCCGTCCTGGTGGTACTTCTCGCCCCGGCCGGTGTCGGCGTCGAAGCCGTCCGCGTGGCCGTCGATGACGCCCTCGGCGGGCTTGCCGTCCTCCGCGGCCTGGTTCTCGTCCTCGGGCTGGGTCTTCTCGGCGGGCTTGCCGCCCTCCTCGGCGTCGCCATCCCGCTCAGCGTCGGCGTCGGCGCCGTTGTCGGCGTTGTCGTCGGCGTTCTCGTCGTTGGTGTCGTTGTCAGCCGTGGTGGGCTTGCCGAGGAGGCCGTCGGGGCCGTGGGGGGTGTAGGCGGCGGGGGCGGTGGTCTGGTCGGCGGTGGCGGTGGTGATGCCGGCCTGGGTGGTGTCGTCGGCGGTGGCGGTGGTGGCGAAGGGGAGCGTCAGGGCCGTGGCGCCGACGGTCACGATGCCGGCCATCACGACCGGACGGGTCATGGTCCGGAAGGTGCCGTGGGTGCTGGCGGTCATGAAGGCGTCCTCTTTCGTGAAAGGGGGCGGGGGTGCGGGTCGCTGGTGGGCGGCCGACACCCAACATGCACCGCCGACCACCCCCATGGCAAAGCCCTGACCTGCGAAAACACCCCCACACCCCGGGACCTTCGACCCACCCCACACCCCGCCACGACACCACCCCCACACCCCCCGCCCGTCCACGACCCGGCCTCGTAGAGGACCAACGACCTGTGCCGGCCCTCACACCCGAAGGACCCCCAACCCACCCCACAGCCACCCAACCACCACGCGGCGTCGCGTTCTCAGCTATCTCTCAGCTGACTCTCCGGGTTCTCCCACCTCCATGGCGTTCCCTTCTCCCCATGGCAACGATGGATTCACCCCGCGCTCTGCACGCGTTCAACCGGTACGAGCTGAAGTACCTGGTGCCGGCCGCCGGGGTCGAGGAGATCCGCCGCGAGGTCGCCGCCCGGATGCGGCCCGATGGCAACGGCGGCCCCGGTGTCAACGGCGGGCCCGGCGGCTACGGCGTGTGGAGCCTCTACTACGACACGACCGGCCTCCGCTTCTACTGGGAGAAGATCGAGGGCCTGCGGTTCCGGCGCAAGCTGCGCATCCGCCGCTACGGCGAGCTGGGCCCCGCCCCCGACGACGCCCAGGTCTCGGTGGAGATCAAACAGCGGGTGAACCGCGTCACCCAGAAGCGGCGGGTGCTGCTGCCCTACCGCCTGGCCAGGGACCTCTGCGACGGGCGGCGGCGGATCGCCCACCCCGAGGCCGACCAGCCGTTCGTCGACGAGGTGCTGGAGCTGGTCCAGCGCCTCGACCTGCGGCCGACCGCCATCACCGGCTACCGCCGCGAGCCCTTCGTGGGCGTCGACTCGGACCTGGGGCTGCGGGTCACCTTCGACCATCGGGTGCGGGGCCGCGACCGGGACCTCGACCTGCGGGCCGAGGCCGAGAACCGCGCCATCATCAGCCCGCACCTGGTGGTGATGGAGGTCAAGGCCAACGAGCGGGTGCCCTACTGGATCACCGACCTCGCCGCCCGCCACGGGCTCCAGGTGCGGCGGATCTCCAAGTACTGCCAGAGCGTCGAGGCGTTCGGCCGGGCCCCGCGCTCCGTCTTCCACGTGCCGGAGACCGACGACGCGGCCCCCGGGTCCCCGGCCGTCGAACGACAGCCCGCCTGAGCCCCGGCAACCCTCCCACCCCCGGGCAACCCTCCCACCCCTTCTTCTCGCTGACAGGAACACCCATGGAACTCGACTTCGGGATCACCGACCTGTCCGGCACGTTCAGCGTCCTGGACGTGACGGTCGCCCTCTCCCTCGCCCTGGTGACCAGCCTGGTCGTCGCCTGGACCTACCGGGCCACCCACCGCAACATCTCCTACAGCCAGTCCTACGTCCACACGCTGATCATCCTCGGGATGCTGATCGCGTTGATCATGCTGGTGGTCGGCTCCAACATCGCGCGTGCCTTCGCGCTGGTCGGCGCCCTCTCCGTGGTGCGCTTCCGCAACGCGATCAAGGAGACCAGGGACGTCGGCTTCATCTTCCTGGTGATGGCGCTCGGCATGGCCTGCGGCACCCGCTTCTACGCGCTGGCCGGGATCGCCACCGTGCTGATCTGCCTGGTGATCCTGCTGCTGCACCGGTTCAACTGGTTCGCGCTCCAGGTGCAGCGGCAGCTGGTCAAGGTGCAGGTGCCGGCGGACGGTTACGACCACGGCCCGGCCGTCGAGGACGTGCTGCTGCGCCACACCGACGAGCACGAGCTGATCAGCACCGAGTCGGTGCGCGGCGGGGCGCTGCTGGAGCTGGCCTACACGGCGCGGCTGAAGAGCGGCGTCACGCCGGGCCAACTGGTCGGCGCCCTGCGGGAGTCGACCGCAGGACAGAAGGCGGCGGTGCTGACCGGCTACGACCAGACGGACCTGTGATGGGCCGGCGGCGTTCCCCCTCCGGCGCGGCCCCGGGCCGCCGCCGGCTCCGGCACCGGCTGCCGATGCGGCTGCGGCGGCACTGGCGGGTGCTCGCCGCCCTGGGCGCGGCGGTGCTGGTGCTGACGCTGGCGCTGGGCGGGCTGCGGATTCGGCCCTATGTCAGCTCGGAGCTGGTCGCGGCGGAGACGGTCACCCAGAACATCGAGGGCGAGGGCGACCTCTTCGACGGCGGGGAACACAGCATCGAGGTCACCTTCAACGAGGACGAGTATGCCGACATGCTGCGCGTCTTTCGGGAGGAGGGCGAGAAGCAGTACATCAGGGCCGATGTGGTGATCGACGGCACCGTGGTGAACGACGTGGCGCTCCGGCTCAAGGGCAACTCCACGCTGATGGGCCTCCGTTCGGACCAGGCGGCCGGCGGTGGAGCCGACGGCGGCGCCGGTGAGGACGCCGCTCCCGAGGGCCGGGGCGGCGGGATCGGCGGCGTGGCGCTCTCCGACGAGGAGCCGGAAAAGCTGCCCTGGCTGATCAGCTTCGATGAGTTCCAGAGCGGTCGCGCCTACCAGGGCCACACCGAGATCGCGTTGCGCCCGGGAACGACCACCTCTGCGACGGCGCTCAACGAGGCGCTGGCCCTGGCGCTGACGGCGGAGGACGGGCAGGTCACCCAGGACTTCGCGTTCGCCTCGGTCGCCGTCAACGGCGGCGAGGCCGCGCCCCGGCTGCTGCTGGAGTCCCCGGACGAGCCCTGGGCGGCGGAGTTGGGCGACGGCGTGCTCTACAAGGCGCGCGCCGGCGGCTCGTTCGACTACCTCGGGGACGACCCGACCGCCTACGAGGAGTCGTTCCGCCAGGTCAACGCGGCCGGCGGCCAGGACCTGACGCCGGTGACCCGGCTGCTGCGGTTCGTCGATGAGGCGGACGACGAGGAGTTCGCGGCACGGCTCGACGCGTACCTCGACGTGGAGTCCTTCGCCCGCTATCTCGCGACCCAGGCGTTGCTCTCCAACGGTGACGGGATGGACGGTCCCGGCAACAACTACTACCTGTGGTACGACACGGAGGCGGAGCGGTTCACCGTGCTCTCCTGGGACCTCAACCTCGCCTTCGGCGGCATGGGGGGCGCCGGCTTGGGCGGCGGCGCGGGTGGTGGCCCGGGTGGCGGCGCGGGCGGCGAGCGGCCCGAAGACGGCGAGCTGCCGGAGGGCGGGCAGGCGCCCGAGGACGGCGAACGGCCCGAACTCCCGGACGGCGGCGCCCCGTTCCCCGAAGGGCAGCTCCCCGAGGGGCAGGCTCCCGAAGTCGAGGTTCCCGAAGGGGAGGTCCCGGACGGCGGGCGTTCGTCCCTCGGCAGCGGCGCGTTGAAGGAGCGGTTCCTGGCCGACGACGCGTTCCTGGAGCTGTACGAGCGGGCCTACGCCGAGCTGTACCAGGAGCTGATCGCCGACGGCACCGCGACGGACCTCCTGGACTCGGTCGTGGCACGGGCCGAGGACGCCGGCGACTCGGACGCGGCCGAGGCGGGGGAGCAACTCGCCGAACGCCTCGACGCCGTGACGGCCGAGGCGCCGGAGGACACCGGCCTCAGCCCAGGGGCAGCACCACGGTGAACACCGCGCCGCGCCCCGGCGTCGAGTCGACCGACAGCGTCCCCTCGTGCGCCTCGACGAACCGGGCGCTGATGGCCAGCCCGAGCCCCGCCCCGCCGCCGCCCGTTCCCGCCCCGCCGCCGCCCGTTCCTGGGGCGGCGGCGCCCGTTCCTGGGGCGGCCCGGGCGGGGCCGGCCCGGTAGAACCGGTCGAAGAGCCGGGGCAGTTCCTCGCGCGGGATGCCCCTGCCCTCGTCCCGCACTGTGATCACGGCGACCTCGGAGACCCCGGCCGGCAGCGTTCCGACCGCGCCGGGGCCCCGGGGCGGCGGGCGGTCGGCGCGGGTGACCGCCACCCGCACGGGGGTGCCGGGCGGGGTGTGGAGGAGCGCGTTGCCGACCAGGTTGTCCAGCACCTGGCGCAGCCGCTCCGCGTCGGCGACGGCGAACACCGGCTCGGCGACGTGGAGTTCGATCGGGCGGTCGGGGGAGCGGACCCGGGCGGCCGCCACCACCCGTTCGGCGATCTCCCCCAACTCCACGTCGGACGGCGCCAGATGTGGCGTCTCGTCGAAGCGGGACAGGATCAGCAGGCTGTCCACCATGGCGCCCATCCGCTGCGCCTCCTCCTCGATCAGCGACATCCAGCGCTCGGTCCGCGCGTCCGCCGCGACCACGCCCCGCTCCCGGCCCTGCCGGTGGAGCGCGGCGAACCCGGCGATCGACGACAGGGGCGTGCGCAGCTCGTGCGAGGCGTCGGCGACGAAGCGGCGGGTGGTCTCGGCGGAGCGGTCCCGCTCGTGGAGCGCCCGGGCGAGTTCGCCGAGCATCGTGTTGAGCGCGGCGCCCAGCCGGCCGGTCTCCGTCGCCGGGTCCTGGGCCGGCACCCGGCGTTCCCAGTCGCCGCCGGCGATGGCCTGGGCCGTCCGTTCGATCTCCCGCAGCGGGCGCAGCTGGAGCCGCACCGTGGCGACCGCGCCGGCGCCGATGGCCAGCAGCAGCGTCAGCCCGACCACCGTCTCGATGATCACCAGCCGGTCCAGGGTGTTCTCCACGTCGCTCAGCGACTGGGCCACCACGCGCAACCCGCCGTCGCCGCTCTCCGAGGTCAACACCCGCCAGGAGCCGTCCCCTTCGGTGCTCGGCGCGGTGAACGGGCGGCCCACCAACGACCGCAGCTCGGCGGGGTCGCGGTCGGCGAGGTCGGGCAGCGCGTCGTCCGAGGTGGTCCTGCCGACCACGCGGCGCACCTCGCCGTCCGCGTCGAGTTCGAAGGTCCGCAGGTCGGTGGGGAACGGCGGGGGCGACTCCTCGCCCGGCGGCGGGGGCATGTCCTCGCCCTCGGTGCGCCAGAGGCGGACCAGCCGGTCGTCCACCTCCTCGATCAGCGAACGGCGCAGCAGCACGGTGCCGGCCGTGCCGAAGGCCAGCAGGCACAGGGAGGTCAGGCAGAGCAGGGTGGCGGTCAGCCGGGCGCCGAGGCTGCGCGGCCAGGGGCGGAACCGGCGCGGCCTCGCACCGGGAGGGGTGCTCACCGTCGTTCCTCCTCGGCCAGCCGCAGGCTGTAGCCGACGCCCCGCACGGTCTGGATCAGCGTCGGGCCCGCCGCGTCGACCTTGCGGCGCAGATAGCTCACATAGGTCTCCACGATCCGGGTGTCGTCGGCCTGGCCGCTCCACACCCGGTCCAGGATCTGCGCCTTGCTCACCACCCGGCCGGCGTTGAGCAGCAGATAGCGCAGCAGGGCGAACTCCGTGGGCGACAGCCGCACCGGCCGGCCGGCGCGCCGCACCTGGTGCGCGTCCTCGTCCAGCTCCAGGTCGGCGTAGCGCAGCGGCTCGCTCCGCGCCGTCCCGTCGCCGGCCTGGCCGGCCCGGCCCGAGCGGCTTGAGCGGCGCAGGATGGCGCGCAGCCGGAAGACGACCTCCTCCAGGCTGAACGGCTTGGTCACATAGTCGTCGGCGCCGGCCCTGAACCCGGCCAGCCGGTCCTGCACGGTGTCGCGCGCGGTGAGGAACAGCACGGGCAGCTCCGGCACGACGCCGCGCAGGTCGCCCACCAGCTCAAGGCCGCTGCGGCCGGGCAGCGTCACATCCACCACCGCGATGTCCGGCGTGAACGCGTCGGCGGCCACCAGCGCCGCCGACGCCTCGGGCGCGCCCCGGGTGGCGAAGCCGCTCAACTCCAGCGAGGCGGTGAGGAGTTCGAGGATGTTGGGCTCGTCCTCGACGATCAGAACCCGGGCCGGCTCGCCGGTCGTCGCGTGTTGCCGCATGGACCGATCCTGGCGCACCGCGCGCGGCGACGCACGCACCGCAGGGACCGGGGGCGGTTCATCCGCCGGGGCGCGGGCTCGGGCACACGCCGCACGCACACGTGGGCGCTGCCGGCCCGGTGTGTCACCGGGCACCGGGCCGGCAGCGGGTCTCTGCGGGAATTCCCGTCACGGGGAATCCGGTTGTGGTTCGTAACGTCGAAGCGGTCGAGTAATTCCCTTCCCGGGCGGGGAAGTTCTCACCCGGATGGGCGGAGGAATGCGGAAGCCGGCCGTTATCTGCTACCAGCGGTACCAGCGACCTCGGCGGCCGCCTGCCGTGGCCGGGCGGATCAGGAATCCGAGCACCCAGATCACCAGCACGACGACGGCGATCCACCACAGTGCCTTGACCACGAATCCCAGACCGAACAGCAGCAGGGCCAGAAGCAGAATGAGCAATACCATGCCCATGGTTACCAACCTCCTGAGCTTCGTATGCCCCACCCGCCCCGGGGCACTCCCCCGAATTTCCGAGAAGTTCGGAGGAGCCCCCGGCGCCGGCCCGTTCAGCCCCTGACTCGGGCCCTGACTCAGCCCTTGACGCAGACGACCTGCCGCAGCTGGGCCACGACCTCCACCAGGTCGCCCTGCCGTTCGATGACCTGCTCGATCGGCTTGTACGCGGCGGGAATCTCGTCGACCACCCCGGAGTCCTTGCGGCACTCCACGCCCCGCGTCTGCTCGACGAGGTCCTCGGCGGTGAACCGCCGCTTCGCCGCCGCCCGGCTCATCCGCCGCCCGGCGCCGTGCGACGCGGACTGGAACGAGTCCGCGTTCCCCAGGCCGCGGACGATGTAGGAACGGGTGCCCATGGAGCCAGGTACGATCCCGTACTCCCCGGCCCCCGCGCGGATCGCGCCCTTGCGGGTGACCAGCAGGTCCATACCGTCGTACCGCTCCTCCGCCACATAGTTGTGGTGGCAGGAGATCTCCCGCTCGAACCGGGGCCCGGCCTTGCGGAACTCCTTCCGCACCACGTCCTTCAGCAGCGCCATCATCAGGGCCCTGTTGTGCCGCGCGTACTCCTGCGCCCAGAACAGGTCGTGCCGGTAGGCCGCCATCTGCGGGGTGTCGGCGACGAACACCGCCAGGTCGCGGTCGATCAGCCCCTTGTTGTGCGGGAGGCCCTGCGCGACGCCGATGTGGTGGTCGGCCAGCTCCTTGCCGATGTTCCGCGAGCCGGAGTGCAGCATCAACCAGACCGCGCCCTCGGTGTCGAGGCAGACCTCGACGAAGTGGTTGCCCGAGCCCAGCGAGCCCAACTGCCGCCCCGCGCGGTCCCTTCGGAACGACACGGCGTCGGCCACCCCGTCGAAGCGCGACCAGAAGTCGTCCCAGGCCGCGCGGGTTCCCGCGCCGAAATCGTGCAGCCGCGTGGGGTCGACCGGCTCGTCGTGCATCCCGCGCCCTACGGGGATCGCCTGCTCGATCCGCGAACGCAGCCGCGACAGGTCGCCCGGCAGGTCGTTGGCGGTGAGCGAGGTGCGCACCGCCGACATGCCGCAGCCGATGTCCACGCCGACCGCCGCCGGGCAGACCGCGCCCTCCATGGCGATCACCGAGCCGACGGTGGCCCCCTTGCCGTAGTGCACGTCCGGCATCACGGCCAGCCCGCGCACCCAGGGCAGGGTGGTGACATTGCGCAGCTGCCGCATCGCGCTGTCCTCGACCTCCGCCGGGTCCGCCCACATGCGGATCGGTACCCGGACACCGGACAGTTCCGTGTACGCCATGGCTCCCCCTTGTTCCCTACGGTCAACCGCCGTGCGTCAACGGTCAGTTGACGGGCGGTCGCGACGCTCGTCGGCCGCTCGGTCACCAATGGTGACGCCTGGGCCCGGGCCACGCACAACCAGTTTTCCGGGGCGCGGGGCGGGAGGGGGCGCGCGGGGGGAGGTCACGCGTGCTTCCCCCGAAAGGATGAAGGAGGAACGTTCGGCTGCCACCCGTGGCAAGAGGAAGGCACAATGCAACGTCGATTCACGGGACGCCACGCTCCCCAGACCCACCGCATACATGCGCGCTCCGCCTTCTCCTCCCTGCTCCTCGAAAAACTTCTCCCTCCCACTCCTCGCAAAGGTGATATCCCGGATGCCTGACCTCGAAATTCCCCCGCTCGACCTGGAACGCGGCGTCCGGATGAGCTGGTCGGAGTACCAGGCGGACTTCGCTGAGGTCGATGCGCGCGTGCGCGGCCATGACTCCTGGAAGTTGGAGCGCGCACAACACTTCGAGGAATCCACCAGCTCCCGCCAGGCGTTGAAGGACGGCGACTGGGAAAGGGCGCTGAGCCTGCTGGACGAGGGCCGCGGGAAACTCGCCCAGTACGCGGAGGAGGACCGGCGGAAGGGTTCCTTCTTCCATCGGGTGCGCATCGTCGAGGAACCCCTGACGCCCTATCTGCAATGGGAGTTGCATTCGCTGCGCATCTCCGTCGAGTACGGCGAACGTGTGCGTGTGGTGCCGGGCGCCCTGGTGCGGCAGTGGGAGGCGGCCGGGCCGCTGCCGGAGGTGGTGGTGCTCGGCGGGTTGGCGCTCTACCGGGTGAACTACACGCCCGAGGGCGTGCCGGCGGGCGGCGTCCGGCTCGACGATCCCGAACTGGTCGCGGCCTGGGAGGCGTTCATCGCCACGCTGTATGAGCGCGGCGAGGATCTGGCGGACTATTTCGACCGGGCGGTGGCGCCCCTGCCGCCGCCCGCGCTGCCCGGGGGGCGGGACCATCAACCGGCCTGAGGACACCCAACCGGCCGAGCCCGGTGCGAACGCCCGCCCCGGCGAGAACGCCCGCCCCGGCGAGCCCGTCGCCGCGTCCGAGGCGCTGCACCGGTTTCTGGGCGCCCTCGGGGTGCGGCCCGAGGGCGTGCCGGCCGACCAGGACGCCGCCGCCGCGCTCTACCGCTCGTTGCTGGCCGACCGGCGGATGCTGATCCTGCTGGACAACGCGGCCACCGTCGCCCAGGTGCGGCCGCTGCTGCCCGGGACGGCGAGCTGCCTGACGTTGATCACCAGCCGAAGTCGCCTGCCCGGCCTGGCGATTCGGGACGGCGCCCGGCGGATCACGCTGGGCACCCTGCCCGAGGAGGAGGCCGTGGCGCTGCTGCGCGCGGTGACCGCCGAACACCGGCCGGGGGACACGCCGGAGGAGCTGGCGGAGTTGGCGCGGCTGTGCGCCGGGCTGCCGTTGGCGCTGCGGATCGCGGCCGAGCGCGCGGTCGGCCGACCGCACCTGGCGCTGCGGGAGTTGATCGCCGAGCTGCGGGACCAGTCCGCGCTCTGGGAGGCGTTGAGCACCGGGGACGACGAGGAGGCGGAGGCGGTGCGGACCGTCTTCGCCTGGTCCTACCGGGCGCTGCCGGAGGCGGCGGCGCGGCTGTTCCGGCTGCTGGGGCTGCACCCGGGCGCGGACGTCGGGCTGGGTGCGGCGGCGGCGCTGGCCGGGCTGGCCAGGGCGCGCACCCGCCAGCTGCTCGATGTGCTGGTCGGCGCCCACCTGTTGGAGCAGACGGCGCCCGACCGTTACGCCTTCCACGACCTGTTGCGCGCCTACGCCAGCGACCAGGCCCGGCGCGAGGAGCCGGCGGAGGGGCAACGGGCGGCGCTGCGCCGGCTGGTGGACTGGTATCTGGGCCTGGCCGTCGCCGCCGCCCGGTGGCTGAGCCCGACGGAGGAGTGGGCCGCGCCCGAGCCGGCGGAGGCGGCCGTGGCGACGGCCCTCGCCGAGAGCGGCTTCGCCGACTACGACGCGGCGACGGACTTCGTGGAGCGCGAGTTCCCGAACCTGGTCGCCACCGTTCCGCTCACCGCCCGCCTCGAACGGCCGGACCTGGGCTGGCGGTTGGCGGCCGTGCTCTGGGACGCCCAGCCGCCGTCGACCGGCACCCTGCTGTGGCCGCCGGCCGGCCGGGCCGGCCTCGAACTGGCCCGGGCCGCGCGGGCCAGGGACGGGCAGGCGATGCTGCTGACCGACCTCGGGATGGCGCACGTCGGGCAGAACGAGCTGGCCGAGGCCGTCGCCCGCTACCGGGAGGCGCTGGCGCTGTGGCGGGACCTCGGGGACCGCGCCGGCATCGCGGACGTGCAGAGCCTGTTGGGCCTGGTGCACCTGCGGCGCCGCGAGCTTCGCGAGGCGGCGGCCAGCTTCGACGAGGCGCACGCCGTCTTCCGCGCGGTGGGTCCGCCGCACCGGGCGGCCACGGTGCTCGCCAACGTCGCCACCGTCCGACTGCGGGCGGGCGAGCTGCCGGCGGCGCGCGAGGCGGCCGAGCGCGCCCTGCGCGAGCACCGCGCGCTGGGCGACCGCCGGGGCGAGGGCAACGCGTTGCACGTGTTGAGCGAGGCGCTGCGCGAGCAGGGCGAGACGGCGGCGGCGCTGGACGCCGCGCGGTGGGCGGTGGGGATCGCGCTCGACCTGCGCGACCTGCGGCCTGAGGGCTACTGGCTGTTGACGCTCGGCGCGGCCCAACTGGCCGCCGGCGAGCCGGCGGAGGCCCTGGTCTCCTACCAGCGGTCGGCGGCGCTGCACCGGCGGTACGGTGACCGGGGCCGGGAGGCGTTGGCCTGGCAGGGCGCGGGTGAGGTGTACCGGCGGCTGGGCGACGGGTGGCACGCGGCGCTGGCGCTCGCCGCGCTGGCCGACGCGCTGGCCGGAACGGACGCGGCGGCGGCCCGGGAGCGGCGCGCGGAGGCGCTGCGGCTGATGGGCGAAGCGCACGACGCCCGCGCCCAGGCCCTCCGGGAGCGCCTGCGCCGCCCCGGCGGATGAACCGCCGGAGGCGGACAGCTCGGCAACGTCCCCGCACACGCGGGGAGCAGCCACAGGCGAGACGGGGGACGTTTTATGGGCGGGGAACATCCCCGCACGCGCGGGGAGCAGTCTTGGAGATTCCCTCGTGCCTCTCGTGCCTCGGGAACATCCCCGCACGCGCGGGGAGCAGCTCCGGTGCCGAGGTGCGCGGCGGGCGCACCCGGGAACATCCCCGCACGCGCGGGGAGCAGCCTGTCTCCTGGCCTCGGCCCACGCTGATCCTGGGAACATCCCCGCACGCGCGGGGAGCAGCGGTGGCTCACCATCGCCGCCGGCCTGAAGGAGGGAACATCCCCGCACGCGCGGGGAGCAGGTGGGCGCAGGACGTCCGCACTGCGGCGGCAGAGGGAACATCCCCGCACGCGCGGGGAGCAGTCCAGCGGCGCGTAGCTCTCGCTGGTGCGCTCGGGAACATCCCCGCACGCGCGGGGAGCAGGGTTGGGCTGCCGACGGCGCGGGCGACCCAACGGGAACATCCCCGCACGCGCGGGGAGCAGACTGTGCCCCGCCGCCGCCCCGGCGCGGGGCCGGGAACATCCCCGCACGCGCGGGGAGCAGAACCCGCCGGAGAAGATCCACAGCCTTAGGGCGGGAACATCCCCGCACGCGCGGGGAGCAGGGCGCGGGCGTTCCGCACATGGCGGCCCGTGGCGGGAACATCCCCGCACGCGCGGGGAGCAGACGATCGGGTGGAGCTGCTGACGCCGGATGCTGGGAACATCCCCGCACGCGCGGGGAGCAGCGAACTCGACGCTGGGACGTTGCGGCGTCACCGGGGAACATCCCCGCACGCGCGGGGAGCAGCCCCGCCGCGTACGTCATCCGGTACGTCAACCAGGGAACATCCCCGCACGCGCGGGGAGCAGGCAGCGGAGATGCGTCCACGGAGCCAGACCTGAGGAACATCCCCGCACGCGCGGGGAGCAGAAGACCGTGGGGCGGCACTCGTTGTACCGCTCGGGAACATCCCCGCACGCGCGGGGAGCAGAGTTCGTGACCTGCGGGTTTATCGGCGGGCGGACCGGATTTTACTTACTTTACCTTGAACCCCCATAAGGGGTAGACCGGGTGTTTCTCCGCCATACCTCGTCAAACCTCTCACCTCCCGAAGCGGCGGCGTTTAGCGGCCTTGCTCCACCCCTGCCGGGGCGGTTGTGGCCCAGCTTGAGGTGTGCCGGGCGTATCCGGTGACCGCTCCGGGCGGTGGATGAGGGTCAGGCCCTCGTGGTCCTTTGGGTGCCACGCGTGGTCGTGGGTTCTGAAGCTGAAGCCCTGCTCGTTGTCGGCCTGGTACGCAAGGAGCGCCCTGCCCTTGCCCGAGTAGGTGCGCACTTCCTCCCAGAGGATGTCCCGAATGCGCGCGTTGGGCGCGCCCAGGAAGACGCCGGGGGAGATCTCCAGCAACCAGCGGGTGAGGAAACCACGTAGCCCGGCAGGGCAGTTCGCGAGGATGATGACCGTCACCAGATCGGTCCGTCCGCGTCGATCATGGCGTTTCCGTGGTTTCGGCCGGCTGGGACAGCCGATCCGTCGTCCGTCTGGAGGCGCACCTCGTCTCGTTCGGCATCCGAACCGGCGTCGTCGTACCGCAGCAGCGTCTGGATGTCGGAGACGCAACGGTCCAGCAGTCCGGTCCTGTTGATGCGCTCGCGCAGCGCTCGCCGGGTGCGCGAGGCCACGTCCTCGTCCCCCTCGGCGGCGGCGTCGAAGGCGGCCGGGATGCCCACCTCGGTCTTGTAGAGATCGGCGATGTCGTAGACGAACGAACGCTCGTGGCCGGAGTGGACGAAGCCCAACGCCGGCGAACACCCCAACGCCGCGACCACAGCATGGGCGACCCCGTACATGCACTGGGCGGCTGCTGTGATGCCCTGGTTCGGGGCGTCGGCGGCGAGGAAGTCGTCGGGCCGGTACTCCCGGCGGCGCCAGGGCACGCCGGTTCGGGCGGACTCCCGGCGGTAGCAATCCCGGACCCGGCGTCCCTCCATGCTCAACAGGTCCTGTCTGCTGCGCCCTGAGGTGTCCTCGCCGGGAAAGCGCATCCGGTACATCTCGCGGGCGACCTCCAGGCGGGTGCGGCGGTTGGACCAAGCCGTGGCCTGGGCTTCGGCGAGCCCGGACGAGCGGGACAGTCCGCGACCGCCCGCGTAGAAGCGCACCCCGTGCTCACCGACCCAGACCACTCCGGCCCCGCTCTCGCCCAGGACGGACATGGCCTGGTGGGTGACCCGGGTGCCGGGGCCCAACAGCAGCACGCCGATCGTGGCGGACGGGATGTGGGTGACCCCGTCCGCGTCGGTCGCGGTGATCGCGTTGTCGTCGCGGTGAACGGTGCAGCGCTCCAGGTAGAGGAACGACATCCGGTCGCCGATCCGGCCCAGTTCGCGGGGTGTCGATGCGCCCCGACGGCTGACGGTGCTCATCCGCGTTCCACCGGTGCCAGGGTGATCAGGCCGCAGCCGTACGCCTTGGCCTTGCCGAGCCCGTGCGTGAGCGTCCTGCGAAACTTCGCGAGGTCGGTGATCCGCAGCCGGCCGTCGAAGGTGACGCGGGTAAAGCGTACTTCCGTCCCGCGTTGGCGCTCGTCGGACCGGTGGAACCGGAGGGGCTGGTGGTCGCGAACGATCAACTCCAGCCCGTCGTCGTGCTCGTTGGCCCGGCGTTCCGGCGGGCGTCGAACGATGTCGAAGCCGGCGCGTTCCCGCTGCTTCATGAGCCATCCCGTCTGGTGACGCGCGGTGCGATGGGCCGTGCGCTTCGTCGGGATGTCCGCGCTGTCCTCGGGGCGACGGATGTGGTGCACGGGATTCGCGGTGAGGCGGAAGCCCCAGATGTCGCCCTCCCGCAGGTCATTCAGGAACTCCCCGTAGAGGAACGTTGACCAGCCGGGTGCCTCCAGGGTCGGCCAGCCGGCCTGTTCCTTCAGATGGGTCAGGTCGGGGCGTTCCGGGCTGACGATGTACAGCTTGGTGTCGGCCGGATGCTCGCTGTCCACGCGCCAAAGGACGCGGGGCCCCTGCCCGTCCCGGGGCTGGGGGTCAGGGAAGGCCATGTTCACGGCGCCGTGCATCTGGTGTGGTGAGGCGAGGAGCCGGCGGGCCCCGGGACGCCCGGTGTTGAGGCGGAAACGGGTCAGGTACATCAGTCGTTCCTCGGCGAGGCGGAGCCGGGGGCCAGCGGGGTGAGCCCGGCCACGGGGTCGTGGTGCGGCGAGCGCGACGGCGTGGGGTCGGCGGGTGTTGGAACGAGTTCGGTGCGCACTCCGCGCGGACCGTATCTGCGGTGGCGCGGATCGAAGCTCAGCGGTATGTCACGGACCGAGTGGTCGGGGGTCTCACCCGCCGGGCAGTCCACCCACAGGTCAAGTTCCTCGCGCGGCTCCGAACCGGCGTCCCACCGGGCGGTGTTCGCCAGCCGATCCCTGTACCACTGCGCGGCCTGCCAGGGAGCTTCGCGCAGGGCGTCCTCCAACGCGGCGTCCACCGGCGGGCCCATGGCGATCGGGCGGGACGGCGGGCAGGACCGCCGCCCGAGGAAGGGCAGGAAACCCGGCTCCTCCAGGGCGGACTGCAGCGAGAGCAGCAGCTCCCGGTCGCCCTCGACGCCCGCCACGAACACCGCGTCCGACAGGTAGAAGCGGACCGAAACCGGCATCGCCTTGCCGGAGTCGGCGTGGTGCGCGGTGTGGAAGTCCCGCACGCGGGTCCCCGGTTGGTCGACCCGCACGCCGAAGCGCAGGGCGACCAGGTCGGAGATGTCGGCCGTGCGGGGGCGGCTTTGCGCCGCCGCGAGCAGGCCGATGACGCCGCTCTTCGTCGGTGCCCTCTCCGTGCCGCGCCGGGCGAACCGCGAGGAGGAGCCCCATGCCTGGAGTGGACCGGCGAGCCGCAGCAGCAGCACGCTCATGCGTTCGCTCCGAGTCGCCCCGCCACGTGGTTGCTGACCTCGGCCACCAGGTCGGCGAGGCCCACCTCCGTCACGTCGGTCAACTCGGCCAGCGCCTGGGTTTCGGCCCCGACGCGCAGCAGCCAGGCGGGCTCGTCCCTGGGCAGGCCGTAGGCGCCCTCGACGCTGCGGATGTGGTCCGCCAGCCGCACGCAACTCTCCTTCAGATAGCCCCCGTCCGGAGTGGCCGGCACCGGCTGCTCGAACGCCCCGACAAAGCTGATCGGCCGCCGCCCGCGCACCTTGACGAGCACGGCGGCCGGCAGGGTCTGGTGACCGAAGGAGTTGATCTTGCCGCTCGGCAGGGAGGTGACGAACGCCTCGACGAAGGCGGCGGCGGCACGGGCGGCGGGAGGGCCGTCGTCGCCGCTCAGCTCGCCGCCCAGGTTGCGGTGCAGGGCGTCCACATCGACGGCCGCATAGCGGTAGAGCGTGGCGGAGTTGAAGTCGATGGTGCCGATCATCCCGGCGCCGCTCTCCCTCTTGTCGCCCTCCTCCTTCTCGCCCCTCTTCTTGTTGAGGTCATCGATCGCCGTGTAGTAGTCGGACTCCACTTCCGCGCCGTGCACGCTGAGCGCGTGGGCGACCTGGGTGGCGGCGTCCACATTGAGGTCGGCGGAGTCGGCGACCATCCGGCCGAAGAGCGCGATGTCCACCGAGTGCCGCGTGTTGACCGCCTGCCGGGCCCTGGCCTTGTTCTCCCTGGTCTTGAGGAACCGCTTGAGTGCGTCCAGGTCGCCGTCCGGCGCCCCTTCGAGCGCTAGTTCCGCGAGCGCGTCGAGCTGCCGGCGGCTCAGGAACACCAGATAGGACGACTCGGGCGGAGCCTGCTCCTCTTCGGGCTCCGCGTCCTCCTTCTTCGCCTTCCGCTTGGGCACAGCGAGCGTGAGGCCGGTGGCCGTTTGCAGCGTCTCGGTGGCCAGCGCGACAGCTGCCTCGCGGTTGAGCGTGGCGGCGCGGTCCGCGATGCGCTCGGCCAGGGCTTCGGCGACCTTCCTGGTGCGCACCCCCAACTCCGAGGCGGGCAGCAGTTCTTCGAAGGCTTCGCGGGTGGCGCGCTTCCATGCCTGGCTGGACACCCGCGCCCGGCGCACGCCCCCGTAGGTCGCCGACTTCGGGGTGCCGGTGTCGTCCCGATTGAGGTTGCTGGGCGGCACGGTCTGAAGGATGTGAATGTCGATGATGGTGCGGGCCATGATGCGATCTGTCCGTTTCGTTCTGAAGAGGTGGATGGGCGGTGGCGGCTGCCGGCGACTACCCGCTGATGTCGAGGGGGACTTCGGGCTCGACCTCGGCCGCCTCGGCCCGCTGTCGTCCCTCACTGCGGTACGCGTGGTGGAACTCCCTGCCCCACCAGCGGCACACCTCCGCCCGCTGGTGCGGGTACTGCCAGCGCCACAGCTGATGGGCCAGCCGCCCGTAGTCGAGGGGAACGCGCTCGGCGCGCATCAGCAGCACCAGATCCCTGAGCCGGACGGTCAACGACTCGAACGACGTGGCGGTACCGACGCGCACAAAGCGCTTACGCACCGGGTCGCTCAGCCTCTCCTCGGCGGAAGCGTCCGGTCCGCCACGCGAACGGCCCAACTCCCGCACCGCACGTCCGAGGGTCCAGGACGCTTGGTGCATCGCGTCGTCCCGGATGGACTGCTGGTGCAACGCCCACAGCGTGACCGCGAGATGGACGGCCTCCTCCTCCCGTGCCCACTCCTTCTCGTCGCTGAGCAGCCTCCGACCGGCGCTCTCTCGATCAGGCGCGCCGGCGAGGCGGAGGTCCGCCAGCAGCGGGTTCAGCGCTGCGGCCTTCTCGGCCGCCGTGATGCCCTCCGCGATGGCGCCGGCCTCCGGGTCGGGGTCCAGAGGGGTCGCCTCGGACCCCTCCGGCTCCGGGGACGAGCCGACGAGGTCCTTTTCGCGCAGTTCGGCCAGCTGCTCCAGGGCACCACAGCCCCAAAGGGCTGGCGAGGAGTGGACCGAATGGCCAACACCGCGCCGAAGCCGGGCCAGCGTCGCGACGGCGCTGGGGTCATCGTTCCGGTAGCGGCCCTGAAGGGGCAGGATATAGCGGACCGTTGCCAACGTCGGTCGGCTGGCGCGGCGTTCGGGCGGCCGCGCCACGTTCGGGGCGGGGGAGGGAGCCGTCATCTGAGAGACCTCTTCTCGTCTCCGTTGTCATGTGGTGGTCGAAGGGGGTGGCCAACGCTCGGCCCTCAGCCTTGCTCGTCACCCCGAGGAAGGGCCTGGGTCAGTCGCCGACGGAAGTGCACCTCGGCCCAGGCGGCGTTCACCCAGATCCGGCCGACGCCCGGCACATCGGCCTCCCGGCCCTCCAGCGCCGCGCGTCCGGTCGAGTTCAGCGACTCGCGGGCCAGCCGCTGGAGTTGGGCTCGCGCCGTGCCCCGCCACCGCTGTCGGTAGTCGGTCAGATCCATTGCCTCGCCCAGGCCCGCGAGCCAGCGCCGGTAGGGGCCGTCCAGGGCGCCGAAACCACGGTCGCGAGCGGACTCCTCGGCGGGCACCGGATCGGAGCCCGCCGCCCGCGCCAGGTTCGCCGCCAGGTGCCCGAGGGCCCGAACCGCCCGATCCGCCTCGGCCACCGCGTCGATGGCCTGTCCGCTGTAGGCCCTGTCCGCTTGGTGCAGCACGAGCACCGGCAGCACCAGATGGTCGTCCACGACCTCGTCGATCACCGACTGCTGCGTCCCGTACACCGCGCCCACCGTCCGCACGCGGAACACCCCCTTGCTGCTCACCTCGCCGTTGGTGGTCAGCAGGGACAGCCACTTCACGATCCCCGACGGCAGGCGTTCGTCCGGCTCGCCCTTCTGCCCGGTGGTGGCGACGCCCTCGACGGAGGGCAACATGCTCTCCAGGCCACGCCACGCCGCCCGGTCTGGATCGTGCTGGCGCGGCATATAGACCAACGGGCGCCGCTGCTTCTTCTCCTGGGGCCTGCTGCGACGCCACCCGGTCATGGGCTCCAGGGTCCAGGGAGCCTCCACCTTCAGCGGGTCGCCGTAGCCCAGGACAACACCCGTCACCGCGTCGCCCTCCCAGTGCAGCCGCACCCGCCGGGACTGCCAGGTGTACAGGTCGCGCAACCCGCCGGGACGGCGGGGCCCGCCGGACGGCCCCGTGAACTCCCCGGGACCGTAAGGAGGATGGCGCCAGGCCGGCAGGTCCTCGCCCGCATGGCCGACCGGCTTGACGATGTCCTCGTCGAGGGCGATCAGGTTGAGCAGCAGCGTCTGGCGGAGCGTGGCCCCCTCCGCCACCACCCCGCCGAGACCGCCCACCGAGCCGACGCCCAGCGGGTAGACCTTCCCCGCCTTCGCCCGCTCGTCGCCCCGCATCCCGGACTTGATGCCTGACACGTCGAAGGCGTGGGCGTGCACCAGCCAGCGCGCCGCCTCCGCGAAGGTCAGCCGCTCCACCCCGGGCTGTCGCATCGAGAAGAATGGCTCGCCGGCGGGCACGTCGGCCACGATCCGGTTGAGCGAGGACACCTCGCCCTTGGCCGTCTCCAGCCCCGCGACCTGGAAGAAGGGCCGCTCGGGATGGAGCAGGTCGAAGGCTTCCCGGTGCTCGTCGAGATACCCGGGCACGGCGGCGAACGGGTCCCGCGCCTGCCACAGCTCTTCCCAGTCCTCCACCGTGGCCGGGCCGTTCAGCGCGTCGTAGAGGATCGCGAGCAGCAGCCGCAGCAGCGCGATGTCCTGGGTGGCCAGCTCTCCCACCAACCGGCGTGCCTCATCGGCGCGCGCGAACACCTCGCGCAGCGACACCTCCCGCACCAGGCCGTCCTGGCCCAGTACTGGCAACCAGGGCTCGCTGGTGAGGTCGAAGGTCTCCGGTCCGTCCTCGTCCACGCCGCTCACCCCGCTCCGCGCCTCGACACCGGGCCCTTCGACACCGGGCTCCTCGACCGCGCTCCCATCGCGGCCCCCCACCTGCGCACGTTCTCTCTCCCTCACCTCGTGCCTCGCCCCCTCTCCCGAACGGGCGGCGGCAGCTGGGGCGTTCGCCGGCAGAACCCGCAAACCGTCCCGCTCGCTGTACCGCAGGAGGAACCCTGCCAGACGGGTCTGACAATCCTCGTCCAGAACGAGAATCAGCTCCCCGGCCAGCCACGGACACTCCTTCACCTGCCAGGCGGGAACGACGAACCGCTCCAGCTCCTCGATGGTGCGGTCGATCACCCAGGGTTGGGTGAACTGCCACGGCAGGGTGAGCGCACTCGCCGCCACCGCCTCCGCCGCCCGTCGGTCCGGGGGAAAGTCGCGCGGCAACTCCAGTCCCCCGCGCCCCGGGTCCAACCAGGGAACGGTGGTCAGCCGACCGTCCCCGCGGCGCTGGACGACCAGCACCTCCAGGCTCTCCTCGCTGTCTCTGACCTGCGCGCGGCCCCTCGGGGTGTCGTCCGCGTCCCCCACGCCCGCGTCCAGCCAGCCGAACACCGGCCGCCCCGCCCGCCGCACCGGCCCCAGCAGAAACGCCTCGGCCCGCTCCCGTTTCTGGCTCAACAGCCTGTCGTGCCGTTCCCTGGCCGAACGCACCGACTCCTCCCATCCGGCCGGGATCTCGAACGAATCGGCATAGGCGGCCTGCACCAACGGGCTGATGTCGTCAGGCAGTCGGATCGGCTCGCCATCGAGATGGGGCGTGAGCGCGGCGAGCGAACGCAGCAGTGGATACAGCTGGTACACACCGACCGAGCCACTGATCGGCGTGGGTGGGGTCGCACGCCAGTTGCTGACCCCCGTCACGAGACAACGGGGGCGCGCGAGCCGGGTCGGGCGCTGGCGCGGGTGTCGATGCAACCGTCCCATGCGCTGCAACATCAGGTCGACCGGGGCGAGATCTGTCACCAGCAGGTCGAAGTCCACATCAAGGGACTGCTCGACGACCTGGCTAGCGACCACGATGTGCGGTCCCGCCGGCCGTTCCCCGTCCCGCCCGAACATTTTTCGCAACCGCGCGTCCCTGCTGGCCCGGTCCGCCGCGAGGAACCGCGAGTGCGCGACGGTCACCGCCTCGTCGCCGAACTCGGCCGTCAGGGCGTCGGCGGCCTCCAGTACGCGATCCACCGTGTTTCGCACCACGAGCGCGCAGCCGCCCTGGTCCAGCTCGCGCCTCAACCTTCCGACGAGTGCCGGCAGGTCGTCGTCCAGACGTTCCAGGGATACCGCGACCTCCCGCCCGGCGGCGGCCGGCGGCTCGGCGACCACCGCCGTGGTCCCGGGCGCGACGGCGGTGAGCAGCGGATAGGAATCCCCCGAACCGGCATCCGTCGTCGCCGTGTTGACGGTCCTGGCATAGGCGGCTGCCAGTTCCTGCCGCCGGTTGGCCGGCAACGTCGCGGAGAGCAGCACCACGGGTACCCGGTAGGCGGCGAGCCACTCCAGGACGCGATCCAGATACCTGTTCATATAGGCGTCGTAGGCGTGCACCTCGTCGATCACCACGACCTTGCCGGCGACCGCGAGATGCCGCAGCGCGAGATGCCGACTCTTCAGGCCGGCGAACAGCACCTGGTCGATGGTGCCGACGGCGAACGACGCGAGCAGGGACTTCTTGCGCCCCCGCAACCACTGGTGTGCGTGCAGCCCGGCGGGTTCCCGCCGCACATCCCCGCGCACCCCGACCCGTTGACTCTCGCCGTCCAACTCGACCGCACGAACAGCCCCTTGGCGGCCGTCGCGCAGCATCCCCGCCCACAGCTCGTTCAACGCCGCCTTGCCATGGGCCAGTACGAGGGAACGCGGCCCGTCCTGCGGCAACCGCTCCAGCCAGTCGATGAGTCGGGGGAACATCGCGTCGCTGGTGGCCCTGGTCGGCAGTGCCACCAGCAGACCCCCGGCCCCCGTGCGGGCCGCCAACACCTCTGCCGCAGCGAAAGCCGCCTCGGTCTTGCCCTCGCCCATCGGCGCCTCGATCACCAGCAGGCCCGGCTCTGCCATCTCCCGCGCCAGCCGCACGGCCTCCGCCTGAACCGGCCTGATCCGCGAGCCGCCGGGCAGATCGAACCGCTCCGCGAACAGCGTGGCCGCCGGCAGCCTCGGCTCCTCGGGCGTCCAGGGCCCCGGCAGGTCAAGTCCCTCCCAGGCCGCCCTCAACCGCCGCGCCTCCCCAACGGGCCCCGCCGGCTGCCAGGACCGCGGATCATAGGGAAACAGCTCCGCCGAGCTGGCGATCCAGTCGGAGACAATCACGATCGCGGTCAGGACCACCTGCGCCGGCTGCGGAAGCCGCACGGCCCGCCAGCCCGCGAAGCGCTCGCCGACATCGGCCAGTTGGGCACACGCCTCGATCAACTCGTACTGAACGGCCCGCCATCGCTGCTCGGCCGCGCCCTCGTGCCGCAGGAGACGCGGCCTGAGTTGCAGCGCGTGTATCTGCTGGTGCTCCGGCGGCGTTCCGTGGTGTCCGCCCGCGACGACGGCGAACTGCCCCGACGCGCGGGGGCCCCAGCCGTGGCGCTCCTGGAACCACTCCTGGAGCAGCAGTTGGCCGGCGAGCCCGTGCGGAGCGAGCCGGCGGTCCGCGCCGTACCGGCGCGCGGTCTCCATGTCGAGACCGGCGTCGCGCATCGTGTTCGCCAGGCTGTCCACCTGACAGGCGAAGGCCGGGGTGGCCTTCCCGACGTCGTGGGACGCGGCGAGGAAGACCACCAACCGCCGTGCGTCGTCCTCGCCTTGGGGCAACGCCTCGGCCACGAGCCGCCGCACGTTGTGCGGCACCCAGGCGTCCCACAGCTTCCCGGCCACGGCCCCGCTGTCCGCCATGTGCCGCCACAGCGGCAACCAGTCGTCCGTCGCCCGGTCATGCTTCGCCCAGACGACCCGGGCGGCGGGGGAGAGGGGGGGAAACGAGTGTATGGACATCGTGGTTCGTCCTGGGATCAGTGACAGCCCGGCGCGTACGCGCCGGGCCGCACCAGATTAGTGGGCGGCGCAGGGACGACGCGCCGCCACAGTCAGGCGAGCCTCAGCCGCCGCCAGGGCCGGATCACCGCCACGACAACGACCACGACCCACCCCAGGCGCTCGAGGGCGGACGCCGCCGCCGCGCATGCCGTGGCGGCCACGATGACGGCGTAGCGCGCCGACGGTGGGGGTTGCGACGGCCCCGAGGACTGCGGTTCTGGGGGTGACGTGGGCATGTAAACCTCCTGGGGCGGGACGGGGATAGCCGATCGCGAGCGGCGCGGCCTGAGTCAGGTGCGCGGCTGGGGAACTCGATCCGGGGAACATGCTGACACACGATCAACTGCCATGCAAAAAAGCTAGTTGAGAGATCGCTATAACAAACGGTGCTCCACTATTGGCTGTTGTCCAATATCAGGAGGATCCCCGCTGTTGGCTACACGTCATACCGAGTTCTCGGGGTAGCGAGAAGCGGAGCCCATCCCCACGGACGTGGGGAACATGTGACATAAGGGGCACCACTGGGGACATCCCCGCGCGCGGGGAGCAGAAGGCCCGGCCGGGGTCGAGATCTAGGTAGCCGGGAACATCCCCGCACGCGCGGGGAGCAGAGTTCGTGACCTGCGGGTTTATTGGCGGGCGGAGCGGATTTTACTCACTTTACCTCGCACGCCTGCCACCACCACCTCACCGACGGTCGTGTGGTCAACCCCGCCCGGGCGGGGCTCAGTTGTACTGCCACTCGTCCCGGCCGTAGTCGATGATCACCGGCTCCATCAGGGTGTTGGCGCGGATGTCGGTGGGGCGTTGGCGGTCCGGGGGGAAGACGGCGGAGGCGGCGAGGACTTCGGGGGAGAGGTAGCGCAACGGGGGGACGGCCGGGGAGAGTTCCAGCGGTGGGGGCGTGTCGCCCGGGGAGGCCAGGACATAGCCCCAGTTGCCGAAGCTCGGCACGTCCACCTGGTAGGGCGTGGTCGCCAGGCCGGCCTCGGCGATGCTGGTCTGGATGGACCAGAAGCTGTTGGGCGCGAAGAACGGCGACCCGCTCTGGACGACGACCCGGGCGTCGGGCGCGAGGACGCGGGTGAGCATGGAGTAGAACTCCACCGAGTACAGCTTCGCCGTCGCCGTGTCCTCCGGGTCGGGGAAGTCGATCAGCACCGCGTCCCACGAACCCTCGGCGTCGCGCAGCCAGTTGAACGCGTCGTCGTGGACGACCTGCACGCGCGGGTCGTCGAACGCGCCGCCGTTCAGCTCGCGCAGCGGCCCGAAGCCGGTGCCGAGGTCGGTCATCGCCGGGTCCATCTCCACGAGGGTGACGTCCTCGACGTCCGGGTAGCGCAGGATCTCCCGCAGCGCCAGCCCGTCGCCGCCACCCAGCACCAGCACCCGCCGGTGCGTCCCGGCGAGCGCCGGGTGGGTCAGGGCCTCGTGGTAGCGGTACTCGTCGACGGACGAGAACTGGAGGTCCCCGTTGAGGAAGAGCCGCAGGTCGCGGCCGCCGGTGAAGGCGAACGAGCGGGTGACCACGATCTCCTGGTACGGCGTCCGCTCGGCCAGCAGGATCGGGTCCCGGTAGAGCCGCTGCCGCGCGGTCACCTCGATGTCCTCGGCGAAGACATACGCCCCGCCGAGCAGCGCCAGGATCACCGCCATCGTGGCGAGCAGCCCGGCGCGGACGAAGCGCCGCGTCTGGCGGCGGAAGATCCACAGCACCACGGCCATGCCGACGGTCGCGTTGACGGCCCCGACCACCAGCGCGCCCCTGAGCTGGCCGAACGTCGGCAGCAGCAGCAACGGGAAGCACAGCCCGCCGACCAGCGCGCCCAGGTAGTCGACGGCGAACATGTCGGCGACCGCGCCGCCCGCCTCCTGGCGGCGGATGCGCTGGAGCATCGTCATCAGCAGCGGGATCTCCGCGCCGATCAGCACGCCGACGACGAACGCCACCACCGTCATCGCCTCGGTGTAGATCCCGACCCAGGCGAACAGCACATAGAGCAGCAGCACCGAGAGGCCGCCGACCAGCGCCAACAGCCCCTCGACCAGGGCGAAGGCGCCGACGGCGCGGGCCCGCAGCGGCTTGGCCGCCAGCGAGCCCACGCCCATGGCGAAGACCATCACGGACAGCACGAGTGAGGTCTGGAAGACGGTGTTCCCGATGAGGTAGCCGCCGAGGGCGACCAGGGCCAGTTCGTAGACCAGGCCGCAGGCGGCACAGAGGAAGACCGTGAGGAGCAGCAGGAACCGCGCCAGCCGAGGGCGCGGGATCACGAGAGCGCCGCGCCGACCATCAGTGCGGTGCCGAGGTAGGTGGCGCCGTGCACCCAGGCGGCCGGGTGGGCCTGCCCGTCCCGGTCCTCGAACGCGACCGCGCCCATCGGCCCCGGAGCCAGCCAGCCGATCAGCACGAACACCAGGATCATCAGGACGACGCCGGCGAGGCCGTAGACGCCGGTGCTGACCAGGCCCCAGCCGAGCCCCTCCTCGGACTCGCTGGTGCCGACCGCCCGCATCACCACCCAGCCGACGCCCAGCATCTGGCTGCCGAGGACGATCGCGGCGCCCCGGTTGCGTTCCTTCCACACGACGCGGTCCAGCCGCCCCGGCGTGACGAGGTCGAGGGCGAGGAACGCCACGGCCATCACGGCGAAGCCGACGAGGCCATAGAGGAGAGCCTCGCCGGCGGACTCGAATATGTCCCCCATGGTCTACCTTCCTTCTCTGGGTTCTCTGGGTTCTCTGGGTTGTGCGAGTTGTCTAGGTTCGAATGCGTTGAACCGGGTGAACGGGGTGACGCGGCGGGTCACTTGCCGGAACCGGGGCCGCCGCCACGGAAGTTGTCGCTCTGCGAGGACGACCACCGGTGCCCGACGTGGTTGTGCCAGCGCTGGACGCCCCTGCGGTAGTCCTCTATCTCGATCCGGCTGCCCTGGGGCGAGTTGGGGCTGATGGCGACGATGTCGTCGTCGTACTTCAGGAAGATCTGGTCCTCGCTCGTGATCCGGTCCTCGGCCGACGACTGGTCGTCGATCTCGTCGGCCACGAGGCTCGGCCTGTCCTGCGCGTCGAGATAGACGTTGGAGCCGCTGCCGCGCTGGTAGGTGTCGGCGATCCAGCCGCGCGGCGCGTCGTCCGAGCCGCCGCCGGAGCAGCCGGTCAGCAGGGTGACGGCGGCGGCGAGCGCCAGCGCCGTCGCGCGGCGGAAGGGATGGCGGGACCTCACGGGACCTCCAGGCGGGTTGTGGTCTCCACGATCTGTCCGGCCTGCGGGTAGACGTGCCAGGTCAGCCAGGTGATCACCGGCCCGGAGCGCCGGACGAGCAGCGCCGTCAGGGCGTCGGGCGAGCCGGGGAAGACGCCGTGGAGCGCGGCCGGCTCGCCCGCGAGGCGGTGACGCAGGGCGGCGGCGCGTTCGGTCAGTTCGTCGGGTGCGCAGCGTCGGACGGTGGAGTCGAAGGCGTACTCCCAGCCGTCGATGCGGCGGCGCACGGTGTGCGGCGGGCCCTCGCCCGGCTCTGCCGGCAGGCAGGCCAGGGTCTCGCTGACCGGCCCGGCCAGCACCTGGTGCGAGGCGCCCAGCAGGCGCAACTGGACGGTGACGCCGCCCAGTTCGGTCTCGGTCACGGCCAGCGCCCGGCGACGCGGGCCGGCCAGCGTGAAGCGCAGCTGGTCGGCGCTGGTGTCGCGGTAGGGCGTGGCCAGGCGTATGCCTCCGGTCACGCCCCGCCCCCAGGATGACCCTCCGGGCCGCTCCCCGGGTAGATCGTGAGGGTGCCGCGCGGCACCCGTTCGCCGAGGGAGACCTCCCAGCGGCCCCGGCCCTGCGCGCCGAGGAACCGTTCGAAGGCGAGGCCACGGCCGCCGGGCCCGTCGAAGTCGGCGTACTCGACGCGGCCGGTCGCGCCGAGCCCCGTGGTGCCCTCGGAGCGGTAGTTCGCCGTGCCGTGCTCGGAGCGGTGGTAGGTGATCCCGTCCACCGTCAACGTCTTCTGGTTCGGGAGGAGTTCGGCCTCGCCCCGGTACTCGGACCAGAGCATCACCTCAAGGTCCGGGTCCTCCTCGACGGAGATCCAGCGGTGGCCGCTCTCGGCGTCCGCGCCGCCGTCGTCGACGTTCATCGGGTCGACGAAGTGCTCCGACCAGCTGAAGCCGCCCTCGGTCAGCCGCAGCGAGCCGCGCACGAAGAGGCGCTCGCCGAGGTACTCGACCATGTCGCCGGCCTTCAACGTCCTGGGGTCGCCCCCGGTCTCGCCGTCGGCGGCGAACGGGTCGCGGGGCGCCCGGGGCGCGGTGGCCCGGGGTTTGGCGCGGGAGCGCGCCACGAAGGCGGCCACGACCGCCGCGAGCGCGACGAGTCCGACGAAGGCCAGTACCAAGCCCATGACTTCTTCCCCCGTTGTGCGAATCCGGGCGCTCCCTAGGGGCGCTCGGCGCAGAGTATGGCACGAGAACGGAGCAGTATCGCACGGCGGGGCGCGGCCGTGTCCAATCCGTGCCTCGACGGCGGGACGGGGGTGGAACTCCGGGCCGGGCGGCGCGGGTTGGCCGGCCCTCAGGCCCGTGGGGCCGGCCGCCGCTCGGGGAGTCGTCGACGGGTCGGGTGCGAAGAAGGGGACTTCCGCCCGACACGGCCAACGACTGGTCAGCGGCGCTGGTCAGGCGCCGACTCCCCCCGACCCGAGCGGGGCCGGATGGCCAAGAGTGACGGCAGGACGCGTGGAGGACCAGCCGCTTCGACGTAGGCTAAAACCGCCGGGTAGTCACGAACCGCCGTGCGCCCGGGCCGCGTTGGCCACCAGCCGGCGGTCCCGGGGAGCGCGGCCTGGCGCCACGGGAGGCTTGGCCGATGCGGCTGAGGGTGCGTTTCACGGGGGACGATCTGGGGCGGGTCAGGTTGGCCGCGCAGGCCGATCCGGTGTGGGAGACGGTGCTGAGCGTGCACCGGCTGCGGGACGGCCAGGGGGAGGTCGTCCACGGGCCCTGGCGGCGGTCGTTGCGCGCCTCGCGCGCGCTGCCGGAGAGCCTGCGCACGCTGATCCCGCGCCGGGGCTACTTCCCCGACTTCCTCAACCCGGCGGAGTCCGCCTGGGGTTGGCGGGCGGCGCTGGAGGCGGTGCGGGCCACGCCCCGGCGGCGGCTGGCCGCCGAGCTGGGGCGGCTCCCCGAAGGCCCGGGCCGCGCGAGGTGGTTACGCGGGCTGGCCGACGGCGAGCCAGCCGCGTTGGAACGGCTCACCGACGACCTGGAGCGCTACCACCGCGTCGCGGTCGGCGGGCACCCGGTGTGGTCGGCGGTGCGCACCGCCGTGGACGCCGATCTGGCGGCGCGGGCCCGGCAGTTGACGCTCGGCGGGGTGGACGCGCTGCTGTCCGGGCTGCGCCCGGCGCTGCGCTGGGACCCGCCGGTGCTGGAGGCGGACTACCCGGTGGACCGCGAGGTGGAGCTGGGCGGGCGGGGGCTGCTGCTGATTCCGTCGTACTTCTGCTGGCGGGCGCCGGTGATGCTGGCGGACGCGGCGCTGCCGCCGGTGCTGGTCTATCCGGTGGCGCACGGCCCGGTGGTCTCCGCCGACCGGGCGGCGCTGGGCCGGCTGCTCGGCACGACGCGGGCCCGGGTGCTGGCCTGCGCGGCGGAGAACGGGGCGACGACGGGGGAGTTGGCCCGGCGGGTCGGGATCTCGTTGGGCTCGGCGTCCCAACACGCGCGGGTGCTGCGGGAGTCGGGGCTGGTGCACTCGGTGCGCCGGGGCAACGAGGTGCTGCACACGCTCACCCCGGCCGGCCGCACCCTGCTGCCGGCGCCCCAGGCCCCGGCGGCCCCGACCACGCCGTCCGGCGGCCGGGGCGACCGGTCGCGGTGAGACCCGCGACGCCCCGAGCGGCGGGCCGGGATCAGGCGTCCCTGGCGCGCAGCACCGCGTACCCGGCGGTCAGCCCGGCCGCCGCCCATCCCGCCAGGGTCAGCACGGCGACCGGCCAGGTGTAGGGCTCCGCCGGGTGCGTCACCAGCACGGTCAGGGCCTCGTTCGGGAGGTGGTCGGCCAGGCCGTTGATCGCCTCGTTGTCGAACAGGGGCAGCACGGCGGACAGCACCTGGAGGATCGCCAGCGTCGAGACGATCGTGGCGGCCGCGTTGCGCAGCGCGGTGCCCAGCCCGAGGACCAGCAGGGAGAGCAGGGCCATGCCCAGCGCCGCTCCCGTGGCCGCGTTCCGGAACTCCGCCCCCGTGAAGGTGCCGAACTCCTCCGCCGACAGCTCCGCGACCGGGGTGCCGAGGACGACGAACACGGCCCCGGCCACGGCCGAGACGCCGGCGACGGTCAGCGCCTTCGCGGCGAGCAGCCGGCCCCGCACGGGGACGCTCTGGAGGCTGGTGACGATGGAGCCCGTGGCGTACTCGCCGCAGATCGCCAGCGCGGCGATCACCACGACGGCGACCTGCGAGACCAGCAGCGTCTGCGCCGCGATCTCCGGTGCCGGCGTGGCCGTGTCATGGCCGTTGCGGCCGCTGGCCAGCGCCGAGGCGCCCAGGAGCCAGCTGCCGCCGAGGCTGACGAGCACCGCGCAGCCAAGAATCCATCGCGTGCTGCGGACGCTCGCCAGCTTGGTCCACTCGAAGGCCGTCGCGCCGGCCCACGCGGCCCACGCGGCCCACGCGGCGCGCGCGGCGCGCGACGGCGGCGATGTCGTGGAGGGCGCGCGGGTGGTGGAGAGGTGCGTCATCGTTCTTCCGATCAGGAGTGGGGGTGGTGCGCCATGACCGGCGCACCCTGCGCGCCCTGTGCGTCGGCGCGGAATTCGACGGAATCGGCGGTGAGCCGCCGATAGACGTCCTCAAGTGATTCGCCGGAGAAGGTGAGTTCGTCGAGCTGGATCTCGTTCTCGCGGGCGATCGCGCCGATTTCCTCGATGCGTTCTCCGGTCACCCGCAACCGGTCTCCGACCGCGTCCACCGAAAGCCCGGCCTCGCTCAGCACGCGGCTCAACAGCGCGGGCGACGGGGTGCGCAACTCGGCGCGTCGGCTCACATTGAGCAGTTCGGTCAACGGCCGGTCCGCGAGGAGGCGGCCCCGGCTGAGAATCACGAGATGGTCGGCCGTTGCGGCCATTTCGCTCAGCAGATGGCTGGAGACGAACACCGTGCGCCCCTCGGCGGCCAGGGACCGCATCAGGGTGCGAATCCAGGTGACGCCCTCCGGGTCCAGCCCGTTGACCGGCTCGTCGAGGATCAGCACGGGCGGATCGCCCAGCAGCGCGGTCGCGATGCCAAGGCGTTGCCGCATCCCCAGGGAGAAGGTGCCGATGCGCGCGCCGGCGACCTCCGACAGGCCGACGGCGGCGAGCACCTCGCCGACCCGGCGGCGGCCCATTCCGTTGCTTCGGGCCATGCCCAGCAGATGCGACCTGGCGGGCTGGCCTGGATGCCCGGCGCGCGCCTCCAGCAGGGCGCCCACCGTGCGCAGCTGACAACGGAGTTGGTGGTAGGGACGTCCGTCGATCAGCGCGGCGCCCGAGGTCGCGCGGTCGAGGCCGAGCAGTATCCGCATGGTGGTGGATTTCCCCGCCCCGTTGGGTCCGAGAAAGCCGGTCACCCGCCCCGGCCCGATCTCCGTGGAAAGGCCGTCCACGGCCCGTTTGGCGCCATAGGTCTTGGTGACGGAGTCAAAGGTGATCACGGGATTCCTCCGGTGTCGGGGAGAACCACCGTAGGAATCGGCCGAGGCGGCCGGCACCGGCGAAGGTGCGGAATGCGTTCCGACGAACGTCAGGTCTGTTCGCGGGTCAGTCCGGCCTGGTAGCCGATCAGGGCGGCCTGCACCCGGTTGTTGACGCCGAGGGTCTGGAGAATTCCGCTGACATAGCCCTTGACGGTGCCCTCGGTGAGATGGAGGGCGGCCGCGATCTCCACGTTGGAGCGGCCCTGGCTCAGCAGCCTGAGGACGTCGGTCTCGCGGGCGCTGAGCGCGGCGACGCGCGGGTCGTGCCGGTGCGCGGAGATGTCGCGCAACGAGTCGACGAGGTGGTGCGCCACGCGCGGCGCGATCACCGCGCCCCCGTCGGTGACGGCGTCCACGCCGGCGATGAGTTCGGCCGGCGCCGTGGCCTTGAGGAGAAAGCCGTTGGCCCCGGCGGCGAGGCACCGGTGCAGGTTCTCGCCGGTGCCGAACGTCGTCAGGACGAGAACGCGGACGTCCGCGCCGATCCGCCGGATCTCCTCGGTGACGGCGATCCCGTCGCCGCGCGGCATCTCGATGTCGAGCAGCAGCACGTCGATCTGGTGGAGCCGGACGAGTTCGATCGCCTCGTGCCCGTCGCTCGCCTCGGCGACGACCTCGATGTGCGGTGCCGATGCGAGGATGGCGCGCACCCCGGCCCGCACCAGGGGTTCGTCGTCGGCGACGGCGACGCGGGTGGGCCGCGCGGTCATGGGACGAGCGCCTTGCGGACCAACGTGCCGTCGGCGAAGCACAGTTGCATGTAGTCGTCTCCGATGTCGAACCAGGTGTCGGCGGCGCGGTAGTACTCGCACGCGGCGCCGGCCGGCGCCGGGCGCGGCGTGAAGGTCGGCGGCAGCTCGTCGAGATGCGAGGGCGGCAGCAGGGGCCGCGTCTCGTCCCCGGTCATGCCGACCTCCAACTCCCCGAACTCCTCGGAGGACAGCCCGACCTGCTCCACCGTGACCGCGTTCACCGCCAGCAGCACCCCGAGTGCCACGCCCACGGCGGCCAGTGGAAAGACGGCGGACCGCCAACGCCGCCGCCCGTCACGCGGCGACGAACCCCCGCCCGCCGACCCGGGCGCGCCGCCCGGTAGCGGCACGGTCACCACGACGTCGAACGCGCCCGCCTCCCGCGTCACGGCGACCTCGCCACCGAGCGCGCGGGCCCGATCCCGGAGGCCGGACAGGCCGGACCCGGAGCCGGGAACTCCCGCGCGGCGGGCGGAGGTTCCGTTGCGCGCGTGGAGGGTGACCTCCCGCCCCGAGGCGCGGATGTCCAGCGTCAGCACCTGGTCCGGGGCGTGCTTCGCGGCGTTCGCCAGGAGTTCCTGCGTCATGCGGTACACCGCGCGGCGCAGCGCGACCGGCCAGCCGGCCGGGTCCACCGCGAGGTGCGCCTCGACGCGCGCCCCGCTGTCCCGGTGCCGCGCCACCAGGGCGGTCAGCGCGTCGGGGGCGGTCTCGCCGACCGCCGGATCGTCCTCGCGGAGCACCCGCAGAATGCCGTGCAGCGCGTCCACGGCGTCGACGGCCGCCGCGCGGGTGCGGGCGAACTGCTCGCGCTGCTCCGCCGTGTTGTGCGGATTCACCTCGCCGGCGCCCGCCGTGAGCGCGAGCACGCTCAGCTCGTAGCCCAGCGCGTCGTGCATGTCGGCGGCCAGCCGGGCGCGTTCCTCGTGGCGCACGGCCGTGGCGACCAGGCGTTGCTCGTGTTCGAGTTGTGCGGCGCGCGCCCAGCCGGCGTCGCGGAGGTCCGCGCGCAGCCGGGCGTCGGAACCGATCCACCAGGGAAGCACCATGGTCGCGACCAGCGTCAGAAACGCCACGATCGGATCGTTGGCGGTCGCGTCCAGCAGCCATCCCGCCGTCAGCGCGGCGGTCGCGCCGGCCGCGAGCAGCGGCGCCGCCCGGCCCGCCGGGCGGGCACGCCCGCTGAGGTAGGCGGCGAGGGGCGCGGCCACATACGGCCAGAGGCCCTGCCCGGTCGCCACCGCGAGGAGCACGGCGGCGGTGACGCAGGCGAGCCCGACGGGCGGCCGCCTCCGCCATCCGAGCCCGGCGGCGAGGGCCGCCGCCGTGCCGAGCGTCGCCAGCGGAGTGGCCGCGATCCGCTCGCCGGCGATCGCCAGGGGCACCACGAGCGTCGCGCCGAGGGCGACGGGCGTGCTGACGCGGCGATCGAAGAGGTCCACGGCGGTCATCCTCGCAGGCCCGGCCGGCGCGGACACCTGACGAAAGTCAGGCGGCCGGGCCGGCCGCACGCTCGGCGGCGTCGAGCGCGGGCATCAGCGGGGCCAGCGCGGCGCGGAGTTGGTCGGGCAGCGAGCCGGAGGGCACGACGAGTCCCCCGGCGCTCTCCCCGTTCCCGGCCGGGCTCAGCCAGCCCTCCAGCGCGATGCGCACCGCCGCCGCCACGCTCGCCGCGAGCACGCGGGCGGTGCCCGCCTCGGCGTCCCCCAGGCGTTCGGCGATCGCCGCCGTCAACGGGGGTTCGATGCCGGCGGTGGCGTCGAGGAACGCGTCGCGCAGCGTGGCGCGGGTGGTGATCAGGAGCAGCGCCTCGCGTTCCCGCTCGCCGGGGTTCGTGTACTGCTCGACCACCGCGTCGACGACCGCCTCGGCCAGCGGCACCCCGGCGGTCCCGGCCGCGACCGCCGCCGCGATCCGCGCCTCCCGGTCCCCGGTCACGGCGGAGACGATCGCCTGCTCGCGGCTGGCGAAGTAGTTGTTGTAGGTGCGCGGCGCGACCCCGGCCGCCCTGGCGATGTCCTCCACGCGCACCCGGTCGGGCCCGCGCTCCACGGCCAGGCGCAGCGCCGCCTCCCGCAGCGCCTCCCGCGTGGCCCGCTTCTTACGCTCCCGCAGCCCCGGTGGTGGTGTCGTCACGGCGTCAGCGTGCCACACGAGGCTGCGCGCCCGCAAAGTTACATCTGGCCCAAACTTGCGTGCGCGCATTTTTCCTGTCAGTCTCGGCTCGCCAGCGACCGCGACCGACAGACGAGGACGGCACCATGCGCGCCAGGGGAATGACCTACGACACCGGATTCGTCGTGCACGGCCGGACATCCCGCGAGGACCTCGACCCGGCCGTGGTGCGGCGCGAACTCGCCATCATCCGGGACGACCTGCACTGCGACGCGGTCCAGATCATCGGCGGCGACCCGGACCGGATGGAACGGGCCGCCGGCGCCGCCGTCGAACTCGGCCTGGAGGTCTGGTTCTCGCCGTACCCGCTGGAGCTGGACCCGCCGCGAATCCTCGCGCTGCTGGCCGACTGTGCCGAGCGGGCCGAACGGCTCCGGCGGCGGGGGGCCACCGTCGTGTTCGTCACCGGCGTGGAGCTGAGCGTGATGAACCACGGGTTCCTGCCCGGCGACAGCCCCGAGGAGCGGGTCGGGCGGCTGATGGGCCAACCCGAGCGGCGGGCCGACGCGCTGCGCGAACTCGGCGCCCGCGTCAACGCGTTCCTCGGCGAGGCCGTCGCCACCGTCCGCGCGCGCTTCCGGGGCAGGATCACCTATGCGGCCATCCAGTTCGAGCAGGTCGACTGGACCCCCTTCGACTTCGTGACGTTCGAGCTGATCCGCTCCGCCGAGGTCGCCGACCGGTTCCGCGAGGCGGTGCGCACCCTGGCCCGGGGCCCGAAGCCGCTGGCCATCACCGGGTTCGGCACCGCCGCCTACCGGGGCGCCGGCGATCGGGGCGGGCGGGTGCTGGAGGTGGTCGAGTACGACCCCGAGACCCGGGTCCCCGTGCGGCTGAACGGCGTCTACGAGCGCGACGAGGCCGGGCAGGCCGCGTATCTGGACGAACTGCTGGAGATCTTCGAAACCGAGGGCGTGGACAGCGCGTTCGTCTACCTGTTCGCCCTGCCCGGCTACCCGCACCGCCCGGACGGCGACCCCAGGGACGACCTGGACCGGGCCGGTCTTGGCATCGTCAAGCTCCTCGAAGGCCGCCGGGGAACGACCTACCCCGACCTGGCCTGGGAACCCAAGGCCGCCTTCACCGCCGTCGCGCGGCGCTACGCGAGGTGACGGGCGACCCCCGGCCCCCCAGCCAGTCTCCTGCGGTCCTGCGTTGCGCCCGCACCCGGCCGGTCGTGCGCCACGCGGGCCAGGCGTCGTAGCCCGCGCCCGAGCCTCAACCACACTGCGAGGTCTCGTCGTTCACCCGCCGCACCGGTCACCGGCCCGCACCCGCCACCCCGCAGGGGTGCACCGGCTCCGCCCCCGGGTGCCAGGGCCCAAGGGTCAACCCGCCCCGGGCAGGGGATAGTGGATGCCCGTCAGCTCCTCCGACGCCCGCCACAGCCGCAGCGCCACCGCGTCGTTGAGGGTCCAGGGCGCGCGGGGCGTGCGCCCCGGGCGGCCGCGCAGCGCGCCGGGCCCGGTGAACGAGTCCGGCGCGACGCCCGGCGCCGTCGCCGCGTAGAGCGTCGGCATCGCGCCGGCCTCCGGCCGGGCGGCCAGCAGCCGGTTGCCCAGCCGGGCGACGCGCTCCTTGACGGCGTTCCGCTCCAGCCTGGCCGCCTGGAGCTGGAGCCCGGTGTCGGCGTAGCCGGGGTGAACGGCGGCGGCCAGCAGGTCGGTGCCGGCGGCGCGGCGCGCCAGTTCGTGGGTGAAGAGCAGGTTCGCCGTCTTGGAACGCCCGTAGGCCAGCCAACGCCGGTAGCAGCGCTCGGCGTTGAGGTCGTTGATGTCGACGTTGCCGATGAGGTGCAGCAGGCTGGAGACGGTGACCACCCGTGCGCCGCCGGCGTTGCGCAGCGCCCCGCACAGCAGCCCGGTGAGGGCGAAGTGGCCCAGGTGGTTGACGCCGAACTGGCTCTCGAAGCCGTCCGCCGTGGTGGACCGGGGCACGGCCATCAACCCCGCGTTGTTGACCAGCAGATGGAGCGGCGCCTCGCCCCAGTCGCCGGCGAACGCGCGGACCGAGGCGAGGTCGCCGAGGTCGAGGAGGCGCAGCTCGGCGCGCGCCTCCGGCACCTCCTCCAGCAGCCGGGTCAGCGCGGACTGGCCGCGCCGCTGGCTGCGGCAGGCGAGCACCACCCGGGCGCCGCGCCGGGCCAGTTCACGGGCGGTGACATAGCCGAGCCCGCCGTTGGCGCCGGTGACCACCGAGGTGCGGCCCTTGAGATCGGGGATGTCCCGTGCGGTCCAACGCATGGCCCCAAGGGTAGGCCGCGCCCCGGTGGCGTGCGAGCGTTCGTCACTCCTCGTGACGCCCGGGGCGGGTGGGCCCCCGGGGACGCCCGACCGGCCGGCTCACCGCCCCGGCGCCGGCGCCGGCGCCGGCTCGACAGTGACCGGGCACCTCATCCGACGGTCGTGGCCGAGTCGGCGCTCCGGCCCGGTGAGGGTCAGCGGCAGGGCGTGCCGCAGGTCCCCGACCGAGGCGCCGAGCCGCAGCTCCAGCGCGCCCGGCTCCACGATCCGCCGCCCCGGCGCCACGGTGTAGCCGGCGAGGTCGGCGGGGAAGGTGAGCCCGACCCGCGCCGAAGCGCCGGCGGCCAGCGGGACCCTGGCGTAGCCGACGAGCCGGTTCACGGGCCGGGCGGTCCTGGCCACCGGGTCGTGGAGGTAGAGCTGCACCACCTCGGTGCCGTCCCGTTCCCCGGTGTTGGTGACGGTCACCGACACCGTCACCTCGCCGTCCGTGCTCGCGGTCTCGGCGGAGAGCGCGGCGTCGTTCCAGGCGAACGTGGTGTAGCCGAGGCCGTGGCCGAACGGGAAGAGCGGCGTCGGGTCGATGTTGCTGGCCTCGCCGGCCTGGCCGAGCGGCGGCGCCAGGTAACTCCACGGCTGCCCACCGGCGTTCCTCGGCACCCCGACCGGCAGCCGCCCGGCCGGGTTGATCCGTCCGGACAGCACGCCCGCGACGGCGCCCGCGCCCTCCTCGCCGGGGAAGAACGCCTGCACGGCGCCGGCGAGCCGGTCCGCCCAGCGGCCCAGCGCATAGGGCCGGCCGGTCAGCGACACCAGCACCACCGGCACCCCGGTGGCGAGCAGCTCGTCGAGGAACGCCCCCTGCTCGTCGGGGAGTTCGAGGTCGGCGGCGTCGCAGCCCTCGCCCGAGGTGCCGCGCCCGAAGAGCCCGGAGCGGTCCCCGACCACGGCGACGCACACGTCCGCGCCGGCCGCCTCGGCGGGCGTCGCGGCGCGGGTGACGCGCCCGCCCGGCAGCTCGGCGGCCAGCGCCTCGAAGAGGGTGGGCACCTCGACGCCCAGCGGCAACTCCGGGTGGCTGACGCCGACATGGCGCGGAAAGGTGTAGCAGCCCAGCAGCGGCGCCACGTCGTCGGCCAGCGGGCCGGCGACCGCGATCCGCGCCGCGCCGGCCAGCGGCAGCGCGCCGTCCCGGTTGGCGAGCAACACCACCGACTCCTCGGCGAGTTGGCGGGCGACGGCGCGCATCGCCGGCGGGTCGAGGTCGACCCGCCCGCCGTCGCTGAGCGCGGCCGGCTCGGGGCTGTAGTCGGCGTCGAGCAGGCCGAGTTCGGCCTTCTGGGCCAGCACCCGCAGCACCGAGCGGTCCACCAGCTCCTCGGGGACCTCGCCGGACCGCACCCGTTCCGCCAGCGGCGGGCCGTAGCAGCGTTGCGCGGGCAGTTCGACGTCCACGCCGGCGGCCAGCGCGACGGCCGCCGCCTCGCCCGGCGAGCCGGCGACGCCGTGGTTGACCTCAAGGAAGGAGATCCCGAAGTAGTCCGAGACCACCGTCCCCTCGAACCCCCAGTCCTCGCGCAGGAGTCGGATCAGCAGGTCGGCGTCGGCGGTGGCCGGCACGCCGTCCACATCGTTGTAGGCGGCCATCACGGAACGGGCCCCGCCCTCGCGCAGCGCCATCTCGAACGGCGGCAGCAGCACGTCGGCCAGCTCGCGCGGCCCCAGCGAGACCGGGGCATGGTTGCGGGCGGCCTGGGAGGCGGAGTAGCCGACGAAGTGCTTGAGGGTGGCCACGATCCCGGCCGACTCCAGGCCCCGCACATAGGCGGTGGCCACCGTCGCCACCAGGTACGGGTCCTCGCCGACGGTCTCCTCGGTGCGGCCCCAACGCGGGTCGCGGGTGACGTCGAGCACCGGGGACAGCCCCTGGTGGATGCCGACCGAACGCATCGAGTCGCCGATCAACCGGGCCGCGCGCTCGACCAGTTCGGGGTGGAAGGTGGCGCCCCAGGCCAGCGGCGTGGGGAAGATCGTCGCCTGCCAGGCGGTGAACCCGGTCAGGCACTCCTCGTGCGCCAGCGCCGGAATCCCGAACCGCCCGGCCGCCACGATCCGCCGCTGGTCCTCGGCCAGCAGCTTCGCCTTCTCGGTCGGGTCCACCGGCAGCGTGCCGAACGGGCGGGTCAGCTGGCCCAGGCCGTGGGGCAGCAGCTCGGCGAGGTCGGGCTGGCCGTTGTTGATCTGGTGCTGGAGCGGCGCGACCTCGGCGTCGTCCTCGCCGCCCACGTCGGAGCCGGGCCAGATGCTGACCAGCTGGGCCAGCTTCTCCTCCAGCGTCAGCTCGGCCAGCAGCGCCTCGGCCCGGGCGAGCGGGGTGCGGGTGGCGTCCTGCCAGGGCTGGTCCATGGAACTCCTCGTCTCGGTGTCCGGGTCGGGGCGTGCCCCCGGCGTCGCGCTCACTTGCCGCCCACCCCCATCAGTCCGTTGATCAGCTGGCGGCGCGCGAACAGGTAGGCCGTGAAGATCGGCACGATGGACAGCACCACGGCGGCCAGCAGCGCCGGGATGTCCACCCGGAACTCGCCCACGAAGTCGTAGAGTCCGAGCGTCAGCACCCGGGTCTCGCGGGACTGGGTGAGGATCAGCGGGAAGAGGAAGCCGTTCCACGCGCTGAGCGCCGAGAAGACGCCCGCCGTGGAGATGCCGGCCCGGGACATCGGGATGACCAGCTGGAAGAGGACCCGCACGGACCTGGCGCCGTCCAGCGCCATCGACTCGTACAGCTCCTCGGAGATGTCCCGCATGGTGCCCACCAGGATCAGCACGCTCACCGGCAGCGAGAACGCGGCGGTGGGCAGGATGATCGCCAACAGCGTGTCGTAGAGCGACAGTTCGGTGATGATCAGGTAGATCGGGATGATCACCGCCTGGGAGGGGATCGCCAGGCCCAGCAGGAAGAGCTGGAACGCCCGCTGGCTCAGCCGCGACCTGGTGCGCACGATGCTGTAGCTGACGGTCACCGCCAGGGTGAGCACCAGCGCCGAGCAGGAGGCCGTGACGATCAGGGTGTTGAGCAGATAGCGCGGGAAGTCGCCCTCCAGCACCTGCCGGTAGCTGTCGAACGAGATCGAGTCGGGTAGCGACAGCGGCCCGTTGTCCAGGTACTCCTGGCGGCTCTGGAGCGTCGAGGCCACCAGGATGTACAGCGGCACGATCACGATGACCAGCCAGACGAACGCCCCGATCCCGGCCGGGTAGTTGGCCCTCGGCAGCCGGAACGGGCGCCGGCCGCGCGCGGGTGGCGCGGGCGGGGCGTCCTTCGCCGGCGTGGGGCGGAGATCCGTTTCGGTGCTCACATGCCCTCCCGGGTGCTGCGCATCCTGTTGAACCCGGTCAGCCGCACCAGCAGCAGCGAGGTGCCGGTGGCGACGATCACCAGGGCGGCGGCCACGGCGCTGGCGTAGCCCAGGTCGAACGCGCGGAAGCCGGTCTCGTACATCAGGTAGGGAACGATCGCGGTGGCGTCGCCCGGGCCGCCGCGCGTGAGGATCAGCACGACGTCGAAGTAGGTCAGCGCGCCCACCACCATCAGCACCGTGGAGGTGACGATGGTGTTCCGCAGCTGCGGCAGCGTGACATGGAAGAACTGCCGCACCGTGCCGGCCCCGTCGATGGACGCGGCGTCGTAGAGCGACTGCGGGATCTGCCGGGCGCCGCCCTGGTAGATCAGCATGTGGAACGGGGCGAACTGCCAGCCGGAGACGAAGAGGATCGCCGCGAACGCGCCGGTGCTGGAGCCCAGCAGGTCGGCGTTGTCCAGGTCGAACCAGTCGGCGAAGTCGGCGGCCAGGCCCAGGTTGGGGTCGAAGATGGTGCGCCACAGCAGGGCGAGCGCCACCGAGGAGGCCAGCAGCGGCAGGAAGAAGATGGCCGAGAGCACCGCCCGGTTGCGCTGCCGGCCCGCCGCCCAGACGCCGAGCAGCAGCACGACGGGCGTCTGCGTCAGCCAGCTCAGCGCGGTCAGCAGCAGGCTCAGCCAGATGGCGTTGCGCATCCCGTCGTCGTTCCAGAGCCGGGACCAGTTGTCCAGGCCGGTCCAGCTCGGGTCGCTCAGGCCGTCCCAGTCGGTGAAGGACAGATAGCCGACGATCCCCATCGGGGCGGCGGCGAACAGGAAGAAGAAGAGCACGGCCGGAAGCGCCCAGGCGATGCCTGGGCGCCCGGCGCGCGGGGAGCGAATCGTCTCGCGCTTCACGGATGTGGTCCTAGAGGTTCTGCATCGCTTCGACGAACTGCTCGGCGCTGAGCTGGCCGCTGAACAGCTTCTCGATGTTGTCGATCATCGGCGTCGACTGGTCGGCGGGCAGCGCCTGGTCCCAGGAGAGGGTGAAGCTGGGCGCGTTCCGCACCATCTCGTACTGGAAGCGGGCGTACTCGGGCGTGGGCGCCTCGTCCAGCAGGCTCTCGGCGTCGGCCGTGGTGGGGATGTCGCCGTTGGCGATCAGCGCGCTCGCGTAGTCCTCGGAGGCGTGCAGCTTGAGGAACTCGACGGCGGCGTCCAGCTTGTCGCCCTCGACGTTGGCGTTGACCGACCAGTAGTTGGTCGGGTTGCCGACCAGCGCGGCCGGGTCGCCGGTGCCGCCCTCGATGGCGGGGAAGGTGGCCCAGGCCAGGTCGCTCTCGGCGAACTCCGGCTGGTTGGACAGCTGGTTGGCGAACTCCCAGCTGCCCATGAGGTGCATCGCGGCCTCGCCCTGGGCGAAGAACGTCGAGGCGCCGTCGGTGGTGTAGCTGACGGAGCGGAAGTTGTTGCCGAAGGCGCCGGCCTCCACCAGGTCGGTGGCGTTCTGCGCGGCAGCGAGGACGGCGGGGTCGCCCCAGGCGGCGGAGTCGCCGTTCCTGATCCGGTCGAAGATCTCCGCGCCGCCCTGGCGGTCCAACAGGTACTCCAGCCACATCAGTTCGGTCCACGGGTCGGCGCCGGCCAGCACCGCCGGGGTGATGTCCCGCTCCACGAACGTGTCCACCAGCGAGAACAGGTCGTCGAGCGAGGCGGGCGGCTCGACCCCGGCCTCGTCGAAGAGCGTCTGGTTGTAGAAGAGGATCACCGGCTGCACGCCGCGCATCGGCACGCCGTAGTGGCGGCCGTCGATGGCGCCGGCGTCCAGGATCGACGGGATGAACGCGTCGCCGAACTCCGGGTCGTCGGCGAGGGTGTCGGTGAGGTCGATCAGCATGTCCTCCTCGACGAAGTCGGCGATGCTGCCGCCGCCCCAGTTGAAGAAGATGTCCGGCGCGTTGGGCGATCCCATCGCGGTGCGCATCCGGTCCTGGTAGTTCTCGCCGGGTATCTGCGTGAGGTTGACCTGGATGTCGGAGGTCTCGTTGAACCGCTCGACGAAGTCCTCCTGGATCGTGGTGGAGCCGTCCTGGTAGACCCAGACCTCCAGGCTGTCCGAGCTGCCGCCGGGGCCGTCGCTGCCGCAGGCCGCGAGCGTGGTCGCGGCGACCGTGCAGGCGGCCGACACCGCCAGGACCCGAAGTCGTGGTCTCAGGTTGGGGCTTCGCATCGCACACCTTCCGGAAAATCGCCGATAATTATCGGTGGATGGCGATGCAAGTTACGGGGGTGCTGCCGTTCCGTCAACGGTGCGGACAAACTTCCCCGATGGATTCGGTCAATCGCCGCCGGAACGAGACCTGCGCGGCGGGCGGGGGCGCGTGCGGGTGCGCTCAGCGCGCGGGCGGGTGCGGGTGCGCGCCGGGCGCGGGTGCGTGCGCGCCGGCGCCTTCAGCGGGCGGGCGCGCTCAGCGCGCGGGCGGGGGAGCGGTGGAGGACCGCACCACCAACTCGGTCGCCAACTCCAGGCGCGGCGTGTCGATCTCCTCGCCCCGCGCCTGCCGCAGCACCGTGCGCGCCGCCACCTTGCCCATCTCGGCCAGCGGCTGGCGGACCGTGGTCAACGGCGGCGCGGACCACCGCATTTCCGGAAGATCGTCGAAACCCACGACGCTCACCTCCTGCGGAACGCGCAGCCCGCGCCGCCGCAGCGCCTCCATCGCGCCCATCGCCATCTGGTCGCTCGCGGCGAAGAGCGCCGTCGGCGGGTCCGCCAGCTCCATCAGCCGCTCGCAGCCGGTGAACCCGGACTCGTGGTAGAAGTCGCCCGGCACCGTCAGCTCCTCGTCCACCGGCAGCCCCGCGCCCTCAAGCGCCGCGCGGTAGCCGTCCAACCGGGCGCGGCTGCACAGCAGTCGGGGCGGCCCGGCGATGAAGCCGATCCGCCGGTGGCCCAGCGACAGCAGGTGCTCGGTGGCGGCCAGCCCGCCGGCCCAGTTGGTGGCGCCGACGGTCGGCGCGTCCAGCGGCGGGGCGCCGGCCGGGTCCACGACCACGATCGGCACGCCCAGCCGGTGCAACTCCTTGTGCAGCAGCGGCTCCAGCACGCTGGTCACCATGATCACGCCGTCCGATGCCCGCGCCCGCAGGTTGGTCATCCACTGCCGGGCCGCGCCGGCCCGGTCGTGGATCGCGGAGACCACGGTCCCGACGCCCGAGGCGTGCGCGACCTCCTCGACGCCCCGGATGATCTCCACGGCCCAGGGGCTGTCGAGGTCGTTGAAGACGAGGTCGACCAAAGCGGCCCGGTCGCCGGGCGCGTGGGTGCGCCGCCGGTAGCCGTACTGGCGCAGCAGCTCCTCGACCCGGGCCCGGGTCTCGGGGGCCACGTCGGAACGCCCGTTGACCACGCGCGATACCGTGGGCACGGAGACCCCGGCCTCCCGGGCGATGGCCGTGATGGTGACTTTGCGTTCCGCTGCCATGGGGTACCTCTTCGTTGGTTCTGGTGCTCCGGAAGTTTTTCAACATTATTCCGGAAGGGTTGACGCTCCCCCAAGTGCCCCTTAGAAACGGAGCCGTCAGCCTGCGGGGGCGTGACAACGAAAGGGGCATCGCTATGTCTCCCCTGGTGCGCAGAGCCGCGATCGCCGTTACCGCCGGAGCCTTGCTCTCCGGGGTGGCGTTCGTCAACGCACAGGCCCAGGAAACCACGGGCGCCGCTCCGGCCGCCGAGGCCGAGGCCGTTCCCGACGCCGGGACCGAGGCCGCGACGCTGCAAGAGGCCGCGTCGGCGACCGGCCGCTTCATGGGCACCGCCATCGCGGACGGCCGCCTCAACGACCCCACCTACACCAACATCGCCTCGACGGAGTTCTCCAGCGTCACCGCCGAGAACGTCATGAAGTGGGAGTCCATCCAGCCCAACCGCGACCAGTACAACTTCGCGGGCGCCGACCGGCTGATGGAGTTCGCAGCCGCCAACGGCCAGCAGGTCTGGGGCCACACCCTGGTCTGGCACAGCCAGCTGCCGGGCTGGGTGTCCAACGGCGGCTTCGGAGCGGAGGAGCTGGACGCGATCGTCCAGGACCACATTGGCACTGTCGTCGGCGAGTACGCCGGCGAGATCGCCTACTGGGACGTGGTCAACGAGGTGTTCAACGACGACGGCTCGCTGCGGCAGTCCGTCTTCCTCAACACGCTGGGCGAGGAGTACATCGCCGACGCGTTCCGCTACGCGGAGGCGGCCGACCCCTCGGCCAAGCTGTGCATCAACGACTACAACACCGAGCACACCAACGCCAAGAGCGACGCCATGTACGAGCTGGTCTCGGGCCTGCTCGACCAGGGCGTGCCGATCGACTGCGTCGGGTTCCAGATGCACCTCATCCTGGACCAGTACTCGGCCTCGGACATCCAGTCCAACCTCCAGCGCTTCGCCGACCTCGGCCTTGAGGTCGTCGTCACGGAGTTGGACGTGCGGATGGACCTCCCGGCCGACCAGGCGAAGCTGGAGGCGCAGGCCACCCAGTACGCCGACGTGGTCGGCGCCTGCGTGGCGGTGGACGGCTGCACCGGCGTGACCATCTGGGGCTTCGGCGACGCGGACTCCTGGGTCCCCGGTACGTTCCCCGGGCAGGGCGCGGCGCTGCCGTGGGACGACAACTACCAGCCCAAGCCGGCCTACAACGGCATCCTGGAGGGCTTCGGGGCGACGGCCGACTAGAGCCAGGGCGCGCGCCCGCACCCCGACCCCGTGACCCCGGCGGCATCCCCCATGTGCCGTCGGGGTCACGGGCGTTCAGCCCAGGCGGGAGGGCGGCCGGCCGGGTCGGCGGCGGGGTCGGCGGCGGTGGCGCGCGGCGCGGGCGGCGTCGACGGCCAGCCCGCCGAGGATGACGAGCGAGGAGAGGAGCAGCAGCCCGCCGAGTGCCATCAGCAGGAGGGCGTTCATCTCGTGGTCGTCCCGCTGGCGGGCTACCGCGTCCTGGGGCGTGGAGCCGTCGAGCGCGATGCACTCGGAGACGCGCGGGTCGCAGGAGTTCGGCTCGAACTCGTCCATCAGGTTGATGCCCGTGCTCACCAGCCAGAGCCCGAGGCCGAGGAGGACGGCGGCCAGCAGAATGGCCAGCGGCTGGCCGCGTCCTCGCGTGTGTGCCATGGCGCCGCGCCCCTCTCCCCGGCCGGCTCCCCGGCCGCCGCCGCCACGTTAGCGGCCGGCGGGGGGGGCGTCGCCGTGTTTCACCGGAACGGGGCTCGGTTGGGAGGGGTGAACGGGGTGGGGTGGGTGCGGGGTGGGCGCCGGGGCCCTGGGGGCCCCGGGCGTGCCCGGGCGCTCCCGGGCCTTCGGGTGCGGGCCGGTGGCCGGTGCGGGGCAGCCCGACTGGTCGTTTCGTTGGTTGACGAGACTCTGCGGTGTGGTTGGGGTTCTGGCGCGGGCCACGACGCCGGGCCTAGATGGCGCACGATCGGCCGGGTGCGGGCGTAACGAATGCCGGCAGGAGGCTGGCTGGGAGGGGGGGCGCGGCTTCCGGGAGGTGGAGTTCGTTGCCGAACGGGGGTCAGCTCTGGCGGTGCGTGCCCTCCGGGCGCGGGGACCGCGCCTTGTTCGGGGGCCGGCCGGCGGCTGGGGGCGTGCGTAGCGCGCACCGGCTTCGCCGGCCTGCCCCGGCATGTCGCCCGTCTCGGACGTGGCCGATCGTCGGGCGACTGAAAGGGACGGTGCGGCTTGTGTGTGAAGCGGGCCGTGTGCGGGGTGTCCGGTTAACGACCACGCTGCCGCGCGAACATAGTCTGCCGTCGTGGTAGTCCGCGCGCCGTCGACTTCCGAGGGCGGGCGCGCCGGGGGGTGGGGGACCTTTTTTCTAGGTGCCCGTTTGGAAGTGAACGGATCGTTCAACGACCGGGGCCCGGCCCGCTCTTGCCCGGTCGTCGTCACTCCCGGAGCACACGCCTATGGTGCTACCTCCTGCTGGTGGGGGTGTCCTTGCGGACCTGCGAGGTTCGACAGGGGGGCGCGCTGCCCCTACTCTGCCTGGACATGACAGTCCAACGCGTGCTTTCCGTCCTGGAGCGGCTTCGCGACACCGGGCTGCGGGAGTCCGTCCTCGCGCCCCGCGTCGGGCCGCCGACCGTGGACGAACTCCGGGACCTCACCGACTTCTCCGGCCCCGCCCCGAGTCGTTGAACGATCTGTTCACTTCCAGACGGGCACCTACAGAAAGAGACCCCCACCCCCGGCGCGCCCGCCTTCGGGAGTCGACGGCGCGCTGACTACCAAGACGGCAGACTATGTTCGCGCGGCAGCGTGGTCGTTGACCAAACGCCCCGTCCTGCCGGCGGAGTGGAGTGGCGAGGGCCGTCCCTTTCAGTCGCCCGACGATCGGTCACGTTCGAGACGGGCGACATGCCGGGGCAGGCCGGCGAAGCCGGTGCGCGCTACGCACGCCCCCAGCCGCCAACCGGCCCCCGAACAAGCCGCAGTCCCTGCGCCCGGAGGGCACGCACCGCCATTCCCGACTACCCCTGGCGGCAACGAACTCCACCTCCCGGAAGCCGCGCCCCCCCTCCCAGCCAGCCTCCTGCCGGCATTCGTTACGCTCGCACCCGGCCGAACGTGCGCCATCTAGGCCCGGCGTCGTGGTCCGCGCCAGAACCCCAACCCCCACCCAACGAGCCTCGTCGAGGGACGGCGACCAGTCGGGCTGCCCCGCACCGGCCACCGGCCCGCAGACAAACCCCGCACCCACAAGAGAGACCCCTAGAGTCCGCCAGGTGGGGTCCGGTCGACGGCCCTGACAGTCGCCGTCGACCGAACCCCGGGCCGGTCCGCCGTTCGGCGTGTGCCGCGCGGTGGTGACCGGTCCCTGGGGGTTCCCCGCACGACCCGAGGGGTCGCCCCTCGCCCCCGGACCAAGCCAACCAGCCTGCGGCGGCCGGCACTTGGCGCTGCGCGCCAGGCATGGGGCGCTCCGCGCCAATCTCCCGTTCAGCGCCGCCGCCGGCGGCGGCCGGGGGCCGCGCGGCGCACGGCGGAACGGACCCGGGCGACGACCTCGGAGGGGCCGAGTTCGCCGCGCAGGCTCAGCAGATAGCCCGTGGGGTGCCCGGCGAGGGCCTGCCTGCGCTGGTCGAGCGCGCTGCTGGCCGCCCCGACGAGGCAGCCGGCAGCCACCCCGGCGCCGGTGAGGACGGACGGCACGCGCGCGACCTCGGCCAGCACCCCGAGGGCCGCCGGCGGCGCGAGCGTCTGGAGCGTCAACACGGCCCGCGCCGGCTGGAGGCCGAGCCGGCCGATCTCGTTCTCCATCCGCTCGATCGGCCCCGTGATCTCGCGTTCCACCCGGTTCCGCAGCTTGGCGGCCCGCACCTCCGGGTCGGGCAGTGCGCTGATCTCGACGAGATCGGGGGCCAGTTCGTCGAGGAACGCGCGGAAGTCCAGCAGTTCGGGCAGCAGCCTCCGCCGCGCCTCGATGATCCGGTCCACCGGCACCTCGGCCAGGTCCCTCGGCAGCACGGTCCGCAGCGCGAGCAGCGCGAACACCTGCCCGGCGTCGGCCCCGTCCCCGTCGTCATCCCCGTCCCCGTCGGCGAGGAGCAAGTCCGCCAGGGTCTCGACCGTCCAGCCCGAGGTGACGGCACACATCAACGGCTGGTCGGTGAGCGGGGTCATCGCGTTCTCCCGGGCGACCACGTCCGCGAGCACCGCCAGATAGACGCGGCCCAGGTCCCGGTGCATCGCCAGGTCGCTCACGTCGAGCACCCGGCTGTCCGAGGCGCGGCGCCACTGGTAGCTCCGGGCGAACAGCAGCCCGGCGTCCGCGAGTCGGCGGGCCAGCCGGTAGGACATCTTCGCCGGGTGCACCTTCGCCAACCGGGGGTCCAGCGGCTGGAGTTCGTCATACACCTCGCCCCGTGCCGGCTGGTGCCGCACCGGGGCCAGCGCCTCGATCCCGTAGCGGGGGAGCAGTGCGTCCCGGTGCCGGTCGAGGAAGTCGTAGAACAGCGCGTCGACCTGGTCCTCGGTGCCCGTCAGCCGGTGCTCGAAGTAGACGGGATCGACGCGGCGCAGCACGTCCTCGTCCACCCAGGGTTCCCGGCGTCCGGCGCCCCAGCCGGGGCGCACGTCCACGATGAAGTCGGCCTCCTCGCGCAGCCGTCGCACGGTGTCGGACTCGCGCAGGCCGTAGTAGCCACGGGGGTGGATGCGGCCGAGCTGCGGCCAGTGCAGCGCGGCCGCCTTCACCCAGGCGTCGTCGGGCAGGTTGACATGGGGAAAGTAGAGGGCGGTGTCGCTCACGGGCATCACCCTGCCGCGTCGACACCGCCCGGGGAAGGCCCCGCCCGGGGAAGGCCCCGCCCCGGGAAGACCCCCGAGGCGCCAACCGTCGGCCCGCCGCCCTCGCTTCCCGCTCAGCCCTTGTCGCTCGGCGGGTCCCCGAGGTCGGGAACGGGCAGCCGTTCCCCGCCGCGCAGCGCCGAGGCGTGGGCGACGACGCCCGGCAGGGTGTACCGGGCCGCGACCCACGCGTTGACCGTGGGCAGCGTGCCCGCGTTCACGGCCGTGACGAAGTCGTCGACCAGGAAGTGGTGGCTGCCCTCGTGCCCGTTCGGCTGGTGCGCGAACTCCTTCGGCAGCCGCGAGCGGTCGTGCACCGGCGCGGTGCCGGAGACGAACGCGTCCCGCAGCGCCGGGTCGACATGTGCGAGCGACGGGTCGTCGGCGGCCAACGACGGTGCGGGGCGCAGCAGTTCGCTGATGTCCGTCACGCCCTCCTTGTCCTGCCAGACGCTGAACGTGGCCAGTTGCTCGAAGCTGCCCTCGGTGCCGAAGAAGCGGAACCTGGACTCCCTGATGTGCGAGGGGTAGCCCACCCGGCGGAACTCGTTGATGCGGAACGAGCCCCCGCCGGCCACCTCGAAGAGCGCGGTGGCGTTGGAGATGTCGTTGCCGAACTGGCTGACCTCGCGGTCGAAGACGCCGTCGCCGCGCTCGTCGCGGACCCCGAGCGCGGAGACGCTGACCGCGTGCGTTCCCCACGCGCCGAGCACCCCGCCGACGGAGTGCGTCGGGTAGAGCAGCGGCGGATAGCTGGCGGTGGCCTTCCAGTTGTCGCCGCCGCTGTACTGGTAGGCGGCGTAGAAGCCGAGGTCCATGTCGTGGACGTAGTCGCCCTCGGCGTAGAAGAGGCGGCCGAAGGCGTTCTCGGCGACGCGGTTCCTGGCGTAGACGGTGGCCGGGTTGTAGTGGCTGGTCTCGCCCATCATGTAGGTCAGGCCGGTCTCCCTGACCGCCTCGACGATGGCGCGTATCTCCTCCTCGGAGACGGCCATCGGCACCGCCGAGTAGACGTGCTTGCCGGCGCGCAGCGCGGCCACGGCCAGCGGCCCGTGGGTCCAGCGCTGGGTGAACAGGGCGACGGCGTCGATCCGTTCGTCGGCGAGCATCGCCTCGAACGACGGCACGGTGCCGGCCAGGCCCTGCTCGGCGACGAGGGCCTCGGCCCGTTCCGGCAGCAGGTCGGTCGCGTAGACGGCGCCGACGCCTGGGTGGAGGTGGAACAGCTTGCTGAACGCGCCGGCGAACTGGCCGGCGCCGACGATGCCGACGGAGAAGCCGCCCGGGCGGGCCGGGGGCGTCGAGGGTGCCGTGGGCTGGGGGAGGGGCATGTGCGGGTTCCTCACTCGGCTCCGGGAAGGGGTCGGCGGGCGCCGGCCCAACTCCCTCAGGAACCATCGCGGACAAACGCTTTCCAACAGGTCACGACCCTAGGCAGGTTGCCGGCCGGCGGTCAAAGGGTTGACCGCGATTGACGGCGATCACCTTGGGTGAACGGTCGCACCACCCGCCGTGGGGCCCGTTCCGGCCCGGGCGCCCGGGCCGTGGGCGCGCTCCCACATTGGACATCGTTTACTATCCGGAACTCGCCTGCGCGCCCTGGCATCCCGGTAGATGAGCGGATAGCGTCGCGCAAGTCGCCATCCCCGTACGGATCTTGCACGGATCTTCGCCAGAGCCGGTCACGACTCCCCAGGTACTGACTTTGGTTGATCGCTCAGCGTCATCGCCCAGAGTTGCCGAGCCGGCCGAGGCGGACATCCGCGTCCACCCCCCTCATGCCGTTGGAGCCGCAATGCCACGACGCCGATGGACCGGGCCCCTGCTGCTCGCCGTCTCCCTGACCGTGCTCACCCCGATCGCCGTCACCGCCACCGCCTCCGCCTCCGACGACGGCGGCGCGCCCCCGGCCGCCGAGGCCGCCCGCTCCGCCGGCGCCGCCGCCGGGGACGTCGAGGCCGCCGCCGTTCCGCTGGAGAACCTGACCGCCGACACCACCCAGGTCGCCGCCGGGCTGCGCCGCCCGACGGCGCTGGTCGCGCCGGACGACGGCAGCGGCCGGCTGTTCATCACCGAGAAGCCGGGCACCGTCCGCGCCTACCACCCGGACACCGGCCTGGAGGCCACCCCGCTGCTGGACATCGGCGACCAGGTGGACTTCAGCGCCAACGAGCGCGGCCTGCTGGGCATCGCGGCGCCGCCGGACTTCGCCGACAGCCAGGAGCTGTACCTGGCGTACACCGCCGCCGAGGACGGCGCGGTGACGCTGGCCCGCTACGGGCTGAACGACGACAGCCTGGAGGTGCTGCTCAGCCAGGAGCACCCCGAGTACGACAACCACAACGGCGGTCAGCTCGCCTTCGGCCCCGACGGCTACCTCTACCTGTCGATCGGCGACGGCGGCGGCTCGGGCGACCCGTTCGACACCGGGCAGCGGGTCGACACCCTGCTCGGCAAGATCCTCCGCGTGGACGTCAACTCGGCCTGCGGTGACCTCAACTACTGCGTGCCGGAGGACAACCCGTTCGTCGGCGTCGAGGGCGCGCGCGAGGAGATCTGGGCGTTCGGGCTGCGCAACCCGTGGAAGTTCTCCTTCGACCCGGCCGACGGCTCGCTGTGGATCGGCGACGTCGGGCAGGGCGTGATGGAGGAGGTCAACCACCTGCCGGCCGGCGAGGGCGGCGCCAACTTCGGCTGGTCCTGCCGCGAGGGCGACGACGAGTTCGACCCCGCGCAGTGCGACCCGAATTCCGAGCTGACCGAGCCGATCTTCACCTACCCGCTGACCGGCGGCAACTGCGCCGTGATCGGCGGACAGGTCTACCGGGGCCAGGAGTTCGCCGACCTGGCCGGCGGCACCTATGTGGCCGTCGACTACTGCTCCTCGCGGGTCTTCGGCATCCGGCCCGACGGCAACGGTGGCTACGACACCGCCGAGATCGGCAACGTGGGCCAGAACAGCACCCAGATCACCGCGATCGGCACCACGGTGGAGGGCGAGTTCTACGCCGTCAACGACCTGCCGGGCGGCCTGCACCGGATCACCTTCGAGGAGACCGCGCCGGCCAGCACCTGCCAGGTCGCCGTGACGACCGAGTCCTGGAACAACGGCTACAACGCGGAGATCACCCTCACCAACACCGGCGAGGAGCCGGTCGAGGGCTGGGAGTTGGCGTTCACCCTGGCCGAGGGCCAGCGGTTCGTCTCCGGCTGGGGCGGGGTCTTCTCCGCCACCGGTGACACGGTGGTGGCCCGCAACGACGAGCACAACGCGACCATCGGGGCCGGCGAGAGCCTGACCCTCGGGGTGGTCGCCCGCCACAGCGGCGACGCCACGGCGCCGACGGCGTTCACCCTCAACGAGGGCGCTTGCGCCCTGGGTTGACGCTCCCCCGGTGACACGCGGACGCCCGCCGGCCCGGAGGCCGGCGGGCGTTCGGCGTTGTGGGGGCTTGTGTGTGGGTGGGGGCCGGGCTTCCGCGCGGGGGTGTCCGTCAGGAGGGCAGTTCCCCCCGCCGCACGGCGGCGACGAACGACGCCCAGCCGGCCAACGGGAAGTCGAGGGCCGGCACGTCGGACTGCTTGCTGTCCCGGACCGGAACAACGCCGGCCGACGCGAAGGTCCGCGAAAACTCCACGCACTCGCCTCCCGTGCCCTGGCTGTACGACGACTTGACCCACTCGGCAGCGGCGAAACGGTCGAGAGTGTTCATGACTGCGGCTCCTTAGAGAGCGAAGTGATCAGGGCCAGCGATGCGTCCAGGGGCAAGGCGTTGGCCCGCAGGCGATCATAGTTATCCCGCCCCCAGGCAACGGTCCGCGCCGAGTCGTAGAGCCTGCCTCCACGGGGATCGTCGGAGTACAACACGCTGGGCCTATTGTCGAACATGAGCACGGTGTAGGGCATCAGATAGGGCGCTGCCGCGCCCGCCGAGAAGGGCAGCACCTGGATGTCGATCCTGGGTGAGGAGGCGGCCGCCGCCAGTCGCGCGAGCTGTTCGACCATGACATCGGCTCCACCGACGACGGTACGGAGACACGCCTCGTGGAGGATGACCCAGAGATCCGGAGGCGCCGGCCGTTCGAAGATGGCCTGCCGACTCAGCCGGGCGGCGGTCTTCCCGTCAATGAACGCCTCCTCGTCCCGGTGGAGCGCCGCCGAGTAGACGGCGCGGGCATAGTTCTCCGTCTGGAGGAGGCCGGTCACCAGCGTCGCCGAGAAGTTCAGAATCCGGGATGCCTTCCCCTCCAGATCGAGGTACGGCAGAAACCACGAGGGATGGTCCCCCTCGTCGATGCTCCGCAACTCGTCCACGAAGAGGCCGTTGGTGCCGAACGCGAGGTCGCACCCCTGGGCGAACTTCTGGCTGGGAAGGAGCTTGCCTCCCTCGACCATGCTCACATACCCGACCGAGTATCCCGTCGCCGTGGCGAGGTGACGTTGTGTGAGGTTGCGTCCGAGGCGGACGCGCCTGACCTTCTCGCCATAACGCCGCAGCGGGTTGGTCGGTTGGTCGTCCTCGGGCTGACTGAACTCGGAGGCCCCCGAAGGCCCACGCCCCATCCTGACCTGCCCCTTCGTGATCCGGAGCCGCGACATCGCAGGTAGCGGTGTTAAGAGCACCGATTGAACACCCCACAGCATAGGCGGCGTTGGGATACATCTGTAACCGACTCAGTACCCCTCGCAGCCAATGCGGGGCGGCGGGCGACGAGGTCCGATGTTTCTTCTCTGGTTCAAGGAGGCCGTCACATGATCATGTACCTTCGCCGCGACGAGATCGATCTGGCGTACGACGAGGACGACCCACTGGGTGTCGTCGCGGAGTTGGAGAAGGCCCTTCGTCGCCATGGACTCAAGCTGCCGAGCCTCGGCCTGGATCAGGACTACCTGGACGCCACCGACGGGCGGTCCGTGCTCGTCGAGTTGGGCGCCTGTCGAGGTGACGTTGTTCGGCGGATCACGGACATCCTCAACGGGGCACCCGTGGAGCGGCAGGTTCCCCCGGAGCCCGTGACGGTGGGGTAGCTCTCCGGCCTGCCCGTGTGGCCTGAACGACCGACGCCCGCCGGCCCGGAGGCCGGCGGGCGTTCGGCCTCGTGGGGTGCGGGTGGTGTCGCGTGTGTCCGGTTTGTCTGCGGGCCGGTGGCCGGTGCGGGGCAGCCCGACTGATCGTTTGGTTCGTTGACGAGACTCTGGGGTGGGGTTGGGGCTCTGGCGCGGGCTACGACGCTGGGCCTAGATGGCGCACGATCGGCCGGGTGCGGGCGTAACGAATGCCGGCAGGAGGCTGGCTGGGAGGGGGGGGCGCGGCTTCCGGGAGGTGGGGTTTGTTGCCGCCAAGGGTGGTCGGGAATGGCGGTGCGTGCCCTCCGGGCGCAGGGACTGCGGCTTGTTCGGGGGTCGTTTGGTGGGTGGGGGCGTGCGTGGCGCGCACCGGCTTCGCCGGCCTGCCCCGGCATGTCGCCCGTCTCGGATGTGACCGATCGTCGGGCGGCTGAAAGGGGGACGGCCCGTCGCCTCACCCCTGCTGGCAGGACGGGGCGCCGGTCAACGACCACGCTGCCGCGCGAACATCGCCTGCCGGTCGGGTAGTCCGCACCTTGTCGACTTCCGGGCAGGGGGGTGGGGGTCTCTTTCTGTAGGTGCCCGTCTAGAGTTGAACGATCTGTTCACTTCCAAACGGGCACCTATAAAAAAGGTCCCCCACCCCCCGCGCGCCCGCCCTCGGAAGTCGACGGCCCGCGGACTACCAATACGACAGACTATGTTCGCGCGGCAGCGTGGTCATGAACCGAACACCCCACCCACCGCCCGCCGACCAGAACAACCGCAACCGTCCCCACGAGACGCCCGACGATCCGTCACGTCCGAGACGGGCGACATGCCGGGGCAGGCCGGCGAAGCCGGTGCGCGCCACGCACGCCCCCAGCGGCCAAACGGCCCCCGAACAAGCCGCAGTCCCTGCGCCCGTGGGGCACGGTCGCCATCACCCACCACTCCCGACGGCAACGAACCCCACCTCCCGGAAGCCCCGCCCCCCTCCCAGCCAGCCTCCTGCCAGCATTCGTTACGCCCGCATCCGGCCGATCGTGCGCCATCTAGGCCCGGCGTCGTGGTCCGCGCCAGAACCTTCCACCCCCGTGGGCGCGTCTCGTCGACCAACAGAACGACCAGTCGGGCTGCCCCGCACCGGCCACCGACCCGCAGACAAACCCCGCACCCACCACCCCACCCGCACCCCCACGAGGCCATGGGTAACAAGAAGTTCACGCACGCCTCTTGTGCTGAGCCCCCGGTGACAGTGCAATGTCACCCACTACATTGCACTGTCCACCCGGGCGCCCTCTTCTCGGCGGCGTCGGAGACGGCGGGATCGTCATGAGCAAGTTCCCTTTTCCGCAGGCCGGTTCGGCCGGTTCGGCCGGTTCGGCGTCCGGCCCGGCGTCCGGTGCGGCCGCCGTGCGGGTGGGTGGGCCGGTGGGACGGACGTTGGGGAGTGGGCAGGTGCGGCTGGTCGGCGGGCTGTTGGGCCGCTGGCAGCGGCGCAACGCCGACGCGACCTTGCCGCACGCGCTCGCCGAGTTGACCCGAGCCGGCAACCTGGCGAACTTCCGGCGGCTGACCGCCGACAACCCGGGCCGCTACCGGGGCCGTTACCCGTTCCTCGACACCGACGTCTACAAGACCCTGGAGGGCCTGGTCTCCGAGCTGGCCCGGGGCGCGGCCGGGCCAGAGGCGGAGGCGTTCTGGGCGGAGAGCGTCGCGCTGATCGAGGCGGCGCAGGCGCCGGACGGCTATCTGGGCACCTACTTCCAGGGCCGGGACGCCGCGAAGTCGCCCTGGAGCGACCTGGCCTGGGGCCACGAGCTGTACAACCTCGGCCACCTGATCCAGGCCGCGGTGGCCGCCGCCCGGCAACTCGGCGACGGGCGGCTGCTGGCCGTGGCCCGCCGCTTCGCCGACCTGGCCGTGGAACGCTACGGCCCGGCGGGCGAGCCGCTGTACTGCGGCCACCCCGAGGTGGAGATGGCGCTGGTCGAGCTGTACCGGGAGACCGGCGAGCCGGCCTATCTGACGCAGGCGCGGCTCTTCGTCGCCCGGCGCGGCGCCGGCCGGCTGACGCACGGCATCTTCCCGCCGTCCTACTTCCAGGACGAGGTGCCGCTGCGCGACCTCCCGTCCGTCACCGGCCACGCCGTGCGGATGGTCTATCTGGCGGCCGGCGCCACCGACCTGGTCCTGGAGGGGGAAGCCGAGGCGCCGGTGCCGCTGGCCCAACTGGAGCGGCTCTGGGACGACATGGTCGCCGCCAAGCTGTATCTGACGGGCGGCCTGGGCAGCCGGCACGCGGACGAGGCGATCGGCGACCGCCACGAGCTGCCCGCCGAGCGGGCCTACGCCGAGACCTGCGCCGCTATCGGCACGATGCAGTGGGGCTGGCGGCTGTTCCTGGCCACCGGCCGCGCGGACGTGCTGGACGTGGTGGAACGGGTGTTGTTCAACGCGTTCGCCGTCGGCACCTCGGTGGACGGCCGCGCGTTCTTCTACGACAACCCGCTCCAGCGCCGCCCCGACCACGAGCAGCGCAGCGGCGCCGAGTCGGGCGGCGAGCCGCTGCGCCGGGCCTGGTTCGGCTGCCCGTGCTGCCCGCCCAACATCGTGCGCTGGGTCGCCCAGTTCCAGGACCACCTCGCGGTGGCCTCCGCGTCCACGCTGACCCTCGCGCTCTATGCGGACGCCGAACTCCGCTCCGCGCCGCTGGATGTCACCGCCCGCACCGACTACCCGTGGGAAGGGCGGGTCACGGTCACCGTGGACCGGGCCGCCGAGGGCGACCGCACGCTGGCGCTGCGGGTGCCCGGCTGGGCGCGCGGCGCGACGGCGCACCTCAACGGCGAACGGGTCGGGACGGGCGCCGAGCCCGGCTGGCTGCGGCTGACCCGGGAGTGGGCGGCGGGCGACACGGTGGTGCTCGAACTCCCGCAGCGCGTCCGGGCGGTGCGGGCGCACCCGCACAACGACGCGGCGCGCGGCACCCTCGCCGTGCTGCGCGGCCCGCTCGTCTACTGCGTCGAGCAGCAGGACGCCGGCGCGCCCGTGGACGACCTGCTGCTGACCGCCGCCGACCTGCCCGGCGTCCGGGAGGAACGGGACGAGACGACCTGGGGCCAGCCGGTGGTCACCCTCGCCACCGAGCTGGCCGTGGCGCCGGAGGCCGCGCCGGAGCCGTACCCGGAGGCCGCGCCGGAGCCGGCTCCCGCGACGGCCCCCGCAACGACGAACGGAACGACGAACGGAACGACGAACGCAACGACGAGCGGAACGACGAGCGAGGCGGCTGACGACGAGGCGGCGAGCGACGCGCGGGAGCGCGTGCCGGTGCGCCTGGTGCCCTACTTCCTGTGGGGCAACCGGGAGCCGGGGGCCATGCGCGTGTGGCTGCGGCAGTTCTGACGGCGACCGCTCCGACGACCCGGCCGCTCCGACGGCCCGGCAGGAACGCGACGACGGCCGTAGCGACGGCCGCGCCGAGACGAATCCGGCGGCCGGGCCGTCGATCCCCTGGCTCGAACCCGAGCCGTGGACCCGAGACGAATGAAGGAGCCCCGTGAGAAACCCACTGCGCAACCCCGCGCGCCCATCGGTCCTTGTGAAGGGGGCGGCGCTCGCCGCCACCGCCGCCCTGGCGCTGGTCGCGTGTTCCGGCGGCGGGCCCGACGGGGGCGGCGGCCCCGGCGGCGGGGAGACGTCGTACACCGACACCCCGGCCAGGGGCGGCACCGTCACCCTGCTCCAGAACGCCGACTTCTCCTATCTCGACCCGGCCCGCGGCTTCGACGGCGGCGTCAACAACTTCTACCGGCTGGTCTACCGCACGCTGACCACCTCGGCGCCCGCCGACTCCGACGACCCCTCGGCCGTCGTGCCCGACCTGGCGACCGACCTGGGCACCCCGTCCGAGGACGGGCTGAGCTGGACGTTCACCCTCAAGGACGGGATCGCCTTCGAGGGCGGGCAGCCCATCACCTCGGCGGACGTGAAGTTCGGCATATCGCGCGCCTGGGACCCGGAGTTGGGCATCGGCTCCCCGTGGGCGCGCCAGGTCATCGACGCGCCCGAGGACTACGAGGGCCCCTACCGCTCCGGCCCGCTGGAGACGATCGAGACGCCCGACGAGAAGACGATCGTCTTCCATCTCAAGGAGCCCTTCCCCGAGTTCAGCTCCGTGGTCGCGCAGCCGAACTTCGTCCCGTTCCCCGAGGGCACCGGCGCCGGGGACGAGTTCATCAACGACATCATCGCCTCCGGCCCCTACACCGTGGACTCCTACACCCCGGGCAGCTCCATCGAGCTGGTCCGCAACGAGGCGTGGGACCCGGAGACCGACGACGTGCGGCCGGCGTACCCGGACCGCTGGAACATCGTGATCGGCCTGGACGCCGCCACCATCGACGAGCGGCTGCTCGCCGGGCAGGGCGCGGACGTCAACGCGTTCTCCGGGACGATCCAGCCGGCGACGCTGCCCCGCGTGCAGACCCCGCAACTCCAGGACCGGCTGCTGGAGTTGCCCAGCGTCTGTCTGACCTATCTGGGGATGAACACCACCAAGGAACCGTTCGACGACGTGCGGGTGCGGCAGGCCGTCAACTACGCGGTGGACAAGGCGGCGGTGCGCACCGCCAGCGGCGGCACCCAGCTCGCCGAACTCGCCACCACCATCCTGCCGCCGACCGTCGCCGGCCACCGCGAGTACGACCGGTACCCGAGCGAGGACCACGCCGGTGACATCGAGGCCGCCCGCGAGCTGCTGGCCGAGGCCGGGCTGGCCGACGGCTTCGACATGACGCTGGACATCAGGGCGCAGCCGAAGATGCAGGCGCAGGCCGAGGCGATCCAGCAGGCCCTCGAACGGGTCGGCATCACGGTGGAGTTGAACGTGATCGACACCTCCACGTTCTACGAGACCATCGGCACCACCTCGCTCCAGCACGACGCGGCGATCACCGGCTGGTGCCCGGACTGGGCGTCGTCGGCGTCCACCTTCCTGCCGCCGCTCTTCGACGGCCGCGTCATCACCGATGTCGGCAACTCCAACCTGGCGCAGCTCGACGACGAGGGCGTCAACGCGCGGATCGACGAGATCCGCGCCATGACCGACCTGGCGGCCGCCAACGAGGAGTGGGGCCAACTCGACGAGGAGATCATGGAGTTGGCGCCCATCGTGCCGCTGGCCTTCGAGTCCTCGCTGGCGCTGCCCGGGGAGAACCTGACCGGGCTGCACTCCTCGCCGGGCGCCGCCACCGGCGGCATCGACCTGGTGCTCGTCGGCCTGCGGGACCCCGAGCGGGGCTGAGCGATGACGACGATCCCGACGGACGCCCTGGTCAGGGAGGAGGGTGGCGCGCCGGCCGGCACGGACGGCGCGCCACCGCCCCCGGCCGCGCACGCCTGGCGCGCGCTGCTGGCCGACCGGGGCGCGGTGCTCAGCGGCGCCTACATCCTGCTGGTGGTGCTGATGGCGGTGTTCGCGCCGCTGATCGTGAAGGTCAGCGGCTGGGGCCCGTACGCGTTCGACCAGACGGCGATCGACCCCGACCTGGCGGGGATGCCGATCGGCGGCTGGGGCGGCGCCGGCGGCGAGCACTGGTTCGGCGTGGAGCCGGGCAACGGGCGGGACATCTTCGCCCGGATCGTCTACGGCGCCCGCGCCTCGATGCTGATCGCGGTCGCGGCGACCGCCCTGACCACGCTGCTGGGCGTGGTGTTCGGGCTGCTGGCCGGGTTCTTCGGCGGGCGGGTCGACTGGGTGATCTCGCGGGTCATGGACTTCCTGATGGCCTTTCCCGCGCTGATCTTCATGATCGCGATCCTGTCGGCGCTGCCGGCGGGCAACCGGGCCACGCTGCTGGTGCTGGTGATCTCGGTCTTCGGCTGGCCGTATCTGGCGCGGGTGGTGCGGGGGCAGACGATGTCGCTGGCGCAGCGGGAGTTCGTGGAGGCGGCCCGGGCCTCGGGCGCGAGCCGGACGGCGATCGTCTTCCGGGAGATCCTGCCGAACCTGCGGTCCACCATCATCGTGCTGACGACGCTGGCCGTGCCCGGCTACATCGGAACGGAGGCCGGGCTGTCGTTCCTCGGCGTGGGCGTGGTGCCGCCGACGCCGTCCTGGGGGCAGATGATCGCCTCCTCGGTCAACTGGTACTCGGTGGTGCCGACCTACTTCGCGATCCCGGGCGCGTTCCTCTTCCTGCTGGTGCTGTCGTTCACCGTGCTCGGCGACCGGCTGCGCGCGGTGCTGGACCGGGAGGTGCCGCGCTGATGACGCGTTTCCTGCTGTCCCGGCTGGCCGGCGTCGTGCTCATCCTGCTGCTGGTCTGCCTGTTCACGTTCGGCGTGTTCTTCGTGCTGTCGCCCGACCCGGCGGTGCAGATCTGCGGCAAGAACTGCACGCCGGAGCTGATCGACCGCATCCACACCAACCTGGGCCTGGACAAGCCGCTGCTGACGCAGTTCCTGACGTTCCTCGGCGGGCTGTTCGCCGGCCGCACCTACGGGGTCGGCGAGTCGGCGACGCACTGCGCGGCGCCCTGCCTGGGCTACTCGTTCCAGTCCAGCCAGCCGGTGTTCGAGATGATCACCGACCGGCTGCCGGTCTCGGTGACGGTCGCCGTCGGCGCGGCCGTGCTGTGGCTGCTGGCCGGCGTCGCCGGCGGGCTGGTCGGGGCGCTGAAGCGCGGCAGTTGGTGGGACCGGGGCGCGATGGTGGTCGCGCTGTCCGGGATCTCGATCCCCAACTACGTCTTCGCGCTGGTCCTCCAGTACGTGCTGGTCGTGGAGCTGGAGTGGCTGCCGTTCCCGCAGGCCGTGCCGTTCTCCGAGGACCCGACGCGCTGGTTCCAGAGCTATCTGATGCCGTGGATCGTGCTGGCCTTCGCCTACGCCTCGGTCTACGCCCGGCTGACCCGGGCCAACGTGATCGACACCCTCGGCGAGAACTATGTGCGCACCGCCCGCGCCAAGGGCCTGCCGAGGCATCTGGTGATCCGCCGGCACGCGCTGCGGCCCGCGCTCACGCCGGTGGTGACGATCTTCGGGATGGACTTCGCCGGGCTGCTCGGCGGCGCGTTGATCACCGAGACGGTGTTCGGGCTCAACGGCGTCGGCAAGATGACGGCCGACTCCATCGCGCGCAACGACCAGCCGGTGATCATGGGCGTCACGCTGCTGGCCGCCGCGTTCGTCGTCGTCGGCAACGTGGTCGTGGACCTGGTGTACACGGCCCTGGACCCGAGGGTGCGGGTGAGGGTGTCATGAACGGACGCGACGCGGAGCTGCTGCGGGTCGAGGATCTGACCGTCACCTTCGACGGGCCGCGCGGACCGGTCGACGTGGTGCGGGAGTTGAGCCTGTCCGTCGAACCCGGCGGCTCGCTGGGCATCGTCGGCGAGTCGGGCTCGGGCAAGTCCATGACCTCGCTGGCCGTCATGGGGCTGCTGCCGCCCGGCGCCCGCCGCGCCGGCCGGGTGTGGCTCTCCGGCCGGGAGCTGACCGCGCTGGGGGAGCGGCAGCTGCGCCGGATGCGCGGCGACCGGGTGGCGATGGTCTTCCAGGACCCGCTCTCCTCGCTCAACCCGTACTACACCGTGGGCACCCAGATCGCCGAGGCGTACCGCGCGCACCGGCAGCGCGCCACCCGCCGCGAGGCGCGCCGGGTCGCGATCGAGGCGATGGAACGGGTCCACATCGACGAGGCGGCCCGCCGCGTCGACCACTACCCGCACCAGTTCTCCGGCGGGATGCGGCAGCGGGTGATGATCGCGATGGCCCTGTGCACCGAGCCCGACCTGCTGATCGCCGACGAGCCGACGACCGCGCTCGACGTCACGGTGCAGGCGCAGATCCTGCGGCTGCTGGCCGAGGTGCGGCGCGACACCGGCGCCGGCCTGGTGCTGATCACCCACGACCTGGCGGTGGTCAGCGAGGTCGCCGACGAGGTGCTGGTGATGCGCGCCGGCGCGTGCGTGGAGCGGGCCGACGCGGAACGGCTCTTCTCCGATCCCCAACACCCCTACACCCGGGCCCTGTTGGACGCGGTGCCCCGGCTGGACGACGAGCTGGGCGAGCTGCGCGCCGTCGGCGAGCCCGCCGACGGGAGCGGCGGCCACGAGGCTGGCCACGCGACGGACCGAGGAGACGAAGGATGACCGAGGACGCGCCCCTGCTGAGCGCCCGTGGCCTGGTGCGGGAGTTCACCTCGCGCGGCGGCGGCCCGCTGGCCCGCCGCCGGGTGCTGCGCGCCGTCGACGGCGTCGACCTCGACGTGCGCGCCGGCGAGACCCTGGCGCTGGTCGGCGAGTCCGGCTCCGGCAAGTCGACAACGGCCCGGCTCGCGGCCCGGCTGCTCGACCCCACCGAGGGAACGGTCAGCTACCAGGGCGAGGATGTCACGCGGCTGACCGGCGCCGCGCTGCACCACTTCCGCTCCCAGGTGCAGGTGGTCTTCCAGGACCCGTTCTCCTCGCTCAATCCCCGGCACACCGTCGAGCGCATCGTCACCGCGCCGCTGCGCTACCAGCGGCGCCCGGTCCCCGGCGGCGCCCGGGCGTTCACCCGCGCGCTGATGGAACGCGTCGGGCTCAACCCGGACCACAGCGGCCGCCACCCCGCGCAGTTCTCCGGCGGGCAGGCCCAACGCATCGGCATCGCCCGGGCGTTGGCCGTCGGGCCCCGCATCGTCGTCTGCGACGAGGCGGTCTCGGCGCTGGACGTCTCCGTGCAGGCCCGGGTGATCAACCTGCTGCGGCGGCTCCAACGCGAGGAGGGCCTGGGCTATCTCTTCATCGCCCACGACCTGGCCGTGGTGCGGCAGATCGCCGACCGGGTCGCCGTGCTGCACCACGGGCGGGTGGTGGAGAGCGGCGACCGGGACAGCCTCTTCGCCGCGCCCCGACACGCCTACACCCGCACCCTGTTGGCCGCCGTGCCACGCATCCGCCCCGAGTGGGAGGCCGCGCGCCGGGCGCGGGCCGCCGAACGCGCCGCCGCCACGCCACCCGAGGAGGAGAGCCGATGACCCACCAGACGACCGGAGGGGCCGAACGGGCCGACGAGGGCTACCCGTTGGGCGGCCTGTGGCTGCGCGAGCACCGGGTGACCGTTCCGATGGCGTGGGAGGCGCCCGACGGGCGGGAGCTGACCGTCTTCGCCCGCGAGGTCTGCGACCCCGAACGCCGCGCCGAGGACCTGCCGCTGCTGCTCTACCTCCAGGGCGGGCCCGGCGGCGCGGCGCCGCGCCCGCTGGACCGCTCCGGCTGGCTCGGCGAGGCGATCCGCCACTACCGGGTGGTGCTGCTCGACCAGCGCGGCACCGGCCGCAGCAGCCCCGTGGACGGCGCCGTGCTGACCGCGCTGGGCTCCGCCGAACGCGGCGCCGCGTACCTGGCCCACTTCCGGGCCGACGCCATCGTCGCCGACGCCGAGCACCTGCGCCGCACCGTCTACGGCGGCCGGCGCTGGGCCACCCTGGGCCAGAGCTACGGCGGCTTCCTCACCCTCGCCTATCTCTCCCGCGCGCCCGAGGCGCTGACCGCCTGCTATGTCACCGGCGGGCTGCCGGGACTGCCGCCCGACGCCGCCGAGGTCTACCGCCGCACCTATCCCCGGGTCGCCGCCAAGAACCGCCAGTTCTACGACCGTTACCCGCAGGACGTGGAACGCGCCGCCGCCGTCGCCGACCTGCTCGCCGAGGGCGGCGTCCGGCTGCCCGACGGCGACGAGCTGACCGTGCGCCGCTTCCAGACCCTCGGCCTGGACCTGGGCATGAAGCCCGGCGCCGAGCGGCTGCACTGGCTGCTGGACGAGGCGTTCGCCGCGCCCGGCCGGCTCTCCGACGCCTTCCTCCAGCAGGTGCTGGTCCGCACCTCGGCCGCCGCCAACCCGCTGTTCTGGACCATGCAGGAGACCATCTACGCCGACGACGCCTCCGGCGCCACCGGCTGGGCCGCGCAGCGGGAACGCGCCCGGCACCCACACTTCGACCCCGACGCGCGCCCGCTGTACTTCACCGGCGAGATGGCCTACCCCTGGATGCTGGCGGAGATCAGGGCGCTCCGCCCGTTCCGCCCGGCCGTCGAGGCGCTGGCCGCGCGCGCCGACTTCGGCCCGCTCTACGACCTTCAGCGGCTGGCCGCCAACGAGGTGCCGGTGGCCGCCGCCGTCTACTTCGACGACATGTATGTGGACGCGCACCTCCAACTCGCCACCGCCGAGCGGCTCGGCAACACCCGGGTGTGGGTCACCAACGAGTACGAGCACGACGGGATCGGCGACGGACGGGTGCTGGCCCGGCTGCGGGAGTCCGTCAGGGACCGGGGAGGAGAGCTGCGGTGAACGGTTCGGAGGGCGCGGCGCGCCCGCCCACGGAAGGGTCCCCGCCCACCAACGGGGCACGCTGGTACCGGGGATGGCGCGCACCGCCCGGCCCGGCCCGTTCCGCCGCGCCCACGACCGGACCGTCCCGCCCGAACGTCGAGGCCGGCGCCGTCGAGGAGTGGACGCGCCACCCCGCCACCCCGCAGCCCGCCGCTCCCTAGACGACCCCGACGCCCCCCAACTCCCGTTCCACCCAACCCGATCGGAGATCGATGAGTACCACCGCTTCGCGGCCGGCATGGCATGGCGTCCACGTCGCCACGGCCCTGCCGTTCACCGAGACCCGCGAGGTCAACCACGACGCCTACGCCGACCACGTCCGGTTCCTCGCCGAGAACGGCTGCGACGGGGTGTGCCCCAACGGCTCGCTCGGCGAGTACCAGACGCTCACCGACGCCGAGCGCGCCGCCGTCGTCGAGACCGCCGTCGCGGCGGCGCCGGCCGGCTTCGGCGTGATGCCGGGGGTCGCGGCCTACGGCGCGCTGGAGGCGGCCCGCTGGGCCGAGCAGGCGGCGGCGGCCGGCGCCAGCAGCGTGCTGCTGCTGCCGCCCAACGCCTACCGGGCCGGGCCCGAGACCGTCGTGGAGCACTACCGGGAGGTCGCCGCCGTCGGCCTGCCCGTCGTCGCCTACAACAACCCGCTCGACACCAAGGTCGACCTCACGCCCGAGCTGCTGGCCCGGCTCGCCGACGAGGAACTCATCGTCGCCGTCAAGGAGTTCTCCGGCGACGTGCGGCGCGCCTACCAGATCGCCGAGCTGGCGCCCGACCTCGACCTGCTGATCGGCGCCGACGACGTGCTGCTGGAGCTGGGCCTGGCCGGCGCCGTCGGCTGGATCGCCGGCTACCCCAACGCGCTCCCCACCGCCACCGTCGAGCTGTACCGGCTGGCGACCTCGAAGGACCCGGCCGACCTGGCCCGCGCGCTGCCCCTCTACCGGGAGCTGCACCCGCTGCTGCGCTGGGACTCGAAGACGGAGTTCGTGCAGGCCATCAAGTTGTCGATGGACGTCGTCGGCCGGCCGGGCGGCGCCTGCCGCCCGCCGCGCTCCCCGCTGCCGCCCGAGGTCGCCGCCCGCGTGGTCGCCGACACGGAGGCGGTGCTGGCGAAGGGGCACCGGTGAGGAGCACCCGCGTCGTGCACGCCGTCGACTCCCACACCGAGGGGATGCCGACGCGCGTGGTCACCGGCGGCGTCGGGGTCCTCCCCGGCGCCACCATGGCGGAGCGGCGCGCCTGGTTCGTCGAACACCGCGACGAGCTGCGGGAGTTCCTGGTCAACGAGCCGCGCGGGCACGGCGCGATGAGCGGCGCGATCCTCCAGCCGCCGACCCGGCCCGACGCCGACATGGGCGTGCTGTTCATCGAGGTCAGCGGCGTGCTGCCGATGTGCGGGCACGGCACCATCGGGGTGGCGACGGTGCTGGTGGAGACCGGCATGGTGCCGGTCGTCGAGCCCGTCACCACCGTCCGGCTGGACACCCCGGCCGGCCTGGTGGTCGCCGAGGTCGCGGTCGCCGACGGCGCCGCCCGCTCGGTGACGCTGCGCAACGTGCCGTCGTTCGCGGTCGGGCTGGACCGCACGGTGCGGGTGCCCGGCCACGGGGAGGTCCGCTACGACCTGGCGTTCGGCGGCAACTTCTACGCCGTCGTCCGCCTCGCCGAGCTGGGCCTCCCCTTCGAACGGGCGGCCGGCGGGCGGATGTTGGCGGCCGCGCTGGCCCTGATGGACGCCATCAACGAGACCGATCCGCCCGTCCACCCGGAGCGGCCCGACATCGCCGGCTGCCACCATGTCTATCTGGAGGCGCCCGGCTCCACCGCGCGCCACTCCCGGCACGCGATGGCCATCCACCCCGGCTGGTTCGACCGTTCCCCCTGCGGGACCGGCACCAGCGCCCGGATGGCCCAGCTGCACGCCCGTGAACTGCTGCCGCTGGACACCGACTTCGTCAACGAGTCCTTCATCGGCACCCGCTTCACGGGCCGGCTGGTCGAGCGCACCGAGGTCGCCGGGCGCCCCGCCGTGGTGCCCACGATCACCGGCCGGGCGTGGATCACGGCGACCGCGCAGTACCTCCTCGACCCGGAGGACCCGTTCCCCCGGGGGTTCGTGATGTAGGCGCGGCGGCGAGGGCGGCCGGCGGGCGCCGGGCGCCACCGGGCAGCATGGTTGCCCCGCACAACGGCGTGCGGGGCCGCCTCGCGCGGCACCGGGGAGGGCAGCACAAGTGACGGCTTCGGAGGGGAACATGGACACAGCGCCGATCGCGGGGTTGGGCCCGTTGAACAAGCGGGAACGGCTGCGCGAGATGGTGGCCGACGCGCTCCGGGCGGCGGTGATCTCGGGCGAGATGCGGCCGGGCGCGGTCTACTCGGCGCCCACGCTCAGCCAGATGTTCGGCATCTCGGCCACCCCGGTGCGGGAGGCCATGCTCGACCTGGTGCGGGAGGGCATGGTGGAGGCCCTGCCCAACAAGGGCTACCGGGTGCGGATCGTCCCCGAGGAGGAGCTGGACGAGGTCACCCACGTCCGGCTGCTGCTGGAGCCGCCGACCGTCCGGGACGTGGTGCCGCTGGTGCCGGAGGCGGACTTCCCCCGGCTGCGGGAGCTGGCCGACGCCATCGTGACGGCCGTGCGCGAGGACGACCTGGTGGCCTACATCCACGCCGACCGGGTCTTCCACCTCGCGCTGCTCGACTACGCCGGCAACAGCCAACTCACCACGATCGTCGCCGAGTTGCGGCTACGGACCCGGCTGCTCGGGCTGACCCCGCTGCTGGAGTCCGGACAGTTGGAGTCCTCCGCCCTCGAACACCACGAGCTGCTGGACCGGATCGAGGCGCGGGACGCGGAGGGCGCCCGTTCGCTGATGGAGCGGCACATCGGCCATGTCCGGGGCAAGTGGGCGCGCGGCACACCCGAGGACGGCGGCTCGTGACCGGGCCGCCCCTCGTGGCCGGGGGGCCGTCGTGACCGGGGAGAACCTGACCGCCGACGTGGCGGTCGTCGGCGCGGGCGCCGTGGGCGCCGCCACCGCCTACTTCGCCGCCCGGGCCGGGCTGCGCGTGGTGGTGCTGGACCGGGGCGCCCTCGGCGGCGGCACGTCCAGCGCCGGCGAGGGCAACGTCCTGGTCTCCGACAAGGACACCGGGCCCGAGCTGGAGCTGGCCCGCCACTCCCAGCGGGTGTGGCGCGAGGACCTCCACGAGCACGGCCAGCACTGGGAGTTCGAGTCCAAGGGCGGCGTGGTCGTCGCCTCGGGCGCCGCCTCCCTGGCGGCGCTGCGCGACCTCACCGCGCGGCAACGGGCCGCCGGCGTCCAGGCGGTGGACGTCGGCCCCGACGAACTGGCCGCCCTCGAATCGGAGTTGCGGCCCGGGCTGGCCGGCGGCGCGCACTACCCCGAGGACGCCCAGGTGCAGCCCGTTCTGCTGGTGGCCCACCTGCTGCGGCTGGCCAGCGCCGCCGGCGCGCGGGTGCTGCCGCACGAGCCGGTCACCGCGTTCCAGCGCGCCGGGGAACGGGTCACCGGGGTGGTCACCCCGCGCCGCACGGTCGCCGCGCCCGCCGTGGTCAACGCCGCCGGCACCTGGGCCGGCGAGGTCGCCGCGCTGGCGGGCATCCGGCTGCCGGTGCTGCCCCGGCGCGGCTTCGTGCTGGTCACCGAGCCGCTGCCGCCGACGATCCAACACAAGGTGTATGCCGCCGAGTACGTGGGCGACGTCGGCAGCTCCGACGCCGCGCTCCAGTCCTCGCCGGTGATCGAGGGCACCCCGGCCGGCACCGTGCTGATCGGCTCCACCCGGGAGCGCGTCGGCTTCGACCGGCGCACCTCCCGCGCCGCGCTCGCCGCGCTCGCGCGGGGGGCGCTCGGGCTCTTCCCCGCGCTGGAGGGCGTGCGCGCGATCCGCGCCTACCACGGCTTTCGGCCCTACTGCCCCGACCACCTGCCCGTGATCGGCCCCGACCCGCGCGCGCCCGGGCTCTGGCACGCCTGCGGGCACGAGGGCGCCGGCATCGGACTCTCCGCCGGCACCGGCCAGTTGCTGGCCCAGGCCCTGACCGGCCGACCGACCGCGCTCGGCCTCGCGCCGTTCGCGCCCGAACGAGAGGGGCTGGCGGCATGAACGGTGCCGGGGAAGGGCAACGGGCGGAACGCCCGCTCACCATCCACTTCGAGGGCCGCCCGCTGCCGGCGCGCGCCGGGCAGACGGTGGGCGGCGCGCTGCTCGCCGCCGGCGTCGTCAGCTGGCGCACCACGCGCGGCGGGGGCCGGCCGCGCGGCCTGTTCTGCGGGATCGGGCTCTGCTTCGACTGCCTGATCAGCGTGGACGGCGGGCCGCCCCGGCGGGCCTGCGTCGAGCCGGTGACGGACGGGATGCGCCTGACGCCGGCGGGCGGTGTCGTCGGCGCGGCCGTCGGCGCCGACGGCGCGGGCGGGGGTGCTGGCGCGGGCGGGGGTGGCGCCGCTGGTGATGGTGACGAAGTCGAGGGAGAGTCCGATGACCAGCCGGCCTGAACGCCCGCCGGGCGCCGACCCGTTGACCGGCGGTGGTCCGCCCTCCGCCGGCGACCCGCCCACCGCCCGTCGGCCGTTCGACGTGGCCGTGGTGGGTGCCGGGCCGGCCGGGTTGGCCGCCGCCGTGACGGCCGCCGCCGGCGGGCGGAGCGTGCTGCTGCTCGACGCGGGGGAGCGGCCCGGCGGCCAGTTCTGGCGCCACCCGGCGCCCGGCGCCGGCGGCGCCGACGCCCCGGACGAGGCGCGCGGCCACCACGACTGGGCGCGCTTCGCCGCGCTGCGGCGCGCCCTGCGCCGGCACGCCGCCGAAGGGCGGCTCGCCTACCGGCCCGGGCGGCAGGTGTGGCTGCTCACCCGCGAGGAGAACGCCTTCCGCATCGAGTCAACGCCCGCCCACGGCACGGCCGTTACCGATGCCGACGCCGACGCCGACGACCGGGTGGCCCTGGCCCGTTCCCTGGTGCTCTGCCCCGGCGGCGCCGACCGTCAACTCCCGGTGCCCGGCTGGACGTTGCCCGGGGTGCTCGCCGCCGGCGGGGCGCAGGCGCTCTGGAAGGGGCAACGCACCCTCGCCGGCCGCCGCGCGGTCGTTGCCGGCACCGGACCGTTCCTGCTGCCCGTCGCCACCGGGCTGGCCGAGGCCGGCGCCCGGGTGGTCGGCGTCTGGGAGGCGGGCTCTCCGCTGGGCTGGGCGCGGCACCTGCCGGCGGTCGCCCGGGTGCCGGGCAAGGCGGCCGAGGGCGCGCGGTATGCCGCCGCGTTGGCCCGGCACCGGGTGCCCTACGCGACACGCACCGTCGTCGTCGAGGTGCTGGGCGAGGACCGGGTGCGCGCGGTGCGCCGCGCCCGCCTCGACGCCGACGGGCGGCTCACGCCGGGCGACGAGGTGGTGCCCGTCGACTTGGTGGCGCTCGGCTGGGGCTTCACGCCCTCGCTCGAACTCCCCCTCCAACTCGGCGCCGCCACCCGGCTGGACGTCGACGGCTCCCTGGTGGTGGCCGTCGACGAGGAGCAGCGTACCGACGTTCCCGGGCTGTGGGTCGCCGGCGAGGCCACCGGCGTCGGCGGCGCCGCGCTCGGCGTCGCCGAGGGCACTCTCGCCGGGCTGTCCGCCGCCGGCCGCCCCACGGCGTCCCGCGCCGGGCGCCGGCTGCGCGCCCGCGTCGCGGCGCACCGCGCGTTCGCCCGCGCGATGCACCTGGCGCATCCGGTGCCGGCCGGTTGGAGCGGCTGGCTGCGGGACGACACCGTCGTCTGCCGCTGCGAGGAGGTGGACGTGGCGACGGTCCGCGCCGCCCACGACAACCTCGCGGCCGACGACGCCCGCACCGTCAAGATGCTCACCCGCGCCGGGATGGGCTGGTGCCAGGGCCGGGTGTGCGGCTTCGCCACCGCCCTGCTGGCGGCCCGGCACGCCGGCCGTGCCCCCGCCGCCCCAGACCTCCACGCCACCGCAACCCGCCCCCTGGCGTTCCCCGTTCCCCTCGCCGAACTGGCCGAGCCGGCCGAACTGGCCGAAGTGGGCGAGCCGGCCGAAGTGGGCGAGCCGGCCGAAGTGGGCGAGCCGGCCGAAGTGGGCGAGCCGGCCGAAGTGGCCCAGGACCGTGCGCCGTTGGCGGGGGAGGAGGACGGCGGGCCGGGGTGACGGCCCAGCTGGGCTACCGGCCGGGCTGGCCGAGGCGGGGATCGGGCAGCTCGGGGACCACCCGGACGGCCTCCTCCATCACCCGGCTGTCCGAGATGCGGTGCGAGCGGAGTTCGGCGGCGCCGGTGCCGGCGGGGACGGCGACGACGACCAGATGGCGGCCGGTTCGACGCTCGTCCAGCAGCGCGATGTCCAACTTCGAGAGATAGGCACCGGGTTCGGGCCGCGAGTGATAGGTGACGATCGGCTCTTCGCCGTTTCTCTCCATGCTCTGGAAGGCCCGCAGAGCCTCCAGGTGGTCGAACTCCCAGTGCGTCGTCGGCGTCGGTGAACCGTTCCTGATGGGAATCAGCCGCTCGGGACGGTCCGATCCGATCGGGCCAGCGACCATGCCGCACGCCTGGTGCGGACGGGCCCGCCGGGCCAGTTCGACGATCCGCTCACACATGTCCCGGCCGATGGTCAGCCCCGCGCCGGCGGGCCCGCCGCCGAACCCGGCCGGCGGCTGCGGGATCACCACGTCCGGCGCGGCCCAGGCCCGGTTGCGTCCGAGCGCCAGCCGGCGCGCGGTGTTGCGGAACGCGCCCTGCGGCTCCGGCCGCCCCTTCGCGCGCAGCGCGCGGGCCGCGTGGTGGAACACGTCCTCCACGCTCAGCAGTTCGGGCCCCCCGGGGATGCCCCCGGACAGCAGCGCGACGATCTCCCCGGTGAACGCGGTGTGCGGCTCGTCCGGCGGCGCGGCGGCCACCCGGTTCTCGTGGGCGGCCGCCAGCACGGCCGTGCCCTCGGCGGCGGTCACGGCGCCGATCCCCTCGCCGGCCATGCTGTTCAACGCCCGTCCGCTGAAGCAGCAGTCCAGCACGACGACCCGCCGCTGCGGACCGCTCGGCAGGGCACGGCGGACCCACGCGTAGGGCAGTGTCGTCGCGTGCACCCGCTCCGGGTCGGTGCCCCACCAACTCAGGTGCAGCGCCCCGTCGTAGGCGTCGAGCAGTCCGTGGCCCGCGAAGTAGAGGAGCAACGTGTCGCTCGCCTCCCGCGCCGCCGCCGACACGGCCCGGTCCATCGCGTCCGGCGTGACCCGCCCGCCCAGGACCACGCAGTGCTCCTCGCGCAGGCCGAGCAGATCGGGCGCGGTGAACAGGTCCCGCAGCGCGGCCAGGTTGGTGGCGACGCCGGGTAACGGTGGCAGCTCCCGGTAGTCGCTGACGCCGATCAGCACCGCGCGGGTGCCCGCCGGGTCGGGCAGTCCGCTCGTTCCCTCTCGGGTGTCCCCCGACATCTCCCGCTCCCCACTCGCCTCGCTCCGCCGAGACCATCGTCTCCGTAGTCGGGAAGCGGCGGAAGACGGGGTGGTTGTGGGTGGTGGTGATTGGTGGGTGCGGGGTTTGTCTGCGGGCCGGTGGCCGGTGCGGGGCAGCCCGACTGGTCGCCGTCTCTCGACGAGGCTCGTTGGGTGGGGGTTGGGGTTCTGGCGCGGGCCACGACGCCGGGCCTAGATGGCGGACGATCGGCCGGGTGCGGGGGTAACGAATGCCGGCAAGGGGCTGGCTGGGAGGGGGGGCGCGGCTTCCGGGAGGTGGGGTTCGTTGCCGAACGGGGGTCAGCTCTGGCGACCGTGCCTTTCGGGCGCGGGGACCGCGCCTTTCGGGAGGGACGGTTGGCCGCTGGGGGCGTGCGTAGCGCGCACCGGCTTCGCCGGCCTGCCCCGGCATGTCGCCCGTCCCGGACGTGACCGATCGTCGGACGTCTCACGGGGACGGTTGCGGTTGTTCTGGTTAGCCGGTGGTGGGTGGGGTGTTCGGTTAATGACCACGCTGCCGCGCGAACATCGCCTGCCGTCTTGGTAGTCAGCGGGCCGTCGACTCCCGAGGGCGGGCGGGCCGGGGGGTGGGGGACCTTTTTTCTAGGTGCCCGTTTGGAAGTGAACAGATCGTTCAACTCTAGACGGGCACCTACAGAAAGAGGTCCCCACCCCCTGCCCGGAAGTCGACAAGGCGCGGACTACCCCACCGGCAGGCGATGTTCGCGCGGCAGCGTAGTCGTTGACCAAACGCCGCGTCCGGCCAGCAGGGGTGAGGCGGCGGGCCGCCCCCCTTCAGTCGTCCGACGATCGGTCACATCCGAGACGGGCGACATGCCGGGGCAGGCCGGCGAAGCCGGTGCGCGCCACGCACGCCCCCACCCACCAACCGACCCTCGAACAAGCCGCAGTCCCCGCGCCCGGAGGGCACGCACCGCCAGAGTTAACCCCCGTTCGACAACAAACCCCACCTCCCGGAAGCCGCGCCCCCCTCCCAGCCAGCCTCCTGCCGGTATTCGTTACGCCCGCACCCGGCCGATCGTGCGCCATCTAGGCCAGGCGTCGTGGTCCGCGCCAGAGCCCCAACCACACCCCAGAGTCTCGTCGACCAACAAACGACCAGTCGGGCTGCCCCGCACCGGCCACCGGCCCGCAGACAAACCCCGCACCCACCCACCACCCGCACCACCCAACCCCCGCACCCCCCCACCCCCGCACCGTTCACCCCGCGGATTGGGCGGCGTCCCGGCCGGGGAGAAGCCGCGCGAGAGCGTCCGGGGCGACGAGCGGAGATCGGGTGGCAACAACGCGTGTCCACGGGCGTCCTTCCGAACCTGGCGAAGCAGGCAGGTGACCGCCGGTGGTGGGGCCGCTGCGAGACCCGGCGGGGAGCGACACCGGCCGGGACCTCGCCCGGGCGATCCGGGAGACGTCGCGACGGCTGGTCGTGCTCGACAACGCGCCGGGCGGAACCCCGATCGCGGGCCCGGCCGTTGGGGCGTTCCGCGCGGTCCGCCGGCGGCTGGTCGAGGCCGGCGCCGGCGGAAGCGGCGGGCGGGATGTGTGGGCGGCTGCCGCCGAGTTGGCGGAGATCGCCGGGTGGGCGCTCTTCGACGCGGCGCGCTTCCGCGTAGCCCAGCGGTTCAACCAGGAGGCGCTGCGCCTCGCCCGCCTCGCCGGGGACGCCTCGATGGAACTCCTGGTCCTCCAGAACACCGGGCTGGTCGCGGGGTGGAGCGGCCGGGGCGGGGACGAACTGGGCATCGCCGAGGCCGCGTTGGCGCGGCGGCGGCTCACGCCCCGCGTGGAGAGCATGTTCCGGGCCCGGCAGGCGCAGGGCCTCGCGGTGGCCGGGGCCGACTGGGAGGTCGCGAAGGCGTTCCGCCGCGCGCACGACCTGCTCGGCGAGAGCGAGCCGGCCCACACCCCCGCCTGGGCCTGGTGGGTCACCCACGCCGAGATCGACCGGCAGCACGGGCGGGTGCTGCACGACGCCGGGCGCTGGGCCGAGGCGATCCCCGTGCTGCGCGGGGCCCTCGGGGACGGCCCGGAGAACGAGGTCGGGTACCGGGGCGTGGTCACCGTCCGGCTGCTCGACTGCTACCTCCGGGTGGGCGCCTGGGCCGAGGCGGAGCAGACGGCCGCCGAACTGCTCGTCGCAGCGCCCGAGATGACCTCCGCCGTCATCCGGCGGCTGCTGCGCGACGCCGCCGCGCGCGGCGGCCGGCACCCCGGCGTTCCCGGCGACCTGCGCGACGCGCTGCGGGCGCTCCGGGCCACGGCGTCGCCGCCGGCCGGCGGTGTCGGACCCTTCGGTTAGGCTGGCCGCGCCGGCGGGTGGGGCTGCCCGCCGGGGAGGGCTGACGTGGAAGCGACAGGAAGCCGAACGGGCCGCGCGCCGGCGGCTGAGGGGGTCCGCAGGGCCAGCATCCGGCAGGTCGCCGAGGTGGCCGGCGTCTCGATGTCCACCGTGAGCAACGTGCTCAACAACCCCGACCGCGTGGCCACCGAGACCCGGCGCCGGGTCGAGGACGCCATGGACCGCGTCGGCTATGTGCGCAACGGCGCCGCCCGCCAGCTGCGGGGCGCGCCCAGCCGCGTCGTCGGCTGCGTGCTGCTCGACACCGCCAACCCCTACTACGCCGCGCTGGCACGCGGCGTCGAGGACCGGCTGGCCGAGGCCGGCTGCGTCCTCGTCCAGTGCAGCACGGACGTCCGCGCCGACCGCGAGGCGCAGTGGCTGCGCCTGCTCCAGGAGCAGAACGTGCGCGGCGTGCTGGTCAGCCCCGTGAGCGCCCGCGTCGACCACCTGACCGCGCTCCGCGCACACGGCACGCCCGTGGTGCTGCTGGACCGGGCCGGCGCGAACGCCGAGCTGTGCGCCGCCGTCGTGGACAACGTCGCCGGCGGCGAGTTGGCCGCCCGCCACCTGCTGGACCTGGGGCACCGCCGGCTGGCGTATGCCCGCGCCGCCACCCCCGTGCCGAGCGTCACCGCCCGGGCGGAGGGCATCGGCCGCGCGCTGCGCGCCGCCCGGCTCGACCCGGCCGAGGCGCTGGTCGAGGTCCGGGTCACGGGCGCCTCGACGGACGAGGTGGCGCGCGAGGTGGTGGCCGGCCTCCTCGGCCACCGGCCGCGCCCCACCGGCGTCGTCTGCTTCAACGACGCCACCGCGCTGGCGCTGCTGCGCGGGCTGCGGCAGCGCGGCATCGCGGTGCCCGGGGAGATCTCGGTGGTCGGCTACGACGACCTGGACTTCGCCGCCGAGCTGTCGCCGAGCCTCACCACCGTGCGCCAGCCCACCTACCAGCTCGGCCACGCCGCCGCCGACCTGCTGCTCTCCGAGTACCACCCGCACCACCGGCACCAACGGCTGGTCTTCGCCCCGGAGTTGATGGTCCGCGACTCCACCGGCGCCCCGGCCGGCTGACCGCGCGCCGGCCGCCCGAGGACATGGGGCCCTCGCCGGCCGGAGCCGCCGGCCCCGGCCTCGCCGGCGGGGCCGGGCCTCAGCCGCCCGGCGTGACCAGGCCCGTCTCGTAGGCGACGACCACCGCCTGGGCGCGGCTGTCCAGATGCAGCTTGCTCATCGTCCGGTTGAGGTGCGTCTTCACCGTGGCCGTGCTGATGTAGAGCCGGTCGGCGATCTCGGCGTTGGACAGGCCGAGCCCGGTCAGCCGCAGCACCTCGCGCTCCCGCGAGGTCAACGCCTCCAGGTCCGGTGCCGGTTGGGCGCCCGGCGGCGCGGCGCCGGCGGCCTCGGGCGTGCGGGCGAAGGCCGCGACCAGCCGGCGGGTCACGCTGGGCGCGAAGAGCGAGTCGCCGCCGCCGACCGCCGTGACGGCGGCTAACAGCCGCTCGGGCCCCGAGTCCTTGAGCAGGAAGCCGGAGGCGCCGGCGCGCAGCGCGCCATAGACGTACTCGTCGAGGTCGAAGGTGGTCAACACCAGGATTCTGGGCGGGGGTTCGCGGTCGTCGGCGTCGGCCAGGATGCGTTCGGTGGCCTGGATGCCGTTGGTGCCGGGCATCCGGATGTCCATCAGCACGATGTCGGGGCGGGTCTCCGCGGCGACCCGGACGGCCTCCTCGCCGTCGCTCGCCTCGCCGACGACCTCGATGCCGGGGGCCGCGTCGAGCACGCCCCGCAGCCCCGCGCGGATCAGGAACTGGTCGTCGACGATCAACACCCTGGTCATGCCCCGGGGTCGCCCTCCCCTCCACGGGCCGCCGCCGAGGTGGGAAGCACCAGCCGCACGGCGAACCCTCCGTCGCCTCGTGGACCGATGCTGATGGTCCCGCCGTAGAGCTTGGCGCGCTCGCGCATTCCGATCAACCCGTGGCCACCGCCCGGCAGGACTCTGTCCTGATTCACCCCCTTCCCGTCGTCGATGACGCTGACCGCCACATGCCGTGGCCGGTACCGGAGTTCGACGGTGGCGGCGGCGCCCGGCGCGTGCTTGATGACGTTGGTCAACGCCTCCTGCACCACGCGGTAGGCGCACAGGTCGACGCCGGGCGCCAGCGGGCGCGGCGGCCCTTCGACGAGCAGCCGCACGGACAGGCCGCCGGCGCGCAGCCGTTCCACCAGGTCGTCGAGGCGGGCCAGGCCCGGCATCGGCGCGACCGAGGCGCCGCCGTCGGAGTCGCCCTCGCCCTCGCCGGCGTCGTCCCGCAGCACGCTGAGCATCCGCCGCAGCTCGTCCAGCGCCTCGCGGCTGGTGTCGGCGATGGTGGTCAGCGCGGCGCGGGCGGTGGGCGGGTCGGAGTCGAAGACGAAGCTGGCCAGGCCGGTCTGCACGGAGACCACCGACATGTGGTGGGCGACGATGTCGTGCAACTCCCGGGCGATCCGCCGGCGTTCGTCGGTGACGGCGCGGCGGGCCCGTTCGGCCTGCTCGGCCGTCAGCCGGCGGGCCAGCTCGGCGGAGCGGCGGGCCAGCGTGCCGAACCACACCATCACCGCGCCGAAGAGCAGCGCCTGCGCTACCACCGTCGGCATGGACTGCGACTCGCTGACCACGCCGCCGTAGACCCACAGGGTGGCCAGCACGGCCGCGCAGCCGACGGCGACGCGCGCCGGCCGCGCCGAGGCGACGGTGTAGAGCGCGAGCAGCGGGCCGAAGGTGCAGACCACGGGCCAGAAGCCGAGGCTGACATACCAGAACGCGGCGATCTGCGTCGCGGTGAACACCGTCACCGGCGCCCGGTTGCGCAGCGCGACCGGCGCCTGGGCGAGCACCGCCAACACCAGGCCCCAGGCGCTCGGTTCCGGCCATCCCTCGGACTCGGAGTCGCCGGCCAGCAGCAGGGCCACGCCGGCCATCGCGACGGCTATGAGCGTGTCCACGGCATACGCGGCGCGGGAGGGGCCCGGGCGGCGCCGCCCCTCCGGGGCGAGGGTGTCTTGCTCGCGCACCTCCGCAGCGTAACGCCGGGTCGCCGGGCCCGAGTCAACCCAGCGCGGTACCGCGGAAGTCGCAGGAACCGCGCGGCTGCCGCGCCCGGGGGACGGGACTTTTCCACCCGTCGCCGGATGCCGGGGGCCGCTCGCGCTCCGTACGTTCTTGTCCCAGCGGAAGCTCCCGACGGGGGCCGACGCGAGGGGGCACGGGATCGGAGGGCTCAACGGGGGGCCCGGCCCGTGCGCACCGTGGCCGGCGCGGGACGCCGGCCACGCGTCGAAAGGGGACAGAACATGCGGAAGAACACCGTGCTCAGGCCGTTGGTCGGCGTCGCCGCCGCGCTGGGGATCGCCGCCGGAGGGCTGGCGGGCGCGAGCGCCAGCGTCGCGGCTGACCCTGCGGCGACCAGCGTCGCCACGGCGAGCGGCGCGGACGTCTCGGTGCTCGCGGTCAACAACCTCGGCCTGAGCAGCGGTCAGGCCAGGGACTGGCAGTGCTACCTCAACAACCTGGGCTACAACGCGGGTGCGGGAGACGGCCAGTTGGGCCCGCAGAGCTGGAAGGCGGCCCAGCGGATGTTCAACGACCTGGGGCACGACGCGGGTGATGTCGACGGGATCGTCGGACCGCAGACGATCAAGGCGCTCCAGCGGTACCTGAACGTCGAGGGCGGCTACGGCCTCGCCGTCGACGGGATCGCCGGTCCGCAGACCCGAGCCGCGTTCGCGCACCACGTCGACTCCATCTTCACCACCTACGGCTGCTGACCCCGGGCCGTCCTCCTCGACAAGGAGGGGGGAGGAGGAAGGCCCCCGACCGCCCCGCCGCACGGCGCCGCGTGCTCGACGCGCCGTGCGGCGGGGCGCTGTGCTGTGCCGTGCGGCGGCGTCGCGCCGTCGCGCCGCTGGAGCGTTGCTCGACCGCCACTCGAGTGGGTCTCGGGGCGGCGTCGGCCGGCGGCCGGGCCCCTCGGGGCCGAGCCTCGACGCGGGCCGGCCGCGCCGCGTTGAGCTGCGACGATGCGGGCCGCGCCGGGACGGGCCCCGCCGCTCGGGCCGCCAGGGGCGGGGGTTGTGCGCGTTCCGTGATCATTGCGCCGGGGGTGGGGGCCCCTCCTAGTCTTGGCGTCTTGGGCAACCAGACCGATCAGAGGGGGAGTTCGAGCCATGGCCACGCTACCGGTGGTACCGGCCGTCGACTCGCGGGCCGGCCGCCGACGCCGTTACGCCCTCGGGTACGCCGTCCTCATGTACGCCGTCACGCTGGTGTACTTCGCGCAGTCCGTCTCCGCCGGGCAGTTCCTGTCCGGCGGCTACGACGCGCTGAGCTGGCACCGTTACGCGGCGACCGGCACCGATGTGGTGCTGTTCTTCACCCTGCTCGCCGCCGGGCTGCTGCGCTGGCACGGCAGGGGCCGGCTGTGGCCGTTCCTCGCCACGCTCGGCCTGCTGGTGGCGAACCAGGTGCAGAACGCGGCGGGCGCGGCCCGGCTGGTGTCGCTGCACATTCCGCTGGGCGTGGCCATGCTGACGGCGGCCGTCGTCATCTGCCTGCGGGTGCGCCGGGCCGGCGAACCCCGGGACGGGTCCGGCGAGCCCCGGGAATCTCTCGAACGGGGAGCCGCCTCGTGAGCCGGCTCTCGCGCCGTTCGCTGCTTCTGGGCGCCGGGGCCGGCGCGCTGGCGGTCGGCGGGGGCGCCCTGTTGGGCTTCCGCTTCACCGGCACCGACTCCACCGGCACCCTGCTGCGCAGCCGCATCGACCTGCCGCCGCCGTTCCAACGACCGTTGACCCAGCCGCCGGTGCTCGCCCCGGTGGAGTCGACGGGCGGCAGCGACATCTACGAGATCACCCAACGGGAGGCCACCGCCGAGTTCTTCGAGGGCGTCCAGACCCCGATCTGGGGCTACGAGGGCATCTTCCCCGGCCCGACCATCGTCTCGCCGCGCGGCCGGACGACGGTGGTGCGGCACCGCAACGAGCTGCCCGTGCCGGCCGTCGTGCATCTGCACGGCGGGCGGGTCGCGCCCGAGCACGACGGCTATCCGACGGACCTGATCCTGCCGGCCGACGGTTCGCTCGACGACCACCACGGCACCGGCCACGGCGGGCACGCCGGGGACGTCAGCCAGGGCGTCCGGGGCTACGAGTACCCGATCGACCAGCGGGCGGCGACGCTCTGGTACCACGACCACCGGATGGACTTCACCGCGCCCGCCGTCTGGCGCGGCCTGGCCGGGCTGCACCTCGTCACCGACGAGGAGGAGCGCGCGCTGCCGCTGCCGGACGGCGACCGGGACCTGGCGCTGGTCATCATGGACCGCGCCTTCGACGAGGACGGCGCGCTGCGCTACCCGAGCCGCGACCCGGAGCTGTTGGAGACGCCGGGCGTGACCGCCCCCTACGAGGCGGGCGTGCTCGGCGACGTGATCCTGGTCAACGGCACGCCGTGGCCGTACCAGGAGGTGGACGCGGTGCGCTACCGGCTGCGGCTGCTCAACGGCTGCAACGCGCGCCGGCTGCGGCTGCGGCTCGACCCGGCGCCGGACGGCGTCGCCGAGCCGCTGGTGCAGATCGCCTCGGACGGCGGGCTGTTGGAGCGGCCCAGGCCGCACCCGCACATCGACCTGGCCTCGGCCGAGCGGCAGGAGGTCGTCGTCGACTTCTCCGGGTACCGGCCGGGCCAGACGGTGCGGCTGGTCAACGACTTCGGCTCGGGTACCACGGCCGACGTCCTGGAGTTCCGGGTGGTGCGGGAGGCGCGGGACGAGAGCGAGGTCCCGGAGCGGCTCTCCGAGATCGAGCGGCTGGACCCGGCGGACGCGGTGCGCGAGCGGGACATGGTCTTCCAGTCCAACGCCGTGGACGGGCAGCACGGTTGGACGATCAACGGTGACCCGTTCTCCGTGGACCGGGTGCACGCCGCGCCCGCCCTGGGCGACATCGAGATCTGGAACCTGTACACCGACTTCCACCACCCGATCCATCTGCACCTGGTGCACTTCCAGGTGCTCAAGCGGGGCTCCAAGGAGCCGGGCCGGTTCGACGGCGGCTGGAAGGACACCCTGGACCTGGGCCCGGCCGAACAGGCCCGCATCATCACCCGGTTCGACGGCTACCGGGGCAAGTACGTCTTCCACTGCCACAACCTGGAGCACGAGGACATGATGATGATGGGAAACTTCGAGGTGCGCTGAAGTGCGCTGAGGTGACCTGAGGTGACCTGATCCCGTTTCGTCGCCCGAACCCCCCGTCCCCGGCGGGGGGTTCGGCGTGTGGCGGGCGGCCCGTTTCCCCCTCGTTCGAGCGGTTCTCCAGGCCGGTTCATGACGCCGGTCGTACGGTCGGCGCGCCCGCCCCCGGTGGGCAGCGATGCCCGGACCGTCGAAGGAGGGCCATGCCCCGCCGTCTGTTCACCTCGGAGTCCGTGACCGAGGGTCACCCGGACAAGATCGCCGACCAGATCAGCGATGCCGTGCTCGACGCCCTGCTGCGGCAGGACCCCGCCTCCCGCGTCGCGGTGGAGACGCTGATCACGACCGGCCTGGTCCATGTGGCCGGCGAGGTCACCACCAGCGCGTACGCGGACATCGCGACGCTGGTGCGGAACACGATCCTGGAGATCGGCTACGACTCCTCGAAGAAGGGCTTTGACGGCGCGTCCTGCGGCGTCGAGGTGTCGATCGGCGCCCAGTCGCCCGATATCGCGCAGGGCGTCGACACCGCCTACGAGTCCCGCGTCGAGGGCGACGAGGACGAGCTGGACCGGCAGGGCGCCGGCGACCAGGGCCTGATGTTCGGCTACGCCTGCGACGAGACGCCCGAACTGATGCCGCTGCCCATCCGGTTGGCGCACCGGCTCTCCGCCCGGCTGTCCCGGGTGCGGCGCGACGGGACCGTTCCCTATCTGCGGCCGGACGGGAAGACGCAGGTCACCATCGAGTACGACGGGGACCGCGCGGTGCGGCTCGACACCGTGGTGGTGTCCAGCCAGCACGCGGCCGACGTGGACCTGGAGACGCTGCTGACCCCGGACATCCGCGAGCACGTGGTGGAGCCCGAGCTGGCGGCGCTGGGGACGGACGGCATCAAGCTGGACACCGAGGGCTACCGGCTGCTGGTCAACCCGACCGGCCGGTTCGAGATCGGCGGCCCGATGGGCGACGCCGGGCTGACCGGGCGGAAGATCATCATCGACACCTACGGCGGGATGGCCCGGCACGGCGGTGGCGCGTTCTCCGGCAAGGACCCGTCCAAGGTGGACCGTTCGGCCGCCTACGCGATGCGCTGGGTGGCGAAGAACGTGGTGGCCGCCGGGCTCGCCACCCGCTGCGAGGTGCAGGTCGCCTACGCCATCGGCAAGGCCGAGCCGGTCGGCCTCTTCGTCGAGACCTTCGGCACCGCCACCGTGGAGCCGGACCGGATCGAACGCGCCATCACCGAGGTCTTCGACCTCCGCCCGGCCGCCATCATCCGCGACCTGGACCTGCTGCGGCCCATCTACGCGCAGACGGCCCGCTTCGGCCACTTCGGCCGCGAGCTGCCGGACTTCACCTGGGAACGCACCGACCGGGCGGACGCGCTGCGCGCCGCCGCCGGCGCGTGAGGGGAGCCGCCGCCATGCGTGTCGCCGTCACCGGCTCCATCGCCACCGACCACCTGATGACGTTCCCCGGCCGCTTCGCCGAACAGCTCCTGGACGGCAACCTGGAACAGGTCTCGCTGTCCTTCCTCGCCGACGAGTTGGAGGTGCGGCGCGGCGGCGTCGCCGCCAACATCGCCGTCGGGCTCAGCCGGCTCGGCCAGCGCCCGCTGCTGGTGGCGGCCGCCGGCCGGGACTTTGCCGAGTACGCCGAGTGGCTGCGCGCCCAGGCCGTCGACACCGGCGCCGTCCGGGTCAGCACCGAACGCCACACCGCGCGCTTCGTGTGCACCACCGACGCCGACCAGAACCAGATCGCCACGTTCTACGCCGGCGCCATGGCCGAGGCCCGCCACATCGACCTGGCCGCCGAGCTGGTCCGGGCCGGCGACATCGCGCTGGTGATGGTCGGGCCCGACGACCCGGCGGCCATGCTGCGGCACACCGACGCCTGCCGCGCCAGCGGCACCGACTTCGCCGCCGACCCCTCCCAGCAGCTCGCGCGGCTCGGCCCCGAGGAGGCGCGGCGGCTCGTCGAGGGCGCCCGCTTCCTGTTCACCAACGCCTACGAGTCGGCGCTGCTGGCCGAGCGCACCGGCTGGTCGCGCGCCGAACTCCTCGACCGGGTGGGCTGTTGGCTGATCACCCAGGGCGCGGACGGCGTCGTCATCGCCCGCGCCGGCGAGCCCGACGTGGCCGTGCCGGCCGTCGCGCCGGAGCGGATCGCCGACCCGACCGGCGCCGGCGACGGGTTCCGCGCCGGCTTCCTCAGCGGCACCGCCCGGGGCCTGCCCCTCGCGCACGCCGCGCGCCTGGGCTGCGCCGTGGCGGCGGTGGTCCTCGAAACCGTCGGCACGCAGGAGTACAAGCTCTCCGCCGCCGACCTGTGGATGCGGATCGAAAGCGCCTACGGGCCGGCGACGGCCGCCGCCATCATCAACGACCTGGAGTTGCCTTGACCAGCACGCAAGCCCCACCGCACCCCGAAGCCCGGCCGGCGGCCGAGGCCATCACCGCCTGCCGCGCCTGCGGCAACGCCACCCTGCTGCCCGTGCTCGACCTCGGCGAGCAGGCCCTCACCGGAACGTTCCCCCGCACCCGCGAGCAGAAGGTGCCGGCCGTTCCGCTGGAGCTGGTGCGCTGCGCGCCCGACGGCTGCGGCCTGGTGCAGCTGCGGCACACCACCGACACCGGCCTGATGTACGGCGGCGACTACGGATACCGCTCCGGGCTGGGCGAGTTCATGATCAACCACCTGGCCGGCAAGGTGTCCCTGCTGACCGGGCTGGTCGACCTGGGCCCCGACGACATCGTGCTGGACATCGGCTCCAACGACGCCACCCTGCTGCGCGCCTACCCGGCGGACGGGCCCACGCTGGTCGGCATCGACCCGACCGGCGAGACGTTCCGCGAGTACTACCCGGACCATGTGACGCTGATCCCCGAGTACTTCTCCCGCGCCGCCTTCGCCGGCCACTTCGGGGAGCGCCGCGCCAAGGTCGTCACCTCCATCGCCATGTTCTACGACCTGCCGCGCCCGCTGGACTTCATGCGCGACGTGCACGACGTCCTCGACGACGACGGCCTGTGGCTGATGGAGCAGAGCTATATGCCGGCGATGCTGGAGGCCACCGCCTACGACGTGGTCTGCCACGAGCACCTGGAGTACTACGGGCTGCGGCAGATCCAGTGGATGGCGGAACGGGTCGGACTGGTCGTGGTCCGCGCCGAGTTGAACCCGGTCTACGGCGGCAGCCTGTGCGTCGTGCTGGCCAGGAAGGGCACCCGGCACCGGATCGACGAGGCCGGCGTCGCCCGCATCCTGGAGAGCGAGCGGGCCCTCGACACCATGGAGCCCTTCGACGCCTTCGCCCGCCGCGCCGTCCGGTACCGGGACGGGCTGCGGGAGTTCCTCGACACCTCCCGCGAACGCGGCCTGCTGACCCTCGGCTACGGCGCGTCCACCAAGGGCAACGTCATCCTCCAGTGGTGCGGCATCACCGAACGCGACCTGCCGTGCATCGGGGAGGTCAACAAGGACAAGGACGGCTGCTTCACGCCCGGCACCGGCATCCCCATCGTCAGCGAGGCCGAGGCCAAGTCCCGCAAGCCCGACCAGCTGCTGGTGCTGCCGTGGATCTACCGCGACGGCTTCGTCGAACGGGAACGCGCCTACCGGGAGGGCGGCGGCCAACTGGTCTTCCCGCTGCCCGAGTTGTCGGTGGTCTGAGCCGGTCCCGCCGGCCGCCCCTCGGGCACAATGAAGGGATGGTGACCGGGATCGTGATCAGCGTCCTCGGGCCGCTGCGCGTGGAGACCGGGGACGGCCCCCGGCCCGTGCGCGGCGCCCGGCTCGGCACCCTGACGGCGGTCCTGGCCCTCGCCGGCGGCCGGGAGGTGCCCCGCGCCGAGCTGATGGACGCCGTGTGGGACGAGCACCTGCCAGCGGCCCCCGACAACGCGCTCCAGGCGCTCGTCGCCCGGCTGCGCCGGGCCCTGCCGCCGGGCACCGTCCACTCCAGCCCCACCGGCTACCGGCTCGCGGTGCGGGCCGAGGACGTCGACGCACTGCGCTTCGAGTCCCTGGTCCGCGCCGCCAGCGGCTCCGCCCGCCGTGACGGCGCCGGCTCCGCCGCGCGCCAGGTGCCGCCGCTGCGGGAGGCGTTGGCGCTGTGGCGCGGCCCGGCGCTCGACGGGCTCGCGCCCACCAGGGCGGTGCGCGCGCACGCCGTGCGCCTGGAGGAACTCCGGCGCCGCGCGCGGGAGGACCGCGTCGACGCCGACCTCGCGGCCGGCGAGGGCGCCGCGCTGGTCGCCGAACTCTCCGCCCTCGTCTCCGAGGACCCGCTGCGGGAACGCCCCCGCGCCCAGCTGATGCGCGCGCTCCAGGCCGCCGGCCGCCGCGCCGAGGCCCTCGCCGTCTACGAGGAGGGCCGCGCCCGGCTCGCCGAGGCCCTCGGCATCGACCCCTCAGACGAGCTGCGCCGCACCCATCTGGCGGTGCTGCGCGGCGAGGGCGCCCCGCCCCCCGGCCCGCGCGCGGCCCGCCCCGAGCCGGCGACGCCCCTGACCGCCGCCCCGTTGACCGAACTCACCGGCCGGGACGCCGAGTTGGCCACCGTCGCCGAACTCCTCGACCGCTCCCGGCTGGTCACCGTCACCGGACCAGGCGGCGTCGGGAAGACCCGGGTGGCGACCGAGGCCGCCCGGCGCGCCGCCCGCGCCGGCGGCCGGGACGTCCGCCTCGTCGAACTGGCCTCCGTCAGCGAACCGGCCGCCGTGCCCTGGGCCGTGCTCGACGCCACCGGCGCCGGCGAGAGCGGGCTGCTGTCCGCGCCCGGCTTCCAGACCGCGCACCCCGGCGCCGTGCTGCGCCGGCTCGCGGCCGTGCTCGCCGAGTCCCCGACGCTGCTGGTCCTCGACAACTGCGAACACCTCACCGAGGCCGTCGCCGAGACCGTCGGCGCGCTGCTGGCCCGCTGCCCCGACCTGCGCGTGCTGGCCACCAGCCGCGCCCCGCTCGGCGTCCCCGGCGAACGGCTGCTGCCGCTGGCCGGGTTGGCGCTCCCCGCCTCGCCGGCCGACGCGGCATCGTCGCCCGCCGTGCGGCTCTTCGTCGACCGGGCCACGGCCGTGCGGCCCGGCTTCACCCTCGACCACCACACGGCGGGCCCGGTCGTCGCGATCTGCCGCGCCCTCGACGGGCTGCCGCTCGCCCTGGAACTCGCCGCCGCCCGCACCCTCTCCCTCTCCGTCGCCGAGATCAGCGACCGGCTCGACGACCGCTTCCAGCTCCTCGACGGCGGCGCCGGCACCGCCGGCGGCCGGCGGCGCACCCTGACCGCCGTCATGGACTGGAGCTGGGAGCTGCTGGACGACGCCGAACGCACCCTTGCCCGCCGGCTCGCCGTCTTCGCGGGACGCGCCGAACTCTCCCTGGTGGAACGGGTCTGCGCCGCGCCGCCGCTGTACCGGACGCGGATCGCGCCGCTGCTGTCCGGGCTGGTCGCCAAGTCCCTCGTGCAGTCGGACGAGGTGGCCGGCCGCACCGGCTACCGGATGCCGGAGACCGTCCGCCTCTACGCGGCGGGCCGGCTCGCCGCCGAGGGCCCCGACGAGGACGCCGCGACCCGGCTGCGGCACGCCCGCATCCTGCTGGAGATCGCCGAGGCCACCGAGCCGGAGCTGCGCCGGGCCGGCCAGATCGAGGGACTCGCCACGCTGCGCGGCCTGTTGGCCGACTTCCACGCCGCGCTCCACTGGTCGGTGCGGTCCGGCCCGCCCGAGCTGCCGATGCGGCTGGTCGCCGCCCTCGAATGGTTCTGGCTGCTCAGCGGCCGCCGGGAGGAGGGCGCCGAGTGGACCCGCCGCGCGCTGGCCCTGCCGGCCGCCGGCAGCCCGAAGGAACGCGCCATCGTCTGCGCCATCGGCGGCCTCCAACTCGGCGCGCTGCTCGGCGAGGAGGAGGGGCTGCGCCATCTCTTCGAGGCGCTGTCCCTGATCAGGGACCTGCCCGACGCCGACCACCCGGCGCTGGTCGCCGCCTCCATCCTCGGCTCGCTGGCCGCCGGATCGCCGGAGGCCGTCGCCGGCACGCTGCGCTCCGTCGAGGACCACCCCGACCCCTGGGTCGGCTCCTTCGCGCGGATGCTGGGCGCCAGGATGCTGGCCAACGCCGGCCAGCCACAGGCCGCCCGCGCCGAACTGCGGGCCGCGCTCGACGGGTTCCGCACCGTCGGCGAACGGCTCGGGCTGACGTTCACCCTCTCCGTGCTCGCCGAGCTGGAGAGCGACCGGGGCGACCACGTGGGCGCCATCAGCGCGTGGGAGGAGGCGCTGCGCGCCGTCGCCGAACTCGGCGTGGCCGAGGACCAGCCCATGCTGCTGGTGCGGCTCGCCGTCGAACACGCCCGCACCGGGCGCGACGCCGAGGCCGAGGCCGGGCTCGCGCGGGCCGCCGAGCAGGCGGCGCGGCTCGGCCTGGGCGAGGTGACGGGCGTCGCGTGGCACGCGCTGGGCGACCTGCGCCGCGCGCGGGGCCGCGCGGCGGAGGCGCGGACGCTGCTGGACCGGGCGCTGGCGCAGGTCATGGCGCACGGCCGGGGCATCGGCTACCGGCCGGCGGTCCTCGTCAGCCAGGGGCATCTCGCGGTCGCCGAGGGCCGCCTGGCGGCGGCGGCCGAAGCGTGCGCCGACGCGTGGGAGTTGGCGGGGCGGGTTGACGACGCGCCGCTGACGGCGCGGGTGTTGGTGCTGGCCGCCGAGATCGCCGTGGCCGGCGGCCGCGCCGAGCCGGGCGCGGTGCTGCTGCGCACCGCCGCCGCCGTGGGCGGGCAGCCGCTGGACGCGCAGCCGGATGCGCGGCGCGTCGCGGACGCCGTGCGGCGGGCGTTGGGTGAGGCCGCGTACGCGGTGGTCCGGCCGGTCGGGCCGGGCGAGGTGGGTGCGTTGGTCTCCGACGTCGCCGGGTCGGCGGGGGCTGGGTCGGCGGGCGGTGGGTCGGCGGGGGCTGGTGCGGTGGGTGGCGGGGTGCCTCGGCCGGTGGTCAGGGAGGGGTGAACGGGGCGCCGGGGCCCTGGGGCCCCGGGCGCTCCCGGGCCTTCGGGTGCGGGCCGGTGGCCGGTGCGGGGCAGCCCGACTGGTCGTTTCGTTGGTCGACGAGACCCTGCGGTGTGGTTGAGGCTCTGGCGCGGACCACGACGCCGGGCCTAGATGGCACACGACCAGCCGGGTGCGGGCGTAACGAATGCCGGCAGGAGGCTGGCTGGGAGGGGGGGCGGGGCTTCCGGGAGGTGGGGTTTGTTGCCGAACGGGGGTCAGCTCTGGCGACCGTGCCTTTCGGGCGCGGGGACCGCGGCTTGTTCGGGGGCCGGCCGGCGGCTGGGGGCGTGCGTGGCGCGCACCGGCTTCGCCGGCCTGCCCCGGCATGTCGTCCGTCTCGGATGTGGCCGATCGTCGGGCGTCTCGCGGGGGCGGTGACGGTTGTCGTTCGGGGGCGTGGTGGGTGGGGTGTTCGGTTCATGACCACGCTGCCGCGCGAACATAGTCTGCCGTCTTGGTAGTCCGCGCGCTGTCGACTTCCGGGCAGGGGGTGGGGGACTCTTTTTCTAGGTGCCCGTCTGGAAGTGAACAGATTGTTCAACGACCCGCCTGGCCGACCGGGACGCCTCGTTCGGATCTCTCGGGGAGCCGCGCACCGCGAAGATCCGAACGAGACGGCGTGCGAGGTCAGCCGGCCGCCGCCAACGCGACCAGTTCCGGTACCAGTTCGGCCGGCGAGGGCTGGGCCTGGATCTCCTCGGCCAGGGCCGTCGCGGCCTGCTTCGGCCTCGGGTCGGAGAGCAGGTCGGCCAGCGCCGCGCCCAACTCGCCCTGGCGGCCGGTGCGCAGCGCCGCGTCCAGGTCCAACACGGCCCCCGCGTCGCACGCTTCGAGCCGTTCGCCCACCGCCAGCCACGACGGGTTGGGCTGGGCGAGGATCAGTTGCGGAACGCCGAACGCCAGGCCCGTCAGGGCCGTTCCCGCGCCGCCGTGGTGCACCATCCCGTCGCAGCCGCCCAGGAACAGGTCAAGCGGCACCGCGCCCGGCGCCCGCACCGAGGGCGGCAGCGGCCCGGCGCCGGCGGGCACCGCCGTGACCACCGTCTCGGTGTCGCTGAGCGCGGCCAGTTCACCGGTGAGCGTCTCCCACACGTCGGGGTCGTTCAACAGCTTGGTCTCGCCGCCGAAGGACACGCACACCCGCCGCCCGGTCGGCGGCTTGGCGGCCCAGTCCGGCGGCGTGCCGGCGCCGTTGAACGGGATGAAGCGCACCGGCGTCGCCGGCGCGGCCTCCGGGCACTGCAACGACGGCGGGCACGGGTCCAGCGTCAACGCCGGCCTCGCCGGCCCGTTCTCGGCGCCGCGCCGCACCGCGATGTCGGTGAGCGTGTCGATCGCCAGCGGGATCGACCGGGAGCTGATCCGGTCGGGGCCCCAGCGGTGCACCACGGCCGGCACGCCCAGCACGCCGGCGACGATCAGCCCGCTGAACTCGATCGGGTCGGTGATCACCAGCTGCGGCCCGAACGCCCGTGCCACGGTGAGGTGTTCGTCCACGATGCCGTCGACCCGCTGCCGCCAGCGTTCGCGCAGCACCGACCAGTCCGGCTCGGCGCCCGGCAGGCCCGACGGCGCGGCGGAACGCTTCACCCTCGGCCCCGGCGGCTCGCTCACCCGCACCCCGGAGATTCCGGCGGCGGCGGCCCGTTCCACGACGGCGTCGCCGCCGGCGACCAACACCTCGTGTCCGGCGGCCCGCAGCGCCCAGGCGACGGGCACCATCGCCATCAGATGGCTCGGCACCAGTGCGGTGATCAGCACCCTCATCGTTCGGCTCCTTCGTGGTGGTGGGTGGTCTGCTTACTTCGGCGCGGAGTGCCCCCGGCGGTTTCCGGTGTTCCGATGGGGAACGCCGGGCGGCGCCCCGGTGGTTGCGGTTCCCGGCGCGGGGCTCCGGTGGTACCTGGTGCGCGGTGCGGAATGCGGAGCGGTGGTCCGCTCGCCGTGGCGGCGCTTTCGGACGTCCGGGGTCGCCGGTGGCCGCTGCGCGGCCCTGGTAGCTCCGTACCTGGTGTCGAACGCGCAGCGGTGGACCCGGAGTTGCGGCAGCCGCCGGGTGGTGTCCCGGTGCCTCGGTGTTCCGCATGGTGCATGGTGCCTCCGGTCTTCTCGTGCCTGGCGCCTCGCGCGTTCCGCCCGCCGATGTCTCCTCCACCTCCGACGCCCTCCGGCCCGGGTGGCCGCCCAGAGACGCCGGTCACACCCGCCCGGCCTCCCCAAACACCGCCGCCCCGCCGCGCTCCGCAAGGCCCTCGGCGCCGAGCGCCCTTGGGCCTCCACCTGCCCGCCGCCAGGCGCCTTTCGCCCGCCGGCGCGCGCAGTGCTCCCGCGCTCCGCACCGCCTCGGCCCCAGCGCCCTCCGGTCCGCCGCCGGGCACCTCCGCCCGCGGCCGGGCACCTGCGCCTGCCGCCAGGCGACTTCACTCGCCGGCTCGCGCAGCGCCCCGCGCCGAGCGCTCCCCGAGGGCCGCGCGCCCAGCGCCACGCCAGCGCGCGCAGCGCGCCGTGCGCCCGCGCCCGCCCGCCGCCAGGCGCCTTCCACCCGCCCCCGCGCGCAGCGCGCTCGGCGCTCCCGAGGCCGCGCGCCAGCGACTACCTCTCGCGGTGGTAGGCCCGCAGGGCAAGCGGCGCGAAGATGGCCAGCAGCACCAGCGACGCGATCAGCGTCTTGGTCACCGGCGCCGCGATCGGGCCGCTGACGAGGAGCCCACGGATGGCGTCGGCCAGCATGGAGACCGGGTTGAGGTTGACGACGGCCTGGAGCCAGCCCGGCATGGTGTCCGTCCGCACGAACACGCTGCTGAGGAACGTCAGCGGCAGCATCAGGCCGAACGCCAGCGCCTGCACGTTCTCCGGGTTCGACGCCAACAGCCCGGCGTAGACGGCCGCCCAGGACAGGCAGAACGAGAAGACCAGCAGCAGCAGGAACATCGGCAGCAGCCGCGTCCAGCTGGTCTCGATGCGGAAGCTCAGCAGCATCCCGAACGCCAGCAGCAGCACCACCGACCACACCAGCATCACGTAGTCGGCGACGATCCGGCCGATCAGCGGCGCGGTGCGGGAGATCGGCAGGCTGCGGAAGCGGTCGAAGATGCCGCTGGTCACGTCCCCGTTCATCGCGATCGCGGTGCGCGCCGTGACCAGCACCGCGCTCTGCACGATCAGCCCGGGCACCACGAACTGGAGATACGTGTGGCGGTCGCCGTCCATCTGCCCGGACAGCACGAACGCGAACAGGAAGACGAAGATGACCGGTTGGATGCCGACCTCGACCAGCTGCTCCGGGCTGTGCTTGATCTGCACCAGCTGCCGCCACGCCACCGTCGCGCTCTGGCGCAGGGTGGCGACCGGGCCCCGCTGCCGGCGGGTGGTGGTGCCCGGCGGGGTGCTCGTTGATTCCGCTACGGCCGTCATACCTCTGCTCCCGTCACTGTCAGCTGCTTGAAGACCTCGTCGAGGCTCGGTTCCCTGACGGAGAGTTCGGCGACCTCGATGCCGGCCTCGTCGAGTCGGCGGACCACCGCCGGCAGCACCGTCGCGTCGTGCACCCGGGTCTTGACGGCGCGGCCCTCCACCGTCCGTTCCCCGGCGACGTCGGCGACGACGTCGGCGACCCGGTCCAACTGCTCGTGGTGCACGGGGCGCACCTCCAGCGTCGGGCGGCCGAACTCACGCTTCAGGGTCTGCGGAGTGCCTTGAGCGACGACGGAGCCGTGGTCGATGACGACGATGTCGTCGGCCAACTGGTCGGCCTCCTCCAGGTACTGCGTCGTCAGCAGCACGGTCGAGCCGCGCCGCACCTGGTCGCGGATGATCTCCCACAGCTGGTCACGGGCGTTGGGGTCCAGGCCGGTCGTCGGCTCGTCGAGGAAGATGACCTGCGGCTCGGCGACCAGGCAGGCCGCGAGGTCGAGTCGGCGGCGCATCCCGCCCGAGTAGGTCTTGGCGGAACGGTCGGCGGCGTCGGCCAGGCCGAACCGCTCCAGCAGGTCGGCGGCGACCGCGCGGGACCTGGCCCGGGTGAAGCCGAGCAGCCGCGCCAGGAAGATCAGGTTCTCGGTGCCGGTCAGATGCTCGTCCACGGCGGCGTACTGGCCGGTCAGGCCGATGATCTCGCGCACCCGCTCCGGGTCCTTCGCCACGTCGTGCCCCATGACCAGGGCGCGTCCGGCGTCCGGGCGCAGCAGGGTGGTGAGGATGCGGACGGCGGTGGTCTTGCCGGCGCCGTTGGGGCCCAGCAGGCCGAGCACGGTGCCCGCCGGTACCTGAAGGTCGACTGAGGTGAGCGCCTTGGTCTCACCGAACTGTTTCGCCAGGCCCTCGGCCTGGATGGCGGATGTCACAGGTGTGCCTTCCCTCTCGCTCCCGCTGTTGTCCCGGACCGGACTGCCCGTGATCGAGGGGCGTCGCCCGGAGCCTAGGAACCGGCACGTGCACAGCGCTGACAGGACGCTGATACGCGTGAGCCCCGAGTGTGGAGGGCTGCCCTGGACCGCCGTTCCAGCCCCGCTTGAGCCCCGGCGGCGAAGCTCTCCGTTGACCGGGCGCCGGCCGGGCGCCGCCGTGCGGGCGAGATGAGGAAGCAATGCGCGTGTTGTTCACGACCTGGGCGGCGCCGGGCCATCTGTTCCCGATGATCCCCCTCGCCTGGGCCTTCCAGTCCGCCGGGCACGAGGTGCGGTTCGCCGGCCCGCCGTCCTGCCGGGACGCCGTCGTCCAGGCCGGGTTGACCGCCGTGACCGTGGGCGACCAGCAGGCGATCGCCGCGCTGCCCCGGCCGCCCGAACTCGCCGCCTGGGGCCGCCCCGCGCGCTGGCCGCACGGCTGGTCGGCCAACCTGGACCTGCTCGACGCCGACCAGCGCGCCGTGATCCGCGCCCTGTATCTGAAGCAGTGCGCGCTGGCCGGCGAACTCCTGCCCGACCTGGTGGAGTTCGGCCGCTGGTGGGGCCCCGACCTGATCGTGCACGACGTGTTGGCGCAGGCCGGGCCGGTGTTGGGCGCGGTGTTGGGCGTGCCGGCCGTCGGCCACGGCTGGGAGATCGGCTCGACGCTGCACACGCCGACGGGCGACGGGCACGCGGCGCCGCTGCCGGAGTTCGAGCGGCTCTTCGAGCGGTGGAACGTGCCGGTGACGCCGCCGCGGCGCTGGGTGGACATCTGCCCGCCGGCGCTGCGCCCGCCGGACGGGCGGCCGGTGGCGCGGCTCGACATGCGGTGCGTGCCCTACAACGGCTCGGGCGAGCAGCCGTCCTGGCTGCCGCGCGCTGCGGGCTCCCGGCCCCGGATTCTGGTCACCGCCGGGGTGGCCGGGGCCCGTTACCGCGACCCGAGCGGCCCGGACGTGCCGGGGCTGACCCTGGCGTCGCTGGCCGGGACGGGCAGCGAGCTGGTGCTGGCGCCGGCCGGGCCGGTCGACGAGGAGGCGCTGCCGCCGGGCACGCGGGTGGCGCGCGGGGTGCCGTTCCGGATGCTGCTGCCGACGTGCGACCTGGTGATCCACCACGGCGGCGCCGGCACGGCCGTGACCTCGGCGCTGCTGGGTGTGCCGCAACTGGTGGTGCCGCCGTCGCCGATCTGCGCGGAGATCGGGCACGGGGTGGCGGGCGCCGGCGCGGGTGTGATGCTGGACCGACTGGACGACGCCGAGCTGCTGTTGAAGACCGCCACCGCGATGCTGGCGGCGCCCGAGCCGTACCGGGCGGCCGCCGCGCGGGTCGCGGCCGGCGCCGAGGCGCTGCCCTCGCCGGCGGAGGTCGTGGCGGAGCTGGCCGAAGCGGGGCCGACCGGGGCGGAGCTTTCCCGGTGAGCGAGGACCCGGCCGGCGGGGCGCGGCAGGGTGAACGTCCCCTGCGCGCCGTGGTGTTGGGCGGCAGCGGGTTCCTGGGCCGGCAGGTCTGCGCCGGCCTCGCGGCCCGGGGCGCCGCCGTGCTCTCCGTCGCCCGCCGGGACGCCGCCGGCTTCCCCTCCGTCCGCCTCGACGTGCCGGCCGAGGGGCCGGACGCGCTGGCCGAGGTGCTCGCCGCGCACCGCGCCACCGTCGTCGTCAACGCGGCCGGCGCCGTCTGGAACTACGACGGCGCGGCGCTGGAGCGCGCCAACGTGACGCTGGTGGAACGCCTCCGCGACGCCGTGGTCAAGGCGCCCGGCCGGCCCCGCGTCGTCCAGCTCGGCACCGTCTTCGAGTACGCGCTGCCCGACGACGGGCGCCGCCTCACCGAGTCGGCGCCGCTCGAACCGACCACCGCCTACGGCGCCAGCAAGCTGCGCGGCGCCGAACTCCTGCTGGCCGCCGACCGCGACGGGCTGCTCGACGCCGTGGTGCTGCGCGCCACCACCTGCCTCGGCCCCGGGCTGCCCGCCTCCAGCCTGCTGGGCCGGGTCGCCGCCGAGCTGCGCGCCGCCGAGGCGCGGGGCGAGCCGGCGACGGTCCGGCTCTCCCCGCTGACCGCCCGCCGCGACGTCGTGGACAGCCGGGATCTCGCCGCCGCCGTCGCGGCGGCGGCCACCGCACCCGTCACCGGACGGGCCGTCAACATCGGCAGCGGCCACGCCGTCGGCGTGCGCCGGCTGGTCGAACTGCTCGTCTCCGTCAGCGGGGTGCCCGCGACGGTGGTCGAGGAGAGCCCCGCCACCGGGCGCAGCGCCGGAGTCGACTGGCTCGCCGTGCACACCGGGCTGGCCGAGCGGCTGCTGGGCTGGCGCCCTGGGCACGACATGGCCGCCACGGTCCGGGCCGTGTGGGGCGGGACCACCACCAACGTCGAGGAAGGGCCTGACTGAGCCGATGGACACACGCAGCCAACTGCTGGAACTGACCCGCACATTCCACAAGGAGCAGAACGAGGAGCCCTTCGTGCCGGGGCAGACGCCGATCCTGCCGTCCGGCGCCGTGCTGGACGACGAGGACCGGGTCGCCTTCGTGGAGGCGGCGCTGGACCTGCGGATCGCCGCAGGGGCGCGGGCCAGGAAGTTCGAGAGCCGCTTCGCGAAGGCGATGCGGCAGCGCAAGGCGCACCTGACCAACTCGGGGTCTTCGGCGAACCTGTTGGCGCTGAGCGCGCTGACCTCGCACCAGCTGGAGGACGCCGCCCTCAAGCCGGGCGACGAGGTGATCACCGTCGCCACCGGCTTTCCCACCACCGTCAACCCGGTGCTCCAGAACGGCCTGGTGCCGGTCTTCGTGGACATCGAGCTGGGCACCTACAACACCACGCCGGAGCGGATCGAGCGCGCCATCGGGCCCCGCACCAAGGCGATCATGATCGCGCACGCGCTGGGCAACCCGTTCCAGGTCGCCGAGGTGGCCGAACTCGCCGCCCAGCACGAGCTGTTCCTCGTCGAGGACAACTGCGACGCGGTCGGCTCCTACTACCAGGGCAAGCTGACCGGCACCTACGGCGACCTGTCGACGGTCAGCTTCTACCCGGCGCACCACATCACCATGGGCGAGGGCGGCTGCGTGCTGACCGGCGACCTGCGGCTGGCGCGGATCGTGGAGTCGCTGCGCGACTGGGGCCGGGACTGCTGGTGCGAGCCGGGGGAGGACAACCGCTGCCTGAAGCGGTTCGACTACACCTTCGGCACGCTGCCGCCCGGCTACGACCACAAGTACGTGTTCTCGCACGTGGGTTACAACCTGAAGGCGACCGATGTGCAGGCCGCCCTCGGGCTGAGCCAGCTGCGGCACCTGGACGAGTTCGGCGCGGCCAGGCGGCGCAACTGGACCCGGCTGCGGGAGGGGCTGCGGGACGTCCCGGGGCTGCTGCTGCCGGAGGCGACGGAGGGCAGCGACCCCAGCTGGTTCGGCTTTGTCATCACGGTGGCGCCCGACGCGTCGTTCACGCGGGGGGAGCTGGTGACGTTCCTGGAGGAGCGGAAGATCCGCACCCGCCGGCTGTTCGCCGGCAACCTCACCCGCCACCCCGCCTACCAGGGCCGCGACTTCCGGATCGCGGAGGAGCTGGTGAACAGCGACGTCACCACCGAGTCCACGTTCTGGATCGGCGTCTACCCGGGCATCACCGACGAGATGACGGACTACATGGTGGCCTCGGTGCGGGAGTTCGTCGCCAGGGCCTAGCCGGCACGGTCGCGCACGGCGAAGGGGGCGGGGCCCGCGCGGACCCGCCCCTTGCCGGCGGCCCGCCTGGGTAGGCTCCCGACCATGAGCGTCAGCGAGGAAGCCTACGAGGTGCGCTACGGGTTCGACCGCCGGACGCTGGCCGTGCTGGCCGTCTCGGCGCTGTTCACCGTGTTCCTGCTCGTTCCCGGGACCGGCATGTCCCTCGGGCTGCGGGTCGCCGGACTGGTGCTGTTCGCCGGCGGCGGGCTGCTCATGGCGGCCGGGGCGCTGACCAGGAGGACGGCGCTGCGCGTCGACGCGACGGGCGTTCTCCTGGGCGGAAGCCCGGTCCGGTACCAGGCCACCACCGCGCAGGTGCCGTGGCAGGACATCCGGAACGTGACGCTGTGGCGGCAGCGGGTGCCGAACGGCCGCCCGCTGCTGTGGATCGGCGTGACCCGCCGCGAGGGCGCGCCGCCGCTGCCCGGCCCGGGGCAGGGCCCGGTCGGCCGGGCCGTGGCCGGCGCCCTCGTGCCCGTGCCGCACGACCTGCTGATGGCTTCCCGCCAGGTCAACGGCTGGCGCCTCGACCGGGACCAACTCGCCGCCGCCCTCGCCCGCTTCGCCCCGGGCGTGGAGCTGGTCGACCTCCCCTGAGGGCGGGGGACGGGCGGCGCGCGCTCCTCACCACAGTCCGGGGGCGTCTCCGGTCGGCCGTCGGTGCCCCGGGAGGCCGGGGGCCACGGCGGCGTCGCGGAGCGTGTCCCAGCCGGCGTGGTGGGCGGCCAGGGTGAGGAGCAGCTGTGCGGTGGCGTAGGCGTCGAACGCGGCGCGGTGACGTCGGGCGGGTGCGTGGGTGAGGTCGATGCCGGTGTGGGCGATGAGCGCGTCGAGGGTGTGGCGGGGTGCGTCGGGGTGGGTGGCGCGGGCGAGGCGGAGGGTGTCGATGACACCGGCCGGCCGCCAGTCGGGGAGGTGGCGGGCGAGCACCCGGTAGTCGACGTGCGCGTGGTGGGCGCAGATCCATGCCTCGCCGAGCAGGCCGTGCACCTGCGGCGCGACCGTTTCCCAGCGGGGCTGGTCGGCGAGCTGCTGGTTGGTGATGCCGTGGACGCGGGCGGCGAACGGCGTGACGGGGCGCGGCGGTTGGATGAGCCAGTGTCGTGCGGTGGTCGTGTCCGGTCGGCCGGTGCGGATGGGCAGCGCGGCGACCTCGACGAGGTCGGGCGGGTTGGCGCCGTTGCCCTCGACATCCACGACGAACAGCGGTGGCCAGGTGGTGACGTCGTTCATGTCGTCCCGTCCCGGGCGGGCGCCGGCCAGCCGACGTCGGCGCGGCCGTGGCACTAGTGGCCGTGGGCGTGTTGGAGGTGGTGACGCGGTGGTTCGTCCAAGCCTTCCACGACGGTGGCCCGGACAGCCGTTGGGCATTCCAGCGCCGGGGACCGGCGGGGCGCCCTGCGGTCTCTCGGAGACGAATCGCTGGCGAAGGCGGCCGTTTCGGTCCCACGCTCGCACTAGGGTGTTGGGCCGCTCACCCGACGGGCGATGACGAAGGGACCACCACCCCATGCCCACCGCCTCCCCCGAGCCCGAGACCGGCACGCCCCTCGTGGAGATCCTCGCCGACGCCTACGGTCTGGCTGTCGTGCGCCTGGCACGGCTCGACGGCCAGGCCACCGTCAACTACCGCGCTACCACGGCCGATGACCGGGTGGTGTTCGTCAAGCACTACCAGCCCGGTGCCGACCTGGCGGCCGAGGAGGAGGCCGTCGCCCAGACGGACCGCGCCGGCCGACACGGGGTGCCGGTCGCCGCCGTTCTCCCGTCCACCAGCGGCGAGGCCATCACCCGCCGCGCCGGTACGGCGCTTTCGGTCTGGCGGTGGATGCCCGGCCACACCGTGGAGAACGGCTTCACCCTCGCCCAACAGGCCGCCGCCGGAACGATGCTCGGCCGCATCCACGTCGCCTTCGCCGACCACCCCGCCAGCTCCCGTCCCTCCGCCAGGGCCGACCACTTCCGCACCCCGGACCTGGCCGAGCGCGAGGCGACCATCGACCATCTCCTGTCCGTGATCGGCGACCTCGCGGAGCCCGACGCGTTCGACCGGGAGGCCGCCCACACCCTGCGTGAACGCCGCGACCAGCTCCGCCGCCTCCGCGACCTCGGCCTGCCCACGCTCCACACCCAGGTCCTGCACGGCGACTACAGCCCGAAGAACATCCTCTTCGACGGTGACACCATCAACGCCGTCGTGGACTTCGGCCCGGCCGCGCCCTTCCTGACGGCGTGGGAACTGGGCCGCATCGCGTTCGACCCCCGTCGCGTCGTCCGCGACGGCGACTGGATCGTCGCGGGCACCACCCTGGTCGCGGCCTACCGCGACGCCAACCCCCGTCTCCCCGCCACCGACCTCGCCGCCTGTGCCCGTGTCGCCCTCACGCAACTCCTCGTCAGTCTTTACGGAGTTGAGGAGCACTACCTCAGGCCCGGCCTGCTCCAGGACGACCTCGATGCCTTCTGGCTGCTGCGGCACCGGGCGGCCAGCACCATCCTCGACCACCTCGACGAGGCCGAGGACGCGCTGGCCCAGATCGCCGGCACCCGGCTCTACCACCCGTGGACGGAGAACGGCTCGCCCGTGAGGTAGTAGGTGATGCCGAGCGCGTTGTAGGGGGCGAACTCCGCGTCGAGGTCTACGACGGTGCAGCGTTCGAGTTCGACGATGAGTTGGGGGGGCGAGGAACCAGTCGGTGGCGCGGTGGCCGTAGGGGAGGTACTAGTCGACGTGGGCGGTGAGGCGGGCGGTGCCTGGGGTGGGGATGGGTCGGCGGGAGCGGACCCCGACCGGGTGGGTCAGGTGCGGGCAGTGGCGGGTGGCGAGGGCGGCGCAGCGTAGGCAGACCGGGGGCTTGGTCACCTTCGTTCCCTCGTAGCGGTCCGAGCCGTCGTCGTTCATCAGGAAGAGCCAGCCGTCGCGGTGGTGGCTCGCGCGCTCGCCGCACACCTGGCACAACCGCTCGGCCTGCGCCCGGCGTTGGCGTGCCGAGTGCATGGAGGGGGAAGTCCGGGCGGCCCTGGCTGAGGGTGTTCTGAGCCTGCGCGGCGAACTCGGCCCCTCCGAGGTGGTCGCCCGGGTCCGTTCCGCCGTGCGCCGCGCGGCTCCCGGCCGCCGCCGGCGGCGGCGCTGAACGGGAGATTGGCGCGGAGTGCCCCATGCCTGGCGCGCAGCGCCAAGTGCCGGCCGCCGCAGGCTGGTTGGCTTGGTCCGGGGGTGAGGGGCGACCCCTCGGGTCGTGCGGGGAACCCCCAGGGGCCGGTCACCACCGCGCGGCACACGCCGAACGGCGGACCCCACCTTCGGGCCTGGGGTTTCTCTTGTGGGTGCGGGGTTTGTCTGCGGGCCGGTGGCCGGTGCGGGGCAGCCCGTTGCTCCGTTGGTTCGTTGACGAGGCTCGTTGCGGGGGTTGGGGTTGTGGCGCGGGCCACGACGCCGGGCCTAGATGGCGCACGATCGGCCGGGTGCGGGCGTAACGAATACCGGCAGGAGGCTGGCTGGGAAGGGGGGGCGCGGCTTCCGGGAGGTGGAGTTCGTTGCCGAACGGGGGTCAGCTCTGGCGGTGCGTGCCCTCCGGGCGCGGGGACCGCGTCTTGTTCGGGGGTCGGCCGGCGGCTGGGGGCGTGCGTGGCGCGCACCGGCTTCGCCGGCCTGCCCCGGCATGTCGCCCGTCTCGGATGTGACCGATCGTCGGGCGACTGAAAGGGACGGCCCTCACCGCTCCATTCCTGCTGGCATGACAAGGCGGCGGTCAATGACCACGCTGCCGCGCGAACATCGCCTGCCGTCCTGGTAGTCCGCGCGCCGTCGACTCCCGAAGGCGGGCGCGCCGGGGGTAGGGGTCTCTTTCTGTAGGTGCCCGTCTGGAAGTGAACAGATCGTTCAACGACTCGGGGCGGGGCCACCTAGTCGGCAGGCATCACGGTGAAGAACGTTCCGCCGGGTGTGGTCGGGGAGTTGGGGACCGTGCCGGTTACGGTGGCGCCGGGTGGGAGCGTCGGCGGGGCCTCCGGGGCCTGGGCCTCGGCACCGGTAAGGATGACCGTTCCGGAGAGCAGCACCCCCGCACCGAGGCCGACGGCGGTGCGTCGGGCGACCCGGACGGCGAGCGGGGCGGGGCCGGAGAAGTCGGTGAGGTCCCGGAGTTCGTCCACGGTCGGCGGCCCGACGCGGGGCGCGAGGACGGACTCCCGCAGCCCGGTGTCGCGAAGCCGCTCCAGGACGGAAAGCACGCGTTGGACTGTCATGTCCAGGCAGAGTAGGGGCAGCGCGCCCCCCTGTCGAACCTCGCAGGTCCGCAAGGACACCCCCGCCAGCAGGAGGTAGCACCATAGGCGTGTGCTCCGGGAGTGACGACGACCGGGCAAGAGCGGGCCGGGCCTCGGTCGTTGAACGATCTGTTCACTTCCAAACGGGCACCTAGAAAAAAGGTCCCCCACCCCCCGGCGCGCCCGCCCTCGGGAGTCGACGGCGCGCGGACTACCACGACGGCAGACTATGTTCGCGCGGCAGCGTGGTCGTTAACCGGACACCCCGCACACGGCCCGCTTCACACACAAGCCGCACCGTCCCTTTCAGTCGCCCGACGATCGGCCACGTCCGAGACGGGCGACATGCCGGGGCAGGCCGGCGAAGCCGGTGCGCGCCACGCACGCCCCCAGCCGCCGGTCGGCCCTCGAACAAGCCGCAGTCCCCGCGCCCGGAAGGCACGCACCGCCATTCCCGACCACCCCTGGCGGCAACGAACCCCACCTCCCGGAAGCCGCGCCCCCCTTCCCAGCCAGCCTCCTGCCGGTATTCGTTACGCCCGCACCCGGCCGGTCGTGTGCCATCTAGGCCCGGCGTCGTGGCCCGCGCCAGAACCCCAACCACACCGCAGAGTCTCGTCAACCAACAGAACGACCAGTCGGGCTGCCCCGCACCGGCCACCGGCCCGCACCCGAAGGCCCGGGAGCGCCCGGGCACGCCCGGGGCCCCCAGGGCCCCGGCGCCCCCGGCGCCCCACGCGGCCGGCCCGGCCAAGGCCCGGCCGGCCCCGGCCTCAGTCCTCGCCGAGCGCGTGCTTCGCCCACCCGTCCGCATTGACGTCCGGTTGCAGCGCCCCGTGCCCCGCCATGCAGTGCAGGTCGCGCCACGCCCGCTGCACCGGGCTCGACTCGGCCTGCCCCCGGGAGCCGCTCATCCGCAGCAGCCCGGTGACCGCGTCCAGCAGCAGGTCGACGGCCGTCGAGTAGTCACGCGTCGCGCGCAACGTCAACTCCGGTCCCAGCGGCGCCTCGTCGGCCTCGCCGGCCGCCCGCTCGACCAGCAGCCGCGCCGCGTCCAGGTTGGCGGCGGACGAGGCCAGCGCCAGCCGGACGCCCGGCCGGCTGACGGTGCGGGCGCCGGTGATCTCCCTGCGGTCCACCGTCCACCGCGTCCAGCCCTCCAGGGCCTCGGCGGCCGCGCCGATCCCGGGCGCCACGAAGAACAGCCCGTTGATCAGCTTCAACGGCACCCGGTGGGTGCGCGGCGCGGCCGGGCCGTGGTCGCCGGTGAGCACCGAGCGGTGCTCCAGGCTGCGGTGGTCCGGCACGAAGACGTCGTCAACGCGCAGGCTGTTGCTGCCCGTTCCGCGCAGCCCGACGTTGCGCCAGGTGTCGAGCACCGTGTAGTCGGAGCGGGGCAGCACGAAGTGCCGCAGCGCCGGCGGCCCTTCCGGGCCCGGCACCAGTCCGCCGACCATCGTCCACTCGGCGTGGTCCACGCCGCTGGCGATGTGCCACACGCCGTCCACCCGCCAACCCCCGGACACCTGGCGGACGGTGCCGGTCGGGGCGAGTGAGCCGGCCAGTGGAACGTCGGGCCCGTCGCCCCAGATTTCCGCCTGGCCCTCCTCCGGCAGGTGCGAACACATCCGCCCGACGGCGGTGAGCACGCCCGCGCACCAGGCCGCCGACATGCAGCCCCGGCCCACCGCGACCAGCGCGCCCGTCAGGTCGCGGATCGCGCCGGGCGCGTCGGCCGAGCCGCCCCAGCGGGGCGACACCATGTGCCGGGCGAACCCGGCCTCCACCAGCCCGGCCGCGACCGGTGGCGAGAGCCTGCGTTCCTCCTCGGCGGCGAGCGCGCCGGCCGCCGCCAACTCGGCCACCTTGGCGGCGGCCTCCGTCAGGGGGGTGTCGAGCCGGTCGGCGGGGCGCCCGGCGTCGGTCGTGGCTGCTTCTGTCGTGGACATGGGAGTCCGCCTCTCTCTGTTGCACGGGTGGTCGGGCTGGTGGTGGGCCCTCCGGTCGGTGCCCGGGGTGACCCCGACGGCCGCCGAGCGACGGCCGTCGGGCGACGGCCGCCGGGGGACGGCCGCGCGCGGCGGCGGCAGGTCACCCTCGGCCGCGCGCGGTCACGGGGTCGCGCCGCCGGAGGCATACGCCGCGCGCCGGACGTCCCTGACCAGCTCCGCCTGGCGCACGGCGCCGGTCCGCTCCGGCTCCGGGTCGCCCTCGCCCGCGACCAGCGCGGCGAAGTGCGCGGCCACGTTGGCGAACTGGTCGTCCGCCGGCAGCGCGCGCTCCTCCACGGTGTTGCCGGCGGCCGCGCTGTGCCGCTCCAGGCGCAGCAGCGGCCGGTGGTCGGGCGGCGGGGTGAACGCCCGGTCGAGCACGATCCGGCCCTCGCTGCCCCACACCTCGTAGACGCAGCGGTAGAAGTGCCGGAAACCGAAGGACAGTTGGGCCGTCCGCCCGTCCGGGTCGTGCAGCAGCGCCGCGCCCTGCACGTCGACGCCGGTGTCCTGGTCGGTGGTGAGCACCGCGCCCGAGACCGTCAGCGCGTCGCCCAGCAGCAGCCGGGCGACGCGCAGCGGGTAGACGCCGCAGTCGAGCAGCGCGCCGCCGCCCAGGTCGGGCCGGTAGCGGAAGTCGTCGGCAGGCAGCGGCGGGAAGCCGAACGTGGCGGCCACGCCCCGCACCTCGCCGACCGCGCCCTCGTCGATGAGCGCCCGCACCGCGTCGTGTTGGGAGTGCCGCAGGAACATGAAGCTCTCCATCAGCACCAGCTTGTGCCGCTCGGCGAGCGCCGCCAGGTCCTGCGCCTCGCCCAGCGAGGTCACCATCGGCTTCTCCACCAGGGCGTGGAGCCCCGCGGCCAGGGCGCGCGCGGTCCACGGGGCGTGCAGCGCGGGCGGCAGCGCGACATAGACGGCGGTGATGTCGTCGCGGACCAGCAGCCGTTCGTAGCCGTGCACGGGCTCGGCCCCGAACCGCTCGGCCACCTCGCGCGCCCGCTCGGCGTCGCGGCTGGCCACGGCCGTGATCTCCACGCCGGGCACGCGCGCCATCGCCGGCAGCATCCGCCGCACGGCGATGCCCCCGCAGCCCAGCACCCCGACCCGCAGCGGCGGCGTCTCGCTCATAGTGTTCCTCTTCCGTTCCGTGCTTCTCGTGCGGCGCCCGGGGACTTCCCGGCCGGACGACCTTCGGTGGGACGACTCCCGGCGGCGCCGCTCACCACAGGCTGTGCAGGCAGGCGATGAGGCTGCGGGCCTGGACGTTGAGGTAGCGGCTGTGCCGCAGCAGCCGGCCGACCTGGTGCAGCGTCAGCCACCGGTAGTCCTCCGACTCCGCCACGGGAACGTCGTCCTCCGCGTCGATGACGGTGTAGCGGGACCTGGCCCACTGGAAACGCCCGCCCTCCTCGGACTGCACGGCGTCGAACCGCACCCGGTCGCCCGGGACCCGCTCCACGTAGTCGAGGAAGCGCGGCCGCGCCTCCTTCGGCCACTCCAGGTAGTTGTCCGGCGTGCACTGCACGGTGGGCGCCAGCTCCACGCCGTGCGGGTGGCCGCCCTCCGGCCTGGCGTGCAGCAGGACGTGCAGCACGCCGCCGATGTTCCGCACCAGCAGCGCCGTGAGGCCCATCCCGTGCGGCGCGAGCAGCGGCTGCGTCCAGCTGCCGACCTCGCGGCTGCCGGCCGTCACCCGGGCGCCCACGACGGAGAAGTAGCGGCCCTCCTCGTGGCTGATGGCCTCCGGGGTGCGCACCCAGCCCTTCACCTCGTTCAACGGGACGGGCCTGGCGTTGACCTCGTGCCGCACGGTGGCGTCGGTGAACCAGCTCAGCACCTCGCCCATCGTGTGCCGGGAGCCCTCGCCCGGGTCCATCGAGCGGCGCAGCGCGGCGCGGAACGTGCTGTGCGCGCCGGTCGGCGGCGCCCCGGTGGGGCGGGCGAACGGCAGGCAGGCCAGCACCGTCCTGGCGTCCATGTTGACGGTGTCGTCCAGCCGCAGCAGCTCCTGGATCTCGCCGATCGTCAGCCACCGGTAGTCGTCGTGCTCGGGCACGTCCTCGGTGGTCTCGACGACGATGTTGCGGTTGCGCTTGCCGAGGAACCACGAGCCCTGCTCGGACTGGAGGGAGTCGACCAGCACCCGGGCCCGCTGCGGGTCGGTGAAGTACTCCAGGTGCCGCACGCCCGAACCCCGGTGCACCCGGCGCTGGTTGGAGCGGGTGGCCTGCACGGTGGGGGAGAGCTGCACGACGTTGGCGTTGCCCGGCTCCATCTTGGCCTGCATGAGAACGTGCAGCAGCCCGTCGATCTCCTTGACGAGGAAGCCGAGGACCCCGATCTCCGGCTGGTGGATGATCGGCTGGTCCCACTGCCGCACCCAGCCCTCGCCGGTGGACACCCGGAGCCCGCCGATGGTGAAGAACCGGCCGCTGCGGTGCCCGAGATCGCCGGTCTCCGGGTCGAACGCCCAGTCGTCGAGCCGGTCGAACGGCACCCGCGCCACCTCGAAGGTGTAGGCGCGGCGCCGGTCGGCCAGCCAGGCCAGGGCCCCGCCGGCGGTCGCCCCGTTGGGGCGGGCCGAGGCCGACTCGGTGAACCGGGCCGGCAGGGCGGGGCCGTTGGCCGCGAGAGGAAGGTCGGTGATCACGCCGCACCCTTCGTGGGGTCGTTGAGCAGCGGGTTGCTGGGTGACGGGGCGTTGAGCAGCGCGCGCAGCGCCTTCTTGTCGGGCTTGCCGACCGGGGTGTGCGGCAGCTCGGCCAGCACCTCGAACCGTTCGGGGATCTTGAACGCGGCCAGGCCGCGCGCGGTCAGCTCCGCGCCCACCTCGGCCAGCGTCAGCGTCCGGCCCTCGTGCAGCCGCACGAACAGGCAGACCCGCTCGCCCACTTCGGGGTCGGGCGCCGCGACGGCCGCCACCTCGGCGACCTGCGGCATCTCCTGGACCAGGGTCTCGATCTCGCCGGCGGCGATCTTCTCGCCGCCCCGGTTGATCAGGTCCTTGACCCGGTCGCACACCACGACGTGGCCGCCCTCGGTGATCCGCACCAGGTCGCCGGTGCGGTACCAGCCGTCGGCCGTGTAGGAGCGGGCGTTGACCTCGGGCGCGCGGAAGTAGCCGCGCGGGGTGTAGGGGCCGCGGGTCAGCATCTCGCCGATGCCGCCCGGTGCCACCGGCTGCCCGTCGGGGCCCTCGACGCGCAGCTCGTCGTGCGGGCTGATCGGGGAGCCCTGCGTGGTGTGGGCGATCTCGTCGGGCGCGTCGGGCGCGGTGTAGCAGATCAGGCCCTCCGCCATGCCGTACACCTGCTGGAGCCGGCAGCCCAGCGCCGGCCCGATGCTGGCGGCCAGCTCGTGCGACAACACCGAGCCGCCGACGTGCACATGGCGCAGGCTGGACAGGTCGCGGCCGCAGTCGGCGGCCGCCCGTGACCAGCTGAGCGCGACGGCCGGCACCGCCGAGGTGGTGGTGACGCGTTCCCGCTCGATCGCGGCGAACACCGCGTCGGGGCGCGGCGAGGGCAGCATCACCACGGTGCCGCCGGCCCACAGGGTGCCGAGGATGCCGGGGCTGGCCAGCGGGAAGTTGTGGCCGGCGGGCAGCACCGTCAGGTAGACGGTGTCCTCGGTGATGGCGCAGGCGGCGGCCGAGGTGCGGATGTTGTAGGAGTAGTCGTCGTGGGTGCGGCCGATGACCTTCGGCAGCCCGGTGGTGCCGCCGGACAGCAGGAAGAGGGCTATCTCGTCGGCCTCCGGGGCCCGTTCGTCGAGCCGTTTGCGGCGCGCCTCGACGTCCTCGTCCGTTCCGGCCAGCGCCCGCAGGTCCAGCGAGTCGGCGCGCACCTCCTCGCCGGCGACCAGCACCAGCGGCCGTCCCGGCAGCTCGGCGGCCAGCTCGGTGGCCACCTCGTGCGCCAGCGTCTGGTGGTCGAAGTCCTTCCAACGGTCCGGCACCACCAGCGCCTTGGCGTCCACGTGCCGGGCGATCGAGGTCAGCTCGTAGGCGCGGTGCGGCGGCAGCATCATCACCGGCGCCACCCCGAGCCGGAAGCAGGCCAGGGTGGTGACGACGAACTCCCAGCCGTTGGGCAGCTGGACGAGGATGTTGTCGCCGTCGGCCAGGCCGCGCTCGGCGAGGCTCTCCGCCAACGCGTCGGCCCGGGCAGCCAACTCCCGGTAGCTGAGGCGGTGTTCACCGTCGACGAGGGCGGTGCGGTCGCCCCTCCCGTCCGCCCACTCCCAGAGCCAGGCGCCCAGCGGCCGGCCCTGCCAGCAGCCCGCCTCCCGGTAACGGCGGGCCGTCTCGGCCGGCCAGGGGACAAACCCTGCACGCTTCATCGGGCATCTCCTTCGTGGATACCCCCGGCGTCCGGCCGGGGGAGGGAACGAAGCTCCTGTGGAGCGGAGCGGGGCGGCAACGGGCGGCGGGCCGGCGGGCGGCGGCGCGGCGGCGGCCCCGAGGCCACCGCCGCGATCCCCCGCCCGTGGGCGGGGGAGAACGTCAAGGCGCGCTCCTCTCCTCGACCGGGGCGGGCCGGTCCGCCGTCAGACGCTGGGTGAGCAGCCCCGCGACGGCGTGCACGGTCGGGTGGTCCCAGAAGAGCGTGGCGGGCAGCGGCATTCCGAACCGCCGCTCCAACGCCCGCCGGATGCGGACCGTCATCACCGAGTCCAGGCCCATCTCGGTGAGCGTGCGGTGCGCGTCCACCTCGGCGGCCGGCAGCCGGGTCTCCTCCGACACCTGCTCGGCGATCTCCGGCACGAGCCGCTCCCGCAGCTCGTCGCCGTCCAACCCGGCCCAGGCCGCCGCCGGATCGGCCGCCGCCTCGGCCGGCGTGTCCGGCACGAGTTCCGACAGCAGCACGGGCCGCCGCTGCCCCGGCTCGGGCGGCAGGGTGCGCAGCACCGCCGCGTAGCCGAGGCCGTGCCGCTCGGCCAGCTCCCAGCAGGCGAACGCCTCGGCCGCCGTGATGTCGGCGGTGCCCCGGGCGGCCAGCTCGGCGTCGATGATCTCCGAGGAGGTCGACATGCCGAGCCCGCGCCACGAGGTCCACGCCAGGCTCAGCGCGCCCTCGTCGCCGGCGGCCCGCCGCAGCGCGGCCAGCCCGTCGAGGAACGCGTTGCTCGCCGCATAGCTCGACTGCCCCGGCAGGCCCAGGAGTTGACCGCAGGACGAGAACAGCGTGAAGAAGTCCACGCTGCCCGGCGGGAACAGCTCGTGCAGCACCAGCGCGCCCTCCGCCTTGGGCCGCAGCACGGCCCGCAGCGAGTCCTCGTCGAGGGTGCGCAGCGGCCGGTCGTCGAGGACGCCCGCCGCGTGCACCACGCCCCGGATCGGCGGCAGGCCCAGCGCGGTCGGGGAGAGCAGCTTCCGCGCGGCGTCGGCGTCGGTGACGTCCAGCGCCAGCGGCACCACGGTCGCCCCGAGCCGTTCCAACGACAGCACGGCCTCGACCCGTTCGCGCACCGCAGGGTCGGCGACCGCGTCCCACTGGTCGCGGGGCGGCAGCCCGCTCCGGCCGGCGAGGACCAGCCGGCGGGCGCCCCGGGAGGCGAGCCAGCGGGCCACCTCAAGGCCCAACGAGCCGAGGCCGCCGGTGATCAGATAGGTGCCGTCCGGGCGGCAGGCCATCGGCGGGCGGCCCGGCGTCTCCTCCGGCGGCAGCAGCCGGGGCACCTCCACCACGCCCTCGCGCAACGACAGCAGCTCCTCGCCGTGCGCGGTGCCCAACAGGTCGACGAGCGCCTGGAGTTCACGCGGCGAGTCGCCGATGTCGACCAGGCCGCCCCACAGTTCGGGGTGCTCGCCGGCGATGATCCGGCCCAGGCCCCACAGCGGGGCGTGGCCCAGCGCGGCGGCCTCCGAGCCCTCCCGGACGCCCCGGGTGACGCACCACACCTGGGCCCGGTCGTCGGCCGGCGCGCCGGCCACCCGCTGCGCGGTGCGGGCCAGCATCCAACTGGCGCGCACCGCCGCCCTGGTGGGCGCCTCGCCGGGCCTGGTGGGCGCCGGCAGCACCACGAGGGCGTGGTCGCCAGACAGTTCGGCGGCGAGCAGGTCCGCCGGGTCCTCGATGACGCGGTGCGGCACGGACTCGGACACCAGCCGGCGGCTCAGCTTCCGCGCCAGCTCCCGGTCGTCACCGACCAGCACCATCGTGCGGTGCGGCGCCGGCTGCGTCGGGCCCTGCGGGCGCCACGCCATCCGGTGCGTCAGCCGGTGCGGCCCGGCCGCCGTCTGGATGTCGCCCTCCAGCAGCCCGTAGCGCAGCCCGGCGAGCCGGCCGACCAGGCGGCCGTTCTCGTCGGCGATCTCCACCTCGACGGTGTCCTCGCTGCTGCGGCGCACCGTCACCCGCGCCACGGCCGGCGCGGGCCCGCGCAGCGCGACCCGGCCGATCGCCGCCGGCATCCGCAGCCTCGGCGGCCCGTCGAAGACGACGGAGGCCGTGGACAGCGCGGCGTCCAGCACCGGCGCCCAGGTGCTCGGCGCCTCCCCGGTCTCCGGGTCGGCGACGCAGCGGGCCACCAACGTGCCGGGCCCGGTGCTCAGTTCGGTGATCTCCCACGGGAAGCCCATGGCGGCGACGCCGAGTTCGGCGAGCCGCTCCACCACATGGCCGACCGGCAGCGCCTCGGGCGCCTCGACGGCGGTCGGCTCGCCCAGCGGCTCCGCCGGCCGGCCGGCCGCCGTGGTGTGGGTGGTGAACCCCCGGTCGTCGTCGGGCGATTCCAGCAGCCGGGAGGTGATCCGCAGCGTGCCGTCCTGCGCGACGATCTGCACCTCGCGCGGCGGCGACACCGCCACCGGCACCCGCAGCGCGACGTCCACCAGCTCCGCCGGGCCCTCCTCGGGCGAGGCGGCGGCCAGCGTGGTCAGCAGCACGGCGGCGGGGATGATCTCCACGCCGCGCACCGGGTGGCTGCCCGGGTAGGGCCGGGTGTCCCGGTCGAGGCCGGTGCGCCACACCTGGACGGGGGTGGCGCCGGCCACCGTGGTGCGCCCGCCGAGCAGGGTGTGGCTGGCCGGGTCGTGGAACTGCCCGGTGCCGGCCGGCGCCGGCGGCTCGGGCAGCCAGTACGGCCGGTGCTGCCAGACGGTCCCGGGCAGTTCGGCGGGGGAGGTCGCCGGCCAGAGCGCGGACCAGTCGATGTCGGCACCGTTGCAGTACAGCTGCCCGAGGTTGGCGAGCAGCGTCTCGCGGCCCGGCTTGTTGCGACGCTGCGTGTGGGCGGTGGCGGCGTCCGTCACCTCCAGGTGGTCCAGGACCTCGCCGATCGAGTGCTCGACGACGGGGTGCGGGGAGATCTCCAGGAACAGCCGGTACCCGTCCTCGACGGCCGCCGTGACGGCCTCCGAGAACCGCACCCGGTCGCCCAGGTTGCTCGCCCAGTAGCCGGCGTCGCGCGGCGCGCCGGAGCGCGGGTCGGGCAACGCCGTGCTGTAGAGCGGGAGTTCCGCCGGGCTCGGCGTCAGGTCGGCGACGGCGGCGGCCAGGTCGGCCAGCAGCGGGTCCATGTGCGGGCTGTGGAACGCCACGTCCGAGTCGACGCGGCGCACCGCGATGCCCTCCGCGCGCCAGGCGGCGCCGACCTCCTCGACCGCCTCGATGTCGCCGGAGATCACGGTGGAGCCCGGCGAGGCGCTGATGGCGGCCACCACGTCGCGCCGCCCGACCAGCCGCCGTTCCGCCTCCTCGGCGCCCAACCGCACCATGGCCATCGCGCCCTGGCCGGCGGCCCGGCGCAGCAGCAGCGAACGCCGGCACACCAGCCGCGCGCCCTGCTCCAGCGTGAACACGCCGGCCGTGACGGCGGCTGCGATCTCGCCGACGGAGTGCCCGATGACGGCGGCCGGGCGCACGCCCTTGGACCGCCACAGCGCGGCCAGCCCGGTCTGCACGGCGAAGATCAACGGCTGGATCACGTCCACCGGCTGCGGCGCGTCGTCCAGCAGCACCGCGCGCGGCGAGATGCCCATCTCCTCGGTGAAGACCGGCTCCAGCAGGTCGATGACCCGCGCGAACTCCGGCTCGTTCGCCAGCAGGTCGCGGCCCATGCCGGTCCACTGCGAGCCGTGCCCGGAGAACACCCACACCAGCCCGCCGGCCGGCAGCCGCGCGCCCTGCACCGTCCCCGAGGAACGGCCGGTCTCCGCGAACTCCCGCAGGCGCCTGGCGAGTTGCGTGCGGTCGGCGGCGACCACGGCCGCCCGGTGCGGCAGCGCCGAGCGGCGCAGCGCCAGCGTGTGGCCGAGCCGGGCGGTGCCGGGCGCCTCCCGTTCCTCCAGCGCGTCGGCCAGCCGGCCCGCGTAGCCGCGGACGGCCGCCTCGCTGGCGCCGGAGAGCGGATAGACCGCCAGCTCGGCGTCCCGCTCCGGCTCCGGCTCGGCGTCCGGCGCCTGCTCCAACACCAGGTGCGCGATGGTGCCGCCGTAGCCGTAGCCGGACACCCCGGCGCGGCGCGGCCCCTCGGTTTCCGGCCACGGCGTGGCCTCGGTGACCGGGCGCAGCCCCGAGGTCTCCCACGGGATCGACGGGTGGAGTTCCCCGATGCCCGGCATCGGCGGGATCACGCCGTGCTGGAGCGCCAGCACCGTCTTGATGACGCCGGCGACGCCCGCGCCGGCCTCCAGATGCCCGACGTTGGGCTTCACCGAGCCGATGAGGCACGGCTCCTCCGGGGTCCGGTCGGTCCCGAAGACGGCGGCCATCGCGCCGGCCTCCAGCGGGTCGCCGGCGCGGGTCCCGGTGCCGTGCGCCTCCACGTAGCCGGCGGTCGCCGGGTCCAGCCCGGCGGCGCGCCAGGCGCGGCGCATCAGGTGCTCCTGGGCGACGCCGTTGGGCGCCATGATGCCGCTGGTGCGGCCGTCCTGCTGCACCGCGCCGCCCCGGATCAGGGCCAGCACCCGGTCGCCGTCGCGCCGTGCGTCGGAGAGCCGCTTGAGGACGACGATGCCGCCGCCCTCGCCCCGGCCGTAGCCGTCGCCGGCGGCGCCGAACGACTTGCACCGCCCGTCGGGCGCGGTGGCGCCGGCCGCGTCGAGGACCAGCGACAGACCGGGCGACGCCATCACCAGGATGCCGCCGGCCAGCGCCACCGGGCACTCCCCGGCGCGCAGGCTCTGCACCGCGAGATGGATCGCCACCAGCGAGGACGAGCAGGCCGTGTCGATCGCCATGCTCGGGCCGCGCAGGTCCAGCGCGTAGGAGACGCGGTTGGCGACGCCGCAGTACGCGCCGCCGATGCCCGTCCACGCCTCGATGCGGGGCAGGTCCTCCAGCATCCGGCGGCCGTAGTCGTCGGAGCCGACGCCCATGAAGACGCCGGCGTCGCCGCCGGCCAGGTCCTTCGCGGGGATGCCGGCGTGCTCCAGCGCCTCCCAGGCGAGTTCGAGGACGATCCGCTGCTGCGGGTCCATCAGCTCGGCCTCGCGCGGCGTCACGTCGAAGAAGTCGGCGTCGAAGCCCTCGATGTCGTCGAGGAACGCGCCGTACCGGGTCACCCCGGCCAGCGCGCGGGCCTGCTCGGGGCCCAACGAGGCGTACCACTCCCACCGTTCGGCGGGCACCTCACCTATGGTGTCGCGGCCCTCGCTCAGCAGGTCCCAGAACTCCCGGGGGCTGTTGATGCCCCCCGACAGTCGGCAGGACATGCCGACGACCGCGATCGGCTCGGGGCCGTTGGTCACGTCCACGACGGCACCTCGGTGATCTCGAACATGGCGCCCGCCACCGTCATGCCCGGGCCCAGCCCGTACATCAGGTAGTGGTCGCCCGGCTTCAGCCGGCCGTCGAGCAACAGCTGGTCGAGGGCGACCAGTTGGTCGCTGACGCCCAGGTGCCCGATGTCCCGGCCGATCTCCCAGGTCGTCTTCTCGGCCGGCAGCCCCAGCAGCGGCAGCAGCCGCTTCTCGATGGTGGTGCGGGAGGTGTTCATGTAGCTGAGGTAGGTGACGTCGTCGACGCCGAGCCCCGTCGCGTTGGTCCACCGGTCGTACAGGTCCTGGTGCGCCTTCATCAGCAGCGGGCGCATCAACTCGCCGTGCTCCTGGAGGAAGCGCAGGTTACGCGCGGAGAAGTTCAGCTCCCGTCCGGTGGTCGCGCCCGGCGGGAACAGCGGCTCCCCGGCGCGGTGCATCCCCTCCAGCTCGGGAACGGCGATGCAGTCCACCCACAGCAGCTTCGCGAAGCCCGGCTCCTTGCCGAGCAGCAGCGCGCTGGCGCCGTCGCCGACCAACATGCCGCCGCCGGTGGCCCGCCAGCGGTCGATCAGCGGGGTGCCGAAGTTCTCGCCGCCCAGCAGCAGGGCGTCCGAGACGTCCTCGTTGCCCCGCAGATAGCCGGCGGCCAGCTTCAACGCGCTGAACACGCCCGTGCAGCCGTGCCGCAGCTCGATGGCGAGCGCGTCGCCACCCAGGTGGCGCTGGACGTAGGACTGCGGGCCCCAGCCGTCGGGGCCCTGGTGCCACACGCTGGAGTACACGAGCAGGCCGGCCACCGTCGGGTCGATCCCGGTGCGCTCGAACAGCTGCCGGGCGGCGCGCAGCGCCAGTTCGGGGGCCGGGGTGTCGCCCGCGACCCGCACACCGGTCAACTCGCCGTCGGCGATGTCCTCCGGGTCCAGATGGCCCTCCGCGACGGCCTGTTCGACCGTCACCGGCTCCGGGAGGTGTGCTCCCAGGCCCCGCACATAGACGTCGTCTCCTCGCACTGCACTGCCTCTCTCTTTACGGACTCGTTCGCCCGGCGGGGTGCTTCGCCGGGGGCCCTGCCGGGCGGAACGGGGTAGCCCCCTGCGGGGGCCTGCCGTGGGCGGTTGCCCCTTCCCGGGGCGCCTGGCTGGTCGCTCCTGCGGGTGGGCCGGCGTGGCCCCTGCGGGGCCCGCCATGGGCGGCTGTTCGCGGGACACCCGGCCGGTGCCCCGGGCGGGACGGTCGGTGCGGCGGAACGGTCCGCCGTGCCGTTGTGCTCGGGGATCTGCTCGGCGTTCGGGGAAGCGCTCCCGCAGTGGGGGCTCGCCGTGAGCGGTCCCTCGCGGACACCCGGCCGGTGCTCTCCGGGAGTTGCTGCCCTTGGCCCTGCCGGGGGCTTGCCGTGGGCGGTTGCCCCGTCTCCGGGCACCTGGCTGGTGCCCCGGGCGGGACGGTCCGCCGTGCCGTTGTGCTCGGGGATCTGGTTGGTGTCCCTGGGGGAGTGCTTCCGCTCGGCGGAACCTCCGCTCCCCGCCGGGCGGTTGTTCGCGGGACACCTGGCCGGTGCCCCGGGCGGGACGGTCGGCGGGACCTGCACTTCCCGCCGTTGGTTGTCCGCTGGGTGCGGTCGTCCGTCCGGCGGAACTGCCCTTCCCACAGGGGCGGTTGTCCGCTGGCGCGAAGGTCCGTTGGCCTCCGGCCGGTGCCCATCGAGGGTGCGGCCGTCCGCCCGGCGAGACTGTCGTTCCTGCCGGGCCAGCCGGTCGGCACCCCGCAGGGAGCGTCGCCGTTCGGCGGGACCTGCACTCCCCGCCGTTGGTCGTCCGCTGAGCGCGGCCGTCCGCCCGGCGGAACTGTCGTTCCTGCCAGGCCAGCCGGTCGGCACCCCGCAGGGGAACGTCCGGGCCGCTCCGCGCAGCGGAGACCCGGCCAACGGCCAACGGCCGCCCGGCCGCCCGGCCACCGGCGCGGCCAAGCTCCAGGCGCGCAGCGCCTGGGCGCCGGCTCGCGCCTCCGCCCTGCGCCCAGCGCGCAGCGTCGCGCGCGCCGCACCGGCCCGCAGAGAAACGACCAGACCAGCCACGAACCCTCCCCGAAAGCCCTACTTGTGGCCGACGACCAGCGAGTGGCTGAACCCCAGGTCGTCGTACCGCTCGACGCGGGCGAAGCCCGCATCGCGGACGGCCGTCTCCATGTCGGAGGGCGAGTAGGTCATCCCCTCGCCGGAGGCGAGCGTCAGGAAGTACGGCGAGACCAGGCCGGCGCTCATCGAGCCGGTCCCCGCGTCGTTGGAGACGAAGTTGTAGACCAGGCACGTCCCGCCCGCCGGCAGCGCGTCGTAGCACTTGCGCAGCAGCTCCGTGTTCCGCTCCAGCGACCAGATCTCGAAGATGTGGAAGAAGAGGATGCCGTCGGCGCCCTCCGGCAGCGGGTCGCGGAACAGGTCGCCGGGGTGGAAGTGGAGCCGCTTGCTGAGTTCGGCGTCCTCGCCCCTGCGGGCCGCGATGCGGGTGACGGACTCCTGGTCGAAGACCGTGACCTCCAGGTTCGGGTAACGGCGGGCCAGCTCGATGCTGTTGGTGCCGTCGCCGCCGCCGATGTCGATCACGTGCTTGAGGCCGCTGAAGTCGTAGTTGTCCAGCACCTGGGAGAACGCCTTCTTCGAGGCGTCGCCCATGTTGGCGTAGAAGACCTCCTGGAGCTTCGGGTGGGCGGTGAGCCGCTCGTAGAGGGTGGTGCCGGGGCCCTCGATGTGGCGCAGGCCGACGTTGGTGTTCTGCCGCATGGACTCGGCGAAGTCGACGAGGGAGGCGTTGATGACGTCGGCCTGGATGTCGACCAGCGGCCCCAGGTAGCGGGGGCTGGAGCGCAGCAGCTTGCGCTTGACGACGGCGCTGTTGACGTACGTGCCCTCAAGCCCGGAGTCCGGGTCCGGCTTCTCCAGCAGCCGCAGGGAGGCGAGCCCCAGCAGCAGGACGCGGGCGGGCTGACGTTCGACGCCGATCGCCTCGGCGACCTCGTCAACCGTCATGCCGTCCGCTGCGTCCAACTTCTCGAACAGCTCGAACTCCAGCGCCGTGCGCAGGAGTTCGAAGGCGGTGGTGCCGTGGACGAGGATGCGCACATAGTCGGCCTCGGAGATGGTGATGCTGCCACTGGCCATGGCTGTCCCTTCCTGCTGGGGGAAGGCGAGCGGGCGCTCGCGCCCACAGACGGTGGCAGTGGGCTCTAGCGCACGCCTCGACCCCCGCTCGAATCGGAGCGGAAGGGCGTTTGCTCGACACACGGCGCACAGCCGCACCACGGGCCTCAACTCGGGTTCAAGGTCGACTCAAGCCGTGCCTCGAATACTCCGGGACCGCGGACATGCACCATCCGATCCAGCGATAGCAGTCCAGTCGGCCTCGGAATGACGGGGGATGAACGCATGACCCGAACATCAGTGATAACCGGCATAGGAGTGATCGCTCCGGGAGGTGTCGGCGTCAAGGCGTTCTGGGACCTCCTCACCTCCGGCAGAACCGCGACCCGCACCATCACCCACTTCGACGCCTCGCCGTTCCGCTCCACCGTGGGCGCCGAGTGCGACTTCGACGCGCGTGCCGAGGGGCTGACGGAGGAGGAGGTCGAACGGCTCGACCGGGCGACCCAGTTCGCCCTCGCCGCCGGCCGCCAGGCGCTCGGGGACGCCGGCCTGGTCCCGGGCGAGGCCGAGCCGCCGCGCACCGGGGTCTCCCTGGGCAGCGCCGTCGGCTGCACCACCAGCCTGGAGCGCGAGTACGTCACCACCAGCCACAACGGCACCGAGTGGCACGTCGACCCCGAACGCGCCGTCCCGCACCTCTACGACTACTACGTCCCCAGCTCGATGGCCGCCGAGGTGGCCTGGTCGGTCGACGCCCAGGGCCCGGTCACCGTCGTCTCGACGGGCTGTACCTCGGGGCTCGACGCGGTCGGGCACGCGGCTCGGCTGATCGAGGACGGCAGCGCCGACGTCATGATCACCGGCGGCACCGACGCCCCGATCTCCCCGATCACCCTCGCCTGCTTCGACGCCATCCGCGCCACCACCCCGCGCAACGACGAACCCACCACCGCCTCCCGGCCGTTCGACGCCACCCGCAACGGCTTCGTGCTGGGCGAGGGCTGCGCGATCTTCGTCCTGGAGGAGCGCGAGCGCGCCCTGGCCAGGGGCGCCCACATCTACGCCACCGTCGACGGCTTCGCCTCCCGCTGCAACGCCTTCCACATGACCGGGCTGCGCCCCGACGGCGCCGAGATGGCCGACGCCATCTCGACCGCCCTGGGCCGCGCCAGGCTCGCCCCGGAGCGGGTGGACTACGTCAACGCCCACGGCTCCGGCACCAAGCAGAACGACCGCCACGAGACCGCCGCGTTCAAGAAGGCCCTCGGGCAGCACGCCTACGCCACCCCGGTCAGCTCCATCAAGTCCATGGTGGGGCACTCGCTGGGCGCCATCGGCTCCATCGAGATCGCCGCCTGCGCGCTGGCGATCGAGCACGGCGTGGTGCCGCCGACGGCCAATCTGCACGAGCGCGATCCGGAGTGCGACCTGGACTATGTGCCGTTGACCGCCCGGGAGGCGGACATCGGCACGGTGCTCAGCGTCGGCAGCGGGTTCGGCGGCTTCCAGAGCGCGATGGTGCTCTCCAAGCCGGTCGGGAGCGGCCGATGAGCGCCGTCCTGATCACCGGTTTCGGCATCGTCGCGCCCAACGGGCTCGGCACCGAGGACTACTGGAAGGCCGTTCTCGCCGGGGAGTCCGGCATCGGCCGGATCACCCGCTTCGAGCCCGACCGCTACCCGGCGACCCTCGCCGGCGAGGTCGACTTCGACCCGGCCGGGCACCTGCCCAGCCGGCTGATCCCGCAGACCGACCACTCCACCCGCCTCTCGCTGGTCGCGGCCGGCGAGGCGCTGGAGGACGCGGACCTCGACCCGAGCCGGCAGCCCATGTTCGGCGTCGGCGTCGTCACCGCCAACACCGCCGGCGGCTTCGCCTTCGGCCACAAGGAACTCGACAACCTGTGGCGGCACGGCCCCGAACACGTCAGCGCCTACCAGTCGTTCGCCTGGTTCTACGCGGTCAACACCGGCCAGATCTCCATCCGGCACGGGCTGCGCGGCGCCAGCTCCGTCGTCGTCTCCGACGCCGCCGGCGGCCTCGACGCGCTGGCCCAGGCGCGCCGGCTGCTGCGCGACGAGCTGTCCGCCGTGATCGCGGGCGCCGTCGACGGCTCGCTCTGCCCGTGGGGCTGGATCGCCGAGACCGCCAGCGGCGAGCTGAGCCCGGCCGAGGACCCGGCCCTCGCCTACCGGCCGTTCGACCCGAGGGCCGACGGCTATGTCCCCGGCGAGGGCGGCGCCCTGCTGGTGCTGGAGGAGGAGGCGTCCGCCCGCAAGCGCGGCGCGCCCCGGGTCCACGGCCAACTGCTGGGCCACGCCGCCACGTTCGGCCCCCGGCCCGACGGGTCGGGAACGGTCAGCCCGGAGCCGCTGCGCCGGGCGATCACCCTGGCCCTGGCCGACGCCGAGGTCGAGCCGGGCGACATCGACGTCGTCTTCGCCGACGGCGCGGGGCTGCCCGCCCACGACGCGGCCGAGGCCGCCGCGATCACCTCCGTCTTCGGGCGGGCCGCCGTTCCGGTGGCCCTGCCCAAGACCCTCACCGGCCGGCTGGGCGCCGGCGCGGGTCCGCTGGACACGGCCACCGCCCTGCTCGCCATCCGCGACGGCGTCATCCCGCCCGCCGTCCACACCAGGCCCGCGCCGTCGCACGGCCTGGACATCGTCACCGGCCAGCCGCGCGAGGCGGGTCTACGCGTGGTGCTGGTCCTGTCGCGCGGCCGGGGCGGCTTCCACTCGGCCGCCGTCATCGGCGCCCCGCGCTGACCGCCGGGTCGGGCGCCGGGGATCATGCCCCGGGGCCGGCCCGGTCGCCACCCTCCAGATCTTCATCCCCCGGTCTCCACCTTCCGGTCCCCACCCCAGGACCGCCGTTCAGGGAGATCGTTCACCAGAGCAAGAAGGAGTTCAGCCATGCCACAACCTCTGCCAGAGCTGACCATCGAGGTGCTCGCCCAGATCCTCAACGAGAGCGCGGGCGAGGGGGAGGACCCGGGCCCCGACGGGGGGTTCGCCGACGTTCCCTTCAGCGACCTCGGCTACGACTCCCTCGCGGTGCTGGAGACCGCCGGGCGGCTGAGACGGGACTACGGCGTCCACCTCAGCGACGACGAGGTCAGCGAGGCCGGCACGCCCCAGAGCCTTCTCGATCTGGCCCGGCGCCGGATCAGCGCCTCGGCCTCATGACCGCGCCCACGGCGTTCGCGTCCCCGGCGGCCGCGCCGGCCTCGTGCGCCACCACGGTGTTCGCCGGCTCCGGCCCCGCCGGGCACGGCGCGACGGCCGTCCGCCGGTCCGTTCCGTACCGCGCCCGTGGAGGTCACCGGTGAAGGCGCTCGTGTTGGCCGGGGGTTCGGGGACCCGCCTGCGTCCCATCACCCACACGATGGCCAAGCAGCTGGTGCCGGTCGCGGGCGAACCCGTCCTCTTCCACGGCCTGCGGGCCCTCGCCGACGCCGGGGTGAACGAGGTCGGCATGGTGGTGGGCGGCACCCGGGCGCAGATCCGGGAGGCGGTGGGCGACGGCTCGCGCTTCGGGCTGCGGGTGACCTACCTGTGGCAGGAGGAGCCGCTGGGCCTGGCCCACGCGGTGTCGATCGCCGGGGACTTCCTGGGGGACGACGAGTTCCTCATGTACCTGGGCGACAACCTGGTGCTGGGCGGGCTGCGCTCCATGGTGGACGGCTACCGGGCCGAACGCCCCGCCGCGCGGCTGCTGTTGGCGCCGGTCGCCGACCCCCGCCGGTTCGGCGTGGCCGAGGTCGGGGACGACGGGCGGGTGGTCGGCCTCCAGGAGAAGCCGGCCGTTCCCCGGAGCGACCTGGCCGTGGTCGGCGTCTATCTCTTCGGGCCCGACATCCACAAGGCGATCGCCGAGATCGAGCCCTCGGCTCGCGGCGAGCTGGAGATCACCGACGCCATCCAGTGGCTGATCGACCGCGATCTCCGGGTGTCCGCCGACGTGTTGACGGGTTACTGGAAGGACACCGGCACCGTGGCCGACGTGTTGGAGGTGAACCGCCACCTGCTGCGCTCCCTGGTGGGGTCCACCGAGGGAGCCACCCACGACAGCGAGATCAGCGGCCCGGTGGTCATCGGGGCCGGGGCCGACGTGACGGGGTCGACCGTGATCGGCCCGTCCGTGATCGGTCCGGGGGCGGTCGTGACCGGCTCCCGCATCGGCCCGTTCGCCTCGATCGGCGAGGGCTGCCGGATCTCCGGCAGCGCGATCCGGGACTCGATCGTGATGCCCCGCTCGTCGATCGCCGGCGTGCGTGGCCTGGAGTCCTCCCTCATCGGGCAGGACGTGGAGATCTCCCGCCCGACGCCCGACACGGGCGGGCACCAGCTCGTCCTGGGCGACGGCAGCAGAGTGGGGCTGGTGTCATGAACGCGCCGCGAATTCTCGTCACCGGCGGTGCCGGATTCATCGGCTCACACTATGTGCGGGCGGTGCTCGCCGACGAGTATCCCGCCTTCGCGGGAGCCGAGGTAACGATTCTCGACAAAATCACCTATGCCGGAAATCCGGAGAATCTGGCCGGACTTCCGTGTGAACTTGTCAGGGGCGATATCTGCGATATCGAACTGATGCGTGCCATCGTGCCCGGGCACGATGTCGTCATTAATTTCGCGGCGGAATCCCACGTGGACCGTTCCATTGCGGACGCGGCGGAATTCATGCGCACCAACGTGCTGGGGGTGCAGTCCCTCCTCCAGGCGTGCCTGGAGGCCGGCACCCCGCGCGTCGTCCAGGTCTCGACGGACGAGGTGTACGGCAGCATCGAGACCGGCTCGTGGGCCGAGGACGCGCCGCTGGCGCCCCGCTCCCCGTACGCGGCGGCCAAGGCTGGCGGCGACCTGATCGCCCGTGCCTACGCCGTCACCCACGGCCTGCCGGTGTCGATCACCCGCTGTGGCAACAACTACGGGCCACGCCAGTACCCGGAGAAGGTCATTCCGCTGTTCATCTCCCGGCTGCTGTCGGGGCGGAGGGTCCCGCTCTACGGGGACGGCCGCAACGTGCGCGACTGGGTGCACGTCGAGGACCACTGCCGGGGCGTCCAACTCGTCGCCGAGCGCGGCGAACCGGGCGAGGTCTACCACATCGCCGGCACCGCCGAACTCTCCAACCGCGAGCTGGCCACGCTCCTCGCGCGGGCCTGCGGCCGCGACGACGACGCGATCGAGCACGTCGCCGACCGCAAGGGCCACGACCGCCGCTACAGCCTCGACGACAGCAAGCTGCGGGCCCTCGGGTTCGCCCCCCGCGTGCCCTTCGAGGAGGGCCTCGCCGCCACGGTCAAGTGGTACGCGGACCGCCCCGACTGGCGCGTGTAGTCACCGGGCGTAGTAAACCACCGTAAACCCCTCGGGGAAGACCGGGTGACACGGCGCTCAAGCGCCAGAACGCGGAATCCCGCATTCCGCCGACGGGTGTCGACTTTCCTTCACATAAACACGGGATAAGCGGAGGTTCTGCCTGCTGGCCGTGGTATCGTCGCGGCCCAGCAGTGTGTGTACATGAGTGCTTAAGAGGAGTCGGAAACATTAGACCGTAGGGGGAAACAATGATGAAATTCGGCGTTCTCGGTGCTTTGACGATCAATGACGTCGAGGTGGCGGGAATTCTGACGGCGCCGAAGCCGCGAAGTGTTCTGGCGATGCTCATGCTGGAACCGGGTCGCGCGGTGTCGACCGCCTCGCTCATCCAGGAGCTGTGGGACGAACGCCCGCCCCGCAGCGCCGCCACCACGCTCCAGACCTATGTGCTACAGCTACGCCGCATGTTCCGTGACATCTCGTCACGCGCGGACAGCCACTCCAACCCGGACACCCTCGTCACCAGGGTTCCCGGCTACCTGCTGAAGGCGGAGGAGGTCGAGCACGACCTCAGCGCCTACGAGACCCTGGTGAGGCAGGGCCAGAAGTGCCTGGAGACCGGCGACAACGAGCAGGCTGACCAGCTGCTCTCCCGCGCCCTCCAGCTGTGGCGCGGCGCACCGCTCAGCGACATCCGCCCGGGGCCGCTGCTCTACCCGCAGATCTGCGGGCTGGAGGAGAGCCGCCTGGCGGCCACCGAGATGCACATCGAGGCCAACCTGAGGCTCGGCCGGCATCGGGAGATGCAGAGCGAGCTGACCGTTTTAGTAGGTACCTACCCGCTGCACGAGAGCATCCGCGTCAAGCACATGCTGGCGCTGTTCCGCTCCGGTCGGCTGTCCGCCGCGCTCGACTCGTTCCACGAGTACCGCGGCCGTCTCGTCAGTGAGTTGGGACTCGAACCGTCCCCGCGCATCAGGGGGCTCCAGCAGGCCATGCTCTGCTTCGACCCGATGGCGGACTCGCTGGCCATCCTGGACCGCGCCGACACCGACGTCCTGACCAACCTGAGCTGACGCCCGGAGCGAGGCCGAACGACCGCCTCGCCCCGGGCACCCAATCCCCGTCCCCGAATCACCCGTCCCCGAGACTGCCCGTCCCCGAGACAGTCCGTCCCGCGACAGCCGCGCTACGCCGAGGCGTCGGCGCGGCTGTCGATCAGGTGGAGGTAGGGACCCACCGGCCGCACGTCGGTCACCGTGAGCCCCGCCTCCGCCATCAGGCCCAGCAGGCTCTCCCGCAGATGCTTGCGGCCGTCCACGTTGAGCAGCAGGAGCAGGTCCATCGCCGTGGTGAACCCCGTCTCCGGGCTGCCGTCCACCAGGTTCTCGATGACGACCACCCGCCCGCCGGGGCGGGTGGCGGCGGCCACGTTGCGCAGCGCCGCCACGGTGGAGGCGTCGTCCCACTCCAGGACGTTCTTCAGGATGAACACGTCCCCCTCGACGCCCACCGACTCCCGGCAGTCGCCGGCCACCAGCTGGACGCGGTCGGCGAACTCGCCGCCGGGACGCAGCCGCGCGTCACAGTCCGGCAGCGCGCCCGGCAGGTCGAACAGCGCGCCGCGCACCGTCGGGTCGCCCTCCAGGATCTTCGTCAGCAGGTCCCCGTGGCCGCCGGCCACGTCCACCACCGTCTGGTCGCCCTTGAGCGCCAGCGCGTCGGCGATCGCCGCCGAGGACAGCCGACTGGCCTGCGTCATCGCCCGGTTGAAGACCTCAGCCGACTCCGGGGCATCCTCGTAGAGGAAGGTGAAGAAGTCCTTCCCGTGCTTCTCGGCGAAGCCGCCCTTGCCGTTGCGCACCGCCTCGCCGAGGCCCGGCCACACCGACCAGGTCCACGGCTCGGTCGCCCACAGCACCATGTCGCGCAGGCTGCGCGGGGTGTCGGTGCGCAGCAGCCGGGACACATGGGTGTGCGCGTAGCCGCCGTCCTCGCGGGCGGCGAAGACGCCCTGCGAGGCGAGGGCGCGCAGCAGCCGCTCCAGCGCGTCCGGGTCGGCGTTGACGGAACGGGCCAGCTCGGCGGCGGTGGCGCCCTCGTCGCCGAGGGCGTCGGCGACGCCGAGCTGGGCGGCGGCGCGGAGGGCTGCGGCGTGGCCGGCGGCGAGAGCGAGCCTGCGGAGCTGGGTCACGGCTTCGAGAGCGGGATTCGTCATGCGGGGGAAGGTAGTTGCGGCTGCTGGAACGGGGCTGGATCGGTGGTCGAAGTACGCTGCCGCCGGGCGCTGCCGCTGGGCTTTCAGGGTGGCGGGACCCCACCCACCCACCCTGCTTCCCGCCTCCGGCGGGGTTGCCTCCGGCGGGAACGGAGTGTCGGCCGCTAGAGGATGGGTGCGGGGTTTGTCTGCGGGCCGGTGGCCGGTGCGGGGCAGCCCGACTGGTCGTGGGTGAACAACGAGACTCTGCGGTGTGGTTGGGGATGTGGCGCGGGCCACGACGCCGGGCCTAGATGACGCACGATCGGCCGGGTGCGGGCGTAACGAATACCGGCAGGAGGCTGGCTGGGAGGGGGGGCGGGGCTTCCGGGAGGTGGGGTTCGTTGCCGCCGGGGGTGGTGGGTGATGGCGACCGTGCCCCACGGGCGCAGGGACTGCGGCTTGTTCGGGGGCCGTTTGGCCGCTGGGGGCGTGCGTGGCGCGCACCGGCTTCGCCGGCCTGCCCCGGCATGTCGCCCGTCTCGGATGTGACCGATCGTCGGGCGACTCACGGGTACGGTGCCGGTTGTTTGGTTGGAGCGGACGGTCATGGGTGGCTTCGGTCAACGACCACGCTGCCGCGCGAACATAGTCTGCCGTCTTGATAGTCCGCGCGCCGTCGACTCCCGAAGGCGGGCGCGCGGGGGGTGGGGGGACCTTTTTTATAGGTGCCCGTTTAGAAGTGAACAGATCGTTCAACTCTAGACGGGCACCTACAGAAAGAGACCCCCACCCCCCCTCCCCGGAAGCCGACAAGGCGCGGACTACCCCACCGGCAGGCGATGTTCGCGCGGCAGCGTAGTCGTTAACCGCCGCCCCGTCCTGCCAGCAGGGGTGAGGCGGCGGCCCGTCCCCCTTCAGTCGCCCGACGATCGGCCACATCCGAGACGGGCGACATGCCGGGGCAGGCCGGCGAAGCCGGTGCGCGCCACGCACGCCCCCAGCCGCCGGCCGACCCCCGAACTCGGCGCGGTCCCCGCGCCCGGAGGGCACACACCGCACTCCCGACCACCCCTGGCGGCAACGAACCCCACCTCCCGGAAGCCGCGCCCCCCTTCCCAGCCAGCCTCTTGCCGGTATTCGTTACGCCCGCACCCGGCCGATCGTGCGCCATCTAGGCCCGGCGTCGTAGCCCGCGCCAGAGCCTCCACCCCCGTGGGCGCGACTCGTCGACCAACAAACGACCAGTCGGGCTGCCCCGCACCGGCCACCGGCCCGCAGCCTTCGCCTTCCAACGCGCCGGGACCGTGCCTCCGGCAGAGGCGCCGGCGAACGTCCCACCCCGATATCGTGGCCACCGTCAGGCAGTTGGGCACACCGGAAAGGGGCTTTCGTCCATGATGCCGGTTTCCGCGAAAGTAAGTAAAAACCGCCCACCCCACCGATAAAACCCCAGGTCATTTGCTCTGCTCCCCGCGCACGCGGGGATGGTCCCTGCCAGTGGCCGCAGGCCCTCCAGGGAATGCCCTGCTCCCCGCGCACGCGGGGATGGTCCGTCGCAGGGGGAGGTCGCCCGCCGGCTCGGCAACTGCTCCCCGCGCACGCGGGGATGGTCCCGGCGGGGGCCCGTCTCGGGCGTGACCCGGGGCCGGTGACGGTGGTTCTGGTCGCCCGGCTGATTCCAGGGGCCCCTTCCTTCCAGCTGCCCGTCCGGAAGTGAACAGTTCGTTCAACGCCCCAAGCCGCCGCCCGTTCCGTCACTCCCAAAACACCCGGCCACCCCCGGGGCCTCCAGGCCCCCAGGGCCTGGGGCCCCTCCCGGGCCTCCGGCCCGCTTCCGCTGTCGCTCCAGAGCCCGTCTACCGTCCTCGCCCACGGTGAAGGGCGGGCCCATCGTCCCGCACCCCCGATGGTTGAGGAGAGATCACCGTGACGGAACCGCAAACGCGCGCCGCCCCCCAGCCGCTGCCCGGGTTGAAGGGCAAGAGCGCCCTGGTCGTCGGCGGCACCCGGGGCGTGGGCCGCGCCGTCGCCGAGAAGCTTGCCGTCTCCGGCTGCGATGTCCTCGCCGTCTGGGTCAACTCCGCTGAGCACGCCGCCGAGTTGGAGGAGGAGCTGGCGGGCGCGCCCGCCGCAGTCTCCACGGAGCAGGGCGATGTCCGCCGCCCCGGCGAGCTGCCCCGGCTGGCGCGGCTGACGAAGGAGCGGCACGGCCGGCTCGACTTCGTGGTGCACTCCGCCGCCTCCGCCCACCCGATGGCCGTCCCGGCGATCGACCCCGCCGAGATGCGGGCCGACCTGGCGACGGCCCTGGTGCCGTTGGCCTCGGCGGCCGGCTCGGCGGCCGAGTTGATGCCGGAGGGCGGCCGGATCGTGGTGATCTCCGCCAGCGTCGCCCAGGGCGTCGCGCCGCACCTGGTCAGCCTCGGCGTCGCCAAGGCCGCCCTGGAGAGCCTGACCCGGTTCGCCGCCGTCGAGTTGGCCAAGCAGGGCATCACGGTGAACGCCGTGTCCGCCGCCAAGCTCGACAAGGGCCCGGGCACCGTTCGGCCCGAGGCGCTCCGCGCCATCTCCGCCCGCACCCCCGCCGGGCGGCCCGCCACTCCGCGCGAGGTCGCGGACGCCGTGGCCCTGTTGTGTCTGCCGGAGGCCCAGTGGATCACCGGTCAGGTGATCCCGGTGGACGGCGGCCTGGGTCTGCTGGCCTGAAGGGAGTCCTGTGATGGAAGAAGCCACCGATGTGTGTGTGGTCGGCGGCGGCCCGGCCGGCATGGCCCTGGCGCTGCTGCTGTTGCGCTCCGGCGTGCGGGTCACCGTCGTCGAGAGCAGCCCCACCCTGGACCGGGAGTACCGGGGCGAGATCCTCCAGCCGGGCGGCCTGGCCGTCCTGGACGAGATCGGCGTCCTGAAGGGCGCCGCCGCCCGTGGCTCCCACCCGCTGGCCAGGTTCCGGCTGGTGGAGCGCGGCAAGACGCTGATGGCGTTCGAGTACGGGCGGCTGCGCGGCCCGCACAACTACCTGCTGAGCCTGCCGCAGGCCCACCTGCTGGCCGAACTCCGCGAGCGCTGCGAGGAGTTGCCCGGGTTCCGCTACCTGGTGGCGCGGGCCGGTTCGCTGCTGGAGGAGAACGGCGCCGTGGTGGGCGTTACGGCCAAGGGTGCCGACGGCAGCCACACCGTGACCGCCTCCTGCGTGGTCGGCGCCGACGGCCGGCACTCGAAGATCCGCCGGCTCGCCAACATCGAGCACCAGCGGCACGACATCTTCGACCAGGACGTGGTGTGGTTCCGGCTGCCCGCCAAGCGGGCGCTGGGCGAGGTGATGGTCAACCGCGCCGGCGGCAACCCGATGATCGCCTACGACTCGCACCCCGACACCCTCCAGCTGGGCTGGACGCTGCCCAAGGGCGAGTGGAAGCGGCTGGCGCCGCTGGGCATCGACGCGCTGCGGGACCGGATCGAGGCGGCCGCGCCCGACGTGGTCACCGACGTGCGCGCCGGGATTCAGAGCCTCGCCGACCTGTCGCTGCTGGACGTGTTCGGCGCGACCGCCGAACGCTGGACCGCCGACGGCCTGGTGCTGATCGGCGACGCCGCGCACACCCACGGGCCGCTGGGCGCGCAGGGCATCAACCTGGCGCTCCAGGACGCGGTGTTGCTGCACCCGGTGCTGCTGGCCGCGCTGCGGGAGAAGGACCTGAGCGCCGGCCGGCTGCGGGAGTTCGAGGACACCCGCCGCCCGCACATCAAGGCGGTCATGAAGTTCCAGACGATCCAGAGCCGGATGATGCTCTCCGCCGACGGCCTGGCGACGTTCCTGCGGCCCAAGTTGGCCCGCGTGATGATGCGCACCCCCATCGGCGCCAAGGTCACGGACCGCGTCGCGTTCGGCGCGCCCGGCATCCGGGTCGCCGACTCCCTGTTCACCGCCGACCGGAAGGAGTGACCCCACGATGCGGATGATCGACCTCTCCTCGCCCGTCGACGCGCAGGGTTGGGAGCCGGAGACCCTCAGCCACGAGGTGATCACGCCCGCCGAGGGCGCCCGGCACATGGCCGAGGAGATGAGCAAGCACTTCGGCGTCGAGTTCGACCCGGAGGTGCTGGACGACGGCGAGCTGCTGTCCATCGACACCCTGACGCTCACCACCCACACCGGCACCCACATCGACGCGCCCGCCCACTACGGCACCCGCGCCTCGTACCGGGAGGGCCCGCCGCGCACCATCGACGAGCTGCCGCTGGAGTGGTTCCACCGGCCCGCCGTGGTCCTCGACCTGACCGACGCCGAGCCCGGCGCGGTCGGGGCCGACCGGATCAGGTCCGAACTGGACCAGCTGGGCCGGGAGTTGAACCCGCTGGACATCGTGCTGCTGCACACGGGCGCGGACCAGCACGCCGGCACGGAGAAGTTCTTCACGCACTTCACCGGGCTGGACGGCCCGGCCACCCACCTGCTGCTCGACCTGGGCGTCAAGGTCATCGGGACCGACGCGTTCAGCCTGGACGCCCCGTTCGGCGACATGCTGGCCCGCTACCGGGACACCGGCGACCGGTCCGTGCTGTGGCCGGCGCACTTCGCGGGCCGGGACCGGGAGTTCTGCCAGATCGAACGGCTCGCCCACCTCGACCGGCTGCCGCGCGACGGCTTCACCCTCTCCTGCTTCCCCGTGAAGATCGCCGGCGCCGGCGCCGGCTGGACCCGCGCGGTCGCCCTGATCGACGAGCCCGACGAGCCCGACGCGCGCGAGGAGTCCCCCGCATGACCGACACCGCCCAGGAAGGGGCCGCCGCGTACTCGTTCGCGCAGGGCCCCGACATCTCCGACCGGCAGCGGCTGATGCTGCTCGCCAACGGGCAACGGTTCTCCGCCGTCGTCTACGCGCTCGCCGAACTGGGCATCGCCGACCAGCTGGTGGACGGGCCCCGGACGGTCGCCGACCTCGCCGGGGCCGTCGGCGCCCAGGAGGCCGCGCTGTACCGGCTGTTGCGCTGCGCCGCGCTGCTCGGCGTCTTCGAGGAGGTCGACGGGCGCCGCTTCCGGCTCACCCCGATCGCCGAGGGCCTGCGCACCGACCTGCCGGACGGGGTGCGGGACGCGGTGCTGCTGGACGGCTCCGCGTTCTTCTGGAGCGCGTTCGGCTCGATCCTGCACTCGGTGCGCACCGGCCGGCCCGGCTTCGACGAGGCCAACGGCATGTCGTTCTGGGAGCACCTGCGGCGCGACCAGGACGCGGGGCAGGTCTTCGACGACGCGATGACGACGATCAGCCGCCGGCTGGGCGCGCTGTTCCTGGAACGGTACGACTTCTCCCGCTTCGGCACCCTCGCCGACATCGGCGGCGGCCGGGGCTACTTCCTCTCCGAGATCCTGCGCCGCAACCCCGACAGCCAGGGCATCCTCTTCGACCGGCCCGAAGTGACGTCGACCGCCGCCGAGTTGCTCGACGAGCGCGGCGTGACCGGCCGGGTCAAGGTCGTCGGCGGCGACTTCTTCGCCGACCCGCTGCCCACCGGCGCCGACGCCTACCTGCTGAAGACCGTGCTGCACGACTGGCCCGACGACCGGGCCGTGGAGATTCTGCGTGCCGTGCGGGACGCCATCGGCGACGACGGCGGCCGGCTGCTGGTGCTGGAGCAGGTCGTCGCGCCCCTCAACACCTGGGACACCGCCAAGTTCCTCGACGTGGACATGCTGGTCGTCATGGGCGGCCAGGAGCGGAACCTGGAGGAGTGGCGCGCGCTGCTGGCCGCCGGCGGCTTCACGCTGGAGAACGAGCCGCCCGCCGGCGACTGGGCCGTCCTGGAGTGCACCCCCCGCTGAGCCCCCGCTGAAACATCCCGCTGGACCCGGCTGAACCCCGCCCAAGGAACCCCGTCTAGGAAGGCGACCATCTGATGACCGACACCCTCCCCGAGGCCGACAGCCTCGCGCGGGTCGTGCTGCACTCCGAGGTGCAGCAGTTCTACGCCCGCCACATGCAGCTCCTCGACGCCGGCCGGGCCGACGAGTGGGCGCTCACGTTCACCGAGGACGGCGTCTTCGCGCCCGAGCACCGGCCCGAGCCGGTCACCGGGCGGGCCGCGCTGACCGCCGCCGTTTCCGGCGCGTATGCCGCGCTGGTCGAGAAGGGCGAGGTGCGCCGGCACTGGCACGGGATGCTCGACGTGACCCAGAACGACGACGGCACGGTCGGCGTCCGCTGCTATGCGCTGATCGTCGGCACCCCGCTGGGCGGCGAGGCCCGCGTGGTGATGAGCTGCGTCTGCGAGGACCTGCTGGTGCGCGAGGACGGCGAGCTGAAGGTGAAGCACCGCCGCGTCACCAAGGACGGCGTGGCCGCGCCCGTCTGACGGTTCTCCTCAGGCGGCAGGCACACCAAAGGCCGGCGGCCCCGGGGCAGTTCGCCCCGGGGCCGCCGGCTTGCTGTCGTGTGACCCGCGCTCAGTGGTCGTCGACCGAGCGGTAGAGGTCGGCGTCCGGCTTCGCCAGCCCGGCCAGGCCCTTGACCCGGTTGCGGAACTCGTCGCTGCTGACGGCCTTCTTGTGCGAGTCCGCGTGGTCCCAGGTGGCGGTCTCGACGAAGATCTCCGGCTTGCTCAGCGACTGGTACAGCTCGTGGCTGATGAAGCCGGGCTGCGCCTGCATGTACTCGCTGACGTGGGCGAGCGCCGTGCGGAAGGTCTCCACGTCGCCGACGACGGTGAACTTGTTGATCAGCGTGGCCATGGAACGGCTCCTTCGTGAGTGGGGTGTTGACGGGTCAGTCGGCGGTCAGCAGCGTCGCGAGGTGCTGCCGCAGCTCCTGGCGGCGGACCTTGCCGCCGCCCGAGCGGGCGATCTCGGGGACCGCCCTGATGTGCCGGATGTGCTGGTAGTAGGGGAGTTCGGCGTTGACCTCGGCGGCCACCGCGTCGAGCGCCGGCTGGTCGGGCACCCCCGGCGCCACCACCAGGGCGGCGGCCACCGCCCCGCTGAACGGGTCCGGGTGGTCCACGACCACGCAGTCCACGACCGAGGGGTGCCGCAGCAGCACGCCCTCGACCTCCTGCGGGGAGACCAGCTCGTTGTCGCACTTGAAGACGTCCTTGAGCCGGTCCACGACGAACAGCTCGCCGTCCTCGTCGACCAGCCCCACGTCCCCGGTGGCGAACCAGCCCTCGGCGTTGAACGCCGCGCCGGCCGGCTCGCCCAGGTAGCCCTTCATCAACTGCGGCCCGCGCACCTGGATCTCGCCGCGCTCGCCGGTGCCCACCGGCTTGCCCGTCGTCAGGTCCACGATCCGGCACTCGGTCAGCGGCACCGACGGGCCGCAGGAGCCCGGCTTGGGCCGCGACCGGTCGCCGCAGTGCGTCATCGGGGAGGTCTCCGCCAGGCCGTAGCCCTGGAGGACCGGGATGCCGAAGTGCTCCGACAGCCGGCTCGCCGCCGCCACCGGCAGCGCCGAGCCGCCCGAGTAGACCGCCTCCACGGAGGTCAGCCGCATCCCCGACAGCTCCGGGTGCGCGGCCAGCCGGCTCAGCCGCATCGGCAGGCTGTAGTACCGGTGCGCGCCCACCTCGTTGGCGGTGCGCAGCGACGCCGCCAGGTCCGGGTCGGTCGCCAACACCTGCTCGGCGCCCACGAACAGCGCCGCGTTGAGGTGCATCGGGTGGAACGTCGGCAGGTGGTTGAGCGTCACCGACGCCGGCCCGAGCCCGTGGGCGTGCGCGGTCTGGGCCGCGTTCACCGCCAGGTTGTGGTGCGTCTGGCAGACGCCCTTGGGCGCGCCCGTGGTGCCGCTGGTGAAGTGCACGCAGGCGACGTCGCCCGGCTCCACGGGAACGCGGTCCGCCGGCCGGCCCTCGATCAGGCTGAGGTCGTTCAGACTGGAATCCGCCAGGTCGAGGGCCGGCACCTCGGTGTCGAGCCGCTCCGCGATCTCCGGAACGGTCAGCACCAGCGCCGCGCCCGAGGCCGCGACCAGCCGGGCCAACCCCTCGGCGCGCAGCATCGGGTTGACCGGCACCACGACCCGCCCGGCGCGCAGCGCGCCGTAGTAGGCGACGACGAAGTCCGGGTGCAGCGCCGAGGTCAGCGCCACCACCGTCCCCGGACCCTCCGTCAGCGCCGCGATCCGCGCCGCGCAGGCGTCCACCCGCCGTTCCAGCTCGCCGAAGGTGAGCGACTCACCCCGGTCGGTGCGGACCGCCACCCGGTCCGGGTGGTTCCGGGCGGCGATCCGAGGCAGGTCGTCCAGCCGTGACACCGGGTCACGCACGGGCGCGCTCCTCCGCGTACGTCTTCGACAGCCGCAGGTTGGTCATCGAGTTGGTGCTCAGCACCCGGCGCAGATAGCGGCGGGCGTCCTCGACGGTGGTGCCCTCGCCCAGCACCGGCAGCGCCGACGGCTTGATGACCGCCACGTGCCGCGACTCCACGATCAGGCCCTCGCGGGTCGGCGTGAACAGCCAGTGCCCGGTGTGCGCGTCGAGCAGCGCCGGCAGCCCGATCTGCTTGTAGACGATCTTCCGGTGCGGGAAGCAGATCCGGACCGAACGGGTGGTGTGCGGCTTCCCGTCCGAGGTGGTGGTGTCCATGTCGAAGAACTGGATGTTCGGCACGTCCTCCTTGAGGTCGATCCGGGAGACGTGCTCCAGCCGCTCCGGCCAGCGGTCGGCCTCGTAGAGGATCTGGTAGGCGTCCTCGGCGGCGCCGCCGACGAACAGCGGGTCGCGGAAGTCGACCACCAGGTCGGACAGTTCCTGCCGGCGGGCCGCCGCGTCGGCCACCGTCGCCAGCAGCACCTGCCGGGCCTCCTCGGCCCGCCCGGCGGCGCCGGCGTCGGCCAGCCCCGAGGTGTCCTGGGTGAGGCTCAGCTCGGTGCGCTCGCCGTCCAGCGCGCGCACCGTCCAGGTGCCGGTGAGCCCGGCCAGCGAGGACTCCTTCGTGTCGGTGAAGGTGACCTTCGAGCCGTCCGCCTCGAACACCCGCTGCTGGGTGCGGGACCACACCTCCTCGTCCTCGGTGACGGACCAGAGGGTGACCGTGTCCTTGCCCTCACCGTCCGACTGCCGCTCGGCGGAGACGACCGAGGGCGCCAGGTAGTGCAACGGGTCGGGGTCGGCGATCAGATCGAGGACGACCTTCGCGGGGGCGTCGACGGTGACGGACTCGCCCACGGGGGCTTGGCTGGTGACCACTGGTGTTCCTTCCACGGTGAGTGCGGGCGCTGCCCGAGCCTGAACGGGCAGGCGAATGCGGGGTGTTCACCCACGGCCGGTCAGCGAGACCAGTTCGCCGGTGATGTTCTCGTTGGCGGGGGAGCAGTAGAAGACGACGGCCCTGGCGACCTCCTCCGGGCTGCCCAGCCGGCCGGTCGGCATCGCCGACGCGGCCTTCGCCAGGACGGCCGGCGGCAGGAAGCCCAGCGCCCCCTCGGTGGTGGTCAGCCCGGGGCTGACCACGTTGACCAGCACGCCGTCCGGGCCGGCGGCGCGGGCCAGGCTCAACGCGAAGCCGTGCAACGCGGACTTCGCCGCGGTGTAGATCTCCTGCCCGGCCTCTCCCTTGGTGGCCAGGTGCGAGGAGATCAACCCGATCCGGCCGTGGCCGCGCGTCCGCATCCCGGGGAGCGCGGTCTGCACGGTGCGGATCGTCGCGGTCAGGTTGTGGTGCAGCTGCGCGGACCACTCGGCCGGGTCGAGCGTCGCGAAGTCGGCGCCCGGGCCCTGCTCGGGCCGCCGCACGGCGTTGGCGACCAGCGTGTCCACCGCGCCGAAGTGCTTCTCGACGGCGGGCACCAGCGCCTCGACCGACTCCGCGTCGGCCAGGTCGTAGCGCACCGCGAGGGCCCGCTCGGGGCCGCCGAGCTGGTCCACCAGCTCGGCGGCCCGCCCGGCGGCGGCCCGGTAGGTCAGCACCACCCGGGCGCCCTCGGCGGCGAACGCGCGCACCGTGGCCTCGCCGATGCCACCGGTTCCCCCGGTGACGACGGCGACCCGGTCCCGAAGTCCGAGATCCACGCCGGCCCCTAGCGCGCGCCGGCGGCCGCGCCGGTCAGCGGGAGCCGCTGGAGCGCGCCGGCCAGCGCCTGCCGGCTGAGGGAGTCGCCGCGCGCCAGCAGATAGGCGTCCGGCCGCACCAGCAGCCAGCCGCCGGGCTTCAGTCCGAGCCGGGCGGAGACCCGCCCGTCGGCGTCCGGCACCGTGCCCTCGCCGTCGACCAGTGGCGTGTCCGTGACGGTCAACGGGGTCAGCCAGCCGCCGTGTTCGCGGCGCACCCAGTCGAGCGCGTCGGCCTGCGCGGCCTCGCCCGGCGTCGCCCGGGTGATCAGCAGCCAGCCGGGCCGGCGCAGCGCGTCCAGCAGCACCGGCCAGCCGGTGCCCGTCAGGTCGCCCTCGTCCACCTCGGTGACCCGGGTCCCGGGCGCGGGGCCCGCGCCACGGAACGGCTCCTTCGCGGTCAACTCGCGCTCCGCGTACGACAGCAGCAGGCCCGACATCCCGCCGAGCATCTCCCGCTGCATCCGCTTCCGGATCGGCGCGACCCGGCTGACCACGCCGAAGATCACCGGCAGCGCCAGGTCGGTGAACCTGCTGCGCAGCTCGATCATCTGCGTCGCCTTCTTGGTGGACTCCAGCAGCGCCTCGCCCACCGGGACCCGCTCGTCGGCGTAGCTGTCCAGCAGCTCCTCGCGGGCGTGGCCCTCGATCACCATGGTCAGCTTCCACGCCAGGTTGACGGCCTCCTGGACGCCGGTGTTCATGCCCTGCCCGGAGGCCGGGCTGTGCACATGCGCGGCGTCCCCGGCGACCAGGGCCCGCCCGGACCGCATCCGGGGCACCATCCGCTGCTGCGCGGTGAACCGCGACACCCACGTCGGGGTGCCGACCCGCACCTGGTGGCCGAGGCCCTGGGTGAGCTTCCGCTCGAAGCGGGCCGCGAGCGCCAACGGGTCGCCGTCGTAGTCCGTCTCGGCGGTGTCCAGCAGCCGCCACCGGTCGTCGGCCAGCGGCACGGCCATCATCGTGCCGCCCTTGGCGCGGACCCAGTAGATGCTGTTCGGCGGCAGCTCGCTCGTAAGCGGCGCGTCGGCCAGCAGCCAGGTCTGGTTCTCCTCGCCGATCAGCTTCAGCTCCAGCTTCTTGCGGACCGTGCTGTGGCCGCCGTCGCAGCCGACCAGCCACGGCACCCGCGTCGACTCCTTGTGCCCGTCGGCGTGTTCCAACTCCACGCTCACGCCCTCGGCGTCGGGCGCGACGTCCGTCAGCTTCACGCCCCACTCCACCTTCACGCCCAGGTCGGCGAGCGCGTTGCGGAAGACCTCCTCGGTGGCGGTCTGCTCGATGGCCAGGGTGAACGGGAAACGCGTCGGCATCGTCGAGTAGTCGGCGTCCAGCCGGGCGAGCCGGCGGCCGTCCTGGAAGAGCGTGAACGCGCGGATCTCCCGACCCCGCTTCAACATCTCCTCGATGACACCCATCTGGTCATACGCCTCCAGCGTGCGCGGATGGGTCGCGATCGCCCGGCTGGTGGTGGCGGGTTCGCTCTTCGCGTCGATCAACCGCAGCGGGATTCCGCGGCGGGCGAGTTCATGGGCCATGGCGAGCCCGACCGGGCCTGCGCCGGCCACCAGGACCTCGGGGACGTTCGAGCCTCTCGTCACTGACATCTCAACCTCTGCTGCCGTCGGCCGTGCCCTCCAGGGGTGGCGCGGTGGGTGGGCTGGGTGTCCGCACACCGTCGGGCACCGCGCTGGAGTCCGCCTCAATCCGTGGTGGATGCCGTGTTCGCGAAGATCAACGCGCCCTCCACCAGGGCTTGAGGGCCTGCCACCAGGCTGGGCGAAGCGCTGGCCGCGCGGCGTGACCCCTGGAGGCGGCGGGACGCCGCCGTTCGCTGGGCGAACGGCGGGCGACCGCCGCCGGAGCCGCCGGGCGGCGGGCCTCGGGACCCGCCCGGGGCGGGTCTGAACGCGCGTTCAGGCGACGCGAGTTGCCTGAACGGGCGGGCGCCTGCCGGCGGCGGGTGCCTGCGGCGGCAACGGGCCGGCGGGTGACCGCCGGTGGCAAGAGGCCGGCAGGTAACGGCCGGTAGGCAACAGGCCGGTGAAGCGCCGGCCGACGGAACGGACCGGCGGGTGACCGCCGGTGGGCAAGGGGACGGCGTGAGTCGGTTGGCAGGAACGGTCCGGTGAGTGCCGGCCGAAGAGGAACAGGCAGGCGGGCGACGGCTGTTGGGAACGAGCCGGTGGTGAGCGCGCCGAGCAGGAACGGCCGGCGAAGCGCCGGCCGACGGCAACAGGCCGGTGCGAGCTGGCCGATGGGAACGGGCCGGTGGGTAACCGCCGGTGGCAACAGGCCGGTGGGTAACCGCCGGTAGGCAGCAGGCCGGTGCGAACTGGTCGACGGAACGGGCCGGCGGCGTAACCGCCGGTAGGCAACACGCCGGCGGGAGCCGGTCGTTCGGTACGGGCCTGCGGGCCCAACCGCCGGAGGCAAGCGGCCGGTGGGCAACCGCCGGTAGGCGGCGGGGTCGGCGGCAAGCCGCCAGCGGCCTAGCCGCCGGAGGCAACCGGCCGAGCTAGAGAACAACCCGGCTGGGGGACCAGCCGCAGAGTGCAAGCGAACGTCAGCCGACGGGGCGGGCCGAAAAGAAGGAGCGTGCATGGACACCGACGTCCTCGTGGTGGGAGGCGGACCGGTCGGCCTGATGTTGGCGGCCGAGCTGCGGACCGGAGGGGCCCGCGTGGTCGTCCTGGAGCGGCTGAAGGAACCCAGCGGCCACTCCCGGGCGTTCCGGATGCAGGCCAGGATGCTGGACGTGCTCGACCAGCGCGGCCTCCTCGACCGCTTCACCGACGGCAACCGCACCTGGCCCAAGGCGCACTTCGCCGGCCTCGAACCCCTGCTGGACTTCGGTCATCTCCGCAACGAGCACCCCTACGCCCTCCTCATCCCGCAGGCCCGCACCGAGCAGCTCCTTGAGGAGCACACCCGCGCGTTGGGCGTCGACATCCGACGCGGGCACGCGGTGACCGCCGTCGAGGACACCGGCGACGGCGTCCGCTGCGAGGTCGAGACCGACGAGGGCCGGCACTCGCTGACCGCCTCCTACCTGGTCGGCTGCGACGGCGGCCGGTCCACCGTGCGGAAGCTCGCCGGCATCGGCTTCACCGGCTCCGACCCCACGGTCAGCGCCCTGCTCGCCGACGTCGAACTGGCCGACCCGAGCCAGCTGCCCAACGGCGTTCCCGGCACCATGCGCACCCCGCACGGGCTGTTGATGGCGATCTCCCTCCAGCCCGGCGTGACCCGCATCCTCACCACCGAGTTCGTCCCGCCGGACCCGGCGACCGCGCGCAGCGAGGTCACGCTCGACGAACTCCGCGCCACCGTCCGGCGGATCAGCGGCCTGGACGTCGACATGGACCGGCCGCGCTGGCTGTCCCGCTTCACCGACACCACCCGCCTCGCCGACACCTACCGTTCCGGCCGGGTCCTGCTGGCCGGCGACGCCGCGCACGTCCACTTCCCGATCGGCGCGCAGGGCCTCAACCTCGGGCTCCAGGACGCCGTCAACCTCGGCTGGAAGCTGGCCGCCACCGTCACCGGCCGGGCGCCCGACGGGCTGCTCGACAGCTACGGCGCGGAACGGCGACCCGTCGCCGAGCGCGTGCTGCGCGAGACCCGGGTGCAGCTCCTGCTGATGTCGCCCGACCCCAAGGTGGACCCGCTGCGCGAGGTCTTCTCCGAACTCCTCGCCATGCCGGAGGTCAACTCCCGGCTGGCGCACGAGATCACCGGCCTCGACATCCGCTACCAGCTGCCCGAGGGGCGTTACACCCACGACCTGCTGGGCTGCCCCTGCCCGCCGTTGAAGCCAGGACCGGGCGACGGCGTGCGCGCCCTGTTGCGCGCCGGGCGCGGCGCGCTGCTCGTGCCCGACACGCGCCCCGGCGTGGCCCGCGCGGCCGAGGGCCACAGCGGGCGGGTCGGCACCGTGCCCGCCGGCGAGGGGCCCGGGCTGCTGCTGCGGCCCGATGGCCATGTCGCCTGGGTCGACCCGGGCGACGACACCCCGGCCGACGACGTTCTCGCCGACCTGACCGACGCCCTGCGCCGCTGGTTCGGCGACCCCGCCCCCACCGGCACGCCCCGACCCCCGACCTCAAGGAACGGGTGACCCCATGAAGACCAGGCCACTCGCCGTCCTCGGCGGCTTCGAGTTCACCCCGAACATCCACGAGGACGAACGGGGACTGTTCGTCTCGCCGCTCCAGGAGGACGCCTTCCTGGCGGCCGTCGGCGAGCCGTTCCCGACCGCCCAGACCAACCACAGCCGCTCCGCGCGCGGCGTGCTGCGCGGGCTGCACTTCACCACGACGCCGCCCGGGCAGGCCAAGTACGTGTACTGCGCGCGCGGCCGCGCCCTCGACGCGCTCGTGGACATCCGGGTCGGCTCCCCGACGTTCGGGCGGTTCGACGTCGTGGAGATGGACGCCGTCTCGTTCCGCGCCGTCTACATCCCGGACGGCGTCGGCCACGCGTTCCTCGCGCTGGAGGACGACACCGTGATGTCCTACCTGGTCACCAGCGCCTACCGGTCCGACCTGGAACAGGCCATCGACCCGCTCGACCCGGCGCTCGGGCTGCCCTGGCCCGCCGACCTCACCCCGCTGATGTCCGAACGGGACACCAAGGCCGTCTCGTTGGCCGAGGCCGAGGCGAGCGGCATGTTGCCCCGCTATGCCGACTGCCGCCAGTGGCCGCTGCCGCCGGACCACCCGGGCCTCTCGGGCGCGCCCCGGTGAGCGGCTTCGGCCCGCCGCCGCGCCGGGTCGTGGTGCTGGGCGCCACCGGCTGCATGGGGCGGCGCATCACCCGCGCGTTCGCCGACCAGGGCACCGGGGTCACGGCCGTCGCCCGGCGCGGGCCGGCTCCGCCCGGCGCGGACCGCCTCCGCACGCTGGACGCCGCCCGCGAGACGGCCGGGCGGCTCGCCGAACTCCTCGTGGAGGAACGGGCGGAGGCCGTCGTCAACGCCACCCTCGGCTGGGGCGACGACCTGCACAGCACCAACGTCACCGTCGTCGAACGCCTGTTGGGCGCCCTGGCCTGCCTGCCCGCGCCGCCCCGGCTGGTGCACCTGGGCACCATCCACGAGTACGGGCCAGTGCCGCACGGCACCTCCATCGACGAGACCGTGCCGCCCAGGCCGCAACAGCCTTATCCGCAGTCCAAGTTGACCGCCGCAACCCAGATCCTCGCGGCGTCGGCCGCCGGCACCGTGGACGCCACCGTGCTGCGGCTGACCAACACCATCGGGCCCGAGCCGGCCGAGGAGAGCTTCTTCGGCTCCCTCGCCGCGCGGCTGCGCGACGAGCCCGACACCATCGAACTGACCGTCGCCGACGCGCACCGCGACTACCTCGACTCCCGGGACGCGGCCGACGCCGTGGTGCGCGCGGCCGCCGCGCCCGTCGGGCACGGCGTTCTCAACCTCGGCAGCGGCGAGGCGCGCCCCATCGCCGACCTGGTCGACGCCCTGGTGCGCGCCTCCGGCCGGCCGCCCGAGTCCGTGCTGACGCGGGCCGGGTCCGTGGCCAGCCGGGGCGGCGACTGGATCAGGGTCGACAACGGCCGCGCCCGCCGCCTGTTGGGCTGGCGCCCTCGGCACGACCCCGACGCGTCCATGCGCGCCCTCTGGAACAGCGTCCGCGCGGCGACGCTCCAGCCTCGCTGAGCGCTGGCCGCGAGGTTTCTGGGCCGGGGGGCGGGGCCGGGGCCGGGTGCGGGGTTTGTCTGCGGGCCGGTGGCCGGTGCGGGGCAGCCCGACTGGTCGTTCTGTTGGTTGACGAGACTCTGCGGTGTGGTTGGGGTTCTGGCGCGGGCCACGACGCCGGGCCTAGATGGCACACGATCGGCCGGGTGCGGGCGTAACGAATACCGGCAGGAGGCTGGCTGGGAGGGGGGCGCGGCTTCCGGGAGGTGGAGTTCGTTGCCGCCAGGGGTGGTGGGTGATGGCGACCGTGCCCTCCGGGCGCAGGGACTGCGGCTTGTTCGAGGGTCGGTTGGCCGCTGGGGGCGTGCGTGGCGCGCACCGGCTTCGCCGGCCTGCCCCGGCATGTCGTCCGTCTCGGACGTGACCGATCGTCGGGCGACTGGAGGGGTCGGCTCCCGCCGCTCCACTCCGCCGGCATGACGGGGCAACGGTCAATGACCACGCTGCCGCGCGAACATAGTCTGCCGTCTTGGGAGTCCGCGGGCCGTCGACTTCCGAAGGCGGGCGCGCGGGGGTGGGGGGACCTTTTTTCTAGGTGCCCGTTTAGAAGTGAACAGATCGTTCAACTCTAGACGGGCACCTATTGAAAGAGGCCCCCCACCCCCCTGCCCGGAAGTCGACAAGGTGCGGACTACTCCACCGGCAGGCGATGTTCGCGCGGCAGCGTGGTCGTTGACCGCCACCTCGTACACGGCTCGCTCAACACAGAACTAGCACTGGCCTGCGAGTCGCCCGACGATCGGTCACGTTCGAGACGGGCGACATGCCGGGGCAGGCCGGCGAAGCCGGTGCGCGCCACGCACGCCCCCAGCCGCCGGCCGACCCCCGAACTCCGCGCGGTCCCTGCGCCCGTGGGGCACGGTCGCCAGAGCTGACCCCCGTTCGGCAACGAACTCCACCTCCCGGAAGCCGCGCCCCCCTTCCCAGCCAGCCTCCTGCCGGCATTCGTTACGCCCGCACCCGGCCGATCGTGCGCCATGTAGGCCAGGCGTCGTAGCCCGCGCCAGAGCCCCAACCCCACCCCAGAGTCTCGTCAACGAACCAAACGATCAGTCGGGCTGCCCCGCACCGGCCACCGGCCCGCAGACAAACCCCGCACCCACCCACCACCCGCACCCGCACTCCTCCACCCCAATCCCCCCGCGTCAACCAACCACCTGGAGCAGCAGGTTGGCCGTCCCCGGCGGAACATCCCGCAGCCGGTCCGCCACGGCGGCAGCCTGAATCGCCGTCCAGACGTCGGCCGGCCCCGCCGCCGGCTCGTCGGCGAGGTAGAGCGCGGCCACGCCCGCGACATGTGCGGCGGCCGAGGTGGACCCGGAGAGCGTCGCGGTCGCGGTGTCGGAGGTGTGCCAGGTGGAGACGATGTCCACGCCCGGCGCGTAGAGGTCGACCGCCGGGCCGTGGTTGGCGGAGCCCGCCGCCCGGTCGTCGCAGCTCGCGGTGGCGGTGGTGATGGCCTCCGGCACCCGGCCGGGCGAGTAACCTCCGGCGTCGCTCGCCGAGTTGCCCGCCGCGACGGCATAGGTGACGCCGGCCTCGATGGACCGGAGCAGCGCGTCGTCGAGCACCTGGCTGGGCCCGCCGCCGATGCCGAACGCGGCCACCGCCGGCCGGCCCTCCGCGTCGCCCGTCAGCCAGTCGATGCCGGCCACGACGTCGGCGATGGTGCCGGCGCCGCCGTCGTCGAGCACCTTCACCGACACCAGCCGCGCCCGTTTCGCGACCCCGTGCGCCTCGCCGCCGACCGTTCCCGCGACATGCGTGCCGTGGCCGTTGCCGTCGGAGCCGTCGCCGCCGGACGCGTCGAAGCCGGGCTCGGCCCGGCCGCCGAAGTCCCGGTGCGTGTAGCGGATTCCGGTGTCCACGACATAGACGGCGACGCCCTCGCCGGCCGAGTCCGGGTAGCGGTACTGGCCGTCGAGCGGTGGGTCGGGCTGGTCGATCCGGTCCAACCCGCAGGACGGCGGGTCGGGTTGCACCCCGAAGGGCCGCGACGCCCGGGAGTCGGGGGCCGGTTCGGACGCCTCGACGGCGGTGTTCCGTTCGACGAGCGCGACGGCCGGGTCGCCGGCGAGCCGCGCGGCCTGTTCCGGCGTCGCGCGCACGTGGTAGCCGCGCAGCGCGTCCCGGTAGGTGTCCAACACCGTCGCGCCGTGCCGCTCGGGCAGCGCGGTCAGCCCGGGGTCGGGGGCGCGCTCGCCTTCGGCGAGGACGACCAGGTAGCTGTCGCCCACGGCGTTCGGGGCGTGGGCGTTGACAACGGTGCCGGTCGGGGGCGCGGCGGCGCGCGCCTCGGCGGCCGGCAGGGTGCCGGCGGCGGCGAGGCCGAGCAGGGCGGCGAGCGTGGCGAGGCTCTTCACTGCCTTCACGGGACTCCTCACGAAGTTCATGGCGCAGTCATGACAACCACACGCGTGGCACCCAGCCTCCCGCCCCCGCCCACCGAACGGCAACCCCGCCCACCGAACGGCAACCCCGCCCACCGAAACGGCAACCCCGCCCCGGGGCAGCGAACTCGCCGCGATACGGCCAGACTTGGGAACGGACGGCTCGACGAGGAGCGCGGGAGGCGGAGCGCATGGCCACGGTCGTGTTGATCGGCACGCTGGACACCAAGGGAGCCGAGTACGCGTGGCTCGCGGAACGGGTGCGCGCGCACGGCGCCGAGGTCCTGACGGTGGACGTCGGCACGTTCTCGGACGCGGCGGCCGACGTGCCGGCCGGCGCGGTCGCCGAGGCCGCCGGCACCGACCTGGCCGCGCTGCGCGCGGCGGGCGACCGGGGCGCGGCGATGGCGGCGATGGCCGAGGGCGCCGCCGTGGTCGCCGCGCGCCTGCACGCCGAGGGCCGGCTGGATGCCGCCTGCGCCGTCGGCGGCTCCGGCGGCTCCTCGGTCGCCGCCGGCGCGATGCGTGCGCTGCCGGTCGGCGTGCCCAAGCTGCTGGTCTCGACGATGGCCTCCGGCGACGTCTCGCCCTACGTCGGGGAGAGCGATGTGACGATCACGCACGCGGTGGTCGACGTCGCCGGCGTGAACTCCGTCTCCCGCCAGGTCTTCGGCAACGCGGCGGCGGCCGTCGCGGCGATGGCGCTCGCGCACCGCGCCCGCGAGGCCCAACCGCCGGACGGGGAACGGCCGTTGGTGGCCCTGTCCATGTTCGGCCTGACCACCCCGGCCGTGGACGAGGCGCGCGCCGAGCTGCTCGACCTCGGCTACGAGCCGCTGGTCTTCCACGCGACGGGCGCCGGCGGGCGCGCCCTGGAGAAGCTCGCCGCCGACGGCCGGCTCGCCGGGGTGCTGGACCTGACCACGACGGAACTCGCCGACGAACTGGTCGGCGGCGTGCTCAGCGCGGGCCCGCGCCGGCTGGAGGCGGCGGGCGCCCGGGGCATCCCGCAGGTGGTCTCGCTGGGCGCGCTCGACATGGTCAACTTCGGGCCACGGGCGAGCGTTCCGGCCGCGTTCCACGACCGCAGGTTCCTCGTGCACAACCCGACGGTGACGCTGATGCGCACCACGCCCGAGGAGAACGCCGAACTCGGGCGGCGGCTCGGCGCCAAGCTCGCGGCGGCCACCGGGCCGGTCGCGGTGCTGGTGCCGCTGCGCGGGCTCAGCGGGATCGACGTGCCGGGCGGCCCGTTCCACGCGCCGGACGCGGACCGCGCCCTGTTCGCCGCGCTGCGCGAGGCGCTGGCCGGCTCGCCGGTGGCGCGCGTCGAGGTGGACGCGCACCTCAACGACCCCGGCTTCGGCCGCGACGCCGCCCGCCGCCTGCACCGGATGATCACGGCGAACGGCCAACGGCCAACGGGGAACGGTCAACGGTGAACGGTGAACGCGCCGCGCCGGCGGCCCCGTTGACACCCGGCCGCGCCCGTTCCCACCCGACGTCACCCACCACCGAAGGAGCGAGAAGCGCCATGGACCGCGACACCGCGCTGGCCCGGCTGCGTGCCACCGTCGCCGCCGGCCGGCCGATCATCGGCGGGGGAGCCGGCACCGGCATCTCCGCCAAGTCGGCCGAGGCCGGCGGCATCGACCTGCTCATCATCTACAACTCCGGCCGCTACCGGATGGCCGGCCGGGGCTCGCTCGCCGGGATGCTCGCCTACGGCGACGCCAACGCCATCGTGCTGGAGATGGCCGACGAGGTGCTGCCCGTCGTCCGCGACACCCCGGTGCTGGCCGGCGTCAACGGGACCGACCCGTTCCGCGTGATGGGCCGGTTCCTGGACCGGATCGCGGCGGCCGGCTTCGTCGGGGTGCAGAACTTCCCCACCGTCGGGCTCATCGACGGGGTCTTCCGGCAGAACCTGGAGGAGACCGGCATGGGCTTCGACCTGGAGATCGAGATGATCGCGACGGCCCACCGGCGCGGCCTGCTGACCGCGCCCTACGTCTTCGACGCCGACCAGGCCACGGCCATGGCGCGGGCCGGCGCCGACGTGCTGGTGCCGCACCTCGGGCTCACCACCAAGGGCACCATCGGCGCCGCCACCGCGCTCGGCCTCGACGAGTGCGTCGAACGGATTCAGGCGATGCGCGACGCCGCCGTCGCCGTCAACCCGGACATCCTGGTGCTGTGCCACGGCGGCCCCATCGCCGAGCCCGAGGACGCGCGCCGGGTGTGGGAGCGCACCACGGGCGTCGTCGGCTTCTTCGGCGCCAGCTCGATCGAACGGCTCCCGACCGAGGTCGCGATCCGCCGCCGGACGGAGGAGTTCAAGTCCCTGCCGCTGCACCGCTGAACGCGCCCCCGCCGCTGCGCCCCCCGAACGGACCCGGCCCCGCCCGCGCCGCGCGGCATAATCCGGGTGTGCCTCTCCCGCTCCCCGCCGCCTCCACCCGCGCCCGCGCGGCGCGCCGGTTCGTGGTGCCGGCGCTGATGGCGGCGTTCCTGGCCGCGCTGGTCACCGACGAGGCCGGCGCCGCAACGCCGGACGCCGTGGTGGCGCTGGCCTCGCTGGCGGGCGTCGCGCAGGGGGCCGCGCTGTACTGGCGGCGTTCCCACCCGGTGCCGGTCATGGCCGGCTGCCTGGTCGGCGGCCTGGTGGTCCACCTCGTCGCGCCCGGCGGCGTCCTCCCGTGGGCCGGGCTGGTGGCGATCGCCTCGCTGGCCGCCGCCCGCCCGCCCCGCGTCTCGCTGCCCGCGCTCGCCGCGCTGCTGGCCCTCACCTCCCTCAACTTCCGCACCGAGCCCCGGGGCGACGCGCTGTTCGCCCTGGCCCTCGCCGTGCTGGTGTGGGCGCTCGGGGAGGCCACGCGCAACCGCAGGGCGGCGGTCGCCGAGGCGGCCCGGCGCGCCGTCATCGAGGAACAGGCCCGCATCGCACGGGAGTTGCACGATGTGCTCGCGCACAGCGTGACCGGCATCGTGGTGCGGGCCGCGGCGGCGGACGACGTGTTCGAGGAACGGCCCGACCAGGCGCGGGCGGCGCTGCGCGCCATCGACGCGGCCGGCCGGTCCGCCCTGGCCGAACTCCGCCTGCTGCTGGCGACGGTGCGCCCCGACGACGGCCCGGAGGCCGGCCGCGAACAGGATCGCGCGGCCGGCCGGAGGAACGACCGCGCGGACGAACGGCTCCCGCAGCCCGGGCTCGACCGGCTCGGCGAACTCGATGAGCCGCTGTGCGCCGCCGGCCTGTCCGTCGCGCTGACCGTGCGCGTGCCGGACCCGCTGCCGGCCGGGGTCGAGGTCTCCGCCTACCGCATCGTTCAGGAGTCCCTCACCAATGTGCTGCGGCACGCGCGCGCCCGCCGGGTCGAGGTCACCGTCCGGCTGGCGGAAAGCGCGGGCGCGGGGGGCGCGTTGGAGGTCGAGGTGCTCGACGACGGCGCGGGCGCCGGCGCGGGAACGGGCGCGGGCGCCGGCGTCCGCGCCGGCGCAAACGCCCCCGGGTACGGGCTGCTCGGGATGCGGGAACGCGCCGCCCTGCTCGGCGGCACCCTCACGGCCGGCCCCCGGACCGACGAGCCCGGCTTCCGCGTCCACGCCCACCTGCCGCTGCGCGAGCCGGCGGCCAGGCCAGCCCTGCCGATGCCGGAAGGGGGCCGCCGGCCATGACCGTGCGCGTGCTGGTGGCCGACGACCAGGAACTGGTCCGGGTCGGCTTCCGCATGATCATCGACGCCAGGCCCGACCTGGAGGTCGTGGGCGAGGCCGCCGACGGCCAGGAGGCCGTGGCCCTCGCCGCCGAACGGCGGCCCGACGTCGTCCTGATGGACGTGCGGATGCCGCGCCTGGACGGCATCGGCGCCATCGAACGCCTCGTCGCCGCCGGCAGCCAGGCGCGCATCGTCGTGCTCACCACCTACGACGTCGACGACGCGGTGCACGCCGCGCTGCGCGCCGGCGCGTGCGGCTTTCTGCTGAAGGACGTGCGCCCCGCCGAACTGGCCGAGGCGATCCGCGTGGTGGCGCGCGGCGACGCGCTCCTCGCGCCCTCCGTGACCCGCCGGCTGCTGGAGCGGCTGGCCCCCGCGCTGCCGGCGCCCGGCGATGCGCCGCCCCCGACGGCCGAGGCCCTGAACGCGCTCAGCCCGCGCGAGCACGAGGTGCTGCTCCTGGTGGCGCGCGCGTTCTCCAACGCCGAGATCGCCCGGCGGCTCGGCCTTACCGAGGCGACCGTCAAGGCCCATGTCTCGGCCGTGCTGCGGAAGTTGGGCCTGCGCGACCGCGTGCAGGCGGTGGTCCTCGCCTACGACCTGCGCCTGGTCCACCCGCGCCCCACCTGAGCGCGCGCCCCGCCCCGTTCCGTCGAAGGACGGAGCGCGCGCGCCCGCGCTTCGCCGAAAGTCGCACCCGCGCCTCACCCCCGCGCACGACGCGCACCCGCCGCCCGTTCCCTACCGTGATGACCATGGCGCTTCCCGCCCAGGTCACAACGCACGAGGAGACGACAACCATGGAGACCGAACGACTCCAGGCGGTGCGCCGGATGGTCGTCAAGCAGCGGCTGCGCCTCACCGTGAACCAGTACGAGATCAGCGCCCCGGGCGACAACGACAACGACAACAACGGGAACAACGGGAACAACGGCGACGACGACGGCGAGCTGATCGCGTTCGTCCAGCAGAAGCGGCTGGCCCTCAGGGAGCGGGTGACGTTCTGGACCGACAGCTCGCGCGCCACCGTCCTCGGCGGCTTCGCGCACCGCGACGTGATCGACCTCGGCGGCGTCTACGACGTCACCGACGCCGACGGCGGGACGCTCGGCCACTTCCGCAGAAACCTCAGGAAGTCCCTCTTCCGCACGACCTGGCACCTCGAACAGCCGGGCCTCGGCACGCTCGTCGGCACCGAGCGCAGCGGCCGGGTCGCCGCGCTCCGCCGGATCTGGGCGTTCGTTCCGTTCGCCGACGAGCTGCCGGTCGGCTGGGCCTACCACTTCGACTTCCAGCTCGACGGCGCGCCGGCGCTGTCCGTCACCCGCGCCCGCACCCTGCGGGACCGCTACCGGGTGGAGATCCACGAGCCCCGCCTGGACCGACGCCTGGTGATCGCGATGGCCGTCGCCCTCGACGCGATGCAGTCCCGCTGAGGAGAGCCGACCCATGCCCCCCGCCGACCCCGCACCGGCCCCGCCCGACGCCCCCGGGCAGGCCCCCCGCCTGCGGCGTGTCGCCGTCCTCGTGCTCGCCGGCGCCAAGCCGCTCGATGTCGGCATCCCCGCCCAGGTGTTCACGACCCGCGCGAGTATGCCCTACGAGGTGCGGGTGTGCGGCGCCGCGCCGGGGCTGGTCAGCGGGGGCGACGGCCTGTCCTATGCCGTGGAGCACGGCCTAGAGGCGCTGGCCTGGGCGGACCTCGTCTTCGTGCCCGGGTACCGGTTCCCCGACCGCGATGACCCGCCTCGGGCGGTGCTCGACGCGCTGGTCGCCGCCCACGACCGGGGCGCGCGGCTCGCCGCCATCTCGACGGGCGCCTTCGCGCTCGCCGCCACCGGCCTGCTCGACGGCCGGCGCGCCACCACCCACTGGCACTACGCCCGCGCGCTGGCGGCGCGGCACCCGCGCGTCGAGGTGGACGAGAACGTGCTCTTCGTCGACGAGGGCACCGTCCTGACCTCGGCCGGCGCGGCCTCCGGCATCGACCTGTGCCTGCACGTGCTGCGCGGCGAGTTGGGCGTTGCCGCGTCGAACCACGCCGCCCGGCGGCTGGTCGCCGCGCCCTATCGCAGCGGCGGCCAGGCGCAGTATGTGCGGCGCGGCGTGCCCGAGCCGCTCGGGGAACGGTTCGCCGCCACCCGCGAGTGGGCGTTGCGCCGGCTGGACGAGCCTCTGACCCTGGAGAGCCTGGCCGAGCACGCGGCGGTCTCGAAGCGCACCTTCTCCCGCCGCTTCGTCGACGAGACGGGCTACACGCCGATGCGCTGGCTGCTGCGCGCCCGCGTGGACACGGCCCGTGAGCTGCTGGAACGCTCCGAGCGCAGCGTCGAGCAGATCGCCGCCGACGTCGGCCTGGGCACCGGCGCCAACCTGCGGCGCCACTTCCAACGCGTCCTGGGCACCTCGCCGTTGGAGTACCGCCGCACCTTCGCCCGCGACACGACCTAGCCAGGCCGTGTCCGTGGTGAGTGAGCCCGCTGGCACGATCCTTGCGGATGCTGACGATCACGCCACTGGCAGGCCCCCCGGCACCGTGCGAGTCTCACGAAGGAGAGCGAAGGGACAACGCCTCGAAAGGCAGGACATTCCATGACCCGCATCGCCATCAACGGATTCGGCCGCATCGGGCGCAACGTGCTGCGCGCCCTGCTCGAACGCGACACCGACCTGGAGGTCGTGGCCGTCAACGACCTGACCGACCCCGCCGCCCTCGCGCGGCTCCTCGCGTTCGACTCGACGGCGGGCCGGCTGGGCCGCCCGGTGTCCGCCGAGGGCGACACCCTCGTGGTGGACGGCCGCGCCATCCGGGTGCTCGCCGAGCGCGAGCCGGCGCGGCTGCCGTGGCAGGAGCTGGGCGTCGAGATCGTGCTGGAGGCCACCGGCCGCTTCACCTCGGCGGGGGCCGCGCGCGCCCACCTCGAAGCCGGCGCGCGCCGCGTCCTGGTCAGCGCGCCCTCGGACGGCGCGGACGTCACCCTCGCCTACGGCGTCAACACCGACGCCTACGACCCGGCCGCGCACACCATCGTCTCCAACGCCTCGTGCACGACCAACGCGCTGGCGCCGCTGGCGAAGGTCCTCGACGAACTCGCCGGCATCGAGCACGGGTTCATGACCACCGTGCACGCCTACACCCAGGAGCAGAACCTCCAGGACGGCCCGCACCGCGACGCCCGCCGGGCCAGGGCCGCCGCCCTCAACATCGCGCCGACCACGACCGGCGCGGCCAAGGCCATCGGCCGCGTGCTGCCGAACCTCGACGGCAAGCTGTCCGGCGACTCGATCCGGGTGCCCGTTCCGGTCGGCTCGATCGTCGAACTCAACACGAGCGTCGCCCGCGACGTGACCCGCGAGGACGTGCTGGCGGCCTACCGCCGCGCGGCCGACGGGCCGCTCGCCGGCGTCCTGGAGTACTCCGAGGACGCGCTGGTCTCCTCCGACATCGTGGGCAACCCGGCCTCGTCGATCTTCGACTCGGCCCTCACCCGCGTGGACGGCCGCCGCGTCAAGGTCGTCGCCTGGTACGACAACGAGTGGGGCTTCTCCCAGCGCGTGGTGGACACCCTGGAACTCCTCGCCGCCGACTGAGCGCCCAGGCGCGGCGCCGCCGGGGCGCCCTCACCCGGCCGGCTCGATGCGCAGCACCGCGCTGGCCCCGTCGACCTCGACGACCTCCAGGCTCATCACGTCGTTGATGGTCGCCGGCGGGCCCACGCCGCACCGCAGCCCGATGCCGCTGCCGCCCGCCGTCGACACGCCGCCGCCACCGGAGCAGCCGGCGACGCCGAACCCTGAGCCGGTCAGCGGCGCGGCCAGCTCCACCCCGTCCTCGGTGATCGCGGTCACCTCGATCGGCCCGAGGCCGTAGTCCGGCGGCACGTTCACCACGTCGCCCGCCGTCACCTCGATCTCGCAACTCCCGTCGCCACAGGGCCCGTCGGGCGTGGGCGGCGGGGTGGCGGTCTCCTCCTCGGCCGTCGGCTCGTCGCCGCCGGACCCGCCGCCCGCGTCCTCGCCCTTCTCGGCCGGGGACTCCGACGACTCCGACGACCCGGCCCCGTCCTCGGCATCCGAGGAGTCCGACGAGCACGCCGTGAGGACGGCGAACGCGACGGCGGCGGCAACGGCGGCCCGGGCAACGGCGGTGGACGACGTTCTGCGCATCATGCCCACCATCGAAACCCATCCGCGCGGGACCCCTCCCGGCGCGACCGGCCGAGGGCCGCCGCCGAGGCCCCGGCCCCGCCCCGCCCCGCCCCGCCCGCCCCGCGTTTAGCCGGCGGCCGAGGGCGCCCGGAGGACGCAGAACTCGTGCCCGTCCGGGTCCGACAGGCACCGCCACGGCACGTCGTCGCCCTGCCCCAGGTCGATCTCGACCGCGCCGAGGTCCCGCAGCCGCGCCACCTCCGCCGCCGTGTCGTCGCCCCGGTACGGCAGCAGGTCGAGGTGCACGCGGTCCGGCACGGCCTTGCCCTCCGGCCGGCGCAGGAACTCCAGATACAGGCCGAGGCCCGTCGGCGACCGCAACGACGCCTGCTGGTCCGTCACTTCGCCCAGCGCCCACTCCGTCGCCCCGGCCCAGAACCGGGCCATGGCCCGGGGGTCCACGCAGTCGACGACCACGGCCGCGATCGGCCCGGTGTCCCGGTACACCTCGCGCGGCTCCAGCACACAGAACTCGTTGCCCTCCGGGTCGGCCAGCACCACCCACGGCACGTCGTCGCCCTGCCCCACGTCCGCCGGCGTCGCGCCGAGGTCCCGCAGCCGCTCGACCAACTCCGCCTGGTGCGCGAGCGAGGTGGTCGCCAGGTCCAGGTGCGCCCGGTTCTTCGTCGCCGACTTGGGCTCCGGGACCCGCACCACGTCCACGACCAGCGCGGCCGGGTCCGGCCACACATACTCCCCGCCCGGCTCGACGTTGGCCACGCCCGGCGCCTCGCTCGACAGCTCCCACCCCAGGGCCGCCGCCCAGAACCGGCCGACGGCCTCCTCGTCCAGGGCCTTGATGTTCACGTTCACCGGTCGCAACGCCATGCCCGCGATCCTATGCCGCCCCTCTGACACCACCCGGGAGCCCCCGCGAGGCCCCCTTGACCCCGTGCGGCGGCGGGCGCCCCTGTTCGCTGGTGGCTCCGCCGCAGGGCTGCCACGACGCACGGATATGCCAACGGGGGAGCGAGTGTCTGAAGACATCGCTTGTCGGTTCGAATCCGACTCCGCGAACTCCTGCGTAGCGCAGGATTGTGTCAACACACCTTCTCTGGAGGCCAAGTGAGCACAGCAACGATCCCCTTCGCCGCCCGTTCGACTTCGCCGTTACACCCGAAGATGAATGGGTGTTCTTCGAGAACAACCCCGCTGGAACATGGTCTTGGGTGGAGAACCGCACAGGACTGCCTATCGCCGCAGCGCACGCAGAGTACCTACAAGGAAAGTGACCGTGACTGATTCAGAGAACGCCCGTATCCGGGAGTTCGCCGAACGTCTCATCGGTGCGGATTCCAGCGCATGGACGGCGACCTTCGCCCAAGTGCCGCGCCATCACTTCGCCCCCTCCTTCTACGCCATGACAGGCGGCGGTTGGAAAGAGGTCAAGGACGGTGATCCGGGTTACCTCGACGGTGTGTACTCGGATGCCGCGCTCACCACGCAGACCGACGACAAGGGAATCCCCAACTCGTCATCGAGTGAACCCTCACTCATGCTCGCCATGCTCGAAGCCCTGAACGTTCGGCCTGGGGACGCCGTGTTCGAACTCGGCACCGGTACGGGCTACAACGCCGCTCTTCTCTGCGCGCGTCTCGGCGACGCAAGGGTTGTCAGCGTCGATGTGGACGAAGAACTCGTCAGAGTTGCCCGTGACCGGCTGGCCGAACTCGGATACTCCCCGACTCTGGCGGCCGGAGACGGGGCGGCCGGTTACCCGGAGAAAGCGCCGTACGACCGCCTGATCGCCACGGCGAGACTCCGGTCCGTCCCTCGCGCCTTCCTTGAACAGTCGGCAGACGGAGCGGTCATGGTGGTGCCGATCGGCTTCGGTGTCGCCCGACTCTCCGTGACCGGCAAAGCGGAAGCAGACGGCCACTTCATGCCGGTACCCGCGCACTTCATGCCACGCCGAGCGGAGGGTGCGGCACCGCGCTTCGCTGAACTGGAGACCCAGGAGGCCCGTCCCACGTCGGTCAACGTCGCTGAAGTGCTGGATCGGTTGAGCTTCCCGCTGTCGCTTGTCATGCCGGACTACACATCCTGTACGTGGGTTGACGACGACGGCACCCCCAGCGCCTTCGGGCTCTGGACCGGTGACGGGTCCACGGCCACGGCCACCGTGACCGGGAAGGTTCGCCAGACCGGCCCGCGTCACCTGTGGGATGAGCTGGAACAACTCGCCGTCACCTTCGAGGACATCGGCAGTGTGTCGCGGGAAGACTTCGGGATCATCGTCACGCCGGACGGTCAGCGCGTCTGGTACGGCGCCGAAGACGGTCCCTCCTGGGCGCTGACCGCAGAGTGACACACCCGGTCGCCCGTCCGTGTACTGCGCCATGGGTGCGGCGGGCTTCTCCCGGGGTTCCCGCAGCGCCGCCTTGTCGAGCTGGTATCCGGCTATCTCACCATCACTCAACCGAGTGAGGTGCGGGCATACGCCGAAACGTTCGCCATGCTGGCCGGCATGGCTCTCCACGGTGACCGGGCACGCGCGTTGCCGACCGAAGCCAGAAACTCGCTGGCCTAGTTCCCCCGCAATCCCGCGCAATCGGCTGCCCGTCGCGGGCCCGCCGTGGCTAGCGTTGGTCTGATCTACCACACCCTGATCCGCTTCCCCGCAGATCGGGGACAGCCAACCACCGCAGGCGCCAACGCGCTTGCCCTCCCGAAGAGGCGCGCATGAAGCGAATCGTCGCCCGGCTGTGGAAGCTCCTTCGCGGTCCGCTCCAGTGGCGCCTTCTGTGGCTCACACACGCCACGTTCATGGTCGGCGTCACGGGCGTGGTGCGGAACGAGAACGGGCAGGTCCTCCTGCTCAGGCACCGCATGTGGCCAGCCGACCGGCCCTGGGGTCTTCCCACCGGCTACGCGGTCAGGGGCGAGGAGTTCCCGATGACCGTCGTTCGGGAGGTACGGGAGGAAACCGGCCTCGATGTCGTCCCGGGGCGGCTCGTTCAGGTGACCAGCGGCTACAGGCTGCGCGTGGAGATCGCATACGAGGCCCTGCACGTGGGCGGAACGCTCGCGATCGACGGCTTCGAGATCCTGGAGGCGAAGTGGTTCAGCCCGGACGCGCTCCCGAAGGGGACGCAGGAGTCGCACATCCCGCTCATCAGGTCGGAATCCCTCCCCGGACGGGGCTCGCCCCCAACGAGTCCGTGATCGGCCCGAACGCACGGGCCGCGCTCGCGGCCCTCCGCGCCGATCCGTCGTCGCGCACCGGACGGCATCCCGCACACGCCTTCCGCCCCCTCCCGGCCATGCTCGCCCGGTGGGCGGCGGACGGCATCGACACGACGCCCTTTCACGCGGGTGTCGAGAACGCCCAACGCCGATATGCCGGTTACGGACTGGCCGAAATGCTGCCGTTCGACCGCGTGCTGGTCGGCAGCGCATCGACGCGCGTGGGAGCCTTCGGCGGATTCCACCACCCCGACCAGGGATACCGTCACCTCCAGATGGTTTCCCTCATCACCATGTACGGGCCGATGGAACGCCGGAATCCCCAGCACCCCGCGCTGGCCGTTCTCGACCTGCTGCGCGCGTACGCGCATGACTGCCTCCACTACGGTTCGCGTCGGCGCTACGTGGAGGTGGCCGGAACTCCGGTCCGGACCCAGTACGGGATCAACTACCGCCGCACGAACGGGCAGTCCTATTCGGCAGCCGACCGGTCCGGAAGCCACCACACGCGGAATCTCGGAGTCGTGATGGAGGGGGCGTGTGACACGGAGGCCCGTTCCCTCACCAGGGAAACGGCGGAGCGCTTCGGCGTGACGGCTCCTGCGGAAGCCCTCGACGCACTGGCGTTCCGGGACATGACGGGAACGCTGACGGCGGAGGACGCGGCCGGGCACGCGGAGATGGTGGCGGAAGGCGGAGAACGGGCGCGGTACGCGGCGGCCCTGTGCCGCTACGAGAGGGGCGTGCACCGGCGGTATGCGCGCCTGCTCGCGGAGTTCGCCCCCGGGGAGGAGGCCGAGTGCTGAGGGCGAGGTGAAAGCGTGTCAGAAGATTGGAGGGTGAACCATGGTTCGGTCAACGTCGTCCAGTGCCCAGCGTGCCCGGAGGGTTCTGGCCGACCGCCTGCGTGAGTTGGCCGGGGACGCCGGGTTGACCGGTAAGGATCTGGCCGCCCGGTGTGGCTGGCATCCTTCCAAGGTCTCCCGCATAGCAACGGCGAGGACGCGGCCGAGCGAGGACGACATCAGGGCGTGGTGCCGGGCGTGCGGCGCCGAGGACCAGACGGGCGACCTGATCGCCTCGCTGCGTGCCGTCGAGGGGATGTGGCTGTCCTGGCGCCGGCTGGAACGCGCCGGGCTCAGACGGTCCCAGGAGGAACGGCTACCGCTGTACCAACGCACGCGCCGTTTCCGCTCCTACGCCGGGTGGGCCATACCCGGGCTTCTCCAGACCCCCCGGTACACCGAGGACGTGCTCCGGACGATCCAGCGGCAGCGGCTGCCCACGGACGACGTGGCCGAGGCCGTGGCGGCCCGGGTGGAGCGGCAACGGGTGCTGAGCGACGGGCAACGGGTGTTCGCGTTCCTGATCGAGGAGCCCGTGCTGCGCAACACCCTCAGCGCTGCCGAGGTGCAGCGAGAACAGCTGGAGCGTCTTCTCACCGTGATGGGTTCGCCCCGGGTCAGTCTCGGGGTCGTCCCGGTGGCCCGGGATCGCGCCCAGCTCCCGGTCGAGAACTTCTGGATCTTCGACAACGCCCAGGTCAATGTCGAGTTGGTGTCCGGCTATCTGACGCTGACCCAGCCCAGCGAGGTCGGGGCGTACTCGGACACGTTCGGCCGGCTGGCGAGCATGGCCGTCTACGGCGCGCGGGCGCGTGCCGTGATCGAGGAGGCGCGGGACGCGCTCGCCTGACGCGCGGTGCGGCCCGCGCCCGCTCGGGGCGCGGGCCGCAGGCCCTGTGCTACTTGCCCTCGTCCCTGACGGTGGTCAGGAACGCGGACCAGGCCGGTCCGGAGAAGGTGAACGCCGGGCCGGTGGGCTTCTTGGAGTCGCGGATGGCCATCGAACGGCCGTCCAGGCGGGCTGCTTCGACGCAACTGCCGCCGTGGTCGTTGGAGTAGCTGGAAGTGAACCAACGGGCTTCGGTGAGCATGGGTTAGTGCTCCTTTGCCGTGGTCAGGGTGGTCAGGAAGGCCGACCAGGCCCCACCCGTGAAGGTGAAGGCCGGGCCGGTGGGGTTCTTGGAGTCGCGGATGGCCATGGTGCTGCCGTCCAGGCGGGCTGCTTCTACGCAGTCGCCGCCCTGGTCGTTGGAGTAGCTGGAAGTGAACCAAGTGGCGTCCGCTGGCATGGGGTTACCGCTCCTTGACCGTGGTGAGGAAGGTGTTCCAGGCGTCGGCGGAGAAGGTGAACGCCGGGCCGGTGCGGTTCTTGGTGTCGCGGATGGCCATGGCGTGGCTCTCCAGGCGGGCGGCCTCGACGCAGTCGCCGCCGTGGTCGTTGGAGTAGCTGGAGGTGAACCAGTCGGCCGTGGTGAGGTGGTGGGCCTGGGGTGCGGTCATGGTGCTCAGTGCTCCTTGATTGCTTTCTTGATCATGTTGAGCGATTCCACCGGCCCGGGGGCGAGGGCTTGCAGGTCGGTGAACGCCTCCTCGTAGCGGTCGATGTCGCGCTCCCGGCGACTGACCCAGGCGTCGGCCAGATTCTCCAGGTAGACGATGGACTTGAGCGCGGCGTTTTCAGGGAAGCGCAACACCGTGAACTTGCCGTTCATCCCGGGGTGGGCGCCCGCCGCGAACGGCACGACCTGGATCTTAACGTTCGGCAGCGCCTCGACGACCTCCACGATATGGGTCAGCTGGTCGCGCATGATCTCCCCGTCCCCGACCCGTCGATGCAGCACCGCCTCGTTGATGACGGCGGTCAGCCGCAGCGGCATCAGCGCGCGCCGCAGCACCTCCTGCCGTGCCATCCGCACGAGAACCTGTCGGTCCACCTCCTCGTTGCGCAGCCCGGCCAGCGCGTTCTCGTGCAGGACGCGGACGTAGGCCTCGGTCTGGAGCAGGCCGGGGACGAACTCGGCTTCGTAGGTGTGCAGTGAGCTGGCCGTGGCCTCCAGCCCCAGGAACGCCTTGAAGACCGGCCCGATGACCGGCCGGTACTTCGGTGACTGCCACCAGTCCTGCTTCGTCTTGGTGACGGCGGCGTAGCCCATCAGATGCGTCCGTGTCTCCTCGTCCGCCTGGTAGATCTCACACAGCGCCATGACGTCCGCCTGTTCGACGACCGTGTTCTCTCCGGTCTCCAGGCGGGTCAGCTTGGACGGGCTCCACAGCAGCCTCTTCACCACCTGACTCGCCTTCAGCCCGGTCGCCAGTCGCAACCGGCGCAGCTCGCTGCCCAGTTGAAGTCGGCACAGCGCGGGCGTCGCCGACTCGATGTCCGTGATCATCCGTAGCCCTCCCTCTCAGTTTCGCGGCGAACGTTCTGCTGGCGCAAGAAACGTTCTGAGCCAGAACGGGCGACCACCGCCGTTCCGCGTGAACTTCCTTACGGCAGCAGGGAGTTACGCAGAAATTTGACAGCGGAATTCCGGCTTTCTGGTCCTCAACATAGCCGTTCTGATGCCATTCTGAACATGGCTGCTCACACAGCGCGGTTGAACCGCGAGAAGGCCGACCGGGAGGACTCAATGGCTATCACACGAGGTGCGCTCGCCAGCCGGGATGTTCACTTCTGGGCCATAACTGTTCGCTCCCGCGAGATCGGTTACTGGCGGGCGACCGTTGCTGACATCCTGCGGGGCTGGCGGGCTCGCGAAGAGACCGTCGCGCTCGGGGAGCAGGGCGTCTCGGAACTGTTGGCCAACGTGGCGTGCCACGTGGACGATCCGCGCTGTGGGCTGCGGCTCAGCCGCGCCGAGGGGAACGTGCTCGTCGAGGTGCTGGACCGCTCGGGGCAGCCGCCGCGCGTCGGGAACCGGCCGAGCTGGTCGGCCGAACGCGGGCGCGGGCTGTGGCTGCTGCGGGAAATGGCCGACGACTTCGGCTATATGCCGGCGCCCTATCCGGAAGGCGACGGGCTCCGGATGGGAAAGGTTGTCTGGTTCTCGTGCCGGGGCGCCCTTTCCGGAGAACCCGGCTGATGAACGGGCTGCCGGAAGCCTCGGAACCCTCGGAACCTCCCGAATGGGAGTTCCTCGTTCCGAAACCGGGGCGGGGGCCGGGGAGCGGGTGGGTGCTCGGGCCGTGCTGGTTCTACTGCGGGCACCAGGTCACCGCCGTGCTGTGGATCGGCTGCGCGACCACGGTCGGCGCGGGCGCGCCGCTCTACATCTGCGGGCCGTGCCTGGACCAACTGCACGCGATGCTCTGGGACTTCACCGAGCTGAACCGGGCTGCGCCGACCGACGCGGAGGGGCGGCACGTTCCGCTCTACCGGCCGTCGGCCGTCGGGCCACCCACCGTTCCCCGGCGGCGCGCCCCGGCGCGCCCGGCCCGCACCCGGCTCGGGGAACGGCTGCTGCGCCTGGCCTCCACCGGGGCCAGGGGAGAGAAGGGAGAACAGTGAACTCGATCATCAGGGGCGCCGACTGGGTGCTGTGCGAGGAGCGCGGCGAGGGCGTGCCGGACGGGATATACGGCGTCGCGTGCATGAGCTGCGAGGCGGCGTCGCCGCTCTTCGACGACGAACAAACTCCGTGTGGAGTCTGGGCGTTGCACCACACCCAGGAACGTCCTGACCACACGTTGTTCCTCGCCCGCACCGAGCGGCACTGGCGGGTGGTGCGCCGGCCGGAGCCGGAGGACCCGGCGGCGGCGCGGCCGACCGTGCTGGACCGGGCGCTCGGACCGGCCTTCGTCGGCCTGATGTGTCTGCTGACCGCCGCCTCGGGCTACCTGCCGCTCCTCACCTGAACCACCGACCGGCCGACGACCTCACCGACCCACCACGTCAACTGTCAACCAACCGAACAGCGAAGGCACTTCATGCGTACGACCATCGTGCACTCCACCCTGCCCATCACGTTCCACATCCTCGCCACCACCGCCAGCAACCACGCGCTGATGGTGCGCGGGCAGCGGGAGGAGGGGGAGGGCTGGGTGCTGCCGCAGGGCGAGGTGCGCCCGGGGCGATGCCTGATCCTGACCGCCCGCGAGCGGCTGATGGAGGCCGCCGGCTACGACCGGCCGCTCAGCGAGGTGCTGGCGGTCACCCTGCGCACGGACGAGGACGGCGGACTCAACGGCGTCGAGTATGTGCTCGACGGCGGCGTGCTGCCGGAGGTGCCGGACAACGACCCGCGTGAGGGCGCCAGTTGGGTGCCGATGCGGGAACTGCACGAGCCGCCGGCGATCTACCAGTACGCCATCATCGCCGCCGGGCAGCGCCGCCGCCTGCCGTTCCTCGTCAACGGGGACCGGCCGGACGCCGCGTTCGTCTGACCGGGACGGGCCGGCCGCCCGGTGGCGGGCCGCGTGGCCCGGCCGCGCTCCGCGCCTCCGTTCAGGGCGCGAGCACGAGGGAGCCGCGCGTGCCGCCCGCCGCCTTCAGGCGGTGCGCGCGGGCCGCCTCGTCGAGGGGGAGGACGGAGTGCACGCGGGTCGGCAGCGCGCCGGACGCGGCGCGGGCCAGCAGGTCGGCCAGGCGCGGGCCGTCGGCCTCGGTGTTCACGGTGTGCACGGTGATCCCGCGCTCCGCCGGCGGCCCGGCGTTGGGCAGGACGCCGACGAAGGTGCCGCCGTCCCGCACCAGGGCCAGGCCGGCGTCCAGCAGCGCGGCGGCGTCGGCCACGGCGTCCCAGCCCGGCTCGGCCTCGGTGACGAAGTCGGCGCCCAGGCCCCGGACGAACTTCTCGTCCCCGGGCCTGGCCAGGCCGGTCACCCGCCAGCCGCGCTCGGGCGCGAGCGCCGCGACGTTGGCGCCGACGGCGCCGGCCGCGCCGGTCACCAGCAGCGCCGCGCCGCCGGCGTGCGCGTCGCCGAGCAGCTCGACGGCCCGGGCGGCGGCCAGCCCGTTGAGCGGCACGGTCGCGGCCGGCAGCAGGTCGAGTTCGTCGGGCACGACGGCCAGGTCGGCGGCCGGCAGGACGATCTGTTCGGCGTAGGTGCCGAAGTCCCGGTCGAAGCCGCCCGCCAGGCCGGCGACCCGCGTGCCGACGGCGAGATCGACGCCGGCCCCGACCGCCTCGACGGCGCCGGCGAACTCCCAGCCCAGGCCGGTGCGTTCGGGCTGGTTGATCAGGCCCATCGCGTGGAACGTGCCGCCGGCGACGGCGAGGTCGACGGGGTTGACGGGCGCGGCGGCGACCCGGACCCGCACCTCGCCCGGCCCGGGCTCGGCGACGGGCACCTCGACGATCTCGATCGAGTCGGGGCCCTTCGGGGTGCGGACGACGGCCATGCGGAAGGTGGTCGAACTCATGCGGTGCTCCTGGGTTTCCGTGCTCGTTCGCTGGCGGTTCCCAGACTGCTGCGGTTACTCTCCACTGGGAAGTAGGCACCTGAAAGTGCGTAGCTCACCGGCAGGGTGAAACGGTCGGCGGCGGGAGGGACCACGGATGGCGACGAGAACGGCGGCCGAGCGGCGGGCGGAGGCGAAGGCGGGCTATGACGCGTTCCTCGCCGCCTGCCCCAGCCGCCAACTGCTGGAACGGATCTCCGACAAGTGGGTCGCGCTGGTGCTCGCGGCCCTCGGCAGCGACGGGCCGCAGGTCTCCGGGGACGCCTGCACCGGCGAGCCACGGCCGATGCGCTTCTCCGAACTGGCGCGCCGGCTGTCCGGCATCAGCCAGAAGATGCTGACCCAGACGCTGCGCGCGCTGGAACGCGACGGGATGATCACGCGGACGGTGACGCCGACCGTCCCGGTCACGGTCACCTACGAGCTGACGGACCTCGGGCTCTCGCTCTGCGCGGTGATGCGGGGCATCAAGGACTGGGCCGAGACCCACATGGAACAGGTGCACGCGCACCGCGAGGCCTACGACGCGCGGTGACGTGCCGGCTCGTGCCCCGCCATCTCCTCCGCCGGTTCGACGGTGCGGGCCTTGGGCGTTGAACGATCTGTTCACTTCCAGACGGGCACCTAGAAAAAAGGTCCCCCACCCCCCGGCGCGCCCGCCTTCGGGAGTCGGCGGCGCGCGGACTACCTCACCGGCAGGCGATGTTCGCGCGGCAGCGTGGTCGTTGACCGAACACCCCACCCACCGCCCGCCCCACCCGAACAACCGGCACCGCCCCCGCCAGACGCCCGACGATCGGTCAGGTCCGAGACGGGCGACATGCCGGGGCAGGCCGGCGAAGCCGGTGCGCGCCACGCACGCCCCCAGCGGCCAACCGGCCCTCGAACTCGGCGCGGTCCCTGCGCCCGTGGGGCACGCACCGCCATTTCCGACCACCCCCGGCGGCAACGAACTCCACCTCCCGGAAGCCGCGCCCCCCTTCCCAGCCAGCCTCCTGCCGGCATTCGTTACGCCCGCACCCGGCCGATCGTGCGCCATCTAGGCCCGGCGTCGTGGTCCGCGCCAGAGCCCCCACCACACCGCAGGGTCTCGTCGACCAACGAAACGACCAGTCGGGCTGCCCCGCACCGGCCACCGGCCCGCACCCGAAGGCCCGGGAGCGCCCGGGGCCCCCAGGGCCCCGGCGCCCCCGGCGCCCACCCCGCACCCACCCCACCCCGTTGCCCCTTCCCTCTCTCCCTCCCGCCCTCGTCGCGTTCCAGCCAGCGGACGCCCCATTGAACATCCCCGCGCGATGTGGTGCGATCCCCACCATGAGGGCCACGAGGGAGACCCGCTCGGCGTGCACGGTGCTGCTGGACCAGTTCTGGCCCGGCCGCCGCGCCGACCACTTCGACGAGTTCTGTCGCTGAGCCCTCCCCTTCTCGCGGTCACCGCCCCGGAGTCGCGGGCGGCATCCCGCCACATCAGCCGAATCGGCTAGATCGGCCGGATCGCTCCGCCTGACCGCCGCCCGCACGCGGCCTCTCCCGTTCCGCGCACCACTCCGCGCACCGCTCCGCACCCGTTCCCGCACCCCGTTCCGCACGTTGCCACGCGCCGGCGTTCCCGGCGTTCCCTCCCCGGCCGCCGTGCGTCCCGCTCCGCCCTGCCCGGACCCAGGAGTTCACCCCATGTCCTGCTGCGCCCCGTCCGCCGACGGCCACCACCACGACCACGCGCCCCCCGGCGCGGGCGCCGGCGGCCAGCTGGTCGGCGTCCCCGACGCCCGCGCCGCCGCGCCGTTCCGCCCGCCCGCCACGCGGCGCGGCACGCGCGGCCAGGTGCGGCTGCCCGGCGGCACGTTCGGCATGGGCGACGCCTTCGGCGAGGGCTACGCGGCCGACGGCGAGGGCCCGGTGCACCCGGTGCGCCTCGACCCGTTCCTGATCGACGCGACCACCGTCACCAACGCCGCCTTCGCCGCGTTCGTCAAGGACACCGGCTATGTGACGGACGCCGAACGGCTGGGCCTGTCGGCGGTGTTCCACCTCTCCGTTCGAGCCGAGCCGGCCGACGTGCTGGGCCGCGCCACCGGAACGCCGTGGTGGCTGGTCGTGCGCGGCGCCTCCTGGCGCCACCCGGCCGGGCCGCTCTCCACCATCAGCGATCTCCAGAACCACCCGGTGGTGCAGGTGAGTTGGCACGACGCCCAGGCGTACTGCGCGTGGGCCGGCAAGCGGCTGCCCACCGAGGCCGAGTGGGAGTACGCCGCCCGAGGCGGACTTGAGGGCCGCCGCTTCCCTTGGGGCGACGAACTCACCCCGCGCGGCCGCTGGTTGTGCAACATCTGGCAGGGCACCTTCCCCACCCACAACACCGCCGAGGACGGCCACGACGCCACCGCGCCCGTGAAGTCCTTCCGCCCCAACGGCCACGGCCTGTGGAACATGGTCGGCAACGTCTGGGAGTGGTGCGCCGACACCTTCGATCCCGGCACCTACGCCGCGCGCGCCGGCGCGCGAAGCCCCGGGGCCGGCGCGCCGCAGGCCATGACCGGCGCGCCGGACCCCGTTCACGACCCCCGGGGCCCCGCGCACGACCCGGCCCCGGACGCCCGCCGCGTCATGCGGGGCGGCTCGTTCCTGTGCCACGACTCCTACTGCTACCGCTACCGGGTCGCCGCCCGCTCCGGCAACACCGCCGACTCGGCGGCGGCCAACATCGGCTTCCGCTGCGCCAACGACGTCGCCTGACCCACCACTTCACCCCCGCACCCCAAGGAGTTCCGATGCCCCCGAAGCGCCCGTCCGGGAAGAGATCGTCGCGTTCGCTCGGCCTGCTGGCCCTCCCCGCGCTCCTCACCCTCACCACGCTCGGCGCCCCCGGCCCCGCCACCGCCCACGACGGCCAACCGGGCGCCCCAGCGGGCGGGCACCACCGCCCGCAGCAGCCCAACATCGTCTACATCCTCGCCGACGACTTCGGCTGGACGAACCTCAGCAGCCCCCGCACCAACGCCGGCAACCCCAGCGACTACTACGAGACGCCGGCCCTGGAGCGCATCGCGCGGGAGGGCGTCGCCTTCGACAACGCCTACACCTCCGTCAACTGCACGCCCACCCGCGCCGCCCTGCTCACCGGCCTCCTCGCCCCGCGCCCGGAGAACAACATCTACCTCGTCGGCAACCTCAACCGGGGCGGCGACGACACCCTCCTCTACGGCCCGCCGCAGGGCCGCGAGGACGGCGCCACCGCCCTGCCCGCCGAGGCCGTCACCGTCGGCGAACGGCTCCAGGACGTCGGCTACACCACCGGCTACGTCGGCAAGTTCCACGTCACCAGGACCGGCGAGGACATCACCGCCCTGCACGGCTTCGACGAGAACATCGGCGGCACCAACGCCGGCGACCCCGGCAACTACCACGCCAGCGAGGGGCAGTTCGGGCCGAAGATCGGGCCCGCGCTCGACGCGTTCGCCGGCGACTACACCCAGGAGTACGTGGACGAGAACATCAGGCCGTACAGCCACGGCGTCGACCCAGCCGCCCTCGACGCCCTCGTCGGCACCGACAAGCACGTCACCGACGCCCTCGCCGACGCCACCATCGACTTCGTCGACCGCAACAGCGAGGACCCCTTCTTCGCGTTCCTCAGCTCCTACGCCGTCCACACCCCGGTCGGCGAACGGCAGGCCCGCGCCGACCTGTTGGCGAAGTACCAGGCCGCCGATCCCGGGAGCGGCCCGTCCAACCCGTCGTACGGGGCGCTCACCGAGGGCCTCGACCAGACCGTGGCCCGCGTGGTCGACCACCTGGAGACCACCCCCGACCCGCGCGCCCCGGGCCGCTCCCTCGCCGAGAACACCGTGCTCGTCTTCACCGGCGACAACGGCGGCGTCGAGCGGTTCACCGACAACGGGCCGCTGCGCGGGCAGAAGGGCGAGCTGCGCGAGGGCGGCATCCGCGTCCCGCTGATCGCCTGGAGCGCCAACCCGGAGCTGGTGGACGGCGACCGCGTCAACCACACCCCGGTCTACGCCGCCGACCACCACGCCACCATCGCCTCGCTCGCCGGCGTCCGGCCGCCCGCCCGGCAGGCGCTCGACGGGGCCGACCTCAGCGGCCTGTTCGCCGACCCGCACGCGCGGCTGCGCCGCGACGCCCTCTACTGGCACCTGCCCGGCTACCTCGTCGACGCCACCCGCGACCAGCGCCCGCAGTCGGTGATCCGCTCCGGCCGGTGGAAGCTCGTCTACTCCTACGAGGACCGCTCCTGGGAGCTGTACGACCTGCGCCGCGACCTCGGCGAGGCAGACAACCTGGCGGACGAACGCCCCGACGTCGTGCGGGAGTTGGGCGGCGACCTGATCCGCTGGCTCGACGACCTGGACGCGCCGCTGGCGACGCTCCGCGAGGGCCGCGAGCCCGTCGAGTTCACCGTCACCGGCACGACGTACGCCGACGGCGAGGCCACCCGGCGGCGCGGCGAGACCCTGGTCATCCGGCCCGGCGAGGAACTGCCGCTGGTCCTCGAAACGCCACGGCACCACTGAACGCCACGGCACCACTGAACGCCACGGCACCACTGAACGACGGCACCAGCCCAGCCCCCGGAAGGCCCCGCCATGCCCACCACCCTGTCCCACCCGTCCCACGCCTCCAGACCAGCGCCCCAACCCGGCCCCTCCCGCCGCCGGTTCCTTGGCACCGCCACCGGCACCGCCGCCGGAACCGCCGTCGCCGGCCTCGTCGCGGCCCCCGGGCCCGCCTCGGCGGCCGAGCTGGCCGCGCCGCGCGGCCGGCCCGGCCGCCGGCCCCCGAACGTCGTCTTCGTCTCCATCGACGACCTCGGCTGGGACGAACTCGGCGCCTACGGCAACACGTTCAACGAAACCCCGCACCTCGACCGGCTGGCCCGCGAGGGCGTCCGCTTCACCAGCGCCTACGCCGCCGCCCCGCTCTGCTCCCCGACCCGCGCCGCGCTCGTCACCGGCCGCTACCCGGCGCGCAGCGGCATCACCGACTTCCTGCGCGGCGAGGCCGCCGCGAGCGACAAGCACCTCTCACCCGACATCCCGACCGTCCCCGACGTGCTCCGCCCGCACGGCTACACCACGGGCCTGATCGGCAAGTGGCACCTCACCGAGACCTACAGCGGCCCCTACCGGGAGCGGCCGGGCAACCCGTTCGCCCACGGCTTCGACGAGGTGATCGCCTCCGAGGAGAAGTACATCGCCGACGGCGACTACTTCCACCCGTACTTCTTCCTGCCCGACCTGCCCGCCAGGGAGCCGAACGAGTACCTCACCGACCGGCTGGCCGCCGAGGCGGTCGACTTCCTGACCCGCCACCGCGACGAGCCGTTCTTCCTGCACCTCTCCAACTACGCGGTGCACACCGTCCTCGACGCCAAGCCCGAACTGGTCGCCAAGTACCGGGCCAAGCCGGGCGCCGACGAGTCGCCCAACCGGCCCGTGCTCGCCGCCATGCTGGAGAGCGTCGACCAGCAGGTCGGCCGCATCGCCGAAGCGCTCGCCGAACTCGGCCTGGACCGCGACACGTTGCTCCTGGTCACCTCCGACAACGGCGGCCCGTACCGCGACGCCAACCAGCCGCTGCGCGGCGGCAAGGGCGAGCTGTACGAGGGCGGCATCCGGGTGCCGCTCATCGCGCACTGGCCGGGGCGGGTGCGCGGCGGCCGCAGCGAGGACACCCCGGTCAGCACCATCGACGTGCTGCCCACCGCGCTCGACCTGGCGGGCGGCCGGCCCGGCCGGCACCGGTTCGACGGCGTCAGCCTCGCCCCGGTGCTGACGGGCGCCGGCCGGCTCCGCCGGGACGAACTGTTCTGGGTCTATCCGCACTTCATCGGCTCCACCCACCCGCACGCCGCCGTCCGCTCCGGCCGGTACAAGCTGGTGCGGTACTTCCGCGACGGGCGCGCCGAGCTGTACGACCTGGCCCGCGACCCCGGCGAGACCACCGACCTCTCCGCCCGGCACCCGGGCCGGGCCCGCGCGCTGCGCGCCCGGCTCGAAGCCCACCTCGCCGAGGTCGACGTCCTCCCGCCGACGCCGAGCCGCGCGGCCTACCCGGTGCCCGAGCTGGCCGAGACCTTCGACGGCGATCTGGCGCGGTGGAGCGTGCTGCCGGTGACCTCGCACGTGGGCGACGCCCGGGTCGAGAACGGCCGACTCGCCGTCAGCGCCGACCAGTTGACCCACCTGGTGTTCCGCTCCGACGTCACGCCCGGCTCCGACGCGGCGGCGGCCGTGCTCACCCCCGGCACCTTCGCCGAGGCCGGCACCCAGGACACCGTCTTCGTCGGCGTCGCCCAGGACGCGGACAACTACCTGCTGTTCCGCTACCACAACGGGCTGCACCGCGTCGGCTGGGACCTGCGGATCGACGGCCAACTCGTCACGGCCGGGGCCGAGCCGTTGCAGAACCTCGACGGCACCGTGGACCTCACCGGCCCCGGCGCCCGTTACGCCTTCGTGCTGCGCGGCACGAAGGCCACGGCCTACGCCGACCAGGGCGACGGCTGGGAGTTCCTGTTCACCGCCGACACCGGCGGCGCGCTCGACCTCAGCGACCCGGCCGTGCGCGCCCGTTACCGCTGGGCCACCAGCGTCCGCCTCGACGACGGCACCATCACCCTCGACGGCCTCACCGCCCACCGCGCGTAGGGCTTGCCGCCCCCGCCCCCGCACCCGGCTGGCGCACCGCTCTCCCGGACGGTCGTAGTACCCAGCGGGCGCGGGCTCACCCAACGGGCGCGGGGCGGGGGCGCGTTGCCCCTGCCCCTCGCCGGGCCGCGCCGGCCTCGCCGGGCCGCGCCGGCCTCGCCGGGCCGCGCCGGCCTCGCCGGGCCGCCCCGCGCCGGCCTCGCCCAGCGCCCCGCGTTCGTTCAGCCGCCGGCCAGCGCGCGGCCGGCCTCGCGGGCGGCGGCCAGCGCCTCGGAGTGCCGCTGCGCGGCGACGTCCCGCAGGGACTCCATGCCGGGCGTGGCCGCCGCGAGCGTGAGTTCGCGCTTGATCACGGTCAACTCGGCCTCCCACAGGTCGCCGAGGACCCGCTCCAGATAGGGCGTGGAGTGGTCCCAGCCCTCGCGCGGGGCGCCGGGGCCGTAGCCGCCGCCCAGGGTGGTGGCCAGCACGGTCGGGGTGCCCTTCAACACCGGGGTGGTGGCGCCGGCGCCCGCGATGACGAGGTCGACCCAGGTCTTGAAGTGCTGGGAGACGCCGTAGTTGTACAGCGGGACGGCCAGGATCGCGGCGTCGGCGGCCTGCACCTCCTCGGCCAGCGCCGTGCCCAGGGCCAGCGCCTCGCGCTGCGCCGGGGTGTGGTCATCCTCGGCGGCGAAGGCCGCCGTGGTCGCGAGCGCCCACGCGTCGGCCGGCAGCGCCTCCGTGCCGAGATGGCGCCGGACGACCGTGGCGTCGGGGTGGGCCGCGCGCCACTCGGCCTCGGCTATGTCGGCGATCTCGGCGCTGGCGGAGGCGCCGGGCAGGATGCTGGCGTCCAGGCGGAACAGGTTCATGATCGTGGTCCTTCGGAGGGGACGGTTCTCGTCCGGTGGTTGGTGCGGTGGCTCGTGGGTGCTCGGACACGGGCCGCGTGCTGCGGCCTCGCGACGGCATAAACGGACTTTACCCCGGTTTTGTTTCCAGCCTGTAGATTGGCCCGGTGACCAGCTCCGTCGTGCCCTTCGGGAAGCCGCGTGGCGAGCGCGCCGACGCGGCGCGCAACCGCGAGCACCTGTTGCGGACCGCCCGCGAGATGCTCGCCGAGCACGGCGCGGAGCGGGTCACCATGGACGGCCTCGCCGAGCGCGCCGGCCTCGGCAAGGGCACCGTCTTCCGCCGCTTCGGCAGCAGGGCCGGGATCTTCCGCGCGCTGCTCGACGCCGACGAGCGGCGGTTCCAGGAGCAGGTGATGTCCGGGCCGCCGCCCCTGGGCCCCGGCGCCGGCCCCGTCGAACGCCTCGTCGCCTACGGCCGCGCCCGCATCGCGTTCCTCGTCGACCACCACGCCGTCGCGCGGGCCGCCCTCGACCGCGCCCAGCCGGTCCCGGCGGGCGACGCGTCCGTTACCCAGCTCCACCTCGGGATTCTTCTCCGCCAGGCCACGTCGCTGCCCCATCTCAACGGCCTCGCGATCCAGCTCACCGCCGCCCTCGAAGGCCCGCTGCTGCTCTACCTGTCGCGTCCCGAGGCCGAGGAGGCCCTGGCGACGGAGACCGTCGAACTCCTCGGCGACGCCTGGGAGACCCTGATCGAACGCCTGGCGCGCTGAGCGCCACCGTCAACGGACCCCCGTGCCCGAATCCCGCCCCGCCGCCCGGCGATCCCGCCTCGCCCCGGCGCGTCGCCGCGCCATGGGCGATACTGTGCGTGCTCGGTCGTCGCTGACGGAACGTGAGCTGAGGGGGCGCTGTGGCGCAGGGTGACGCGGAGGGCCAACGGGGGCTGCCCGCCTCGCGGAACGAACTGTCCGCGCGGAACGAACTGTCCGGCCTGGTCGAGGGACCCGTGGTGCAGGCGGGGCAGGTGCACGGCGGGATCACGTTCCACGTGACCCAGGGACCGCAGGGGCCGCAGCCGGGCCAGCATGTCCGGCCCGACCAAGTGCCCCCGTTCACCGGCCGGTTCAGGAACCGGCAACGCGAGATCGCCCGCCTCGACGGGCTGTTGGCGGCGGCGGACGACGGCCGGGGCCCGGTCCGCCAGGTCGTGATCAGGGCCCTGCCCGGCATGGGCAAGACCTCGCTGGCGCAGCGGTGGGCCGAGACCGCGCGGGACGCCTTCCCCGACGGCCAGCTCTTCGTCGACTTCGCCGCGCTGCGCCAGGGCGCCGGCGCCGACGTGTCGGAGGCGGTGGCCATGTGCCTGCGCGCGCTGGGCGTCTCGGAGTCCGCCCTGCCCGGCACGCTCGCGGAACGCGCCAACGAACTCCGCTCCCGCACGGCGGGCAGGCGGCTGCTGTTCGTGCTCGACGACGTGAGCCGGCCCGCCGAGGTCAGGCCCCTGGTGCCCAAGGGCGCCGGCAGCGTCGTCCTCGCCACCAGCCACCAGGACCTGGGCGACCTGCTCCTGGACGGCGCGGAGCTGCTGCCGCTCGACCCCATGGAGGACGAGAGCGGCCGCGCGCTGCTGGCCGACGTCTCGGGCCGGACGATCACCCCGGCCGAACGGCCGGCGGCGGAACGCGTCGTGGCTCTCTGCGGCGGCCTGCCGGTGGCGCTCCGCGTGGTGGGGGCGCGGCTGCGGCGCGAGCGGCGGCTGACGTTCGCCGCCCTCGTCGCCGAACTGGCCGACGAGAACCGGCGGTTGCACGGACTGTCCGATGGAGGGGAGCATTCCATGTCCGCGGTCTTAGACCCCGCCTACCAGGCGCTGCCGCCCGAACAGGCCCGGGTGTACCGCCTGTTGGGCTGGCTGCCGGGGCGTTCCTTCGACGCGGGAACGGCGGCCGCCGCGCTCGGCACGACGGCCGGGGAGGTCCTGCCGCTGCTCGACGGGCTGGTCGACGCCAGCCTGCTGACCGTCACCGAGGCCGACCGGTACGCGTTCCACGACCTGGTGCGGCTGCACGCCCGGCAGCGGGCCGAGCGGGAGGAGTCCGAGCCGGCCCACCGGGAGTTGATCGAGCGCGTCGCGACGCACTTCCTGGCGTTGACCGCGTTCGCCGACCGGGCGATCCGCGCCGAGCGGCTGCGGATCGCCGACCCCGCCGCGCTGCTCGCCGGCGCGGCCGACCCGTTCGCCGAGGCGGACGGCCCGCCCCCGCTCGCCTGGCTCCGCGCGGAGCGCGGCCCGATCCTGGCCGCGCTGCGGGCCGCGAGCCAGGCCGAACTCCACGCGCTGGTCTGGCCGTTGGCCGAGAGCTTCACCGTGCTGTTCCTGCACCACAGGGACCTGCGGGCCTGGCGGGAGTCGCTGGAGCTGGGGATCGCCTCGGCCGTGGCGCTCGGCGAGACGGACGCCGAGGCGCGGCTGCGCAGCCTGCTGTCCCGGCCGCTGCTCGACCTCGACGAGGACGAACGGGCGCGCGCCGAGCTGGAGCGCGCCGAGGAGTGCGCGGCGGCGTCGGACCGGACGGATCTCCGGGCCTCGGTCGCGGAGTTCCACGGCCGGTACTGGGACCGGCACGACCCGGCCCGGGCCATCGACGCCTACCGGCGTTCGCTCGCCCTCAACCGGGAGGCCGACGAGCCGCGCGGCGCCGCCATCGCGACGTTCTTCCTGGGTCGCGCTCAGGCCGCCGCCGGCGATCCGGCGGCCGCGCTCGTCACGCTGCGGGAGGCGTTCGACGCGCTGTCGGCGCGGAACGACCGGCGGATGGCGGCGCGGGCGCTGGCCGCGATCGGCGAGGTCCACGAGCGGTCGGGCGAGGTCGAGTCGGCGGTCTCCGCGCTGCGCGAGGCGGCGGCGACGCTCACCGAGGAGGGCGCGAGCCACTACGAGGGCGAGACGCTGATCCGCCTGGCGGCGCTCCTGGAACGGACCGGCGGCGACCCGGCGTTGGTGCGGGAGTCCGTGGCGCGCGCGGCCGCGATCTGGGCGGAGACCGGCCACCCGGACGCGGAACGGCTCGCGGAGTGGCTGCGCCGCCTGGACGGCTGACGGCCGGGCCTCAGCCCTGCGGGGCGTCCCCGGCGTGGGCGCGCAGCCGCAGCCGGTGGGCGCGGCCGGGGGCGACGCGGAGGCCGAACTCCCCGGCCAGGGACGGCGTTCCGGCGCGCAGCAGGGTGTAGACGAGCGCGGCCGCGAGCCCGGCGTCGGGCCCGTCCGCGTGGTCGTCGGGCCCGCCGTCGGCCGGCCCGCCGTCGGCCTCGACGAGCCGGCCGTCCCGCAGGCCGACGAGGTGCCGGCTGGGCGGCCCGGGCGTCCCGAGCGGAACGGCGGCGGCCCGGGCGCCCGGCAGCCGGGCCAGGGTCCCCGCGATCCACGCCCGGGCCCCGGCCTCGTCCGCCGCCGGGTCACGCCCGACGATCACCGACGAACTCTCGACGAGCCGCTGATCGGGTTCGGTCTCCAGGCAGGCGAGATGAACGACGTGCCGGTCGTCCGTTGCCGCCAACTCACCGACAACGGCCGCCGGATGACGTTCCACGGTCACCGTGGGCCGGCCGTCCCGGGTGGCCAGCGAACCGGTGACCAGCCACGAGCTGACCTCGGTGGCGCGGGCCCCGGTCACCGGCAGGGCCGGCCTGGGGGGCGGGGCGTCCGGCTCGTCGAGATCCAGCAGGCCGTAGATCGCGGTGCGCAGCCGGGCGACGGCGTCGCCGGGCCGGTCGAAGGCCGCCCGCCGCACCGAGGCGTACCGGTCGGGGCCCTGCTCGCGGACGGCCCGCTCGATCTGCCCGGCGAGATCCGCACCCGCCACCAGCCGAGGCGCGATCCGGCCGAGCCGCTCCACGGCCGTCCCCGGCACCACCTCCCCGGCGCCGAACGCGCCCAACAGCGTCGGCTTGCCCAACGCCGCCCCGTACAGCGTGACCGAGCCGTGGTCGCCCACGACCGCGTCCGCGGCGACCAGCGCCGAACGCCAGGCGTGTGCCGTCGGCATCAGCAGCAGGCCGGCGTCCAGCGCCGGCGCCAGCAGCGCGCGGATCTGCCAAGCCCCGTGCGCGGCCCAGATGTTGGGGTGCAGGATCGCCGCCACCCGGTAGCCGTCGTACGGCAGCCGGGCCAGCAGCCGCCCGGCCAGCCGGGGATCGGACCCCAGCAGCGACGCCGGGCCCCACGTCGAACTCAGCACCACCAGCCGCGCCCCGTCCGGCACCCCCAGCCCCCGGCGGAGGTCAGCGGCGCGCGGCAGGCTCGTCCGCAACTCGTCGAAGCACGGGTCGCCTATGAGCAACGTCCGGCCCTTCGCCGCCGGATGCGCCTCCTCCACCTGCGCGCGCTGGTCCGGATGCGAGACCGCCAGCCACGTCCGCCCGTTCTCCAACAGCCGGTCCTGGACGACGCCGGAGACCCGGACGCCGGGGCCGGCCGGCGCCGGCACGAACTTCTGGAAGCCGACGCCGTGCGGGAGCACCAGCACCGGGCAGCCGCCGGCGTCGGGCACGTTCTCGCTGGCCGAGAGGATCAGATCGGGCCGGACCTCCGCCAGCCGCGCGGCGGGCAGCACCCGGCAGTCGTTCTCCTCCAGCAGCCGTGACACGCCGTCCTGGAACGCGGACGCCGGATCGTGCGCGAAGACCACCCCGATCCGGGGATCGCCGCGCACCACGGCCGGCAGCGTCTCCAGCACCCGGACCACCGAGGTCACGGTGCGGCTGAGCACCGCGATGGTGCGCTGGTGGGGGAACGTCCGCCACCGGGCGGCCTCCGCGCCGACCAGCGCGCGGAGCGGCCCGGCCGTGCTAGCGCCCACGGTCACCCCGAACTACCGCCGCCGCCCGCCGCGTCGCGGCGCACGGCGCGGCCCGCATAACGGCATAAGCGGGCTCCGGGCTCCGGGCTCCGGGCTCCGGGCTCCGGGCTCCGGGCTCCGGGCTCCGGGCTCCGGGCTCCGGGCTCCGGGCTCCGGGCTCCGGGCTCCGGGCTCCGGGCTCCGGGCTCCGGGCTCCGGGCTCC